>CAZHIP010000001.1:0-8048 GCA_964532925.1 uncultured Gammaproteobacteria bacterium
TGCAAAACCGCTATGCGTGGGTGCAACTCCCACTCGGGCCTTTTTGTAATTGAGGGGGAGTTGCACGGGGAAGGGGTCGGGAAACGGTAGTTTCCCGTGGCGGACGCCGAAGGCTGCCATAACCGAGGGGTTATGGAGCGCAGACGGTAGTCGAGCAGTAAAACTCCCACTCGGGCCTTTTTGTAATTGAGACAAATAGACGTATGGGTTGAAAAAAGAAGAAGAAACGCGTAAACTAGTCCCATGAGCCTTCCATCCTATCAACAATATCATTCGTTTAATCAGAATAAAAAGCGCCGCAAAGTGGTGAATGACGCCGCCGCAAGCGTTGGTAAAGCGTTACTTCGGGGCATACAGCGTATTTTGGTGGGTATTTTTAAGGGTCTGTGGTTTGTTCTCCGGTCGGCTTATGTCACTATTCGTCGTGCGCCAACATCATTTTGGCGCGGAGTTGTCTGGTCGGGGCTATTTTTGGGTGTAGGATGTGCGGCGATTTTGGGCATCATGATTTTGTATTATTCGAGTTCTTTGCCGCAACCAGGAAAATTGCTGGAACGTGCGGTGCCACAGTCAACCAAGATTTACGATCGAACAGGCGAAGTGTTGCTCTACGACGTCCATGGCGACGAGAAACGCACTGCCGTAAAACTCGAAAACATTGCGCCGTATGCCAAATGGGCGACCATTATGGCAGAAGATCGCGATTTTTATCAACACAAAGGCTTTAAGCTGACGAGTTTGGTGCGCGCAGCTATTGTGGATGTGATGAGTGGTGCGAAAAAGCAAGGTGGATCAACGATTACACAACAGTTTATTAAAAACGCTGTTCTTACCCGCGATAAAGCATTTACACGTAAACTAAAAGAGCTTATTTTGGCCTACGAGATCGAACATAAGTTTACGAAAGACCAGATTTTGGAAATGTACTTTAACGAAATCCCGTACGGATCAACCTCGTACGGCATTGAGGCGGCGTCACAAACATTTTTGGGTAAAAAGAGTAGCGATCTCACGGTCACCGATGGTGCGTTATTGGCAGCCATGGCAAATGCACCGACGTATTATTCACCCTACGGCAATCATCGCGAACAACTGGTGGCACGAACTCGCATGATTATTCGCGCTATGGGTGATGGTGGCTATATCCCAAAAGAAGAAGTAGAAAAAGCATTAGCGATTGACCCACTGGCGAACGTAGTTCCGCTCCGTACGGCCATTACCGCGCCACATTTTGTCATGTATGTAAAAGATATTTTGGCTCAAAAATACGGAGAAGATGGTATTGAACAGGGTGGATATAAGGTTATTACCACGCTTGATGCAAAACTCCAGAAAATCGGCGAAGAAGAGGTGTTAAAAGGAGCAGAACGGAATGAGAAAAAGTATGGAGCGGGGAATGCGGCGTTAATTGCGCTCGATCCAAAGACTGGACAGATTCTCACGATGGTTGGGTCGCGTGATTATTTTGACGAAAAACATGATGGTGCAGTCAATGTGACGATTCGCAATCGTCAGCCAGGATCTTCGTTTAAGCCGATTGTGTATGCGGCTGCATTTGCAAAAGGATATACACCAGAAACGGTATTGTACGATGTCGAAACAGTGTTTAAGACAGACGCAAAGGATTATATTCCACGTAACTACGATGGTCGCGAATATGGTGTACTGACTATGCGTCGTGCGATGGCAGGTTCACTCAATATTCCTGCAGTAAAAACATTGTATCTCACGGGAGTTGCTCGGGTGCTCGATCAGGCGGAAAAAATGGGCTATGCCACACTTGCTGACCGCAGTCGTTTCGGGTTGTCTCTGGTGTTGGGTGGTGGAGAGGTGAAACTACTCGAACATGCTGCTGCGTTTAGTGTGTTTGCACGGGAGGGTTCGTATGTGCCAACATCTGCAATTTTGAAAGTTGAGGATGCGAACGGCGCTGTGGTAGAAGAATGGCAAGATCCAAAACCGGATAACGTTTTGGATACCCAAGTAGCGCGTCAGATTGCAGATGTTATGAGTGACAATGAAGCGCGTACATATGTGTTTGGAGCCAATAGCCCGCTTATCCTAAAAGACCGTCCGGTTGCTGCGAAGACGGGTACGACCAACGATTGGCATGATGGCTGGACTATGGGATACACGCCGTCGCTTGTTGCCGGTGTGTGGGTTGGTAATAACGATAATGAAGCTATGAAGAAGGGTGCTGATGGCGTACTGGTGGCTGCACCAATCTGGAATGCATTTATGGCTCGTGCACTCGTGGGTAAGCCTGTGGAATCGTTTGTGGAACCTGACCCAGTCATGACCGACAAGCCAGTGCTTCGTGGCGAAGCAGTAGGTATGCATACTATTCTCTATTATGTGGACAAAGATGATCCGCGGGGACCGTACCCAAAGAACCCTGGGGAAGATCCGCAATTTGCTACATGGGAAGCGGGGATAAAAAATTGGGCAACCCGCAATAACCTCCCGTATACCGAGCCAGGCAACGATAGTCCGGTAACTGGAACGCCACCTGCCGCCGAGGGTGGGTCAATGCCCGCTTTTGAGACGACGCAAGGGACCTTTACGGTTTCGATTATTACACCGGGTGATCGTGCGCTTATGGCCGGCGTTGCGCCAGTCATGTTTACCACGACCGCAACCAAAGCGGTGGCTCGTGTTGAGGCAATGATTGACGGTACACTCAAAGCATCGGCAAGTGGGGCATTGAATTCGTTTCCTGTTTCCTTCGAGAATCTGACGCCAGGCATCCACTCGTTGACGTTGAATGTTTTTGATGAAGCAGGGGCGTACGGCACGGCGAGCGTAAGTTTTGAAATACGATAATCTAAGATATAAAAAACCCTCGGAGTAATCCGAGGGTTTTTTGGTTCACGAGCGATTAAATCTTTTTGACCTCGATCATGCTTTCGTGTGCTGCTGCAGTTGCGCTGGCTGCTGCGCGGATAATGGTCGCACCTTTTTTGAGTCCAAGCATCTTGGCGGCATGTTTTGTTATCGTGTCGAAGACTACTTTTGCTGATGTGGTTTTTTCGATTACGATGGTGTTGTTGATGCCCCAGACAAGGGAAAGCTGGTTTGCTACACGCTCAGAACCAGCACCTAAGATCATCGGGATATCTTGGCGGAAATGCGCGAGAATGCGGGCAATGTTACCCGAGTGAGAGAAGGCGATAACTGCTTTTGCCTCAGTGAGCTTAGCAGAAAGAGCGGCGAGTGCAGCAATAGTATGCGTGCGTGACGAGACGGCACCGAGCGCTGCAGCGATCGACACATCGTCGTAGGGGGAGTTTTCAGTTTGTTCAATAATTTTGCACATGGTTTCGACGGTGCGAACCGGGAATTTGCCGCCAGCGGTTTCGCCCGAGAGCATGACCGCATCGGTATGGTCGATCACCGCATTTGCGACGTCAGAGATCTCTGCGCGGGTTGGACGCGGATTTCGTTCCATGGAATCGAGCATCTGAGTTGCCACAATTACCGGTTTTGCAGCATGGCGAGCTTTGGCAATAATTTCTTTTTGTACAATTGGCACTTGCGATGATTCTGACTCGAGTGCTAAATCGCCACGTGCCACCATGATGGCATCGGATGCTTCCAAGATGGCGTCGAAGTTGGTGATGGCTTCGTGTTGCTCGATTTTTGCAATAAGGTGGATGGCTGGTTTGCGTGCGGGAAGCATGGCGCGCAAGGATTCGATGTCTGCGGCAGTGCGAACAAACGAGAGTGCGATGAAATCAACATCGTGCTTGATAGCAAACTCAATATCTTCTTTGTCTTTGTCGGTAATAGCCGCAATGCGAGTGGTGGTATGCGGCAGATTCAAGCCCTTGTTTGAGGAAATGGGGCCACCGATTACGACATCTGCTACGAGTGACTTGCCACGAATTGAGGTGACTTTTACTTCAACCTTACCGTCGTCGATAAGGATAGTCGAGCCCACCTTTACTTCCTGGTGGAGGAATTCGTAGTTTACCGGGATGGTGCCCTGGATCTTGGTGCGGTCATCTTCGTCAACATCGGTGGTTAAGACGATTGTCTTACCAGTTTCGAGCATGACGGGCGCGTCGAGCTTACCCAAGCGGATCTTTGGACCTTGGAGGTCAGCGAGAATACCGACGTGGACGCCGAGCTTTTTGGCAACGGCGCGGATGTTTTTTACTGTTTTATCGTGCCACGCATGTGAACCGTGGCTCATGTTGAGTCGGGCCACATTCATGCCTGATTTTATAAGCTGGGCAAGAATCTTCGGGTCTTCGGAGGCGGGACCAATGGTACAGACAATTTTTGTGTGTTTCATATGAAAATAAAAAAACAAGTGCTGAAATTACAATTGATTGAACTACTATAGCCGAAATCTCAAATAAATGGAAGATTGGCTCCTTAAAAAGAAAAAGCCGGTCGAACGTGTAATTCGACCGGCGGTTCGAGAAGTTATTCTGCGAAGAGGGCCGCTTGTTGAAGGTGACTAGGATAACGCAACTCACTTACGAGAGGGTGATATCCCCAGCGCCATTGGCGGCAGTACCACTCAAGGTAGCGTACGCACAAATAATCCTTGCGATCTGTTCCCTTCTTGCTGTAGATCGTACCCCAGAAGTACACGCCCAGGTCTTTCCACTCTTTCGGGATGAGTTCGGGGTGTCTGAGGAGGAAGTCGAGGACATTGGCGTTCATTACTGGCTGACTCTCCAGCTTATAGCGGATCAGATTACCATTGATGGTAAGCCAGTACGCATTTTTAGGACGTTCATAGGTATAAAGCTTGACCTTCTCTTTGTCCCAGATCAGTTGCCCATTCTTTTTGTGTTCCACGACAGCGAATGTTTCCGGGCAATAGGGGTCGATGTCGAGGTCAACTGTCGGAATCAATGATGAGACGATGAGTTCGTCTCGTAGGAATTTCTCAACGCCCTGGATGCCACCGAGCTTGTTAATAACCGCCTCTATCTGATCTGCACTGACGGATTTCATTAGAATCTCCTTGTTTTTAGCTACTCGTGGTTCGGTTTTTCGGAGCTCTTCGCGAACTCCATAGCCTCTTCTCGCGTTTTGAAGAACCCGACAATGCATTCTTCCGAGTGTTCATCTGAGGCGTACCAGACCTCCTGTGTATCACCCAGCGCAACGAACACCCATTCTGAAGGATCTTCATATCTAGCCCCAACAGACAAGAGGCCAGAGTCATCGACACGGATGTCGATGCGGAGTATGAGACCAAAGCTAGTGCGATGCTCAATTCCGCGGCAGATAGCCAAAACCTCAGTCTGTCCGTTTCTCTCTACTGCGACCCACCCATCCGCTGTGGCTTCTAAGATCTGTTTTTTAAGTTGAATGATACGTTCTTCAAGGGCGTCGCGTTCGTCGAGTGCATCCTGGAGCTCTTTGCGAAGGTGTTCGATGTCCATTTTCAACTCCTCAGTTTTCAAGGTTCAGTGTTGCATTGATCGCAACGTGATACTATACGCTGTTTACTACAAAATATCAAGAGTTTAAGTATAAAGTTATTAAAAAATTGACAAATATATAAAAATAGTATAGTATTTAAAAAATAAGTATGACCGAATTAGACAAAAAACTCCTGTTTGAGCTTGATAAAGATGGCCGCGCGTCGCTCACCGACATGGCCCAAGCCTTGGATACAAGTCCGCAAGTGGTGAAATATCACTTAGAAAAATTGCAGGATAATGGCATTATCAAGCATTTTTGGGCTTTTATTGACTACGATAAGGCTGGATATCCAGTATTTTGGGGCTATTGGCTCAAGTTTTCTGGGCTCACCAAAGAGGCAGAAGCTGCCATGTATGCCGATTTGGCTACCAACCCGCTTATTCCTATCATTATGCGGACAGATGGCTATGCTGATGTCATGCTCGGAATCATTGGGAAAGATGTTTTTGAGCACAACAAGGTGCTTGAAGGAGTGTTAGCCAAATATGGGCGATTTATTACTATGAGTGAAATGGTTGTGGGATTGCAATTTCACAAGTTTCCACGAAAATATTTGCGGGGGAATGTGACTGAAGCCCCAACTGATGCGCGCGTTTCTGGTGGTACCACAGAACGAGCGAAGATCTCACTGACCGATCGCAAGATTCTTTCACTGTTACAAGTTGATGGCCGGATGGAATTTACTAAAATGGCAGAAAAAATTGGCGTGAGTGCCAGTATGGTCCAAAAACGCTATCAACGATTGGTAACGCTTGGAGTCGTTACCAAAATTACGTATTCGCTTGATTACGCGAAAATGGATATGTCGTTATATCGGGTGCTTTTAAAAATTACCCAGTACAACCAGGCGCGTGTGGCTGAGTTATTTTCTTTTTGCAAAACGCAACCGAATATCGTCAACTATGTGAAAGTCATGGGTAACTGGCAGGTGATGCTTGATATTGAAATTGAACATCGCACACAACTACGTGAACTACTTTTGTCCATCAAACACGGATTTAAAGATATTGTTTTCCAAATCGAGATCAACGAGGTCTACAAAATGGATAAATTTACTCAAATGGCCATTGAGTTTCCGGAATTGAAATAGCGCATTGAGGAGGAAATGTATGGGTATTAAAAAAAGACCCGGGGCGGGGTCTTTTTTGTCCACTGAATTATTGTTGCACCTTCGGTAGCTCCTCGAGCGTCACGGTAACCATCTTTTCTTTGCCTTGAGAAAGGATTTTAAGGGTGATTTTGTCGCCGGGTTTGTGGCGTTGAACCATAGACGAGAGAGATGCCGCTTCGGTGATCTTTTGCTTGTCGATTTCAAGGATAATGTCGTTTTCTTTCAACCCTGCTTTATCTGCTGGCGACGAGGGGATAACGGCGATATCAGTACGTGCATTCCCACGGGAAATGAGCGCGCCGTAGTCGGTGGGTAGATTTTCTTCTTTTTGCATGTCCTGGTTGATGATGACATAGCGGATACCGAGCCATGGACGGACAATCCGGCCCGTGGTCTTTACACTGTCGACGACGGATTTTACGAGATTGATAGGAATCGCAAAACCGATGAGCTGGCCTTGCAGAGAGACCGCCGTGTTAATGCCAATGACTTCGCCTCCGAGGTTGATGAGCGGACCACCTGAGTTGCCGGGGTTAATTGCGGCGTCGGTTTGGATGGCGCCTTCAATAACTTCTGAACCCGAGATGCCTCCGCCAGCTTCGACGCGACGATTGATACCCGAGATCACGCCTTTGGTGACGGTGTTTTGGAATTCAGACAGCGTATTTCCAATGGCAATCACCGTAGAGCCAATTTTTGCATTATCGGAGTTGCCAAGGCGTACAATGGGGAGGTTCGTGGCTGCAATTTTGAGAAAGGCTACATCTGCAAACGCATCGCGTGCGAGTACGGTGGCGTCGTATGTTTTCCCGTTCGAGAAGACCACCGAGTAGTCGGCGTTCATATCACTCACTACGTGTTTATTGGTGAGAATTAAGCCGTCAGCAGTAATCACAAAACCAGTGCCACCACCAACTTGGCGTTTTTTTGATGGTTGAGTTGATTGCGGTGGTGTGGGTGCACTTGGTTGAGGCAATATAAACCCAAAAAATTCACCAGGGAACATGGGGCCAGTTGATTGCGGGTTTACGAGGGCCAAGTCTTTGCTGACCACAATCGAAACCACCGATGGAGTGACGCGTTTTACGGCATCGGTTACCGAATCCTCTTCGCTTTTTGCAGGAGAAATTTGCACGTTTGGGCCCAGCGCGGGTTTTTCTGTGGAGATTTGACCGGGTACGAGTGTGGGGGTGGTTGGAGAACTAAAAAGTGGTCCGATGGTGGTCGTACCAATGGTAATTTTGTTTGTTGCGAGCAATCCAGTTGCAGCGCCCGAGGCGCCACCGATTACAAAGCTGCCCACAAGGGCGATGGTAAGAAGTTGTTTCGATGTATGCATAAGATTATAAAGTTCTTACCTATTGTAGAAAAAAAACACGCACTCGGCAATTGGTGTAGGGTAAAGCAAAACCCCGTAGCCAGGCTACGGGGTTTTGCGGAGATCTTCGCAAGATTATTTGTTGCGGAGGGTGTCTTTGAGAGTTTTACC
>CAZHIP010000001.1:8058-251071 GCA_964532925.1 uncultured Gammaproteobacteria bacterium
ACTGGCTTGAACTTTGGCACTGTGACTGGGGGGATTTGGATCTTTGCTTTTGTCTGAGGATTGATGCCAACACGACCAGCGCGCTTCTTGGCGGAGAAAGTTCCAAAGCCAGAGAGGGCAACTTCTGAGCCAGACTTGAGCTGCTTCGTTACTGCTTCCATAAATGCTTCAAGCATTGCTTCTGCTTGGCGCTTGGTGACTTCTGTCTTTTCTGAAATCAAGTCGATCAATTCTGCTTTGTTCATAACGTTGGTGTGATAATTGCCGGGACACAGGATCGCCGGTTATGCACAGTATTAGTATTTAACGCCCTTAGTGTAGCTAACTCGTTCCAGTTTGTAAATAAGTGCTCGGTTTTAGTTGACCAGCACTTGTTCGTCAACGCGCCTGATCTCTGTTGCCTTACCCGTTGTTTCATCAATGGTAATGAGCACTGCACTCACCTGGCAGAGGCCAACTTCGACGGGTGAGATTTTTGGTTTTGTTTCGGTAACATACGATGCAACGATCGGGTCCTTGGTTGCACCAATCACTGAATTCACTGCGCCAACGATGCCAATGTCGGTAACGTAGGCAGTGCCACCAGGGAGCACGCGCGCATCGATAGTCCCGACGTGTGTATGCGTGCCAACTACGGCAGAAACTTTACCTTCGGCATGGTAACCAAACGCAACCGCTTCGGCGCTTGCCTCGGAATGTAAATCAACAAGAGTGCCATTCAGTTGTTCTCCGGCATGCTCTGCAAGAATTGCATCGAGTGCAGTGAATGGGTTGCCATACGTGTCTTTGAAGAATGCTCGAGCCATGAGTGAGATGACGAGGAGCTTTTGTCCGCCGTGAGTGAGTACGAGTGATCCAACGCCGGGTATATTGTCGCCTAAGATATTTGCGGGGCGAAGCGTCTTCCAGAGTGCGACGTCGTTTAAGAGATCCACGCCTTCTTTTTTGTCCAAGGTATGATTGCCGCCCGTGAGCGCATCAACACCGGCGTTTAATAGTTCGGTGACAGTGTTTTCGGTTACCCCAGAACCATGCGCTAAGTTTTCACCATTCGCAATAACATAGGTTGGATGATAGCGTTCGCGCATAGACGGCAAGACCGTCGCAATTGCGCGACGGCCGATTTTGCCAAAGACATCACCAAAAACAAGAATAGAAAACATACAATTAGCGGGCGTACTCAACAATGCGGGTTTCGCGGATGACGTTGACCTTTACTTCACCTGGGTAGGCCATTTCGGATTCGATCTTTTGGGCAATATTTTTGGCGAGGTCGTAGGCCTGGAGATCATCGACTTCTTGTGGCACTACGAAGACGCGCACTTCGCGACCGGCTTGAATGGCATACGCCTTTTCAACACCTTGGAATGACATACAGACTTTTTCCAAGTCCTCCAAACGCTTCACGTAGTCGTCGAGGCTTTCGCGACGAGCACCAGGGCGTGCACCCGAGAGTGCGTCTGCCACTTTGACGATCACACCTTCGAGTGTCTTTGGTGCATCTTCGTGGTGAGCAATAGACATGTAGGCAATTTCTTCTGAAAGACCATACTTTTTCATGAGCTCGTACCCAAGTTCTGGATGCGTACCTTTGACATCGTGATCAACGGCTTTTCCAATGTCATGCAATAGACCACCTTTGCGGCACACGGCAATGTCGGCGCCGAGCTCGGTTGCCAAGAGTGTGGCGCAGTTGGCAACTTCCATTGAGTGTACGAGCACGTTTTGGCCGTAGCTTGTGCGATATTTGAGTCGACCAAGAATAGCGACCAGTTTTGGGTCAATGCCAGCAATGCCCATTTGGTAGAGCGCATCTTCGCCAGCCTTTTTGACATCAGCCGCGAGATCACGTTTCGCTTCGGTCACTGCTTCTTCGATGCGCGTTGGGTGAATCCGACCGTCTTTAATGAGGTTTAAGAGTGCGATCTTTGCAATCTGGCGACGAATAGGGGAAAACGCAGACACCGTAATAATGCCTGGGCTTTCGTCCACGATAATGTCGGTACCCGTGAGGCGTTCGATGGCTTTAATGTTGCGACCTTCTTTCCCGATAATGCGACCCTTCATTTCGTCGGACGGAATTTCTACGGTTGAGGTGGTGAATTCGGATAAATGCGTAGTTGCTTGGCGTTGGACAACCATGGCCAAGAGGTTTTTTGCCTTTGTTTCCATCTCTTCTGATGATTGCAACTGGAGTTTGCGCAATCGTGAGACAAGCGCCTCTTTGCATGACGTCTCAACGCGCGCGAGGAGTTGTGCTTCTGCGTCTTCTTTTGAGAGCTTCGTGATTTCCGAGAGTTTTACGAGCTCTTGCTCATGGAGCGCATCGATATCGGTTTTTACCTTCTCGACTTGGGCAACTTTTTCGGCGAGTTTTGTCTGTTTGCCTTCAATTTCTAAGAGTTTGGCATCAAAAAGAGACTCACGTTTTTCCAAGTGGGCCTTTTCTTCCTTAATTTCGCGGCGTCGCGACTCTTCGTCCCGTTTTGCTTCTTCGGTGATCTTTAAGGCTTTATCTCGCGCAGCTAAGAGCATTTCCTGCTCAGCGGTCTGCGCCTTTTTTATAACAGCTTCTGCTTTTGCTTCAGCTCCTTCGAGGTTTTTGGCTGCGATCCTGGTGCGGATAATGTACCCCGCGCCGGTGCCAGCGAGCGCTCCGAGTATTAATGCAATAATGGTAATCATACGTTCGTACGGAAGCGTCCATGTAATGAGACGCAAAAAAGTCCCGACGTAGAGGGGCTTGTAATGTAGTCACGGTACTAAAAAACATGGGCTTCCAAATCATGTTTAAACTGAGGGGAGCTTATCATGGGGAATAGAGATAAACAAGAGGTGTTTTGACTGTTGCCTGGACGGGGCATATATGGTAGGTTGAGGCGTCGGTTGGTGAATTGTGGTCGCAAAACACAGGAGGTGCTCTTTTGAAGAATGAACAGTTGCGAGGTTCGTTGCGGTCAGTACGCCGCACGCTGCACTGGGCCATGTTCTGGCGGCTCTTTCCGGTGTGGATTTGCCTCATTGCATGGGCGGTAATCTCTCCGTGGGTTCTCTATGGGAGTGATGTGTGGTCATTCACGAAAACCTTTTTTGTTTCATTTGCGTTGTGTATGGGGGGTGTGCTGATCGGATTTGCTGTCATCAGGATGCGACGGTTAGTGCGCGCATGGTGGCTTACCTACCAACTTTTCAAGAGTATACTCACCGCGCTTGATTGGCGTGTCGGTGCTTATCATACGCAGGTTCCTAGTCACATAGTGAATGCGGTGTCTGACTGGGAATTAAACTTCGTTGGGTATTTGCGCATGAATCTGAGGAAGCGTTTGAATGATCCATTCATGTATGGGTGTGCGCAGGAGCTCCTCGATCAACTCTGGGGTTTGCGTCAAAAAATTCGCGCAGCATACCCAACAGGCATTCCGGGGGATTCAAGAGTATAGATTTTAATGCACCTTCTCGATAAGGCGCTCACCTCGGTGTGCGCCTTTTGTCTTTTTAAAAACGAGAAACCCGAAGCAAGTGCTCCGGGTTGGAAAAGGTGCGGTTCATGATTGTTTACCGGCGAAGGATTTCGCTCAAGGTGCGAAGGGGTCCCCAGGTTCCCTGTTTCGACTGCTCACTTGCCGAGGCACGAAGCAAGCAGTTGCTGCAGGTTCCGCAGGAGCTCTCGCTGGCGAGTGATGCTTTGTCTGGTTCAGGGCAGACCACATTGCGCAGCTTCGGTTCTGCGTTTCGAAACAAGCAGAGTATTTCTGTATCAGGTTGCTTTGGCGACATTGCTCACCTCCAGATCGTCTTTAGGAAAACCTTCTTTGAGTTCATAGTCTTTGTAGAGCTTGGGAAGCATGGCGTCAGGTCGCCACAGTTTCTTGATCTCGAGGATGTCATCGGCGGTCTGATACTTGCCACCTTCAGTGGCATAGCTGGTTGCCAATTCATCGACCTGAAAGAAAGGTATCTGCGCGATGCGCATACCAACCACCAGAGGAATAGAGCACTCCTCCATGTGGTTAGTGATCTCCATGGTCCATCGGTTGATGTACCCAAGATCACCCCAGCCGGCGCATTTGCAGACCGTGATGCCGATGCGACCCATGGAGGAGCGCGCTCGCATCTCGGTTGAGACACACGTACGTCCGCCAATGAACTCGAGTGTGTGCGCGAGAATCGTCTGTCCCGGATTTATCAGAATGACCTGGCAGTCATCAGGGATGCGATGGATCACGATGCCGTGCTCTTTCCATTCGTGGACAGTAAGCGCGTCGCATGGCTGTCCCCAGCGTTGCCGTACCTGCTCTTCAATGAATGGATTGAAGATGCGATTCTTTCCATGAGGCAGTTTTTGCTCACGGTAGAAGTAGCGTCCGAGCCGCACATCGTAGCTCGTGGTCTTCAGGTCGCGCGGATTGCCATCGAGATCTTTTGATTCGTTGGCATCTGCGAGATGTTTGAAGCAGATGGGGTCGATTACGATGTTGCCGAGCTTGATGTGCTCAAGCACAATATCGCGCGAAAGGAGCGATCGCCCTGGCGGCGGCTTTACGAAAAAATCATGTGCGTTCATGTGCACCTCCTGAGTCGGATGGTATCCCACCGTGGTAATGGCGTCAAAAAAGCCTATTTTTTAAGCATAAGTCCCTATTTACGCGTAAGCTTTATCATGCTACACTCTACGGGCAAATACGATTTCCCATGAATGTCACTGAATTAGCCCGTCGTTTACGGGTCAACACCGAAGAATTGAAGAACGTGCTTCCGGGCATGGGCTTTGACTTTGGTCGCCGTGCCATCAAAATTCCCGACCTTGTTGCCTGGAAGATCATCAACGCCTGGCCGTCCTACATTCGTGAACAGCAGAAAAAGAAAGAAGCCGAACGCGATACCGAGCGTTTGAGTGTTGCGCGTGAAGCTGCAAAAGACATTATGTTGCCGCCAGTCTTTAGTGTCAAAGAATTTGCCGCCTATTTGGGTTTGCCGGTAACGCGCGTTATTGCTGAACTCATGAAGAACGGCATTTTGGCCGCCATGAACGAGCGAATTGACTACACAACCGCGAGTATTATTGCCAATGACCTTGGTTTTTCGGTCAAAGCGAAAGAAAAGGACACCGCCGCCAGTGTGTACGAAGAAACCGCCGACGATACGGTCAAGGAACTCATGGGCAAAGAAGTCGGGCAGGTGCTCGAAGCTCGTCCGCCGGTGGTGGTCATTATGGGTCACGTTGATCACGGGAAGACTACCCTTCTTGATGCTATTCGCCGCACGAACGTTGTTGCCAAAGAAGCTGGTGGCATTACGCAACATATTGGCGCCTATCAAGTAGAAAAGAAAGACCGTCACATTACATTTATCGACACTCCTGGCCACGAAGCATTTACGACCATGCGTTCTCGTGGTGCGCGTATTGCCGATGTTGCAGTCTTAGTTGTTGCCGCAGACGATGGTGTGCAGCCACAAACACTCGAAGCACTTTCAATTATTCAGGCCACCAAAGTACCCTACGCGATTGCGGTTAATAAAATGGATAAACCAGCCGCCGACCCAGAACGCGTCAAACGCGAATTGTCGGAAAAAGGTGTTATTCCTGAAGATTGGGGAGGTCCGGTACCATTTGTACAGCTTTCTGCGAAGACCGGTGATGGTATCGATGGTCTGCTCGATGTGGTCCTTATTCTTGCGGATATCAACAAAGATGCAATCATGGCTGACCCGAACGGTCGCGCCATTGGTACGGTTATTGAATCGCACGTTGATGACAAAGAAGGCGTACTTGCAACAGTTCTTGTTCAAAACGGCACGTTGAAGCGCGGTGACACCCTCGGTGTTCGCGGTGTTCTCTATGGTCGCGTTCGTGCACTCAAAGATTGGGCACGCAAAGATGTTTTAAATGTAAAACCAGGTACTCCTGTGCAGGTGTTGGGTCTCAAATCAGCACCAGAAGTCGGTGATGTTATTTCGGTACCACTCGAAGGCGAAGAACTTTCTTCACAAAAGTTTAAACATCGTGCAACACAGGAACCGTCGGTCATGATTACCGCACCAGCTGAATCGGGTGACGAGACAACGGTTCGCAACTTCAACATGGTTCTTAAAGCCGACGTGCTTGGTTCACTCGAGGCCATTGTGGCGAGTGTCGAAAAGATTAATACGCCAGAGGTAAAAGCTCGCGTGATCGCGAAAGGTCTCGGCAATATCACCGAGACCGACATTACGCATGCAGAAACAGGCCAAGCGGTGGTGTATGGTTTTAATGTGAATGCATCACTTATCATTAACGACCTTGCACGCACGAAAGGTGTTGATATTCGCATGTACAAAATTATTTATGAACTTCTCGACAACGTGAAGCTTGAGATGGAGAAGTTGCTCGCACCAGAACTCATCCGTACGTCTGTTGGCCGTATTAAAATCATGCGTATTTTCCGCCAAGAGAAGAATGTGGCCATTACCGGTGGTCGCGTGGAAGACGGAAAAGCAATCAAAAAATTGCCCGTCATCGTCATGCGTAATGG
Organism: uncultured Gammaproteobacteria bacterium; assembly: GCA_964532925.1. Classification (GTDB taxonomy): domain Bacteria; phylum Patescibacteriota; class Patescibacteriia; order GWA2-47-26; family GWA2-47-26; genus CAZHIP01. Next base: position 14,571 of record CAZHIP010000001.1, read on the forward strand.
TGTCTTTGTTGGCAAAGGTAAGCTTACCGAAGTACAATCAGGCAAGCAGCCGGTAGACGAGCTCCCGGGTGGCTCCGAAGGTGGTTTCAAAATTGAAGGCAAGTTTACGATGGAAGAAGGCGACGTGGTCGAAGTTATCCGCGAAGAGGAGCGCGAACGACACCTCGAAGATTAGTTCTCTTAGATATTAAAATCCAACGGCCAAGCATTGGTTTGGTTTTTGGCTTTTGATATTTGACTGCATTCTTATGGTCCACACGATTACTGATCAGAACTTTCAAGCAGAAGTGTTAGAGAGCGACATGGTAACGTTGGTTGATTTTTGGGCACCGTGGTGTGGTCCATGTAAAATCATGGGACCTGTCATCGACGAAATTGCCGCAGAGATGCCGAACATTAAATTCGGCAAGATGAATGTTGATGAACAGGCAGAAACACCATCGCATTATCAGGTCATGTCGATTCCAACGATGATCGTTTTTAAAGGTGGCAAACCAATGGATCAGATGATTGGCGTACAGGACAAAAATGCCATGAAGAAAAAGCTCGAGGCATTCGCGAAATAAGCTATCGTCATGGAAAAAGTCATTATTATTGGTGCGGGGCCAGCAGGATACACCGCCGCAATCTATGCAGCGCGTGCGGATTTAAAACCTTTGATGTTCGAAGGTTTACAGCCAGGCGGACAATTGACGACAACCACTGATGTTGAGAATTTCCCGGGGTTTCCAAAAGGTGTTATGGGACCCGATCTCATGATTGCCATGAAAGAACAGGCGGTGCGGTTTGGCACGCGCGTTGAAACCAAGAATGTTGATCGCGTTGATTTCTCCGGTGATGTCAAAAAGGTCTATGTGGGCGATGAGGTACATGAGGCAACAACCGTGATTATTGCCACTGGTGCTACAGCAAAGCGTATTGGTCTCTCGGCAGAGCAAGCGCTCTATGGTCGTGGAGTATCAGCATGCGCAACCTGCGATGCGCCACTCTTTAAGGGTAAGAAAAATGTATTGGTTGTTGGTGGAGGAGATAGCGCAATGGAAGAAGCGCTGTTTCTCACCAAGTTTGTTGAGACGGTAACCATTGTGCATCGTCGCGACGCGTTCCGTGCCTCAAAGATCATGCAAGACCGCGTCCTCAAACATCCAAAAATTAAGATCTTGTGGAATAGCGCAGTCGTAGATATTTTGGGCGTTGAAGTGGGTCACGTGACGGGCGCAAAAATAAAAAACACTCAAACAGAAGAAGTGAGTGAGGTAGTTTGCGATGGTGTTTTTGCTGCGATCGGGCACGAACCGAACGTGAAGTTTTTAAACGGCGCATTACCGCTCGATGAAAAAGGGTATATTGCAACAACGAGCCCGAACACGGTGACAACAAATATCTCTGGTGTGTTTGCGTGCGGTGATGTGATGGATTCGCGCTATCGCCAAGCTATTACCGCCGCTGGAACTGGTTGTATGGCCGCCATCGAGGCAGAGAAGTACCTCGAGGAGCATGAGTAACATGTAGTGGTATAAAATAAAGGAACCGGTCCGAAAGTCTTCGGGCCGGTTTTTGTTTGGCCGTTCTTTTTACTTTTTAATGAGCACAAACCCGCTGATGCTAGGTTTGTATGCCGCAGTTGCAAGAGTGTGGGAGATGAGTCCCATGTGTGACGACTTGGCAGCAGAGGAGCGTCGAGATGGTGGCAAGAGTATAGGGCTGTATTTTTCGGAGATTCCGTCACGTCCAGTACGGTTTTCTAAGGTGCCCAAGGCAACGATGCCGGTGATCGGGTACGTATTGAAAAAAGAACTCATGTCGTAGCGTTGTGATCTCACGATTGCATTGAGATGGTGCTGGTGCCCGAGATCAAACCCTTGCGTGTTCGCAAAGTGCAGTACGTCTTCGCGGTGCAGTAGTTTTGTGGTGCGGTCGGTCCAACCCGTGAAGATGCCAACACAAAGCGTGTGCTTTGCTAGGTGCTGGGGATCAACAGGGATTACCTCGAAGACGGGATTCGCGCTGTGTGGATTCATGTGCGCCTCGGGAGTTTCTCGGTGAGCGTGAGACCATGCAGCGCAAGATCTCGGACGAGTGATCGGTGGCAACGGTAGTGGATTCCGTGCAGGCCATGCGACTGAGCCGCTCGTACGTTTTCTTCGCGATCATCGATGAAGATGCACTGAGCTGGTACTGCGCGCACATGTTGCCGTGCATACGCAATGGCAATTTCGTACATCCGTGGTTCGGGTTTGACTGATTGAATGTGCGGATGCCAGGACTGGACTTCGTGGTCGAAGAGTTCGTGAAGTGCCTCGCCGGGGTGGCGGTGGTGCATCGCAAGAAACGGATCAATGTTGGTACACGAAATGATGGTCAGGTCGTGTTGATCTGCGATTGCGCGAATGTGATCGATCACTGTGTGTTCCGGAGCGTGGTCGCCCTCGCGTTGCCACGCTTCATGGAATGTCTGCATGGAGACGTTCACTCGAAACCGAGCACACAATTCTTGGTGTAGTGCGGATGCATTGATTGCTCCGCGACTAAACGAGACAAAGAGAGCATCGGGATCAGTCCATAGTCGATGAATTTGTTCGGGTGACACCGAGAATACGCGAGCCAGAGCCGCGCACCAGAGCTCAAGATTCCAGCGGATAAGCACACCGCCAACGTCGAGAACCAACACCTTGATATTCAATGAACACCTCTTGGGTAAGAGAACTGGAACGAGTATACTTGACCGTCCTGTGTTCGCCAAGAGGCGGCGTAGTTGCGAAAGTGTCGCCATGCAGGTACGCTTTTATGGCACTATAATTTGAACACACCTATGCATTTTACTGATCAACTAAAATCCGTTGGAAAGAAGATGAAATTTGATAGCGCAATACTGGAGCGACTGCTGACGCCAGAGCGGGTCGTTGAGGTTTCGGTGCCGCTTACTCGCGACAACGGGAAAAAAGAAATCTATCGCGGGTATCGGGTGCAGTGGAATAGCGCGCGCGGGCCATACAAAGGTGGTTTGCGATTTCATCCAAAAGTTGATTTGAAAGAAGCAGGCATGCTCGCGATGCTTATGGCCGTAAAGTGCGCGGTAATGGATTTGCCGCTTGGTGGTGGCAAGGGTGGTGTAGCGGTTGACCCAAAAACATTGTCAAAAAAAGAGCTGGAAAGTCTCACGCGAAACTTTACGCGACTCATTGCGCCCGTGATTGGACCTGACAAAGATATTCCGGCACCCGATGTAAATACGAATGGCCAGATCATGCACTGGATTGTTGATGAATATTCAAAAGTGGTGGGAAAGAAAACCCCCGGCGTAGTAACCGGCAAACGACTAGAAGACGGCGGTATCGAAGGTCGCGATGAAGCAACAGGCTATGGAGGATTTGTTGCACTCGAAGCGTTTCGGATCGCAACTCCTTCTGTGTCCTTAAAACGCAAGACGATAGTCATTCAAGGTTTTGGAAATGTGGGTTCGTGGATGGCGCACTTTGCGCATGATGCAGGATATACCGTATTGGCTGTTTCTGATTCAAAGAATGGGATTGTTGATACCACTGGCGATGGGTTGAGTCCGAGCGAGCTCATTGAACTCAAAAAACAACACAAGAGTTTTGCAGAGATTGTGAAATCAAAACTCGCCAACAAAGATAAGCGGTTTGCACTCATGAGTAACGCAAAGCTGTTAGAAATTCCGTGTGATGTGCTCGTTCCCGCGGCGCTCGAAAACCAAATCACCAAGAAAAACGCTCGCAAGATCAAAGCAAAAGTTATTATTGAATTGGCCAATGGTGGCGTTGACCCGTCCGTTGATGCTCTGTTTGCGAAGCGTGGTATTCCCGTGATTCCTGATGTGTTCGCAAATGCCGGTGGCGTGACCGTGTCGTGCTATGAGTGGCAGCAAAATCTCAAAGGCACCAATCGCAAGCGTGATGAGGTTTTGGCTGAATTAAAATCAGCTATGGAGAAAAACTTTGCCGCAATTGCCGAGCGCAAAAAGAAATCAAAAATCACCTGGCGTGAAGCGGCCTACTGGGTTGCACTCGAGAGGATTACCAAAGCGATGCAACAGTAATTGACCAGCGCAGAAGGTCTTCGGTATGCTATCTGAGTACTAATTATTTATTTCATTGATATGGAGGATCACATGAAAGAAGTGCTCGAGGTTGTGCAGTCCCTAAAGAGTGACATGCTTTTCTTAAAAGAGAACATGGTGTCTAAAGAGGATCTGAGGCAGGAAATCCATGCCAGCGAAAAGCGGATCATTTTAGGTGTTTGTGGATTTATAGAAGACAATATTACACCACAGCTTGATAGCATGAATAATCGTATGGGTGTAATGAATCAGGAAATAGGTGTCATGAGTGGTCGTATGGATACCATGAGTGGCGATATTCGTCTCATAAAAACAGCACTTGGGCGACCCATCCTACACACGTAATTACCAATCAGAAAACGCACGATTTTGGCCAGTTTCCGTCTAGGCCTGGAGTTTGGTAGTATTAGCATATTAGTGTGCTATATCTGTATTCATTATGGTAAACAAGTACAATCCAGCGGATTTTGAGGCAAAGTGGCAGAAGCGATGGGAAGAAGCCAAGATTGGTGAGGTAAAAAACGGCCACAAAGGCGAAAAAGCCATGCTGTTGGTTATGTTCCCGTATCCATCAGGTGCTGGACTGCATGTTGGTCATGTTGAGTCATATGCAGGAACCGATATCTTAGCGCGGACGTTACGCATGCAAGGCAAACAGGTGATGCAGCCTATGGGTTGGGACGCCTTTGGGTTGCCAGCGGAGAACTATGCCATCAAGTCCGGTATTCACCCTGCCATTACCACTGCTGAAAACATTGCCACGTTTAAGCGGCAGATCAAATCTCTGGGGCTTTCGTACGACTGGTCACGCGAGGTAAATACGACTGATCCAACATATTACAAATGGACGCAGTGGATTTTTATCCAGCTCTTTAAGCACGGTCTTGCCTACGAAGCCGAAGCGCCGATTAACTGGTGTCCGAAAGATAAGACGGGGCTCGCGAACGAAGAAGTCGTGGGAGGGAAGTGTGATCGTTGTGGCACCGAGGTCGAGAAGAAAAATATTCGCCAATGGTTGGTTCGGATTACCGACCCAAAATATATTGATCGCCTCGAAGATGATTTGGAAAAAGTTGACTGGCCGGAGAGCATTAAAAGTTTGCAGAAAAACTGGATTGGGAAGAGTGAAGGGGCAGAGCTTTCGTTTGCTATCAAAGATAGTGCAGAAAAAATTACAGTGTTCACCACACGTCCCGACACCTTGTTCGGTGTGACCTATGTTGTGCTATCGCCAGAACACACGCTCATTGCGTCGCTCAAAGAAAAAGTGACCAATCGCGCCGACGTCGAAGCATATATCGAACAAGTTGCGAATACGTCTGAGGTTGACCGGATGGCAGCGGCGAAGGAAAAGACCGGAGTTGCACTTGAGGGTGTGTTTGCAACGAACCCCGTGAATGGAGAACAGGTTCCGGTGTGGATTGCAGACTATGTGTTAGCTTCGTATGGCACTGGTGCAGTCATGGCAGTGCCGGCGCACGACGAACGCGATTTTGAGTTTGCAAAAAAATACAATTTACCGATAAAAGAAGTGGTTAAAGGCGGCGAGCTTCCATTTACCGGTGATGGTGCTGCAATCAATTCCGATTTTATTAACGAGTTGCCAACGTGGAAGGCGAAAGCAGATGTCGTGAGCTGGCTTACCGAACATGGCCACGGAGAAAAGCGCGTGCAATATCATTTGCGCGACTGGTTGTTTTCTCGTCAGCGCTATTGGGGTGAACCAATTCCGATTGTGCATTGCGAGAAGTGTGGCAATGTTCCCGTTCCGGAATCCGAACTACCGCTCATGCTTCCAGAAGTAGAAAAATATGAACCAACGGGTACGGGTGAATCGCCACTTGCCGCACTCACTGATTGGGTGAATACAAAGTGCCCAACGTGTAAGGGTGATGCCAAACGCGAGACAAATACCATGCCGCAGTGGGCAGGTTCGAACTGGTATTTCTTGCGCTACTGCGATCCAAAAAATGACAAAGAATTGGCAAGTGCGGCGGCTATTAAAGAATGGATGCCAGCCGATGTCTACGTCGGTGGCGCCGAACACGCGGTGCTTCATTTACTCTACGCGCGCTTCATTTACAAGTTCCTCTTCGACATTGGTGCTGTGCCAAAAGAAGTGGGCGATGAGCCGTTCATGAAGCTCAAAAATCAGGGCATGATCTTGGGTACCGACAACCAGAAGATGAGTAAGTCGCGTGGCAATGTCGTGAACCCCGATGAAATGGTTGAGCGCTTTGGCGCAGACGCGCTTCGCATGTACGAAATGTTTATGGGTCCGTTTGATGCAGAAAAACCATGGGACACGAACGGCATGGTTGGCGTGCGCCGGTTCCTCGAACGTGTGTGGGGAATTCGCATGGCTAAACTTTCAACCGAGAAGGCAGACAAGTCTGCGGAAATTACGCGCCTCACGCACAAGACGATCAAAAAAGTTGGCGAGGATATTGCCGACTTCCGATTCAATACAGCAGTCTCGGCAATGATGATTTTGGTGAACGAAATGAATGCACTCGAAGCCGTGCCACAGACGCTGTACGAAAAATTACTCATGATACTCGCACCATTTGCACCACACGTTGCCGAAGAGTTGTGGTCCATGCTCGGGCACACTAATCTTGTCGCCGAAGAAAAGTGGCCAACCTACGACGAAGCGCTGACGATTGATGATGAAGTCGTTATTCCGGTGCAGGTAAACGGCAAACTGCGGGATACCATTACGGTGCCGCGCGAAGCAACGAAAGAAACTATTGAAGCCAAAGCCCGGGCGTCAGAAAAAGTACAGAAGTCGCTTGCCGGCAAAGAAATAATTCGCGTAGTTACGGTGCCAGGTAAGATGTGTAATATTGTAGTGAAAGAGTAGGCAACCCTTCGACAGGCCTGCCTACCGGCAAAGGCAGGCTCAGGGAATAAATTAAAAACCGCTTGCATCAGCGTTGACGAAGGCGGTTTTTTGATGTATCTTTTCTGCAGTTTCTACAAGGGGGGAAATAATGAAGAATAGAGTTCTTTTCCTCTCTGTTGTCCTTGTTGGTGGCTCAGTCGGACTGTTGATCTTTGCTTTGTATTGGCGTGATTACCTCTATGTGTACTATGGGGCCATGCCGGTCATGGTCGCGGGAGTCATGCTCCTGGTGAGGGCCCGTAAAAAGAAAGGAAAAGAGGGGGGTGGTATGGATTTCGACAAAGAGGTAATAGAGGTCCTCATTCTCGGGGAGTTTGAGCCTCGTGATCGCACGAGCTACGAACTCGCGGTGGCAATTTTGACCCTCGCTGGTGAAGCGGTCACGCCGGAGAATATCGCGTCAGTATATGAAGGCTGGCGTGAAAGCGAATAACTGCTCTTCGGGTGCGCCTAATGAGTCCGTAACGAACGCGTTGCGGACTTTTTCTATTCTATGCTAATCGGTGTGCCAGCTTCTGCCCAATGGTAGAGTTTTTCCATATTTGAGTAGGCGACATTGATACAGCCGTGTGATCGAGGCGTGCCAAACTTGTTATGCCAGTAGGCGCCATGAATGTAGTAGTTTCCCTTGGGGTGTTTTTTGAACATGAGGTTCCATTTGGTATTCGGGAAGCTATATCCTACGCCGGTGTAGTTTACGATGGGGCGTTTGATGAGCACGCTATATTGGCCGAGTGGCGTTGGGGTGGCTCGTAACCCACTTGAGATAGGAAATTCGTCGAGTTTTTTGTCACCAAAATAGTAGGCCAACTTTTGATCTTTGAGCGTGACGGCAATACGTTTTGCAATTTTTTCTACGGAGGCGCTCAATGGGTCGTGCCCGGCATTGACTTCAACTCCATCGGTAAATCCATCGCCATCGGTATCAGCTTTGGTTGGATCGGTGCCAAGTATTGTTTCCCAGGTATCGATGAGGCCGTCTTTGTCGGTATCAATAGTTACGTTCACGGTAGGAGCCACGGTTACGGGAGCTGCGGCATGGCTATATTGTGGTATTACAAAAAGACTAAGTGTGAAGAATGTAAAAAACGTGAGGCGCAGTTGGTGCATAGGTTATTTCAATGCCTCGAGGGCCTTGAGGAAATCAGCGATGAGCGTTGCGAGGTTTTCGGGAGTTTTGTTTTTGTGCCATATAGCGGCTTTTTCGCGAAAGGAGGCGCTTCGTTCAAACAAATTTCGTAGGTTTTCAGAGTATTTTTCGGTAATCCATGGGCCAGGTACTTCGCTACCGTGCTCACCAACGGAAATTGGTTTATTGAATGCGTGAATCAAAGCGATTTGAAGATATGCCTTTAGTCGCATGGTCTCGCGCGGGTATTCCATGGGCGGTGTTTTTGGTGGCAAGGATTCTATCATAGTGATTTGAGCTTGTTATATGAGGATAGTATGGCATTGATTGGCAGGCTTTGCAAAAACAAAAACCAGCCCCCGAGAGGGCTGATCTTTGGTGCGCAATAATCTTTTTGAAATCACTATGCAATTATAATGATCTTAAAATGATTCCCGTCTATTATGACCCGACGGGATGATGGGGTTAAGGTTTTATTTCTGGCAAAAGTCATTGATCTCCTCAAGGAGAAAATCTTCGGGGCCAGAAACGGTTCTGATGCGAGTGGGGCACAGGATGGCGAGCGTCATAGCTTTGGCGAATTCCTCTTTTTTGCCCGAATCAACTATGAATATTACCGTCTGTTTAGTTTGAGCCAGTATTTTTAGTGCTGTTGTAGTAGTCAGTACAACAGCTAGATCAACCTCCCTTTTTCCATACATGGGTTTATTGAGAAAGATCGCCGACCCTTCGTCCTCAAGCAAGTATCTCGGCACAAGGTTTTGGGGCATGTAGATACTAATCATTCGACTCCTTTTTGTACTCGAGTGGAAGTGGTTTTTCGACTTCATTTTCCGTGTATTTGGGCAGGCCGGTAGACTCTCCGTCTCCGTCGAGAGCGTTGGACTCGTACCGTCGGGTTTTTCCATCTTTCAGGAAATCTCGAGCAGCTTGAGCCTTTCCACCATCGATGGTGGCCTCTGGTCCTTTGCCACAGGTGCAGGGGCTGACCGTCCAGCCGCTCCAGGAAGAGTCGCTGCCTCCCCGCATGTACCATGAGTGCACATGTGCCTTTCCGTCGATACACACGGTGGCTTCGTTTCTGTCGTTGTTGCACGCAACTACTACGCCAGCAAGCACGATTTCGTCTTCCACGGGATCTCCTTTTTGATTGTCAATGTTCAAAACTCATACGAATATATAATAAAATATACTATTTGTCAATATATTTACACCAAAAATTGACATAATATATAAATATGTATATAATATTTTATACAATACTAACGAATTTGCCTTATGTTAAGCCAAACGCAATTGCAAGCATCCTTGGACCCTGCTTTGGATGAGCTTGGTCTTACTCCGTACGAGAAGAACATGTATCTCCTCTCGCTCTCATTGGGTCCGACCCCTATCTCTGCTTTTGCTAAACACCTGGGCATTTCACGTCCGAATGTATATAAAGTTATCTTAGGCCTAGAAAAACGTGGATTAGCGATATTTTCTGACCGCGCCTCGCGCACCAAGACTTTTGTTGTAGAATCACCGCATATTTTGATAAAACGGCTTAAAGAAAAACGCGAACGCATGGAGCAACTCGATGGTAGTGTTCTGAGTATCCTTCCGGATTTACTCGCTTTGTATCAGCAAGGGGACATGGCAACCTCTTTAAAAGTCTTTGATACCAAGAAAGCCTGGGTAGATTTGTTTTTTCAGATTTTAACCGAGACGAATGACGAATATCTTTTCTTTGGAAATGTAGAAAAGTTTTTAGCATTTGCGCCATCAGTCCAAGCGCAGTGGGTAAAAGATCGGGTTGGGCGTGGTATTAAAGGAAAACTGTTGACTTTACCAAGTGTAGTGGCAAAAGAAAAAAGTACTCATGATAAGGAAGAATTACGGGAAACACGTTTTCTATCATCCATGAAATCATTTGAAGCTTCTTTTCTTATTTTTGGTAAAAAAGTGATTATCTGGCAACCAAAAGCCCCGTTAGCCATATTGGTCGAGGACGCTTTTATTGTGCAGATGTTACGCAGTATATTTGATGTCTTGTGGGAGCAAACGAAGTAAATACAAAAAACTCCCATTACTGGGAGTTTTTTGGTGCGCAATACTGGGATCGAACCAGTGACCTCTTCGATGTCAACGAAGCGCTCTACCACTGAGCTAATTGCGCTCGGTATAGGCATGCCACACGTCCGAAAGAATAACGTAATTGAGCTAGACCGTCAACCGTTTTCGGTGATTTTGAGCATGCGAGTCAAATTCATCCCCACAAGTGCCCTTTTCGCTATGCTTGATTGAGCGTACAATACGTATACAAATATGGGACGAACACCAAAAGGCGATAGACCACGAAGGAAGAAAAACCAAGAAGAAGAAGTCGATCCAGCTCGCCGTGAAATAACGGCAGTTATTTTGTTAGCGCTTGGGGCGCTTTTCGCGTTGTCCTACTTTGGATTGGCGGGGACTGCGGGGCGGTATATCGACACAGGGCTCGTGTGGATGCTTGGTTCGGTCAGGGCACTGTTGTTTATTATGCTTGTTGCTGTTGGTTTTTCGGTTCTGGTTCGCGGACTTCGCACCACCAATGTTATTGGTATGGTAGTTTTTATGGGTGTTGCGGCGGGGTTTTCCCACTTGGTTGGCGTGCCCGAAGCAGAACGTGGTGCCATTATTGCTACGAACATGCCGGGCGGATACGCCGGGGCATACCTTGGCCTACCGCTCTATCAGTTTTTTGGCTACTACGCGAGCCTCATCGTTTTGGCCGCGTTTTTCTTTATTGCTATCTCGCTTTTGGTTCCCGCGCCGCTTTCTCGCTTGGCCTCCTCAAGCCTGTGGATTGCCCGCGCGATGGGTATTGTGGTTGGAGTAGTGAGTCGTTTTGTTAATTGGTTGCGTTCCATGTTTTCAACCCCTTCAACAGAAGAAGTACAGGCAAGCGCAGCACCTTCCTTTGCCATGCATCGCATTGAAGTAGCACCGTCGATTGGTGTGGCTGACGATGATGACGGTGAAGAAGAGGCAGAAGAAGGTGAGCCGGGGAAGTCGACGATTGTGCGTAAGCCACGCCGCGCACCACTTCCGGATATCGAGATTCCACTCGTGCTTCTTGAGAAAAACACCACGAAGGCCGCTGCGGGAGATATTCGTACCCGAAGCGCCATTATTCAAAAAACGCTACAGAACTTTGGTATCGACGTAGAAATGGGGGAGGTTTCGGTGGGTCCAACCGTTGCACAATACACGTTGCGACCAACCGATGGCGTCAAACTTGCCTCAATTACCGCGCTTTCAAATGATTTGGCGCTTGCACTTGCTGCCTCTGCTATTCGTATCGAAGCACCAATTCCCGGAAAGTCACTGGTGGGTATCGAGGTGCCGAACGAGCAGACTACTATGGTCAAAATGCGGGAAATCTTAGAGCACGATGTATGGACACGCCGCAGTTCCAACCTTTCGTTCGTGCTCGGTAAAGATGTTGCTGGTAAACCATGGGTTGCAGATTTATCTCGCATGCCGCATTTGCTCGTGGCTGGTTCCACGGGTTCTGGTAAGTCGGTCTGTCTCAATACTATTATCATGAGTTTGCTCTATGCCAACGGTCCGGCCGATCTTCGACTCATCTTGGTTGACCCAAAGCGCGTGGAGTTACCAATCTATAACGACATTCCACACCTGCTTTCACCGGTAATCACCGATGTAAAGCGCACGGTTGAGGCACTCAAGTGGGCAATTAACGAGATGGATCGTCGCTACAAGCTGTTACAAGAGGCAGGTTCACGTGACATCAAAACGTACAACGAGCGTTTGCGCCCCGGAGAAGAGCGCATGCCGTACATTGTCTTTATTGTTGATGAATTGGCTGATCTCATGGTATCGGCTGGTTCATCGGTTGAGCCATACATCATTCGCTTAGCACAAATGGCCCGCGCTATTGGCATCCATCTCATTCTCGCGACACAGCGTCCATCGGTCGACGTTATTACGGGTCTTATCAAGGCAAACTTCCCGGCACGTATTGCGTTTGCGGTCGCATCGCTTGTCGATTCCCGAACGATTCTTGATGCCTCTGGTGCAGAGAAGCTCTTGGGTCGTGGCGATATGTTGTTTACTGCTCCAGAATTTGGCAAACCACGTCGTGTGCAAGGAACCTATATTTCCGATACTGAGATCCGCAAAGTGTGTGAGTTCTTAAAGCAAGCCGGCGAACCAGAGTATACTGATCTATCTGCTCGTGATGGTGGAGCGCCGGGGAGCATGAATGATGCAACCGGTGACGAAGATGGAGACGCAATGCTCGGAGAAGCAAAACAGGCCATCATGCAGGCCGGCAAGGCATCTGCCTCGCTCTTGCAGCGACGACTGAAGGTTGGGTATGCGCGGGCGGCGCGTATTCTCGACATTTTGGAATCGCAAGGGTTTATTGGGCCATCTGATGGCGCGAAACCACGTGAAATCTTGCAGCAGTCAGAAGGCGGCGATATAATAGAATAATTATTTCAATCCAATGACACGGCAACCTTCTCATCGCTACTCGTCGCATCGTCGCCGTGGAGCTGTTGCTGTGCCGTTTATGGGTTTTGAGATGCGCAAAATTATTTTTGTTGTGGTTGCCGGATTGTTGTTGCTCTATGTTGGGTTCCAGCTCTTTGGTTTTTTTACGCCACCATCGCTCACCCTAGATACCCCAACCGAAGGCATGCGCTGTGCAAAACGATCCATCGAAGTGCTTGGCCACACTACCCCTGGCGTGCATGTTTCGGTAAATGGTGGTACAGTTTCTTTGGATGATGCGGGGAAATTCAAAGCATTATTGGTGCTCGGTGAGGGGGTAAACACGATTTCGGTGCGAGCAGAGAAGCGCTATGGTCGTGCCAATACAGTTACGCGAACTATTTTGGTGGAGGATAAGGTTTCTGTGGCCCCTAGTTCGGCGCTCTAGTTGAAGGGTTCGGGTGCATGCTAAAAATTCCTGCCATTGCGCAGGTTTTGTTATTTTAAAGGGTGTGTATTCATATCAACAGGGTGTTTGTAAGTATTACTTGTTTCGTGGAGGAGGCTTTGCTACTATAAAAACTCGCTTATGAAAAAAAATCTACTAGTCTCTCTAACCGTTTTTGTGATGATTCTGGTGCTCGGTGTGGGGGTAAGTCGCAATGCTAGTGCCGCAGTGGGTAGAAACACGTGTATTATTGCAACGTGTCATGCCTCGGATAAACCTGCCTGTGCCCGAGAGACCAAGCTCAAAGGTTTGGTGTGTTCTATGCAATCAGAGGCAGCGGACTTTTGCATTTCGTTTATTAAATGTGGGGCAAACAAAAAAGGTCAGTGTGTAGTGTCGAACGATAAGGCGTTTAATACGTGTAAGTCATGTGTAACCGAGTGTTTGGGTGAAGGTGCAGCGAGCGATGCACCGCTTACCCAACGAATTAGCTGTCAGCAGCGATGTGTTGCTCTTGCAAAAGCTCCTCCGGCAAAGGTTGTGTCTGTTAAAAAAACCAAGTAATAGATAATGGTATGGCAAAGGAAGCAAAGGCTGTTGATCGAATGAAATTGGCAGAGGCCGCCATGGGGCAAATTCAAGAACGGTTTGGTGAAGGGTCAATCATGAAGCTTGGTGAGGCCAAGAAAATGACCATCGAATCTATTCCGACTGGCTGTCTCTCGCTTGATCTTGCACTCGGCGTTGGCGGGTTTCCTCGAGGTCGTATTATTGAGGTGTATGGCCCAGAATCATCGGGTAAAACCACGCTGGCGCAACATGTGGTGGCTTCGGTGCAGAAAATGGGAGGGGTAGCTGCATTTATCGATGCCGAGCATGCGCTCGATCCTGAATATGCTAAAAAAATCGGTGTTGATACTGACCGTTTGATTATTTCCCAGCCAGACAATGGCGAACAGGCACTCGAAATTGTCGACACACTTGTTCGCTCCAACTCCGTTGATGTAATTGTCGTTGACTCTGTTGCTGCCCTTACACCAAAAGCAGAAATCGAAGGTGAAATGGGTGATTCACACATGGGTTTACAGGCGCGCCTTATGAGCCAAGCGCTTCGTAAGCTCACCGGCATTATTTCTAAGTCTAATACCTGCCTTATTTTCATCAACCAGATTCGTTCGAAGATTGGCGTGGTCTTTGGAAACCCAGAAGTTACGACGGGTGGCAATGCACTCAAGTTTTATGCTTCCATCCGCGTCGAAGTTCGCCGTGCCGCGCAGATTAAGTTTAATGACCAGATTATTGGCAACCGCGTGAAGGCAAAAGTGGTCAAAAACAAAGTTGCGCCACCGTTCCAGGCTACCGAGTTCGACATTATGTACAACGAGGGTATTTCGCTGGCTGGCGATTTGCTCGATACTGCGGTACTTAAGACTGTGGTCAAAAAAGCTGGCGCGAGTTACTCGTTTGGTGATATCAAACTCGGTGTTGGTCGCGAGACTGCCAAAAAGTTCTTGCGTGAAAATCCAGAAATCCTCGAAAACATTCGCACCGAAGTCTGGCGCATGGTAGAAAGCGCCGAACTCGCCGAACAAGGTCCGGTCGTCGACATGGATGAAGAAGGAGAAGAGCCCGCGGAGTAGAAGAAAAATACAAAAAGAAAACGACCGCAATCATCAGTTGATTGCGGTCGTGGCTTTTCTCGGGCGCGTTGGCCACGAGGTGCTAGTTGGGAAAGCGGCGGAGTCGCTTCGAGACATTCGGGTGGTTGAGCATCTTGAGAGCTTTGGTCTCGTTCTCGATTTCTCGCTTACGACGTTCCTCGGGGTTTTCTTTGGCTCTCTTGAGAGCAGATTCGAAGAGTCGATCCTTGTTCTTTTCCCAGTGCTCGGCGACCTCGGCGCTCACGGGCTCTTCGCAATAGCGCTTGATGGTGTCGTTGGCTTCCTGGTTGTTCGGATCATTTTCAAGATCCTCTAGGGCTTTCAAGACGGCTTCTTCAGTAACGCGTTCGGACATGGAAGCTCCTTTTGTGGAGTTTGAGGTTATTTTGACGGTGCGAATTGAACAAAGGACTATATCTCAAAATAGGCAAAAAGTCAAGAGTTGGCAAGTAAATGGGGTGTCATTCCCGGCTTGATCGGGAATCCAGTACCCAAGCGTTTTTTCTCTTCCACCTTTGGCGCAAAGGTGGAGCCAAACTCCGTACCCGGGTCTCCAGTCGCTAGCCATTGAGGACTCGTCAAAATTCCAGCCATGACCTACTCACTCGCTCCGACTCGTTCGATCTGGCTCGCATGGCCGGTCGCGCTGCTTCGCGACCATTTCTCCTCATCTCCCAATGGCTGCTGCTTCTCGACAGGGTACGGCTAGGACCAGGACCAAAGACAGAGATTGCCACGCGAGTACGCTCGCAACGACAGAAACAAAAAAGCTCGGGTTGAATCCCGAGCTTTTTAAAATTCTTTTTTACGGATTGAATCGTTCGACGTAATCGCCGGTGTCGGTGTTGATGATAATGCTTTCGCCTTCTTTGATGAACATTGGCACACGGACAACCAGACCGTTTTCGAGCGTTGCTTCTTTGGTCACGGAGTTTGCGGTATCACCACGGACGCCCGGAGGGGAGTCGGTAACTTTGAGAGTGACTTTCTTGGGGAAATCAACGGTGACGGGAACACCTGCATCAGTGAGAAGTTGTAACTCAATACCTTCTTTAAGGTACTTGGTGTATTCACCCAAAACGTCGGGGCTGATGGAGAACTGTTCGTAGGAGGTATTGTCCATGAACGTATATTCCGTTGGGGTACCGTAGAGGTACTGCACCTTTTTGCGTTCGAGATCCACCATCTCAATAGCTTCACCAGATTTATAGGTGTGTTCGACAACCTTGCCCGAGCGTAAGCCCTTGAGACGGGTGCGCACAAAAGCGGAACCCTTACCCGGGTTTACGTGCTGAAACTCGACCACGAGGTGTGGTTCGTTCTTAAAAACAATGGCAATGCCGCGTTTGATGTCTGCTGTAGTAACCATATTTGTGAGGGCAGTGTAGCTTATGTATTGATTTCGGGCAAGACAGGCGCTTCTTTTGTTGGCCACAGCTCAGTTCCCGGGAAGGCGATTACTTCGTCGATGGTTTTTGAGTCGGTGAGGAGCATAACAAGGCGGTCAATGCCAAATGCGATGCCGGTTGATTGAGGCATGTTGCCAACTGCGTCGAGGAAGTCTTCATCCAAAGGAATAATGTCTTTGCCAAGCGAGCGGCGAAGCGCGTCTTCTTCGATAAATCGTTCTCGTTGCTCTTTGGCATCAGTGAGCTCGCTAAACCCATTCGCGAGTTCCAAGCCGCCAATATAAAGCTCCACGCGTTCGGCCCATTGTGGCTCATCAGCTTTTCTACGAGCAAGTGCCGCCATCTGTGCGGGGTATTCGTAGAGCAATGTCGGGCGGTCTTTTCCAAGATTTGGTTCGATCTCCGTCAAAAAGATTTTGAAAAATAAATCGTCGTAGGTGTCTGTCGGGTTTACGGTATAGCCGCGCTTTTCGCAGAGGTCTTTCAAAAATGCATGGTCGGTAATGTGGCCTACTTCGTCTGCGGGAATTTTTGCATACTTCACCCACGCTTCACGCATCGTGATTCGTTCCCACGGTCGCGCCATGTCGATGGGTTTGCCTTGGTAGAAAATAGTGGTGCTGCCGCTGATCTTTGATGCAATAGATGCAACCAATTTTTCGCAATCGTCCATGAGTGCATGGTAGCCAGACAATGTGCGATACCATTCGATCATGGTAAATTCTGCATTATGGCTACCGCCGCGTGGCTCGGATCCACGGAATGTTTTGGTAATCGTGAAGATGTTACCAAACCCCGCTGCGAGCAATTTTTTCATCGCATATTCGGGTGACGTGATGAGGTATGCGGGGTAGAGTTTGTCTGCCTCATCGGTAAACAAGGTAGTCAGTGGATCAAGATGTGGTTCTTGGCCGGCTGCCGGGACGACGATGGGTGTTTCGACTTCAAGGAATCCGTTGTGCGTAAAGAACGAACGGATCAAAGCAAGAACCTCCGCGCGAATGCGGAGGTTTTCTTGTAGGCGTTCGCTTTTGAGGCGTGTCCAGGACATGTTATTCCGGGATGTACGGCATCAAAGCCATGGTGCGGGCGCGTTTGATGGCGCGGGCGACTTGGCGTTGGTGCGTGGCACAAAGACCCGAGCGGCGGCGCGGTGCAATCTTCATGTAGGAAGAAATGAATCGTGAGAGTGTGCCAGTATCTTTCCAGTCCACTGCGGAGTCTTTCGTGACGCAGAAGTAGCACTGTTTTACTTCAACTTTTTTTGCTTGTGTTTGAGACTGTTGCATATACGTTTAATGGGAGTGTGTAGTTTTAAAATGGAATGGCCTCGATCTTGATGCCCTCGTCACCGTTCTCGTCTGCAGGTGGAACATGTTGAGACTCAAAGCTTGGTGGCGTGCTCGATGAGCCAGCGGGGCGAGGTGTGCCAGCGGCTCCTGCACCAGGTGCGCGGTCCAAGATCTGGAGGTTTTCTGCAATGATCTCCGTGCGGCTACGCTTCACGGCGTCTTGCCCTTCCCATTCGCGAGTTTGGAGACGGCCTTCAACAAAGACTTTGCGGCCTTTGGCAAGATATTGGCCAGCGATTTCTGCTAAACGACCCCAGGCAACAACACTGTGATATTCAACTTGCTCTTGCTTCACCCCTTTTTGGTCGTTCCAGACGCGGTTGGTTGCAACACCAAACGAGCAGACATTTTGACCAGAGGTGGTCGTGCGCAATTCCGGGTCGCGAGTTAGGTTTCCGAGGATGAGTACCTTGTTGAGGCTCATACGTGGTTAGTTCGACTTACCCAAGATCTCTCCCAGGCGCTTGTCGAGGTCTTCTAGAGTTGCCTTGTCTTCAACTTTTTCTTCTGCAGGGGCAGCTGCTTCGGCTGACTTTTCTTCGGTCATCAGATCTTCGCGCTTGGTCCATCCCTTTGCTGTCTTTTCTGTGGACATGGCGCCAACTGGTGCAGCGGCGGCTTTTGCACCTTCCTGCGCGCTCAACGCATCAATGTGCGGACGCAGCATTTCTGGCATGAGGGAGAGATCGCGAGTGATTGCCTTCACGTTCCCTGGAATTACGGAGAAGCGGATGAAGAAGTACACGCCCTGTTGTGTTTTGCGGATTGGATATGCAAAGCGAGCACGCATCGGAGCGGCTTCGGACTTTATTGCTGCATCATGAGCAGCAAAAATCTTTTTAACACGTTCGAGAAAATCGGCAATTTCGGTATCGGAGAGGTTTGTGGAGATGGCGGTCAGCTCGTAGGGGCGAACATCGGCGTGTTTATCATGGAATTGAACCAACTCGGCGAGGGCTTCTTGGTGTACAGATGCTTTTTTCATGGTTGTATGGTACCCGTGTGTACTCGTCTTAGGGCGAGGACAACCTTACGTAGGTAAGGCATGGACGGGGTAACTTAATGGGCTGATTCTAGCCTTAAAAGGCCACGGCTGTCAACCCTTTTGACCGATACGGGTTTTTGTGATATACATAGTCGTCTGACCCTTTATGAAAACGTACCCTTATTTCTTCGTCTTAGGCCGTAATCCAGCGCTTTCTTTAGCGGAAATTTTGGCTGCCTTCCCGGGAAGCCATGTTGCTCAATTGGGCAAAGAGGTCGTCATTATTGAGGCACTTGAGCCAATTACCATAGAAATGGCTCGAAAACTCGGTGGTACAGTCAAATACGGCACGATTATTGGTACTGCAGCCGGTGCCGAGGAGATTTTGGAAGGCTGCGAGAAAATCGTGTCTGAGCTCAAAGAAGAGCGCAAGATCTTTGGATTGAGCATTTATCCGGTTTTTGGCGCTGATATGCGCGTAAAAGCCTATGAAAAGCTCGGGTTTACCCTCAAACGCCGCATTAAAGATGCTGGTGGATCTGGCCGCTTGGTTACAGCAAAAACCCCTACATTGTCGGCAGTAGTTGTCGAAAAGAACCACTTACTCACCCGTGGTGCAGAAATCGTCCTTATTCCAACACTCAACAACGTCCATGTGGGTAAAACTCTGGCCGTCCAAGAGTTCGAGGCCCAGTCACACCGCGACTTCGGCCGCCCTGAACGCCGTATGGATGTTGGTATGGTGCCGGTCCAGCTTGCCAAGATCATGATCAACCTCGCGCACCCAAAAGTGAGCGACAATATCCTTGACCCATTCTGTGGACTCGGCACTATTTTGTCCGAAGCCGTTGCCATGGGGTTTCATAACATAATTGGCACTGACAAAGAAGAAGCAATGGTCGACGCGACCGAGAAAAATTTGGCGTGGCTCACTTCACAAAAGGGGATCCAAGCAGATTTGGTAGACTTGCAACTCTTTGCGTCGCCAGTAGAACACATTTCCGAACGTCTTGGTCGCAACACCGTGAATGCGGTGATCACCGAGCCATACTTGGGGCCAATCAAAGCCAGCGAACAAGGAGATTACCCAGTCGAAGACCTCACCCAGCTCTACATTCGTGCGTTTGAACAGCTGTCGATTCTTGTTCACTCTGGTGGTCGCGTAGTCTTTATCTTCCCGGCGGTCAAAACTGGACACGCGCTCGTTAAGACATCAGAAGGCGCACTGCCAGAAATCAAAAAGATGGGTTTCAAGGCTGTGCCACTCTTACCAGAAGCATTGTTTCCAAAATTCAATTTGAAAAACTCCTACTCCATTGTCTACTCTCGTCCAGAACAAAAAGTTATCCGCGAAATTCTGGTGTTCGAAAAGCGATAAGAGCCGGTGTCATCCCCGACTTGATCGAAAATTCATCTCCACTCAGAAAAACCCCGCTACTCAGCGGGGTTTTTGATGTATTGCACCGTCGGGTCCACACCAAAAATAAAAACGCTCCCGGGCGGGAGTTCTTTTGTGTCAGCCAGGATTGTCCGTGATGTAACGGATACCCACCTCTGGTAAAAATGTATCAAGAAAATGGTGGTTAGTTAATCAAATGCGCCTGCTTGGATTCGAACCAAGAACCAGTCGTGTATAAGACGACTGCTCTGCCGTTGAGCTACAGGCGCGTAATTTCACTGCCTGTATACTACCGCCCCAACTCAGAAACTTCAATATTATTGCGTTTTAAGGCAAAAAATAGTACGCTTGAAGCTTATATGAGCACAAAACTACCGCTATTTCTCACAAACCTTGAAGAGCGCCTCCGTGCGCCAGAGTTTGTATTTATCGCCACTCTTTTGGAGGCGTTTCCAGTCGCCCAGGTTTATTTGGTTGGGGGAGCTGTCCGTGATGCAGCACTTGCTCGTGAGAGCAAAGACTATGACTTTGTGGTGACTGGTGTTCCGGCCGAAGAGCTCCAGCGCTTTTTGGCTTCTATTGGAATTGTGAACTTTGTCGGTCGCGTTTTTGGTGTGTTGAAGTTTGTTCCAGATGCGGCATACGACCAAGTGAAGGTGCAAGGCCTCGAACCATTTGATATTGCTTTGCCGCGCACCGAAGTCCCTGCGGGTACTGGCGGCTACCGCGACGTCGAAGTGCAGTCAGATCACACTATGCGGATTGAAGACGATCTGGGTCGCCGTGACTTTACGGTGAACGCCATGGCAGTGAAACTTCTTACGGCAGGTGGGCGTGTGGTGGTCGAAGAGCTGGTTGACCCATTTGGTGGACTCAACGACCTCGAGAAGAAGCTTATTCGTGCAGTCGGAGAGGCCGAGACGCGTTTCCAAGAAGACTACACCCGCATGCTCCGCGCACTTCGGCTGGCGGTGCAGCTTGGTTTCAAAATTGAACCCGTAACACACGGCGCGATCGAAAAACTCATCGGTCATATCGACGACATGCGCGACGGCGTGCACTTGGTGCCGCGTGAAACCATTGCGAAAGAACTCATCCGTGCGTATGTAGCCAAACCACTAGCGGCATTCGATCTCGCCGAAGAGCTCGGCATTCATCGCGTGCTGTTTCCTGAATTCGCGGCGATGAAAACTTGTCCGCAGCCACATGAATGGCATGCTGAAGGTGATGTGTTCACGCACACACGACTCGCGATGACTCACCTGGGCTCAAAAGAGTTCGCAGAATTTTTTGGTGATGCAGAATGGGACGCGCTTTTGGTTTTTGCGGTACTTTTGCATGACATTGGTAAGCCACCAACACTCAAAACGCCAGAGAAAGACGGAACTGACCGTGTCCGCTTCGATGGCCACGACGAAGTTGGTGCAAAAATGGTTGGCGTGATTGCTGATCGTCTTAAGTTGTCCTCCATGCCCGAAGGTTCGCGCTATCACATCAACCGCGATCACCTCGTGTGGCTCGTGCGCAACCACCTCATCTCCATGAACCCTGCTGACGAAATGCGTTCAACTACGATTGAAAAATATTTTTACAATCCATTAGTCCCTGGCGAGCATTTACTGCGCCTCACGTTCTGCGACGGCTCGGCATCTTTGCCGGCAAATGGGGGAGCATCTGATTTGAACAATCTTCGTACCCTGGTCGACCGCATGAAAAAGGTTGGCATCATGGCCGAGGCCAAGAAGCGTCTGCCAAAACCACTCATCGACGGCATTGTGGTTATGGAAACACTCAATCTGCCACCCTCGAAGACCATCGGCGACATCCTGAAAGTCCTTCGCGAGGAGCAACTTCTGGGAAACCTGAAGACTCCAGAGGAAGCCATCGAATACTTGCAGAAGGAATACAAAAAAGAGCCCTAGACTGGGCTCTTTTGATTATGAAAGAGGCATCATTAATTGACCATAAGAGAAAACAATGGTACCAATAAGCGTTGTTCTTTTTATCGGGCTTCAGATAACAACCAACAGCCAAGGAGAATTCTGATGGTACAGGAGATTCGAATTGAGATGCGCATGAGGAACAACATCCTCTATCGCGCGATTTTCGATAAATGGCCATCGGTTCAGGTTTTCTGTAGGAAATATGAGCTTGATGCGGGAGTAGTTGGTAAACTCTTGAATTTGAAGTGTTCGCCGCTTAACAAACACGGTGAGTTCCGGTCGATTTGTAAGCGGCTAGCAGCAATCTTCTTCATGGAGTGTCAGGAGCTCTTTCCGTTGCATCTTTATACTGGGCAGAATCCGCAGGTAGCCATTGAGGTTTCGTTCGCGGAGCTGCCTCGCGGTACCGCAACGTTACTTCAGATTCCTGCGCCCATGACGGTAGAGGATGAGCTTGATCGTGCGGAATGTGCGCAGGCTATCGAAGATATACTCAAGACGTTGACGCTACGACAACGGCAAGTCTTACATTTGCGTTTTGGTCTTGAGGATGGCCAAGAGCGGACACTGAAAGAGGTCGGCGATGTTTTGCGGCTGACTCCGGAGCGTGTTCGTCAGATTGAAGCAAGTGGATTGCGTCGCTTGCGTCATCCCGTCCGCCGGGACATCCTTCGGGAGTTCGCTGGCCTGAAGGAGGACGAGTAGTTTATTGGCCCCTTGGCCCAAGGTGCGCGCTCCGTTGCCGCATCTTGGGCCTTTTCTTTTTAAAATTAGCCTTGACACAAGGCCGATTTCTGGGTATATTTGAGCGTACTTTGCAAGGATTTCGCTTCCAGGCCTGGATGTACCGGGCCTTTTCATTTATTCAAATTCACGGTTTAATACACTACTATGATTCTCAACATTACCCCCGAGGAAGCCGGAGAGCGCTTGGACAAGTTTGTCCTTAAGCATTTCCCCGCATTTTCACGTTCTCACATTCAGGCGGCCATCAAAAAAGGCGACATTAAAGTTAGCGGTAAAAAAGTAGCACCAAAACACCCGGTTGCGATCGGGGAGACCATCAATGTCGAGATGGAAGCACCCACCAAACTCGTTGCCGAACCAAACAAGCTGATCGAAGTGCCGATTATCTTTAAGTGTGTGGATTATCTCGTCGTAAATAAACCGTCTGGTATGGTGGTGCACCAAGGTGACGGACATGGCAGTGCAGATACACTCGTAAATGGGCTTTTGGCTCGCTACAAAGAAATCCGCGAGGTTGGCCCTGACCCCATTCGCCCAGGTATTGTGCATCGCTTGGACCGCGGCGTTTCTGGCGTTATGGTTGTTGCTCGCACACCAGAAATGTATGACTCATTGGTGAAGCAGTTTTCTGAACACACGGTGTACAAAGAATATGCAGCCGTGGTTGTTCGCACACCAAGTGCGCCAAACGGTATTATTACCGCTC
Organism: uncultured Gammaproteobacteria bacterium; assembly: GCA_964532925.1. GTDB lineage: Bacteria > Patescibacteriota > Patescibacteriia > GWA2-47-26 > GWA2-47-26 > CAZHIP01. The sequence continues at coordinate 37,818 of CAZHIP010000001.1, forward strand.
CAGTTGGCCGCGCAGAAAACGGTGCTGCGACCATCGACGAAGATGGCAAAGAGGCAATTACTGAATACGAAGTTTTGAAATCATGGAATAGCTGTTCACTATTAAAGATTGTGACGAAGACCGGCCGCATGCACCAAATCCGCGTGCACATGAACCACATTGGTCACCCGATTATGGGAGAAGAGTGGTATGGCAACCAAGCGCCAAAGGCAGGCAGCAAAGTAAATGCAAAAGAAAGCCGCCTCATGCTCCACGCCCGCAAACTCGGATTTACGAACTTGAAGGGCGATCACGTTGAATACGAAGCAGAGTTGCCAGAAGAGTTTGATCGATAACCAATAGCCATGCACCCCATTATCACCATTTCTGGTTCACCTGGTTCGGGGAAGTCTACCGTCGCAAAGCTGGTCGAAGAAAAGCTCGGCTTTGTTCGGTTGAATGCAGGAGACCTCTTCCGCGCCATGGCAAAGGAGAAGGGTGTGACGGTGGAAGAGTTGGTGCGACAGGCGGTTGAAAAACCTTCGATCCATGCGGACTTTGATGTCTTCCTCATGAACAAGATCAAAGAGATGGCTACCGAGAAGCCTTTGATCTTTGAAGCCAGATTAGGTGGATTTCTTACCAAGAAGAACAGTATTCCCGCATTTCGAGTCTGGGTAGACGCGGGAATTGGCATCCGAGCCATGCGGGTTTCTGAGCGAGAGCGTATCCTAGAAGACGAAGCAAAGCGGATACTAAAAGCCAGGGAAGCCGATGAGCAGGCAGGCTTTGAGAAGAGTGCTGGGGCAGACTTGCACGATGAGAGCATCTATGATATGGTTGTGCGCACTGATAGGCTCCGCCCAATTGAGGTCCGGAACCGCATAATTAAAGGTTTTCAAAGCTATGTACGAAGAAATCAAGCCGGGAATGACCGTTAAGGTCCACGAACGGCTCAAAGAAAAAGGAGCAAAAGGTGAAGAAAAGGAACGCATTCAAATTTTTGAAGGCATTATTTTGACATGCCGCAATCGTGGTGTTGCTGGTGGAACCTTTACGGTTCGCAAGATCGGCGCCAATGATATCGGTGTCGAAAAGATCTACCCATTTGCCTCTCCGTCGATCGCCAAGGTTGAGATCGTGAAGCAAGCAAAGGTTCGTCGCGCAAAGTTGTACTTCCTCCGCGACTACGCCAAGCGCCTCAAAGATATCAAAAAGCCAGTCGTTGCCAAAAAGGCATAACATCGAAAAAACAAAAACACCTCGGGAAACCGGGGTGTTTTTTTATTCAGTGCTATAATGAAAGTACTTAACCATTTTTTTATGAACAAGGAGAATCTGCAGTGGGCGGTGATTGGGGTCTTGGTCGTGGCGGTTGCGGCTGGCGGTACACTCGTCAAAACGCAGAATGAGGAAATCGGTCTTAAACTACAGGAGTTAACGCAAGCGATAGATACCACGAATAGGAAACTTGAAAATGCAATAGTTCGATACGATGGTAAGTTAATATTAGAAGAACCAGCGATCTCAGCGCCAAATCGTTTTAATTTTAACGTGCATAAAGTAGGGGATGTTATTGCGGGATTGAAGATTATTTCCATTGAACCCGTCCCAGGTATCCAGTCTCCCTTTGGTTCTGAAAATTATCGTGTGGTTTTTTCGGGGCAAAAAACGTTTGATGTGTCATATTCATATGCAGACAGTGCGTTTGCTGGTCCAAGAGTGATTATTTCACCCCTGAATCCAGATGATCTCCCAATGGAGGCCGGTGAGATCGGCGATGTTTTCTATCAGGTGCGTAATCTAGATGTATTCCGTAAGCTTGTGAATAAAGAATATGGCGATGGTAAGGCTACAGTGGTTATGACTAATTTTGAGTTAAATCACGCTCCTGCGGAAGTTATGCCTCAGGCCGACCTGGTCCAGGTAATTTCAAAATCGAAATAACCGTCTAATAAAAAAAGACCCCCGATACGTATCGGGGGTCTTTTTTTATACTTTTACAACAGCTTCTTCAAATATTGTCCGGTGATGGATTGTTTTACTTTGGCAACATCTTTTGGTGTGCCAGCCGCAACAATCTCACCGCCCTTACCACCACCTTCAGGACCAAGATCAATGATCCAGTCGGCAGTACGGGCAACGTCGAGGTTGTGTTCAATCACGAGCACGGTGTTTCCTTTGTCGACGAGCTGATGGAGAACTTTTAAGAGATGGTGAGTGTCTTCAAAGTGAAGGCCGGTAGTTGGCTCATCAAGAATGTAGATGGTTTTACCGGTAGCGCGACGACCAAGTTCGGTGGCGAGCTTCACGCGCTGAGCTTCACCGCCAGAGAGGTGTGGCGCAGGTTGGCCAAGCTTCATGTAGCCAAGACCAACTTCTTCGAGCACGTGGAGTTTTTCGGAAAGCAGTGGTACGTCTTTGAAAAACACCGAGGCGTCAGAAACGGACATATCAAGAATCTGCGCAATGTTCATGCCATGATAATGGATCTCGAGGATCTCTCGGCGATAGCGCGTACCTGAACACTCGGAACATTCAACGTAGGTCTCGGGCAAGAACTGCATGGGGATGCGAACATAGCCTTCGCCAGCGCAGTTTTCGCAACGACCACCTTTGACGTTGAAGCTAAACGCGCCAGCGTCAAAACCGCGCAATCGTGCTTCGGGGATTTCGGTAAACAAGTCACGGATGACGGTGAAGATACCTGTGTAGGTTGCGGGGTTTGAGCGTGGTGTGCGGCCAATCGGAGACTGGTCAACGGTGATGACTTTGTCGACGTGATCCATGCCTTTGATTTCTTTGTGTTCGGCGGGGAGCTCTTTTGATCCGTAGAGTTTGTGGGAAAGTGCGTTGGCCAAGATGTCGAGAATCAAACTCGACTTACCCGAACCAGACACGCCGGTGACACAGACAAACTGACCAAGCGGGATTTTTGCCGTGACGTTCTTTAGGTTAAACGCTTTGGCGCCAATGATTTCGATATATTTGCCGGTGCCTTTGCGCATCGACTTTGGTGCTTCAATCTTTTTTTTGCCAGAGAGATATTGTGCCGTCAAACCTTTGCCTTTTCTGATGACCTCGGATGGTGTACCGGCTGCAATCACTTCGCCGCCGCCTTTGCCAGCAAGGGGACCCATGTCGATAAGGTAGTCAGCCTCGCGCATCACGCGGGCATCGTGCTCAACGGTGATGACCGTGTTGCCATTGTCGCGGAGTCGGCCAAGAAGTGTGATGAGTTTTTCGGTATCGCGTTCGTGGAGTCCGACAGTTGGTTCATCAAGCACGTAGATGACGCCAGACAGTGGGGTGCCAAGCTGCATGGCGAGTCGCACCCGCTCACCTTCACCACCGGAAAGCGTTGGGGATGAACGAGCGAGGGAGAGGTAGTCGAGACCAACGTCGATGAGGTAGCTCAAGCGGTTGAGAATTTCTTGGGTCACGGCTTTGGCCACGGCTTTGGCAGTGGCTGAGAGATTTGAGCTCGTGGCTGTCATGTGCTTGGTAAACACAGCAACCTCGGGCAGGGTTAGTTCGGCAACATCGGCAATGGTTTTTCCCGCAATCGTCACCGAGAGTGCGCGCGGGTTTAATCGTTTGCCAATGCATTCGGGGCATTGCACTTTGCGCATGGCATTTTCGATTTCTTTCCTAATGAAGTCAGAATCCGTTTCGCGATGACGGCGGACGAGATCGGGGATGACGCCGGCAAAGGTGACAGCGTGCATGCCGACTTTGTACGTTTCATCACCCGTGCCAAAGAGGATTTTGTCCTGGGCTTTTTTGGAGATTTTATCGAATGGGGTCGTCGTGGTGAACCCGTATTTTTTGCCAACTGCTTCGAGGAGTTGTAAATGCGTTGACTGGTTGGTGTTGATGCGGACCCATGGGCGAATAGCGCCTTCGGCGAGCGTGAGTCGGACGTTCGGAATCAAGAGTTCAGCGTCGATCAACATACGGTCGCCCAAGCCATCGCACGACGAACACGCACCGCGGGGAGAGTTGAATGAAAAGTCGTTCGGTTCGAATCGACCAACGCGCTTGTGGCACTTGGGGCAAAAGAGATCTTTTGAGAGTGGTTGTTCCGTGGTGCCATGCAATGCAAAAATCGTACCATCACCCAGTTCGAGTGCCGTGAGTATTACGTCGCGTACGCGCAGCATGTCTGTTTTGATATCGTCGGGTGCAATCGTGCCCATGTCGATATCGAGGGTGGTAATAGGGAAGTGGTCGGGGTTTGCTTCGATTTCGGCAAGGGTTACCCGAGTCCCATTGACGCGCAGTTTTATAAACCCTGCTTTTTTGAGACGTTCCTTAAAGTCCACTTCTGCTTCTTTGCCCGGGTAGATGATGGGCGCAAAAATGGTGACTGGTTCTTTTTTGGCAAGAGAAAAAATGATCTCAATAATTTCTTCGGGTGCGCGGCGGATGAGCTCTGTGCCACAGCTTTCGCAATGGGCAATACCAGCGCGCGCAAAGAGAAGGCGGAGGTAATCGGTGATTTCGGTCACGGTGCCGACGGTTGAGCGCGGGTTTTCGAATACCTGTTTTTGCTCAATCGCAATGGTTGGAGTGAGCCCGCGAATCTCGTCGACATCTGGTTTGTCGTGGAGCTCGAACATGTGTTTGGCGCCACCAGAAAGCGATTCAAAAAAACGCCGCTGACCTTCGGCAAAAATAGTGTCGAATGCAAGCGACGATTTTCCTGATCCCGATAGCCCGGTGATAACCGTGAGCTTGTATTTGGGGATCGTGATGTCGATGTTTTTGAGGTTGTGGGCACGCGCACCCTTAATGACAAGATTATCGTTGTCGATCTTCTGTTTTGGGGCGCGTTTTGAGGCAGTTCGTTTGGTAGTCATCTACTGGATGGCTAAGAATCAACGAACCGAGTATACACGGGAAACAAGAAAGGTTCAAGGGTTTGGCCTAATTTCTATTTGCAACGTTTTTTGTTGCATGCAGTAGTGCATTGGCGGTCTGCATTACAAGGGGTGCTGCCACAACTCATACTGCGACCATCCAGGCGCATACCCTCATTGCTATCATTGCACGCACTCGAGCAGTCAGAGTCTTTATCACACAGACCGCCTCTTGGAATTTTTGTTGCCTCTAAATCAGGTCTACAGTAATTTGATGAAAGGACTCGTGTGATGCATGAGTTTCCGGAACAGCACTCGATACTATTATTATCACTGCCACAGGCTACACCGGCTGCTGCACAGTTAGTTTCGGCTCCATTTGGGGTTGACGTAGTGATGCATTTGTTGTCGATGCATTGCTGGCTGGTGGGATTAGGGCAAGGTAGGCTTGCACTGCAAGTAGTAGGTTTCCATGTGCATTTGCGATCGCCATATGTACACATTCCATCTGCGCCGGAATACGCCATACAATCAGTTGGGTTCGGGTCGTTGCTCAGCGCTTGGCAACGAGCGGCATCACCAGGTCCGCGATCGTATCGGTGAACGCGGTCGTCTCCGGTGCATTGGCAACATACATTTACTTTTGTTGCATCAGCGAGACAGGCTGCGCGCTGCTGTTCTTTTTTTGCAGCGTCCGCGGGGGTTGCTGATGCTGTCTGTGCCCATGTGCAAGGATCAAGCACTGCATGATTTAAATACCCCGCAGCACCACATCGAGAGGCACACGATGTTCCGCTGGGTCGTGGAACTTCGATGTAATATCTTTGGCCATTATATTGGTAACCACTCTCGAGGGCGAGGGGATCTGCGGCGGGTTGTGCCGCTTCACGGCTTCGATCGGAGTATGGATCACGTGCCGCCAATGCTGCACATGGGTTTTTGCACGAACAACATCCAGCACCATTTTCCACTTGGTAGGCAATTATTTTGTCAGCTCCTCCACATTGCAGTGCGCAGGCGGCTCGATCCGCCGGACCATTCGCTGTAGCAGTGAGTTCCGATAAACCAATAGTGCATCGTTCACTTTTGGCGGGCATTTCTTCCTGTCGAATCAGCTTGATCGGTGCCATCTGTAGGCTTAGGAGCGCGGGGTTGATGGTATAAAGGATGGTGTATGAACCAAGTGCAAGCACGAGCCCGATGAGCGCATTCATTATCTTTTCTCGGGAGTGTTTAATCTTCCCGCTATCTCCAGCGGCAGTAAGCCATTCAAAGCCAGCAATCACAATCATGATGCCCGCGAGTATTCCTGCTGACCCGATGAGGAATTTATAAATGATAACAATATAGTTTTGCAGGCCGGTGATTTCGGTAAGTCCAGCGAGGGGGGTGTTGAGTTTTACGGGAGGTGGGGAGGAAATGCAATTATATGTATAGGGAACAAAAGATTTGCATTCTTGGCTCGCAACGGCAAAGCTATTTTTGTACTTTCCGGTGGCACACTCGTCTTGTTTGAAGCATTGTTGGGGAGGAGTTTGGGGGGTGGCTGGTTGTGATTGGGCGAATACTTGAGGGGTTGCGCTATTAAAAAGAATGACGACGAGTGCCAGAATGAGAGCGGATTTTCTAAAGCGCATATTTATTTACTGTTCGTAAGCAGTTTCTCGAACAAGTCCGATGGAATCGCTCCTTCAACTTTGTTGCCGTTGATAAAAAATGTTGGGGTGCCCGCAACACCAGCTTCGGTGCCAACAGTAGTGTCGGTAGCAACTTCTTTTTTTGTGGTGGGATCAATAAGGCAGAGTTGGAACGCATTTACATTGAGCCCGATTTGGTTGGCATACGCCTGGAGGTCGGTAGCGGAGAGCTTGTCTTGGCTACCAAAGACTTTGTCATGCATCTGCCAGAAACGGTTTTGCTTGTTTGCACACGAAAGCGCAAGTGCGGCGCGTGTTGCATTCGGGTGAATGTCGTTTAGGGGAAAGTCTTTAAAGACAAAATGGAACTTGTCGGGATACGCGAGCATGGCTTTTCGAAGGGTTTGGGAGAACGCGGCAGAGTAGGGGCACTGTGCATCAGCAAATTCAATTATCTGAATAGGTGCGGTTGGCTCACCAAAGGTAGGGTCACCATCAGTATCGGCGATTTTGGCGATGAGTTCTGTTGATATCGCGGTGGTGCGTGGTAGACTTGATGAGCGAGTAAAGCCACTCGTGGTGGTGACGCCGGTGATGGTATCGCCACGACGAATTTTAACCGTATAAAAGCCCACAAGGACAATAAACGCCACCACACAAGAGGCCATGAATCCGACTAAAACACCGAGGAAAACACGCGCAGTTCGGCTCATAAAAATCTCGGGTTTGGCTTGACAAATAAGTGCTTGTAGTATATCATAATTTACTACATTGGTGTGCGCTTCGCTTGGAGCTTTCATTTGAGACGAACTCTCGCTTCCCTCTATATGTCAGAGGCGTTTCTCAAAAATAGAATAAGTCAGTTTGAACGCCGGGCAAAGAAGCGGAGTCCTTCGATGCGCATGAGCGGAAAGGGTACCAAGCGGTTATTGGCACATATAATGAAGAAAAGTAAATAATACGATTTGGTTATCTGATACTATGAAACAAGCACTCTCGATCATTCAAGTAGTCTCAGCCATTGTTCTCGTCATCAGCGTGCTCATGCAGCAACGCGGTTCTGGCCTTGGTGGTGTATTTGGAGGTGATGGTGGTGTGTATCGCACCAAGCGCGGTATCGAAAAGGGTCTCCTCTATATTTCAATCATTGCATCCATCTTGTTCTTGGGTTCACTGGCAGCAACTTTCATTCTTGGTTAATTTTGACCGTTACCTCACATGGAGCCATCATGGTTCTTTGGCCGGATTCGTCAAAAGTTGACGATAGCGGTAAAAAAACAAGGAGTACAGCTTGATAAAAAGCTGGTCTTTAAGAAAAACGAGCGCACGCTACCAACTGTGGCACAGTGGCGCCGCTTGCCCCAGCTTCTTTCGCAAAAAGAACGGCGGATTCTTGGTGTCTTGGTGCTTGTCTTTGCTGTTTCTGGCGCTGTTGCCTTCTTTGGTTTTACGGGCGGAAGATTTGCGCTCGCGCCTGCCGAGGGTGGTCGCTGGATTGAAGGAGCAGTGGGTGCCCCGCGACTCGTAAACCCGATGTTAGCAACCCGCGATGTTGATCGCGATATCACGAAGCTCGTGTATTCAGGGCTCATGCGCGAAACTACTGATGGTATATATGTACCAGATGTAGCCGAACGTGTCGTCGTTAGCCCTGATTCCACGCGGTATACTGTTACGGTGCGGCAAAATGTTTTATTTCATGATGGCGAACCATTAACGGTAAAGGATGTTCTTTTCACCTATCATGCAATCCAAGATGCGGCATGGCATTCGCCCTATTGGAAGAGTCTGAAAGATGCGCAGATTACCGCGAGCGACGATACCACCATCGTATTTGCTTTGGGTAAGTCGTTTCCGGCATTCGAATCGTTGCTGGGGATTGGTATTTTGCCAGAACATTTATGGAAAAATGTTTTGCCAGAGCAAGCTCCGTATGCAGTTTGGAATGTAAAACCAGTAGGGACTGGTCCGTTCCAGTTTGAGTCGATTGAACGTCAGCAATCTGGCGAAATCACTGCCATGGATTTAAATCGAAACGAAGCTTTTTATGAGCGTCGTCCTTATTTGGACCATGTCACGGTGCGTTTTTACGGTGACTTGCCTAGTGCGATCGCAGCGCTATCGGATGGTCGTGTACAGGGAGTATTTGTTCCTGCACGCCACACCGACACGGAATTCCCCGAAAAGCGATTCCGTTCTACTGCATTTGAGACGCCACAAGTAGTAACCCTGTACTTCAATGCAAAAGAAACGGGGCTTACGAGTGTTGTACGCGAGGCATTATCGCGCGCAATTGATCGCAAGGGGATTGTCGAGAAACTGAAAGGCGGCGCCACGGAAAGTTTTTCACCCGTACCGACAGTGCTTGATGGTCCAGCTGGTCCTCTCTATGTGTATGACAAAGAAGAGGCAAAGGCTGCAATTCTTAAACTCAAGGCTCCGGTAACGTTTACCTTGCTTGCCCCAGCGGATCCGTTTTATCACGACATTACCGAAGCATTAAAACAGTCATATACTGAGATCGGTGTTACGCTCAACGTGAGCGAGCTCGACAGCCAAGACTTTGTCCAGGCGGTCCGTGGTCGTTCATATGACTTGTTGTTGTGGAGTAATCTTATGCCGTATGGTATTGATTTGTACCCATATTGGCATTCGAGTCAGATTGAGGATCCTGGATTGAATTTTGCGGGATACCGCAATCGTAAGGTAGACACGTTGCTCGAAAAGTTGCGTGGTTCACTGGATGGAGCCGAACGGGTAACTGCCTATGCTGACATTAGCAAAATGTTGCGCGATGAATTGCCTGCAATTTTCTTAGTCAGTCCCAAACCACAGTATATTACCGTGCGTCGTTTGCATGCGGATATGGCAAAAATTGCCCAATTCCCCTCGAGTCGCTTTGACTCTGTACGAGACTGGTACGTAAAACAACGCATTGCTTGGTAAGACGGTGGACTGCCTACTTTCGTGGGTATGCCCGGATGGCGAAATGGCAGACGCACTAGCTTCAGGAGCTAGCGGGAGCAATCCCATGGGAGTTCAAGTCTCCCTCCGGGCACCATAGAATATGTAAAAAAGAGACGCTGTTTATTGTTGGTTGCCTGTTATATCTATCTGTAATTGATAATGCGCAACCAATAGCGAATAGCCTCGACATGCCAATAGGTAGTCTGTAGCTTTTTAATTACTCGCTTAATTCAACTATCGTATGACTGAAGAATCAGCACGAAATCGACCGTCTCGCCCGCCTGTCCGCGAGGCAAATCGCGAAGGCTCGCCTACAAGCCCGGCAGGTACCACTGCTCGACCAGCAGGTCAGCCACCTCGTCGTCGCAATTTCCGCGATCGACCAACCTCGACACCGCGCTCTCCTATGCGTTCGCCGAGTGGTCACGTAGGACAACTTAACTCAACTCAGGTAGCAGATCCGTCAGCAGTCGTATCTTCGGCATATGACTCGAGCGGTAAGCCAAAGCTTCGCGTGTATGCGCTGGGCGGTCTCGAAGAAGTTGGCCGTAACTGTACCGTGTTCGAATGCGGTGATGACATTGTCATTGTCGATATGGGTATTCAGTTCCCCGAGGAGGATATGCATGGAGTAGATTTTGTTATTCCGAACATCGTCTCACTTATCCCCAAGAAAAAAAATATTCGAGGTATCTTGGTGACACACGGTCACTTTGACCACATCGGTGCTATTCCGTATGTGCTCGACCGCTTGGGTAATCCGCCGATTTTTACGGCACCACTGACCGCTGGCTATATTCGTAAGCGACAAGAGGAGTTCCCGAATTCCCCCAAAGCAAATATTGTTATCGTGAAGCCAAAGATGAAAATTGCTCTGGGTAAACATTTTGTATTCGAACCATTCCACCTTACGCACAGCATTATTGACGCGTTTGGTATTGCATTGCAGACACCGTACGGAACCATATTGTGCACAGGCGATTTCAAGTTTGACTACACGCCAGTCAATGACACGCCAGCCGATCTCATTCACATTGCATCATACGGTGCTCGCAATCCGCTCATGCTGTTGTCTGACTCAACTGACGCGACGTATCCGGGACTGCAAATTTCGGAACACGATGTCATTGACGAACTCCGCAAGGTGTTTGTCCAAGCTCCTGGACGCATTATCTTTGGAACCTTTGCCTCGCTCTTAACGCGTATTCAAATCATCATCAGTTTGGCGGAAGAATATGGGCGCAAAGTTCTTATTCAGGGTCGTTCCATGCATACGAGTCTTGAAATTGCGCACGAGCTGGGTTACATGAAGTACAAAAAAGATACCATCATCGAAGAATCCGACTTTGCACGCATCCCCGAGAACAAAGTAATTGTTATCTGTACGGGCGCTCAAGGCCAAAAAAACGCGCAATTGATGCGCATGGCCAACAAAGAGCACCGATTGATTTCTATTAAACCAGGCGACTCACTGGTCTTTTCCTCCTCGGTGATTCCAGGAAACGAACGCACAATTCAATCATTGAAAGATGTCCTTATTCGTCATGGTGCAAAGATGTACCATACGGATACCATGGATGTTCACGCTGGTGGTCACGGGAAGGCAGAAGACCTTAAGCTCATGATGCGCCTTACGCACCCACGGTACTTTATGCCGATTCACGGCAATCGATATATGTTGCAGGCTCACGCAGATCTTGCGGCGGATGTTGGTATTCCCAAAGAAAATATTTTTGTCGCAGACAATGGGCAAATTATTGAATTTGATGATAAAGGTGGGCACCTGACCGAAGAGCGCGTGAATACCGACTATGTCATGGTTGATGGTCTCGGTGTCGGTGACGTGTCCGAAATCGTGCTTCGTGATCGCCAAATGTTGGCAGAAGACGGTATGTTCGTCGTCATCATGACTATTGATAAAAAGACGGGTCAGATGATTGGCTCGCCAGACATCATCTCTCGTGGCTTTATCTACTTGAAAGAATCCAAAGAGCTGATTGAGCGCGCACGTGCACGGGTCAAAAAGATTATGAAAGAGGGAGACCGCACGACGCCTGCGTTCGAAGACTATATTAAGAATAAAGTCAGAAACGACGTCGGCCAGTTCCTCTTCCATGAGACTCGCCGCCGCCCAATGGTATTGCCGGTGTTGATTGAAGTGTAAAAAGATACAAAAAACAGACCGCTCACGCGGTCTGTTTTTATTTCAAGTAAAACGTCGCACTGTCGCCGTCGGCAGAAGCATTTAAATCACGCGCTTGTTTTTCAAAGTCGGCGATTTCTTTTTTGGTGAACATTGAGTTGGTGGGATTTTGGCCGTATGAATTTTCTGCCATAAGAGGGATTCCTTTTTGGTATTGGATCGAGCCCCAGAACTGGAAGGCAGAGGAATCAAAGTGGCCAGATGCAAGCTGTAGCCCTGATTGTTCCGCTAATTTTTTAAAGCCATCAACCGTTGGAATCCAAAGATGTCGCGGTGCATCAAGCTGGACCCAATCGGCACCAAAGGTTTTAAATGCGCGTGTTCCCGTAATAGGGAGGCGGACAATAATGGTTCCGTTTGTGCTGAGCAATTTTTGTGCTCGGGTTAAAACGGTTGTTGGATTGGGAACGTGCTCGAGTGAATGATCAAAAATAATGACATCAAACTCACCACTGGTTGCAAAGATATCTTGCTTCAACAGGTTCACCACGCCAACGGTTTTACTTGTCGTTATAAAAGGATCAATGCCTGTGAGATTTTCCAAGCCGTCACTAGCCAAGCTAACGAGCAAGTGTCCGGCACCGCAACCCACATCTAAAACGCGCGCAGTCTCATCGATGTGGGCCGGATGGAGCCATGTGTAATAGTTGGGGAGTGGAAGGCCGAGTGACGGCGCATGTCCAAATAAGTAGAGTTCGGCAAGGAATCGCTTGATGAATTTTTTAATACCAGTCAGCGCACGTGGCGTTTCAAACGAGTAGTAGTCACGTGGGTAAAACGACCCCAAATTTTCGGGGATTGTTTCGAGTGTCAGGCTGCCACAGGCTCCACATTCGCCATAGGTACATGACCCACCAAGTCCATACATTTGTTCTTGGGCTACAATAGTTTGGCTGGTTGTAGTATTCCCGCAGGCTTTGCAGGCAGAGGTGATTCCTTGCATAGTATTGGCAGGTATCCTATCATGAAAGACATTAATGTAAACACTTTTATGCGTGCATTTTCTGGTATTCAGCCATCGGGGGATCTTCATTTGGGCAACTATTTTGGTGCGATCAAGCAATGGGTTGATCAGCAAAACGAGTTTGAGGCACTCTATTGTATTGTCGATCTTCATGCGATTACTGTTCCACAAAAGCCAGAGGAGTTGCGGCATCGTATCCGCGAGGTTGCGGCGACGTATTTGGCGGCCGGCATTGACCCAAAGAAGAACATTATTTTCATCCAGTCACATGTACCTGAGCACGCGGAACTCGGGTGGTTATTGAACACTGTTATTCGCATGTCAGAGCTCGAGCGTATGACGCAATACAAGGACAAGGCGCTTACCAAGGGGGAGAATGTTTCAGTTGGGTTGTTTGATTACCCCGTACTCATGGCGGCGGATATTTTGCTCTACGATACTGATGTAGTGCCGGTGGGGCATGATCAGCTCCAGCATGTTGAGCTCGCCTCTGACATTGCCAAGCGTTTTAATAAGACCTACGGCCAGACGTTTAAGATTCCGAAGGGAATTATGCAGAAGGTTGGCGCACGCATCATGTCGCTCGATGACCCAGAAGCCAAGATGTCCAAATCGCAGAAAAACACGATTACCCTCATGGATGATGCGGCCACAATTCGGAAAAAGATTTCGCGTGCGGTGACTGACTCGCAGGGGACTATCTCGTATGACAAAAAGCGTCCTGGTATTTCGAACCTCATCGATATTTACCATCATGCAAGCGGCATGGCAATTAGCGACATTGTAGAAAAGTACGAGGGTCAGGGTTATAAAGAATTTAAGTCCGACTTAGGGGATTGCTTGGTAGAAATGCTCGAGCCTTTGCAAGAAAAAGTTCGTGAATATATGGCAGGCGACGAACTCGATCGCATTCTTGCTGATGGTGCCAAACGGGCCACTGAGCTTGCCGAAGCAAAACTGAAAATCGCGAAAGAGAAAATGGGTTTGATGTAAATATCTCAATCATGCCGAAATCTTTAAAAAGTTCAAAAAGATTTAAGGCGTTATTCGTCATTGCTGGCTTTATTGTAGGGGTAGTTTTATTGAGAAGCATTTTTTATGTTCTTATTGATTATCCAGTAGCAAGGTTCATCGGCGTGTTACTGTTGTTTATATTTCTCATTTTACTTACGCCATTGATTTACATAGTGAAAAATTATGTAAAATATTCAAAAAAGCCATCAATGGAACAGTCAAAACATGGAAAAAATCCATGGAAAGGTGTCTATATTTCTATTGGATTAGCTCTCGTTATTGGAGCTATCATTGTTTCCCTAAATGGATTCAGTGATGTCTGGCGGGCGATCCATAATCAATTTAATGTTATTACCGGTACGGTGACTTACTCTGAACGAGGGGGTCGTAGGGTTGGACGGATCATACAAACAGTAAGGATAAATGGAGATAATGGCTCTGAAGCTAGAGTTACTTATTATCTTTTCCCTCCTTTGCATGCATGGGGAGAGCCCTTAAAAGGAAAGCGAGTTAGAGCAATTTACTTACCTCATACTCGGTATGGTGTTAGTTTTGAGATTTTGAATAACTAAAGCATTTACGGGAGATAGACCCTTTACAAAAAGCCTTTTTTCTGCTAGTATATTGTTGTCCAGATGACCGGGCGACCGCTGTAGAGCAATCTATAGAGGAAAGTCCGAACACCAATTTTGGCGCAAGCCAGAGGAAAACGGTACCATCTAACGGATGGGCAGTCTGACATGGATAACTCTCACGAGGAAACCGTGCTGACGGATTAGTACCACAGAGACAATACTAGCTCGAGCGCAAGCTTGGGTGAACGGTGAAAAGTGAGGCGGTGTTACGTTGCGACTCTAAAGGTTTATGCGTGTTGCTACGCCTCTCGCTCTGCAGTAATGCAGAAACGTGGAAAACCCTACCTGGTGCAAGTCTTTATGACGCATGAGGCTGTACGCGAGTGCAGTCCCAGAGAGATGGTCGTCCATTTGCTTCGGCAGAGGACAGAATTCGGCTTACAGGTCACCTGGACACCAAAAAATCCTATCCGCGCGGTAGGATTTTTTGTTTTTTAATATTGCGACACCGGTAGTTTTACGGTAGAGTAGATGTAACAAATATGAAACGCATCGAACTGTTTTTTATGATGTTGCGGGTGCCGGTTGACTATGCGTCAATCCTATTGGCGGGGATCGCGGCTTATTTTTTGCGATTCCAAACACTCGCGGGGATTCGTCCGGTTATCTTTAATTTGCCTTTTACAGAATTTTTACACCTGATCACAGCGGTAGGCCTTGGATGGGTTGTGTTGTTTGCTTTCTCGGGGCTGTATAGTCCACAGAGTGGTCGGGGGTTAGGTAGTGAGCTTCGAAAGATTATCTTGGCCTCATCAACGGGAGCCGCGATCATGCTTGCGGTGCTCTTTTTCTCGCGTGAATTGTTTTCATCACGCTTTATCTTCTTGGTAGCGTGGGCATTTGCGATTATATTCCCCATGATTGGGCGGATGTGGATTCGTTTTATAGAATCCTCGATGTATCGAGCCGGTGTTGTCCGCAAACGAGTGGTCATTATTGGTGACACGAGCGCTGCCACCGCACTTGCGGCAGATTTTCGTACTCATCGAGGTCGCGGCATTGTTGTGTTGTTGACGCTCGACAATTGGAATGCTGAATCGCGGGCAAAAGTAGAAAAACTCAAACAGCTTGATGATATTTATTGCATGGTGAACTTGTCGAAGCGTGAATCAGAGAGCTTGCTAACCTTTGCAACTGAACACCAGATTACTATCATCTATTCAGCAGATCTTTTTTCTACGCAGTCGGCAAACTTGGCATTTTTTACCGCTGCGGGAGTTCCCCTTATTGCTGCACGTCGCACTAAACTGGATGGTTGGGGGAGTGTCTACAAACGCTTGTTCGATATCGTCGCTTCGTTCATGTTGATTATTGTTGCGTCTCCCATCATGTTGCTCGTTGCGATTATAATAAAACTTGATTCACGTGGTCCGGTATTTTTCCGACATCCACGTGTCGGTAGAGACGGTGTATTGTTTGGCTATCTCAAGTTTCGTTCCATGAAACCAAACATGCACGAGATGCGGTACAAAGAGTTGGCACATTTGGATATTCGTAAAGGGCCACTCGTGAAGTTTCGCGATCAAGATGATCCGCGCATTACCCGTGTTGGTCGTGTGCTCCGGAAGACCTCGCTCGATGAACTGCCAGAACTATTTTTGGTACTTTTTGGGTACATGTCATTGGTTGGTCCACGGCCACACCATCACGAAGAAGTTGCGATGTATGAACCCAATCAAAAACGGGTGCTCCAGATCAAACCAGGCATGACCGGATTGCCACAAGTCTCGGGCCGAGCCAATCTTTCCTTTGACGAGGAAGTACAACTCGATAGCTACTACATTGAACATTGGTCCCCATGGCTGGATTTGAGTATTTTGCTCCGCACTATTGGGGTTGTGTTCAAAAAGACTGGTGCGTATTAAGACGCAGGGAAGTGTTTACGGCAGAGGCAAAACGTGGTAAACATACACCACGTTTTTTTGTATGAAAATCGCCCTGGTTCATGACTATTTAACCCAAGATGGCGGTGCCGAACGGGTATTGAAGGTCTTTCAAGAGATCTGGCCCGAGGCGCCTATTTTTGTGCTTTTCCACGACAAGTCTCGCGCACCAAGCGTGTTTAGTGGTCGCAACATTCATACATCCTTTTTACAAAAAGTTCCGGGGGCTATTCGTAAGTACCAGTGGTTTTTGCCGTTTATGCCTGCCGCCACAGAACATCATAATTTGAGTGAATTCGATGTGGTACTTTCATCGTCGTCTGCCTTTGCCAAAGGAGTGATCACACGCCCCAATACACTGCATATTTGCTACTGCCATACGCCGACGCGGTACTTGTGGTCAGATACGCATGAATACGTCGCCGGTTTGCCATACAATCGACTCGTAAAGTGGTTTGTGCCGTTTCTTCTTACACAGCTTCGTTTGTGGGATCGGTTAACGAGCGAGCGCGTGGATCATTTTATTGCAAATTCAAAAACAGTGGCACATCGTATCCGCAAATATTACGGTCGTGAATCTCTGGTTATGTATCCACCGGTCGAGGCGCGCTCGTTCCAGATATCTGATACTATCGGCGATTATTATTTGGCTGGTGGGCGCTTGGTTCCGTACAAGCGGTTCGATTTGGTAGTGCAGGCATTTAATAAGTTGGGATATCCGCTTAAGATTTTTGGACAAGGCCCAGAAGAAGCAAGGTTGCGTGCCATGGCTAAGCCGAATATCCAATTTGTGGGCAAAGTGAACGACCAGGATCGGGGAGAGCTGTACCGATATGCGGCCGCGTTTATCCATCCGCAAGTCGAAGATTTTGGTATTACTGCGCTTGAATCTATGGCATCGGGGCGGCCCGTTGTTGCGTATCGAGCTGGTGGTGCCACTGAAACGGTGATAGATAAGGTAACAGGTACATTTTTTGACGATCAGTCGTGGCAGGCGCTTGCACATACCTTGGTAAACTTTGACCACAAAGCCTTTGATCCCGAGCAGATCCGTAAGCATGCCATGCAGTTTGACGAGGAGCATTTCAAAAAGCAGATCAAGCAGTTTGTCGAAACAGAATATGCTAAGTTTGCGTTTGAGCACGACGCGCGAAACCGGTTGTTGTAATCTCGTATGCGCATTGTTATCGATGGTCGTCCGCTCATGTGGCACTTGGGGGGTGGTGTACCTGTTTTTACCAAAGAAATTATACATGCACTTGCGAGGCAAGGTGATCATGAGCTCATGCTTTGGCAAAATGCTTGGAGCAAGCTTTCTTTCGGACCTTTGCCAGTCTCGGTAACAATGAAGCAGACGCATATACCAAACAAAATACTGAATCCGCTGTTGCGCATTGCTCAGTGGCCAAAGATAGATGCGCTGACGGACGAAGCAGATGTCTTTTTTCTTCCAAACTTGAACTTTATTTCTAAGCCAAAACACGGCAAAGTCGTTGTGACCGTGCACGATCTTTCCTTTATTCGCGCACCGCATTTTTTTAACCTGAAGCAACGGCTGTGGCACAAGGCACTGAACGTCGGGAAGCTTTTTGAAACCGTTGATCATATTGTCGCGGTATCACAACACACGAAGGATGATCTCCTGGAGCTTTTTCCTAAGATTCATACCGACAAGGTCAGCGTGATCGGTATTGGTATTGATGTGCCAACAGTGTCTGGTGGTGAAATTACGAAGGCACAAGAAACATATATTCTTACAAAACCCTACATCTTGCATGTCGGGACACTCGAGCCGCGCAAAAACATCGTGAATCTCATGCGCGCATTTGAGACTGTGGCTAATTCGTACGAATTAGACCACTATGATTTAGTCTTGGTTGGTGCCAAAGGCTGGGGATGGAAGGATGTCGAGCGTGAACACCAAAAGAGTTCAGTGAAAAATCGCATTAAAATTCTCGGCAGTATTCCGGATGCAGATAAGCACGCACTCATGGCTGGCGCAAAACTGTTCGTCTATCCGTCGTGGTACGAGGGTTTTGGCATCCCGCCACTCGAAGCCGCTGCCCACGGCGTGCCAGTGATTGCCAGTTCAGTGACTGCAATGCCAGAAACATTGGGAGATAGCGCACTGCTTGTTAACCCGTGGGACGTTGCAGGGCTTGGTCAGGCAATGGTTGCGATGATGAGCGATGATGTATTGCGCGCTCGATATGCTGCGAAAGGCAAAGAACGCGCCGCGCATTATCGCTGGGAAGATGTCGCACATCGATTGGTAAAAGTATTTGAAAATAGGTACAGTACCTTCTTATGAAAATCGCCATAGACGCCAGACTGTATGGTCTCAAGAACAGAGGTCTTGGGCGTTTTTTAATTGAGCATTTGAAGGGCCTGGAGTCAGTCGATGAACAAAACTCGTATTCAGTGTTTTTGAAAGAAGAAAATAAGGACGAGTATCAGCCTGCCAAAAAGAACTTTGTAAAAAAGATCTGGAATACGCCGTGGTATTCATTGAAAGAGCAGACTGATACCAAGGTCTTAAAAGAAGAGCAGGCCGACCTCTATTACTTCCCGCACTGGAATGTGCCGATGCTCCTCGGGAAGCCGTATGTGGTGACGATCCATGACATGATTTTGTTTGATTTCCCTGATCGTCGCGCAAGTACGCAGAGTTGGTTGCGGTACAAACTGAAATACGTCGCCTTTCGCATGCTCATGGGAGCGGTACTTCGTCGTGCCAAGGCGGTCGTGGCTGTTTCCGGCTCAACACGCGACGCGATTTTGAAGCATTTTCCGAACACGAAGCATATTCAGGTCATCTACGAAGGTGCTCCTGAGCTTGCTCCATCGGAAGTGGTTAACCTGGGGAAGCATGGAATTCAAAAACCATATATACTATATGTAGGTGCGGCGTATCCGCATAAGAATTTGCCGTTCCTCCTGCGTTCGTTCCAAGAAGCGCGAAAAACGATTGATTGTCAGCTCGTACTCGTCGGCCGAAAAGACTTTTTTTATGAGCGATTGGCATCCGATGCTGCGCGCTCAGGAATTGATAAAGATGTAGTCTTTTTTGGCGGCGCAACCGATGGTGAACTTGCGTATCTCTACGAGCATGCACACATGGCAGTCAGTCCGTCGCTGGTTGAAGGGTTTGGGTTTGGTGGACTTGAGGCAATGACAAAGGGTATTCCTGTTGTTGCTTCTCGGATCTCATGTTTTCGAGAGATTTTCGGAGATGCTCCGCAGTACTTTGATCCAACAAATGAACATGATTGTGCGCGTGCACTTATTTTGGTTTCTCGAGACGAGTCCGCGCGTACCAGCATGATTCAGGTAGGAAACACTATCCCGGTGCGATATAATTGGAAGAAGAGTGCAGAAGAATATACACATCTTTTTGAACGTTTGGTAAATAACAAGAGCGATGGAGGGTCAACACCACAACAAACGAGCGGTTCGCATCACGCGTAAGGGAGTACAACCCTCACCGCACGTTATTCATTTGGGTAGATCAAAAGAGCGTGTTCGTGTGCAAAAGATAGAGAAACCAATGGCACCACCGCGGTCGCTGGCCATCGAATTTGCCATTGATTCATTCCGCAATGAAATGGCGGATCGCGCTCGCAATGCGTTTCAGCAATTCAATCGCACGGCAAGTCGTGTTCGTTCTTTTGGTTCCCGTTCGTTGCGCAAAAAAAGAGAATTACTTTCGACCACAGAAGCATTGGTAGATGCTATGGTTCCAGTGCTTGAGCATGTAAAAGAGGTGGCAGAAGAGAAATTGTCCTTGCGAAAACGTGTTGCGACCTGGCTTGCGAGTCGGGTGACCACCGCGCATATTTATGTACCACCACGCTCACTTTCGATTGCCTTTTTCGTGGCAATGCTTGTATTGCTTACCTTGCCATTTGGAGTGATTCACGTATATCGCGATGTAAAGGTGCGCCAAGCTGAATTTAGGGAGAGAAAGATTGTTATGGTTGCGCTTTCCGACCAGGTAAGTACCTCATTGCGTACCGGTGACCTGGAGGGAGCGTTGCGTGCGCTGCATGCGCTCGAAGAGTCGGTGCAGGCAGCAGCAGATGCGATTGATGCAAGCGGTGTATTCAAATATGCGCCACCATTGCACCAAACACAGAACGCGTTGAAATCCGCTGTTGCGGCGCTTGGTCAAGGAAGAGTTGCTTTGGCAGGCGTACAGCGTTTTCCGTGGAATAAAGATGTGTTTATTGCAATAACCAAAACTCTTGATGCTGCAGAGAGGACTGCGTGGTACGTGGATCGCACTCGCATGGGCATTGATACAGGCCCAGCAAAGAGCTATATTCGTCTCGCAAAAGATAACCTCATGCTTGCGCAAGCATTTTTGGGGCAGCAAGACAGTCGGTATCTTGTCGTATTTCAGAACGAGAATGAGATTCGGCCGACCGGTGGTTTTATGGGCAGTTTTGCCGTGCTGACTCTCAAAGACGGTGTGTGGTCAATCGAAATGCCGTCGCAAGGATCATATGCACTTCAGGGGTGGCTCACTACTGCAGTCCGTGCGCCGCGACCATTATCACTCATCAATCCGCGGTTTGAGTTTCAAGATGTAAATTGGTTTCCAGATTTCCCTACAACAGCAAAAAAGATTATGTCGTTTTACGAAGATGGGGGAGGGTCGAGTGTCGATGGGGTCATTGCGGTCAACAGTTCATTTTTAAATGATGTGTTGGCGTTGGCGGGGCCGCTCGATGTGAAAGAGATTAGCCCTGTAGCACTCAAGAACGGTACCGTGGTTGAGGCGCTCGAAAAAGCCATTGCACGAGATCGTGCTACCACTGCGCCAAAAGCAGTAATGGGAGGTCTTCTTGATGCGCTTGCCACGCGATTTCAGTCAGGTGCGGTTGCGCCAATTGCTGCTGCTCGTCTTGCTGCCATTGGTCTTAGTGAAAAAAAGATCCAGCTATATTTCCGTGATGATTCCAATCAGTCGGCTGCAGCACGATTGGGTTTTGATGGAGGTATTCCTCGTAGCGGAGATAAGGATTTTTTCATGCTTGTTTCGGCAAATGTTGCTGGAGGTAAGACAGATGGTTCCATTCACGATGTCGTGGGCTATAAAGTATCGGTGAACGAGAATGGAGAAATGGTGGCTCATGTGACCTTGACGCGTACCCACGAAGGTTTGCGTGGAGATGCGTTGCGAGGCGGCAGAAATGTGAGCTATGTTCGGCTGTATGCCCCCTTAGGCAGTGAGTTTTTAGGGGCCAGTGGTTTCAGCAAAGCTCCTTCATGGCGATTTGAAAACCCTGAATCAACGCTCATTCCCGACGAAGATGTTCGTGCGTCAGAACTTACCGAAAAGATAGACACCAATAGTGGTACAATTATTGCAACAGAATCGGGGAAGCAAGTCTTTGGAAACTGGTTCATACTCGACCCTGGAGAAGTAAAAACCGTACAACTTAGGTATCTGTTGCCAAGCCGTATTACCAAAGACATGCAGAATAAGTATGCGCTTATGGTTGCCAAGCAATCAGGCCGTACCACGGACTTTCATTTTACGATGAATGCACCAGGGTTTACTATTGTCGCTCTAGACTCCCAGGAAACAAGTCGTGAGGGATATGCAATGAAACGCGCATTGACGACCGATAGTATTACTCGATTGGTGCTTACACCATAAGTACGAAGACATGACCGACCAAAAACCACCCAATACAACATTGCGTTCAATTTACGAAGAAGATGGTACGCTCCCAGATATGAGCAAGCTTGATCCAAAAGGGGACCCGCGTTGGGCAAAATCATTTGGGTATTTTGTGGGTATTTTAGTGTTAGGTACTGCGGTAGCCTGGCTTGGTTTTCGTTTGTTTATACCCTCAAACCCTGGAGATGTTGTCTTGGTCAAAATTGATGCACCTGAACATGTAACTGCAGGAGCAAAAATGAAGATCGTGCTTCATTATGAAAACAATGATCGTAGTCCGCTCGCCCTCGCGGTACTGAAGGCTCGTCTTCCCAAAGAATTTGTTCCTGAAAGTGCTTTGCCACGTTCCGACGATGACACTCTGACCAGCTGGACACTCGGTACACTGGATCGTGGGGCCAAAGGGGATATCGAAATCCAAGGCCGTGCATTGGGTGCCATTGGAACGAACGCTCAAATCCAAAGTACTCTCACCTATAAGCCAGCATCGTTCAACGCAGAGTTTACGTCACTCGCAAATCGTAGTTTTGTGATCGATACTGCGCCGATCGAGATCACGTTTGATGGTCCGAGTGAGGCGAGTGCTGGGCAATCAGTGGTGTTTACCGTGCGCTACAAAAATACGAGTGATGCGGCCCTTGCAAATACGCAGATTGTCTTTATCCCCGGCGCATCATTTTCTGTAACAAAAACCAGCAAAAAACCGTTACATGATACGACATGGGCATTGCCAGCACTCGAACCAGGTGCGGTTGGTGAAATGAGTATTACTGGTGCGGTGACATCATCTGCCGAGGTAGCCACAGTGTTGCCGTTTCAAGTTATTACGCAAGTGAAACGAGAAGATATTGTGTTGGCAAAAGCTGCATACGAACTTACAGTAACTCAAGGGGATCTCGCGCTATCTATCGAACGCGACGACACAGATCCTGTGCGCATGGGCGATACTATTTCTGGTCGCATTATCGTAGCAAATAACTCAAGTGTGCCCATCGGCGATATCAATATTCAGCTTACAAGCCCAAACTCAATTGATTGGGGTATGGCAACATCTGCGGTGAAAATATCTTCAAGCAAAGGTGGTGTGGCCTGGAGTGGGTCGGGTGTTGAAAAGTTAAAGCTTTTGCCTGCTACTGAACGTTTTTCTATTCCATTTACCATAAAAGCACCCGCAACCACGGACCTTTCCGAAGTGGTTTTTTCTGCAAGCGCTAAGGCGTTGAAGCGCAACAATACAGCGGCAATACTCATTGCAAAGAGCGCTGATTTTTCTATTGCGATAAGTTCACATATTTCAGCCGACGGTGTTGCAATGTATTATGATATGTCGGGCTTACCCGTGGGTGCTGGACCATTACCACCCCGAGTAGGCGAAGAAACAAAATATCGCGTTCAATGGAAAATTAAAAATGGATCACGTGATTTGGCGGACGTAACCCTTTCTGCTCTTCTGGGGGAAAATGTCGTGTTTGGTACAAAGCAGGGGGTGGGGGCAGGTGCAATTATATTTGATGCCGATACTCGTACGGTGCGTTGGGCAATGAGTCGTCTACCCTCGAATGTCTCGGAAGTCATAGCTCAATTTGATGTAGTGCTAACTCCGGTGACGAATGACCAAGGTAAGACGGTTGAGCTTTTGGCTAAAGGAGTACTAACAGCAACCGATCCACTTATTACTGATCCGGTCAACATAGAGATTCCTCATCTGACAACTGATCTTGTGCGTGACCAAAAAGCAGTTGGGCGAGGTGTTGTCTTACCTTAACTATCTATATAATGTTTTTGCTGTTTCAGCAGGAGCGTCTGCTGAAACTTCCTATATCCATATGGCAGATTTTTTGAGCGCACTCTCTTCTTCGCGGTCTAGGCGGACGATAAAACCTAAGCGTGTAATCCCGGCTTCTCATGAAGGTAGTGATGAGGAGATGCGTTTGTCTGACGCGACGAATCCCGCAAGTGCGCCGCCACGATTAAGCCGTGCGTTGTTTGTGGTGCTCATCACACTGATTGTGGGTGTAGTGACAATTCCGCTTGCCTATATGCCTAAGGCACTCGCAATTTCTGAATGGCTCCGTCAGACCATTCTTTTTGGTGTTGCATTAGTTGGGTTGGTGGCCACCTTAGTCCACATTGTTCGTCGGAAGTCACTCAGTCTTCCGCGCCAATGGTTCACATTCGCACTCGTTGGGGGCGTTTCGCTCTCAGCAATAGTGAGCGCGCTGATGAGCAAGACTCGCTATTTGTCATTGTATGGATATGATGGGGTTGAAGGGTATGCGGCAACTACCTATGTTGCTGCAGCGATTGTGATGATATTGGTTGCTATTATTGGTCATGAGCGACGCAAGCTCTACTATGCCTGGCTTACCGGTGGAGCAGTGGTAATGGGTCTTTCGGTGCTTTCTTTGTATCATGTGAATGTCTTTCCTGGGGTTGGTATTTCGAGCTGGACACCTTTTGGTGGCACATTGGCACTGGTCGTTATGGCAGCTCTTACGATTGTCGGGTCATATGGTGTTCTCACGGAGTATCGACCATCGCGTGCACTGTATGCCATAGCAGCCCTTGCTGCCCTCTGTAGTTTTATCGTTCTTATTTCGGTGAATAATCGGTATGGGTTTTTAGTGCTTGCTGGTGGATCTCTTGTCTTTTTGATTGGTGCAGCATTTCGAAAAGAAGAGATTTTGTCGAGATCAATGATGGCGCCGTGTATCGGCCTGTTTCTTTCGATTGTCTATTTATTTATGGCAATCCCGAGCATTGTGTCTACGCCGCTCGAGGTGAATATATCTCTCAAAGAAAGCGTGCGAGTTGCAGGTGCAGCACTGCATGCAAATCCAGTCTTTGGGTCAGGGCCAGGAACGTACGCCAATCAGTTTTTACGTTTGCGTGGTGCGGAGGTCACTCGCCAAGGCTTTGGTAATATTGATTTTCACAGTGGCGCAGGGATGGTCCTTACTCTGTTGGTTACTGTTGGTATTTTTGGGGGTCTCCTTTGGACAGCGCTGGTGCTCTGGTCATTATGGATGAGCGGTAAAGGTATTGTTCGGGATCGCCGAACAGGGTCCTATCTAGCGATTCAGTCTGTTTTGTTTACGGTACTTGTTGCTACGTTGTTTTTACCTGTCAGCCCCACTATCTTGTTTACCGCCGTACTGTTTCTCGGCTTGAGCCTTGCAGAAGGCACGTATCGCGAGATTTCCATGGCTCGCTCTGAGCGTGGAATAGCACTTCGTAATGGTGCTGTTGCACTTGTGTTACTTATGCTTGTTATTGGAACGGTCGTGGTAGTGCGAAGAACAGGCGGAGTATATTTTGCGCTCCGTGGTGCTCGTGCATTTGCACAAAATGCCCCCACTGCTATTGAGGCCATGACAAAGGCTATCGTATTTGATAACGGTCATGATGGTTACTGGCGAATGCTTTCTGATGCACGGCGGACACAATTGAACACGGCAAGCGCTCAGCTAGGCAGCGGTGATGTTACGCCAGAAGCAAAGACAGCGCTGCAATATATGAGAGCTCAAATGCTCGATGCTGCAACTCGCGCGACAATGTTGGCACCAGGTTCGGCGCTGAACTGGGCGACGCTTGGCCAGGCAAAACTGGTTTCTGGGGCGTCTAATCAAGATGCACTCACCGACGCGCACAGTGCGTTTGGGCGTGCACAAGAATTAAACCCTACAGATCCAGGCGTGGTCACAGCGCTCGGTGTTACCGAGCGGCTTCAGGCATTCGTGAGTGCAAAAGGTGAGAAGCCTGATAATACCAAAGCAGTTGTGTTACTCGAGCAGGCAATTGCATTACAACCTGCGTATGTACAGGCGCACTTAGAATTGGCCCGTTTGTATGCTTCGTCTCTTGAGGAGGAGAAGGCGTTCGTTGCATATGGTAATGCTCGCTTGGCGGCGCCATATGATCCGCGGGTTGCCTATGAGGTTGCTATGTATTTGCGCGAAGGTAAGAAAACCGTAGAAGCAATTGCCGAACTTGAGCGTGCGGTGAAGCTTGCACCAAATTTTGTGGATGCTCACCTGGTACTGTCTGATCTCTATGTCTTTACAGGTGATTATGCGAACGCCATTCTTCATACAGAAGCCTTATTGAAACTCTACCCAGACAGCAAAGAACTTCAGGCTCGGCTTGAATCGTTGAAAGAAAAAGCCGCCGCACCACCAAAGAAAAAGAAATAATAGCAGATAAAAACCAGGCTACAATAGCCTGGTTTTTTGATATCCATATCTCAGCGCCACGCTCCTGCTCCCGGGCCGATTTGAACGGCCATCACTGCCTTCGGAGGGCAATACTCTATCCGTTGAGCTACGGGAGCAAAGGTATAGTGCCTAGTTACATTCGCCGCAAGGAACGCGCGACTCGGTAGAGCTTATACCACATGTTCTTGAGCGGCAAATCAAAGGCCCCAGGATACTCGACAACGTGTCCACCAAAACCCATTTTGAAACGTGTTACGCCTGGCCATTTTTGTGCATCAATGCCCCAGAAGTCGTAATAGCGGTAGCCTTCTTTGCGCGCAAAGCGCATTACTTCCCAATGCAGCATAAATGGCGCCATGAGTTGTCGAGCGTCATGGTCTGACGCGCCATGCAAGTAGGTTACTGTATCGCCAAAAAATCCTAACAGCGCGCCAGCGACCGGCTTGTCATCATCGTAGGCCATGGCAAGTTGTACGGAGAACTTTGCGTGAGTAAGATGCTCACTATGCAAGCATGTACCCATCTTTCGGTAATACTCGGCGTCGTGCATGCGGAAACCGTTCCGGCGAGCGGTATCACTCAACATGCCAATAAATTGTTCCATGGGCTTGCCGGTCGCGGGCTCTATCACCACGCGTACTTCTTTTTTGGTCGCCAGGCGAATATTGTAGCGTGTTTTGTCGTGCATTGCCGCAAAGAGTTTTTCGTCTGAATCAGTGAGATCAACAACCAATGTTTTTTTGGGTTGGACGGGGTCGACGGGAATACTCTTGCCAATAAGATACTTACCGCCACTGGTCTTGAGGCTTGTTGCTTCGAGTGGCTGGATGGCGCCGTAGCCACTGACACCTCGATGTAGTGGAGCAGTATTTGCAAGTGGTTCGTGGCGCCAAAATATGTCGGATGAGCGAGTACTCGTCGTCTCTAAGTGCAGTCGGATTTCCTTGAATAGATCCAAGAATTCTGCAGCGTTCATTTCGTCCTTCATGATGGGGCCGCGTGGGCTATACCAATAGTATTTACCAAGCGGAAGCGGTAGGTGAGTGAGGCCAATGATGGCATGGAGCGGTCCAGATTCAAGGGTTTCATGTGGAGAGAGGATGGCAAGATATGTTGCGGTGCGGCCAAGCGTATGTTGAAACTGGAGCCATTCCCAAGATTGCTGAAAAAGTCCTGTTTGGGTTGCAAGCGAGAGAAGAAAATTATTCCATGCTTGAGCGTCTTTCCATTCTGTAATGCGCAGCATATTAGAGGACTTTCAGTGCCGCTTTAATCTTTTCTTCCACGGTGGCGCCACTCACCATAGCGAGGGCATCGCGAGCCTCGACGGCAGAGTACCCCAAGCGACGAAGTGCTTCGACGGCATCAGTGTCGATGGTGGTGATGCCTTGTTCGGAGAGGACACCTTTAAGGTCGAGGATGATTTTTTGTGCGGTCTTTTTGCCAACACCAGAAGCAGAGGTAAGGATACCGACATCGCCTTTGGCTATAGCATCACGCACGCGGTCTGACCCCAGAGAGAGGACGGTGAGACCCATTTTTGGCCCAACACCAGAAACGGAAATCAGCTTTTCAAATAAGACGAGGTCAGCCTGTTCAGTGAATCCGAAAAGGTCTCGGGCATCCTCTCGGATGTGGTCGTGCGTGTAAAGGATTATAGGCGCACCGATGGTGAGTGATTCGAGTGTAGCACTAGAAATAGAGACTTTGTAGCCAATGTCGTGAACAAGGACAATGGCGTGGTCTTTGCCTTTGTTTAGTATGGACCCGGATAAGTAAGAGATCATATCATTATGGCCAGTATAGCACGCCCTGAAAACAAATAAACCCGCCTTTTTCAAGCGGGTTTATGGAGTTGATTGTTAGCATTTGATGCCGATCCAGACTGGTGCGCTATCGACTTCAACGGTTGCCCCAAAGTCGGCAGGGGTTTCGGCATCAACAATTGTAATGTTTGTAGCCAATGTGCCTTTTGTGAGCTCTGCATTGAAGTGTTGTATGGCATGTACCACCATCTCATTTTCGCTCTGGATGAGAATACCAACGCGATCTTGTGGCGTAAGGCCTGCTTTTTTGCGCGTGTCGTTGATCTGGCGCGAGAGTTCGCGGACCAGCCCAAGCTCGGTGAGTTCTGGGGTGAGAACGATGTCCAAACCAACCGTGGCTTCGCTAACAGCCTTGTTGGGCCATGATTCTGGGATAGATTTCAGAAGTTCAACTTTTTGCACATTTACTTCATCGGCGACAATTTCCAAAAGTTCTTCTGAGAGTTTGGTGCCGGTAACTGCCAAAGAGGCGAGTGGTTGGCGGACCTTCATTTTGTTTTCGGCGCGCAACGAGTGTGCGGCTTCGACAATGGCACGGACAGTGTCCATCTCGTGAACAATTGTAGTGTTCGCGTGTTTTTTGTTTGCAGTTGGCCACTCACTCAAGTGAACCGATTCTTGTTCGCCACCAACTTCTTGGTACATATGTTCTGCGAGGAATGGAGTGAACGGTGCCAAGAGTTCGGCAAGTGTTATAAGTGCGTAGCGAGTGGTGGCAAGTGCAGCATCTTTATCAGCACCTTCATCTTTGAAGCGGTCGCGTGAGCGACGCAAGTACCAGGTTGAGAGGTCGTTAATGAATGGTGCAAATAATATTGCGGCCTGACGTACTTCGTATTTTTCAAGTGCTGTCGTGGCTTCGGCTACCAGCTCGTTCAGTTTTGCAAGAATCCAGACATCAAGCGGATGCTTCGTGCTCGGTTGTTTGTCTGTATTTTTTGTTGCGTACATTTGGTAGAACGAGAGCACGTTGCCGAGTGTCATGAGCACACGGTTCATGTCACCAACGCCGCGGTCGGAGAATCGAGATTCTTCGGCCTCAACGGATGGAGAGGTGAGGAGATAGAGGCGCAGCGCATCAGCGCCGTATTTGTTTATGATCTCTTCGGGTTCTGGATAGTTTTTGAGGCGCTTGGACATTTTGCGACCATCTTCGGCGAGTAAGATGCCGTTGACAATACAGTTTTTGAACGATGATTTTCCAAAGAGGGCAACACTAAGCACGAGCATGGTGTAAAACCAGCCACGCGTCTGATCAATACCTTCCGCAATGAATTCGCCGGGGAAAGAATGTTCAAAACCAGCCTTGTCTTCAAATGGGTAGTGCTTTGAAGCATACGGCATGGCACCCGATTCAAACCAGCAGTCGAGTACTTCCTCGATGCGAGTCATTGTTCCGCCGCAACTCTTCTCGCACGGCCACGTCACCGCATCAATTACGGGGCGATGTAGGTTGATTTCGCCAGCCTCGTTTACGAGTGTACCAAGAAACGGAATCTCAATAGGTGTCGCAAACTCTGGATACGTAAGGTCCTGTACACCATGTGCCGTTTTTGCGCTCATTGCCCACAAAACCATGAGGAGTGGGTCGCCATGCGAAACAATCAAGATCGTTTCGTTTTCGTGACCAGCATCAATTGCCTTGATTGTTGTCATCATGCGCACCACCAGTTCTGACCAGGTTTCATTTTCGCCAATCTTTTTTTGGAAGCGTTCTTCTTGGACGGAGAATTGTGATTGGTGCGCGCTAACTGGTTTGCCGTCAAAGCCAGGTAAGTTGAATTCGTGTAATCCAGTGTTTGTTTCTACAGGTAAGCCTAATGTTTCAGCAACAATGGTGGCAGTTTCTTGCGTGCGGAAAAATGGTGAAGCAATGATCTTGGTGACGCCTTTGGTTTTTAATTCCTCACCAGCTTTTTTTGCACGAGCCTGACCATTTTTTGTCAGCGGATATTGAGCGCTTGTTTCAAGTGATGCACTAATAACATCTTGAGTGTTTGATTCGCTTTCACCGTGACGCATGAAGATAAACGTATTGCGCTTGGTGGCCTTTTTGAGGAGTGTCTCGACGGATGGAACACACTCGACGTGTTTGCATTCGTTACACTGCCAGACGGGTAGCGGTGTACCCCAGTAGCGGTTACGGGAAATTGCCCAATCGCGTGCTTCGCTAATCCAGTTACCAAAACGACCGCCACCAACATGTTCGGGCACCCAGTTGATCTTTTTATTTGCCGTTACGAGGTCATCGCGCATTTCGGAGACGCGGACAAACCATGTGTCGATGGCCTTATAGAGAAGCGGGCTATCACAGCGCCAGCAGTGTGGATAGGAGTGAGTTGTTGTGGTTTTATGGAGGAGCTTTTCGCCCAGAGCCTCCATGATAAGTGGGTTGGTCTTTTTGAAAAACATGCCTTCGTATGGCGCGACAAGCTTCGTGAAGTGGCCGTTGCCATCAAGCGGATCAACCATTGGAATATGATTGGCAGAAGCGAGTTTGAAGTCATCTTCGCCAAACGCTGGAGCAATGTGGACAATGCCCGTACCATCTGTCGTCGTGACGAAATCTGCAACGTGCACTTTGAATGCACCTTCGCTTGCTTTGTCAGCAAAGAAACCAAAGAGTGGCTCGTAGGTGATGCCAGCTAGAGTAGAGCCTTTTCGTTCTGTAAGAGCTTCGTATTCGCCAGGGAACGATGAAAGGCGATCTTTTGCTACGATGAGTTGTTCACAATTTACCACAATAGTGGTGTAAGTGATGTCAGCCCCAACCGCCAATGCCATGTTCGCAGGCAATGTCCATGGAGTGGTGGTCCAGGCTACGAGGTATGTTGGTTTCGAGAATTTTTTGTCGGTGATTTTAAATTTTACAAACACGGCCGGGTCTTGCACGTCGCGGTATGCACCTGGTTGGTTTACTTCAAAGTTTGAAAGCGGGGTTGCGCAGCGTGGGCAGTAGGGAAGCACTTTGTTGCCTTTGTAGATTTTTTTGTCTTCGTGAAGGCGTGAGAAAACCCACCAGATGGACTCCATAAATGAAGCGTCCATGGTGCGGTACGGTGTACGCATATCGACCCAGCGGCCGGTGCGCTCAATAGTCTTTTCCCAATCATTTGTGTAGCGGAGCACGATAGAACGGCATGCTTCATTAAACTTGGCCATGCCAAGCTTTTCTTCGATATCGCGTTTGCCGGAGATCTTCAAGTCTTTTTCGGTTTCGTATTCCACCGGCAATCCGTGACAATCCCAGCCCCACTGACGAGGCACGCTATAGCCCTTCATGCTCTTAAAACGCGGAATGACATCTTTTATGGTGCCAGCCAAAATATGGCCATAATGTGGTAATCCGGTGGCAAACGGCGGGCCATCGTAAAAGACAAACTCACCGTTCGGTGACTTCTTGGTTAAGGTCTTTTCGAAGATGCCTTTTTCCTTCCAATTCGTGAGTATTTCTTGTTCGCGTTCTGGTATTGACATAATGCTACAAGATTACGAGGAAAATGAGCGTACGTCAAACGCGAGTAATGGTATACTATGTACCTATGCCAACTACAAAGCGTACAAACAGCAAGTCAGTACGGCCAAAGATTTTTATTGGCGCCGATCATGCGGGGTTCAAACTCAAAGAAGCAGTAAAAAAATGGCTTTCGAAGTCAGGGTATACGGTGGTTGATTGCGGTGCGCCAACGCTTAATCCGGCAGACGATTACCCGGATTATGCCGCCAGGGTCGGCAAGAAGGTGGTGGCTACAAAAAATGCATTGGGAATTCTTGTCTGTGGATCTTCAGAAGGTGTGTGTGTGGCTGCCAATAAAGTAACAGGTATCCGTGCGGTGAATGTGTATGATGTGGATCCAGCGAAGAAAGCACGTGAACACCTCGACGCCAATGTGCTCTGTCTTTCTGGGTGGTACTT
This sequence comes from uncultured Gammaproteobacteria bacterium, assembly GCA_964532925.1. GTDB lineage: Bacteria > Patescibacteriota > Patescibacteriia > GWA2-47-26 > GWA2-47-26 > CAZHIP01. Next base: position 69,607 of record CAZHIP010000001.1, read on the forward strand.
GTGGCAAAACCAGGCGCTCCAGATTACGAAGACTTGGCTCACAACCCCGTTTTCAGGAGAGGTTCGACACGTGCGGCGGATTGCTAAGATTGCAAAGCTCGAAAAATAATATGAAACCAGAAATTATTCCAGCGATATTAGCACACACGCCCAAGGAACTTAAAGAGCAGTGGGGGGTGTTTTCAAAAATAAAACCCGTATTCATACAAGTAGACGTGTGTGATGGCAAGTTTGCGGGCAAGAAAACCGTGAGCGTTGATGACATAAAGAAATTAAAACTGCCAAAGTTTGAAGTGGATCTTATGGTTGCAAAGCCAGCCGAGGTTGCGCTGGAGTGGATTTTGGCAGGGGCGGCACGAATTATTTTTCATATTGAATCTGTAGAAGATGCACATGTTGTGATCGACCTCTGTCGGCTTTATAATAAAGAAGTCGGCATTGCACTAAAACCCGAAACACCCTGGAGTACGGTAGTTCCTTTTTTATCCTCCATCGATCGTGTGCAGTTTAAAGGTGTTGAACCAGGTGCGAGTGGGCAAAAATTAAAAGATACAGTAGTCAAAAAGATTGCCGCGTTCCACGCAAAGCACCCAAAGGTAACGATTGCAGTAGATGGTGGTGTGCGGAGAGAGACCATCGAACAACTTACAGAGGCTGGTGCAAAGAGTTTTGCGGTATCGTCAGTGCTTCTTGATGCCGTGGATGCAAAAAAAGAAATAAGTGCGTTACAAAAATTAGTCAGTTGATAAATTAGTAATTATCTTTATATGTTGAGCAAGTTTTATTCGGTCCTTATTGGAATCGTTATTGCCCTTACGATGTTAGGTCTTGTCGTGGCTGGTGTAACCAAGGTGCGTATGAGTCGTCAGGCAGTGACGCCCGAAGTAGTGACTGATGTTGCTCCTGCCGCGACGTTACCGGTTGCAGAAGCTCCCGTCGTAGAAGCACCGGTAGTCGCAAATCCAGGCGATGCCGACACAGGTATTGCTATCAAAGGTTCAGTCGGTACAGAGGCGAAAGTAGAAGAACCAAAAGTACGCGACATTACGATTCTCGCAAAAAATTTCAAATTTGAGCCATCGCAAGTGAAAGTGAAAAAAGGTGAAAAAGTTACTATTACGGTGAAGTCAGCTGAGGGCGTGCATAATTTATTTATCGGCGGCTACGATGTTCGCTCCGATGTGAAGGGGATGAGCGAGAGCGCTACGGTTTCATTTGTTGCTGACAAGACTGGCACCTTTGACATGTGGTGCGAGGTTGGTTCGCACAAAGCGTTAGGCATGACAGGGAAGTTGATTGTTGAATAATAAGAAAACCTTTCGACACGCTCAGGGATTATTGCATGAGTCATATTCACGATACAAAAATTGCAGAGATTGAATTGATTGCGAATGAGATTCGCGAGTTGATTATTGAATCTCTGGTGGCAGCTGGTTCCGGTCATTCTGCAGGACCACTCGGTATGGCAGATATTTTTGCTGCACTGTATTTTCATGTGCTTCACCATGATCCTGAAAACCCAACATGGCCAGAACGGGATCGACTGATTTTGTCGAATGGGCATATTTGTCCAGTTCGGTATGCTGCCATGGCGCGAGCGGGCTATTTCCCGATTTGGGAGTTAAAAAGTTTGCGGAAATTCGGTTCACGATTACAAGGTCATCCAGAACGCGGGAGGCTGCCGGGGCTTGAAACGACATCTGGGCCGCTTGGTTCTGGTCTTGGGCAAGCTGCGGGTATGGCGTATGCGGCGCGGATGGATTCACAAACATGGCGAACGTATTGCGTTATGTCTGATGCAGAACAAGCATGTGGGGTTACGTATGAAGCCATGCTGTTTGCGGGGCGTAATCGACTTTCAAATCTCGTTGGTATTATTGATCGCAACAACATTCAAATCGACGGTTTTACTGAAGATATTATGCCGCTCGAGTCGTTGCGCGCCAAATATGAAGCTTGTAATTGGCACGTTATTGAAATCGGGGGACACAACATCGAGCAATTTATTGATGCCGTGGAAGAAGCAAAAGCCGTCTACGAAAAACCAACATGCATCATCGCCCACACCATACCTGGTCGCGGTGTTTCATTTATGGAACAAAAGTTTGAGTGGCATGGTATTCCACCAAAACCAGAGCAGGCGAAGATTGCGCTCGCAGAGCTCAGGACTCTGGGGGGCAAAATTAAAAGTGAACACGAATAGGCTTGTATGGACATCAATCAGAACATGCGGCTCAATCCGCACATATTTAACGCAGAACATTTAGAAGAGCGCCCAACCCGCGATGGGTATGGTCAGGGCTTGGTTGCTGCGGGTCATGCAAACCAAAATCTTGTGGTGTTGTGCGCTGATCTTACGGAGTCAACGCGATCGCTGGCGTTTAAAAAAGAATTTCCTGAGCGATTTGTTCAGATGGGTGTGTCGGAGCAGTCACTCGTGGTGGTTGCCGCAGGAATGGCGCTTTCGGGGAAGGTTCCATGGGTTGCTTCCTATGCAGCGTTTTGTCCGGGTCGTGCGTGGGAGCAGATTCGTACGAGTGTTGCGTTGCAAAATGTGAATGTAAAAATTGCCGGAGCGCATGCGGGTGTATCGGTTGGCCCTGATGGCGCGACACATCAAGCACTGGAAGACATAGCCACCATGCGGGTTATGCCGAACATGGTAGTGGTCGCACCTGCTGATACGATCGAAACGCGGAAAGCGATTATTGCGGCATCCGCATACCCAGGGCCAGTGTATGTTCGGTTTACACGCGAAAAATCTCCTATTTTTACTACCGAAGAAACGCCCTTTACTATCGGGAAAGCAAATATCTTAACAGAAGGTCGAGACGTAGCAATCGTTGCATGTGGTCCGCTCGTGCATAATGCACTTTTGGCAGCGTATGCACTCTCAAAAGAAGGAATACAGTGTCGCGTTATCAATAATCACACCATAAAACCAATGGATGAGGCAGCTATTATTGCCGCAGCGCGAGATTGTGGTGCGATCGTTACGGTAGAAGAACATCAAGTCCACGGTGGTATGGGTTCGCGCGTCGCAGAGATTGTTACTCAGGTTGCGCCATGTCCTATGGAGTTTGTTGGTGTCCGCGATCGCTACGGTGAATCGGGTGAACCAACGGAATTGATTGAAGCTTTGGGCATGGGAGTGGGGGCAATTCAACATGCGGTGAAAACCGTCTTCGCACGGAAGCGCTCTTAGTATGCTCGATGTTATTGCAATTGGAGATGTTACCCTCGATACCTTTGTTGGTATCAAAGATGCAACAGTCACGTGTAGTATCCATAAAGAAGACTGTAAGCTTTGCTTGAGTTACGCCGACAAGATTCCGGTGACGAGTTTTGAACAAAAAAGTGCCGGTAATGCCGGTAATGTTGCTGTTTCTTGGGCGCGGTTAGGTCTCCGTTCGGCGATTTATACTCACATTGGTGATGACGAACCTGGTCTAAAGATTAAGCGTTCGTTGGCTCGCGAAGGAGTGATGATGAAGTATGTGCATGTAGACAGCGGAAAACCAAGCAACAACTCAATCGTCCTAAACTTTCAAGGAGAGCGAACTATTTTGGTGTACCATCATCCACGAGATTATGCTATTCCAAAACTCGAAGTCACGCGCTGGATGTACTACACGTCAGCAGCACCGGAGCACCATAAACTGCAAGAAGAAGTCGTTCGAACCATTCGTGGTCTTCATGGCAAAATGAAGTTAGCTTTTAATCCTGGCACACATCAGCTGAAGTTAGGTTTAAAAAAACTTTCACCAGTCTTAGCACTTACTTCGGTTTTGTGTATCAATAAAGAAGAGGGAGAACGCTTGGTGGGCAAAAAACTCGATAGTATTGCTCTGATGCACGTGCTCAAGAAATCCGGACCAGAGATTGTGGTGGTAACAGATGGCCCGAATGGTGCATATGCTTATAATGGTGTGCAGTCGTATGGTATGCCAACCATGCCAGTCAAAGTAGTAGAGCGCACAGGTGCAGGAGATGCGTTTGCGGCAGGTTATTTGGCGGCCGCCATGCGCGGGGAGCCGATGAAAGAAGCATTACGGTGGGGTACTGCAAATTCTGCGGGGGTCATACAAAAAGTGGGACCTCAAGCTGGACTCTTGGATATTCATGATATGGAGATGATGTTGGCACGATTTAAAAAAGTAGTACCTAAGAAGCTTGGATAATGTATGGCTTTGTTTATTTTGCCGTTTGATCATCGCGCTGGCCTGGAGCGTGAACTATTTGGAATCACCGATCAGAAACTTACTGCTCGCGAACGATCAACCATGGTGCTTGTGAAAGAAATTATTTTTAATGGCTTCAAGAAGGCCATGCCGCAGCTCAATGGTGAGGGCATGGTTTTGGTTGATGAAGAGTTTGGTAGCACGGTTCTTGATCGCGCACAAAAAGCAAAAATTCAATTCGCGTTGACGACCGAGAAAAGTGGTTCACCGGTGTTTGAGTTTATCCATGGGAAAAATTTTGGTAAGGCTATTCTCAAGCGTTCTCCGCGATATGCAAAGGCCCTTGTTCGATATATCGTCGGAGAAGAAGAGGTAAATGCTGCGCAGCGAGCACGGCTTCGAGAACTGTCTGACTGGTGCCGGTTGCACGGTATTGGATTACTGCTTGAGCCACTTTTGGGCAAGGAACAACCATCGGCAAAACTCATGGTAACCATGATGAAGGAAATCATTGATGCGGGAATTCGACCGTCTTTGTGGAAGGTTGAGGGTCTAAAGAAATCCTCGGACTGGAAGAAGGTTCGCACGATTGCTGGTGCCCCGATTGTTGTGTTGGGTCGTGCATCGTCTGCGACCGCTGTTCGCGCATGGCTACAGGCAGCCGCAGAAAGCGGGCAGGTGGAAGGTTTTGCGGTGGGGCGAACCATTTTTATGGATCCACTCAAACAGTTTGTTGCAGGCAAAATAACGAAAACTGCTGCAAGTGAAGCGATTGCGAAATCATTTCTTAGTTTTGTGTCATCATGGAATCGAGCGGCGACAACGGTATATAAAAAATAATGCTATGCCTCGTATTTTTGTAACTCGTATCATTCCCGATGAGGGGATCAATCTCTTAGAGAGCAAGGGGTTTGAGGTTGATGTGTATCCACATGACGAAATTATTTCACGTCGAGAATTGCTCGCGCGCGTACGTGGAGTTGATGCGATCCTTTCGATTTTGACAGATAAAATAGATGAAGGCGTTTTGAAGGCAGCGGGATCGCAATTAAAAATCGTGGCCAATTATGCGGTGGGTTTTGATAACATTGATTTGGCTGCTGCGGCGAAATGTAACATCTTTGTTACGAATGCGCCGGGTCCAGAAATTGCCGAAGCAGTTGCTGAACACACCATAGCACTGATGCTCGGTCTCTCGCGTCGCATTGCTGAGTCCGATAGGTTTACTCGCCAGGGTAAATACACTGGTTGGGGGCCACAAATGATGCTTGGGAGCGCGCTCAAAGGGAAGACGCTGGGTATTGTTGGGCTTGGGCGTATCGGCTATGTGGCGGCGGAACATGCGGTTATGGGGTTTGGTATGAACGTTGTGTATTTTGATCATAAGACGCACGAAGATTTTGAAAAGCAATACGGAGCAAAAAACATGCCGCTCAAAAAATTGCTCGCAACTTCTGATTTTGTATCACTGCATGTGCCACTTACACCGGAGACAAAATATCTCATGAACCGCGATACGCTGTCGCTTATGAAAAAAACCGCGTTTTTGATCAACACTGCACGCGGGCCAGTGATAGAAGAAAAAGCATTGCTCGAGGCACTTCGAGATGGGCTTATCGGGGGAGCTGCGCTCGATGTTTTTGAGTGTGAACCATCGATTGATTGTGATCTCAAGGACCATGTAGCGCTGAAGTCGTTCGAAAACGTCATCTTGACCCCGCACACGGCGTCAGCTACTATCGAGGCTCGGCAGGCTATGAGTCGTGTTGCGGCAGAAAATATCATTGCTGCACTTACCGGCAAGAAACCACCAAACCTGGCTGCCCAGTAGTATGACCAAGTTCACTATTACCTGTAATTGCAAGACTTCTCACATTCCCTTTATCTCACCAGCTAATTTTGGTGCAGACATTGTTGAGGCTGTGTATTGCCCGAAGTGTGTGATGAATGCACCCGCAAACGCTTTTCATGTTTTAGTGGATGGAGCTGCAAAGAAAAGCGGGGAGTATGCGCTTATCTGGAACGATGGTGCGGCGGCCTATTATCGAGAGCGCGCGGGGCTTGGAAACGATAACGGTCTCTATGATCTCTTTGGCAAAAAGAAGCTCATTTTCGAACTCGTAAATCCACGCACCCATACGGTCACCTACGACCTCCTTGGCTTTCCAGCCAAAGCAGAAGAGACACAAGGTTGATTCTTTTTAAAACTCGTGGTACTGTTTGGCCTGTGATTCATGGGCCCCTAGCTCATTTGGTAGAGCGCCGCATTTGCAATGCGGAGGCGACCGGTTCGATCCCGGTGGGGTCCATTTTTTAATTGTAAAAAATGGAGAGGAATCGATTGGGTGCATAAAAACAAAACCACCCCGATTGCTCGGGGTGGTTTTCGTTCAGGCGCTATTAGGCGCGCTGTACGTTGACTGCGTTTGGACCTTTCGGGGACTGTTCAGTCTCGAATGTGACTGCATCGCCCTCGCGAATTTCGTCGAAAGTTACTCCGACGAGTGAGTTGGCGTGAAAGAAGAGATCCTTCTCCATACCATCTGCACCAATGAATCCAAAGCCTTTGTCGGTTTTCTTTTTGATAACACCGTTCATAGGATTGTGCTCTATAGATAAGTTAGCTACAAAATGGTACCTCTGCTTGAAAAATCGACTGGTTTTTCTCACAACACCTCTTTTGTATTGAGAACAATATCATAAAAGCTGTAATTTGTCAATGACAACAGGGCTTTTTGTGCCAATCTGGCCTCTTTGGGGTATGGGCAGCTATAATAAGAGACCTGTGGGGCTCATCTATCTTATTTTAGTGAAATATAGTAATCTGCGTAGTTATCTATGCATAACTCGAGACAGACATTTGATGTGATTGTAATCGGTGGCGGCGCCTCAGGCATGATGGCGGCGTATCAAGCTGCCTTCCGCGGGAAGCGGGTGCTTATTCTCGAGAAGAATAATGCCCTAGGCGAGAAGCTCAAGATTACCGGTGGTGGGCGCTGTAACATCACGAATGCAAACCCCGACACACGCGCCATGCTCGCAAACTATGGGAAAGCAGCGCCATTTTTGTTTACCCCATTTTCTCAATTCGGGGTAACAGAAACTATCGCATTTTTTGAATCGCGCGGGTTACCGCTCGTCGTCGAAGACCGCTTTCGTGCTTTTCCCACAACCCATAAAGCGCTGGACGTCTTTCGGGTCTTGGAAAAATCTCTTTCGAGTCTTCAGGTAACTATTCGTACGAATAGTGCAGTGAGTAAAATGAACCATGCCAATGGTCAGGTGGTCAGTGTCGAAGTGAATGGTCAAACAATTACCGCCAAGTCTTTTATTCTTGCCACCGGGGGTATGTCACATCCCGAAACAGGATCAACGGGGGATGGATTTCATTGGCTTGAAGATTTGGGTCACACGGTACAACAACCGACCCCAACCATCGTGCCACTTGCCGTAAAGGAATCGTGGGTCAAAACATTGGCAGGTACTTCACTCAAGGGTGCAAAGATTATGTTTTACCTTGATGGCAAAAAACAGTTTGTGAAACTTGGAGATATTCTATTCACGCACTTTGGGTTGTCTGGTCCAACTATTTTGAATAGTTCTGGAAAGGTTGCGGAACTTTTAGAGGCGGGGGATGTTACGGCGACTATTGATATGTTTCCAGGAGAAGACCTGGGAGCGCTCGAAGGTCGCATTTTGGCAATGTTTGATGCGAATAAAAATAAACAGCTCAATACTATTTTTAAAACTATCGTGCCACCAGGCATGTCCGTTGCGGCTCAATCACTGCTCAGTACTATTGATTTTGATACGAAGGTACACAGCATTACAAAAGACGATCGCAAAAAGATCGTTCACACCTTAAAGGCTCTGCCGATAACCATCACCAACCTTATGGGTTACGATCGCGCGGTGGTGGCTGACGGTGGTATTGCACTTCTTGAGATGGATATGAAGACCATGCGTTCAAAACTTTTCTCGAATCTGTATATTACCGGCGATCTGCTTCATATTAATCGACCATCGGGGGGATTTTCGTTGCAGCTTTGTTGGACGACGGGATTTATTGCGGGCGATAATGCGTGAGTTTGACGCAATAGCGGCCATCAACTACAGTTTGTCAGTTCTTTGATTTCTGAAGATAGTAGTAACCAAATACAATGGAGGGATCGTGCATCCAAATTGTTTTGTGTGTGTGGGAAAGCTGACGTTGCTCTGCGGGCAGGAGCTTATTCACAGCTTTCGCATTGATGCACCCGTGATACGACGGTGTGCACTCACGGTGTACTTTCATGAGTTTCGCCCGGGACATTTGTTTGCGATGCATTTGAATCTCGAGTTTGATGCGGCTCATCGTGATTATCTTATTCGGGATGAAGTCTATTGCTATGATGCCGAAGAGGATGAGTTAAAAATCTTTGACCCACGGTGCCGTAGCGTGTTGGGTTCTGCTCACGATGAAATTGTTGCGGGGCCCGTTGAATTTGAACGATCGATACAAGAGGGGCACCATATTGTGTTTGGCGGCATCCATGGCATTGCGGGAGGTGTATTTAAAATCACCCCAGCACCCGTTGCGCACATGGTGTGGCATCGGGTGACATAAATGATTACACAGAGAGGAGTCAGGTTTGGGTAAGCATGCGGCTTACCCTTTTTTATTGACAAAATGGTCAATTCCTCTATTCTTAACTACACATTATGGAGAAACGTATTGTCTATCTTGATAACGCTGCAGCAACCGCAATGGACCCGCGGGTTCGTTACGCAATGTTGCCGTATTTGGGCGATGATTTTGGAAATCCGGGTGCGATTTACCGCCAAGGACGACACGCAAAAGAAGCGCTTGAGTCAGCTCGTCAGCGCGTGGCGCGTGTTCTTGGTAGCCGCCCAGAAGAAATTGTCTTTACTGGAAGCGGTACGGAAAGTGATAATTTGGCAATCTTTGGTGTTGCGCGTGCATATGCGGCGAAAGGTACACGTATTATTACCAGTGCTATCGAACATCATGCTGTATTGCGACCTGCAGAACACTTGGCAAAGAAAGAAGCTTTTGATGCAGTGTTTTTGGCCCCCGACGAGTTCGGTTGTATTTCTCCTCTCGCCGTACAAGAGGCGCTTACTCCAGAGACAACACTCGTATCTATTATGTACGCCAATAATGAGATTGGCACGATTAATAATATTCGAGGTATTTCTGACGTCATTGCTGCATACAAAAAATCATTGGGTCGCACGGTAAACGATGCGCCATTTTTTCATACCGATGCCTGCCAAGCCGCGCCCTATTTGAATTTGAATGTTACCGAGCTGGGAGTTGATCTCATGACCATTAATGGGTCGAAGATCTATGGGCCAAAAGGTACCGGACTTTTGTATGTTCGTCGCGGCATTCGTTTGGAGCCGATGATCTATGGCGGCGGTCAAGAATTGCGTATGCGTTCTGGTACCGAAAACGTGGCTGGCGTGATTGGCCTTTCGGTCGCACTCGAACTGGTGTCAGGTAATCGAGAAGAGGAATCAAAACGGTTGGTGGAACTGCGGGATCGATTGATGCAAGGAATTCTCAAGAGTATTCCGAAGGTTGTGGTGACTGGTCACCCTACCGAACGGTTGCCAAATAATGTGAACGTTTCCATTTTAGAGATTGAAGGCGAAGCAATGCTTTTATACTTGGATGAACACGGCATTGCGGCATCAACAGGTTCTGCCTGTGATTCGCTTTCCTTAGACCCATCGCATGTGATTTTGGGTATTGGTCGGCCATACGAGTATGCGCATGCGAGTATGCGGTTTACCTTGGGTAAGGATACAACCATGGAAGACATTGATTATGTGTTAGAAGTGTTGCCGCCAATTATTACCACACTGCGTCGGATTTCACCTGTTCGTCTCGAGATAGGCGATGAGAAACGCATTGGCTCGCAAGCAGATGAAAAGACGGCAAAAGCTTTTATTACCATGGGTCGCCCGCACTGGGAAAAAAAATAATATGGAAGAAAAACCAATGACACCAAAGGACCTGGCGGGTGCAGAAGTAGTGAATACGCACACCGGACAAAAATGGGTCTATACGGATACCGTGAAAGACCATTTTTTCCATCCGCAAAATCTGCAGTTAGATGATTTACCGGAAGGTTCATTTGATGCGGTGGGCATGGTCGGTTCGCCGGCTTGCGGTGATGTCATGACTATTTGGATTACCGTTGATCGTGAGACTGACCGGTTAAAAGATTTAAAATGGAAAACATTTGGTTGTGGTTCGGCGATTGCATCAACGTCGATGTATTCGGTTATGCTGACAGAAAACGGCGGGATGCTATTAACGGATGCACTCAAGGTGCGACCGCAAGACATCATGAATCGTCTCGGTGGTTTACCAAATCGCAAAATTCATTGTTCTGTCCTTGCTGATAAAGCATTTCATAAAGCAGTGAACGAATATTTCCGCATGAGTGATCAACATAGCAGGATTGTTGTTGAGGGCGCGCGTATCGTTGATGCGCGACTAAATATCACCGATAAAGACATTGAAGAGGCGGTGCTCGAAGGTGCGTTGAATCTCGACGATGTGCAGCGGAAGCTGAAAGTCGGTGTTGGTGATCCCGAGGCAATTCCGGCAATTGAGGAACTTATCAGATTTTATAAAGAAAAATATTATGGAGGATAATGCTATTGCGACAGAAGCGGAAGTGCGCGCCAAGGCAGAGGCAATTGTCGAGGAAATCCGTCCGATTTTGGCAATGCATCGTGGTGACGCAGAGATATTGAGCATCAAAGACGGCGTGGTGGAACTTAAGTTGAAAGGCTCTTGTGATGGGTGCCCGATGAGTATTATGACGTTTGGTATGGCACTCAAAGAAAAAATGCAAGAGCAGATTCCAGAAATTAAAGACGTAATTTGGGAGGGCATGGAAGCAGAAGAGTGTGCAAAACCAGAAACACCTATTTCTTAGAATCGTATTTTTATGCGCAAGATTACTATCAAAGTTGATCCCGAGCTTTGTATTGGTGCTGCTTCGTGCGTGACCATTACGCCAGAAATATTTCAATTGAATGATGAGAACAAGGCAATTGTATTTGATAATACGGGCACGGAAAAAGGAGGCGTATATGAACGTGTACTCGAAGTAGACGATGATCAGTTTGAAAGTATTCGACTCTCGGCAGAATCCTGTCCAACGCGTGCGATCTTTTTGTACAACGAAGAAGGTGCGCAGATATATCCGTAACATATGAAACGGATTCCGCTTGCAAAGACGTTTGATATTCCTGTTGGGCAAGCAAAAGACATTGCCTGGAAAGGCCAAAAGATTATTATCATCAATGCGGGCGGCGGAACATTCCGCGCATTTTATAATGTTTGTACGCACAGCGGTGGCCCCGTGTGTTTATTGGGCGGCGTAGTGCTCAAATGCTCGCATCATGGTGCACGGTTTGACCCAGTGACTGGTGAAGCAAAAACCGGACCAGCCCCCATGGGTTCCAAATTACGCACCGCGCCACTAGAGATTACTGATGGTGTGATTTATTTACTCGAAGAAGAATCGGATGGACTATAAGTATCTTATTGTTGGCGGTGGTGTTGCGGGTACCACTGCAGCAGAAACTATTCGCGGCCTTGATGAAGTCGGTACGATCGCAATTCTTTCCGATGAGCCGCACCGATTGTATTCACGCGTGTTATTGCCACACTATGTGACGGGGAAGGTTAGTGAGTCGCAGCTTTTTTTGCGCCAGATGGACATGTATCGCGCGAAACAGATTGATTTTATTGCGCCATGTCGAGTTATTGATGTGCTTGGACCTCATGAGGTTCTAACCGATACACGGGGAGCTATTCGATTTGAAACATTATTGATTGCAACTGGTGGGCGGCCAAAAGAGTGGAAGGTGGGAGAAGGTAAGGCAGGGATGTATTATTTACAAACCCTGGAAGATGCGATTCGGTTGAAGATGGAATTGCCCATGGCAAAGCATGTGGTCATTGTTGGCGGTGGATTTATCGGACTCGAGTTTGCGGCACTTGCTATCAAATACAAGATTCCCGCAACTATTATCATTCGTAATCCTTGGTATTGGTATCATGCATTGTCCGAGGTAGAGGCACAGTTTTTACAAAAGATTCTTGCAGATCACGATATAGAAATTATCACCAATGATGATGTGGTGAGTGTTCTTGGAACCCATCGTGTCACGGGGGTGGTATTGAAAAGTGGGAAAGAAATTACTGCTGATGCTATTGGTTTGGGTATTGGTCTCACGCCAAACATTAGCCCGTTCGAGCGCTTTGTAGAACAAGGCATGCACGGCATTCGTGTAAATGAGTATTTGGAAACTTCGCAGAATCACATCTTTGCCGCTGGGGATGTGGCAGAGTTTTTCGATCCAACGCTCGGCACACATCACCAGGTTGGAGTCTGGGCAAATGCGGTGCACCATGGGCGTATTGCGGGAGCAAATATGACAGGAGCACACGAAGCAGTGCGGCAGGTCGCATCGTATAGTGCAGTGGCGGTGCCAGGACTTGCAGTAAGTTTTGTCGGCGATGATCGATATGATGAAAAGGCTGAATGTATTTTACGGTACGATGTTGAGCGTGGTTCCTATGGTCGCTTGATTATAAAAGACAATCGCATTATCGGCGGCGTCTTTTTGAACCGCCCGCAAGATGTAGCGGCGACCATGAAGTTGATTGAATCAAAAAAAGAGATCCCAGTTGACCAGGATCTCTCTCAAATTGATTTTGATTTGAAGATGTTGCTTTAGAACTGCATGTCCTCTTCGGAGCGGGTGTAACCGTGAATTTCGTCGGCCTTAAACCAGAGTGAAATTTCGTTTGCAGCTTCTTCGAGATTACCCGACGCGTGAACAATGTTTCGGATCGGGCGCTTTTCCATGTTGGCGAGCGTCGGGGAGTCAGTGGAGTAATCACCGCGAATGGTACCCATATCTGCTTTTGATGGCAACGTTGCGCCACAGATTTTGCGGACCATATCAACCGCATGCAAACCTTGTACGACCATGGCTACAATCGGACCTGAGGACATAAATTCTTCGAGCCAGCTGTAGACCTTTTTACCAATCTCGAGCGGATCAGCGGTACCACACTCTGCAACTGGATCTTTACCGTATTGCTGATAGTTTTCCAAAGTTTTGTTTCCAATCAACGTGAGCCAGGCTGCGTCGGTTGATGGATAGTGTTTGGCTATCTCTTCTTTTGAACCTTGGATCATTTTGATCGCGACAACCTTTAAGGCGCGCATTTCAAAACGATGAATTACTTCGCCAGTGAGACCGCGCTTTACGCCATCTGGCTTTACGAGCACCAGTGTTCGTTCTTCTTTCGGGTGTGTCATAGGGTGAATGAATAATGAAGAGACGAATAATAATGCAGATGGCCAATAAAATCAAGTCTTCGGATTTTACCAATGGGCGATGACGTTTGCGGTATCAATAATGGTTTGCGCGGGAATGCGGGTGATCGCGCCAATGTATGGCGCAAGTGGGGGAAGAATAATCCCCGCAAGCGTTCCAGTGAATCCAGAAACCATCGCAACGGGAATGAGTGGTCCAATGAGAACGTTTGCCAGTATATTTTTAAATCCTATAGCATTGCCGAGTAGAACGAGTATCGGTGCCGTGGCGATACTCGCCGCAACCGTGGCTGCGAGCGTATCGCGGAAGGCAAAGGTGTTGGGAATTTTTCGCATGCGTTCGGTGAGGCTTGGAACGAGTGTGATGATGCCAATAGTTGCCAGAAAGGAGAGCTGAAAACCAGTGTCGTAGCGCAGGATTAAAGGATTGGAGAGGAGCATCAAACTCGCTGCTAATGGTAGAAGAATTCTCGTGCGGGCAATGCGCCCCGTGTGCCTGCCAAGCAAAATTACAGCGCCCATAATACCAGCGCGCACACTCGAACTTTCCGCACCAGTCGCCAAGATAAAAAATCCGATCATTGTGATGGTCAGCGCAAAACGGTTTCGAGTACTGAGTGCAATGTATGCCAAGAGTCCCACCAGACATGAGACGATTAACGTAATATTAAATCCCGACAGTGCAAAAATGTGAGCTGTGCCGGTGCTGCGAAAATCGTTTTTAATATTCTGTGGAATCGCGTCGTCAGCACCAAGGAGGATACCGCTCGTAAAAGATCCAGCTGGTTCGGGAATTGTTTTGGCAATGGCGCGACGAAATAATTGAACAGGAGCGTTGAGGGTTTTATAAAGCACATGAGGGCTATCTTGTGTTTGTGTAAGCGCAGTAGGTTTTTTGCATTCGTACCATGAGCCAGTAGCCGCATATTTGAGGGTATTTTTTGTTACATCACAGGTAACCGTGATGTAGGTGCCACCAGTAAACGATGGATACACGGGCACCATAATAGAAAGTTTTTTTCCAGGAAGTGATGGAATTTTTGTAGTGATAGTTCCAAAGCTGTAGGTTCCGTAGCGATGTTCTTGCCATGCAGTGACCACACTTTTTTGTGAGATGTGGACGGTGGCAGGGGCTTTGGTAAATGTTGCAAGAACATGTGCTGATCGCGTAATGCCAAGAGTGAAACAGAGAACCCAGATCGCAAGCCACGGCGCTAGGTTCCCGTGGATATTTTTTCGATTCTTGAAAATAGCTACTGCACATACAGTAGCCACTATAGTGGGGAATATAAACATGTGCGCAATACCTGCAGCGTGCGGCAGCCACAAAGGCGCCGCAATGCCCAAAATAAAAACAACGCTCGCAATACCTGTTGTATTCGAGCGTCGCTTGGTGATACTAGAGAACCTTTTGGCAATATGCGGGACCAATCCCGTCATAAAGTATAGTTATGAGTCAAACTTGCGTCGTCGGTGACCATTCACAATTACCGCAGTAGAAAAGAGAATGCCGCCAAGGAACCCACCAGCCATAGTGCCTAAGATGTTTGGGCGGACAGGGAAGCGAGATGTAATCGGTTCATCGACCAGGCGAATTTGGATGTCACGCCCCACGTAGTCCCCACCTTCGCGCGCCAAGAGAAAAGCGAGCGCTGATGCAGTTTGTACGGCTTGGTCACGATCGGGGTGGTAGACATCAACAGATAAAATACCGGTGCCGCGAACCATAGTGGCTTCGGCGGTTTTTTCCCAGGCGCGACGACGTTTTATTTCGTCAGTCGGGTAATACGAGGTGTCGATGTTGTATCCGGCTTTGAGAGTCTTTTCAAAAAAAGTACTGGTTTTGATGATTTGCGCCAAGTTGTCACCAATGAGTTCTGTGGATCGAATCGCTGTGTACGGGTCCAATGTAAACGCTGCGCGTTGCGTGATGAGCAGTCGTAGTGTTGCGCGATACGATAATGGCATGAAGAGTGTGGCTGCTCCAGTAAGTAATGCAACAGCTGCGCCAATCAACAAAATGAGACTGCGTTTATGTCGGAGAAGATAGCGATATGAATCCATAGTCTACAATGATACCGTAAGTTCGACAGTTGCACCACCACGCCAAATGGTTATGGGGATAGTTGTGCCTGGAGTATAGAGTGACAATGCTTCGGACAAGGTGTTGTCAGCATTAATTTCAATGGAATCAACTTTGGTAATCACGTCACCTTCTTTCAAGCCAGCAATTTCCGCAGCACTTTTCTTTACCACGGCTGGTGCGGCTCCTTTTTTAACCAGCAGTGCACCGGTCGTAGGGAGCTGTTTGTTTCGTGTCACAAGCGCCGAGAGATCAAGTGTGGTGAGTGATAGTTTTGGTCGCGTGAATGCGTTTTTTTTGAGCAAGAGTTTGGTGGCATCTCGCACCGTTGTGCCTGGAGTCGTGATGTCTTTTTTGCCTGTGATACCAAGCAGGGCGCCATCTACCGTAAAAAGAATAGTGCCAACAGAACGATCGGTGGTTGTCTCAACGCTGGTGTCGAGTGTTTCGGAACTCGTAGGGGTGATTGCGCGATGATTGTGAGGATTCGTTAAGAAGCCAAAGCTCAAGTTGCCTGATTTATTGAATTGGGTGATTGATGAGCCGAGCGGTAGCATGGTGTCAGCAAATGGAACCACTTGCAGGTCTTCGCGTTTAATTTTTACAAACGTAATATGGGAAAATGGATCGGTGATTTTTTTCTCGATGACGCTTTCTGTTCCCCGTGCCACCGCAACGACATCAGCAGGTGCTTGGGCGAACGTTTCCTCGGGGACGGCGACCCAACCATCAGAGGTTACTGCAACACCGATCGCGATGCGGTCATCACTTGAGAACAGATTATTTTTTGAGTTGCGGTAAAAATCAATAATAGTGTTCTGCGTTCGTAGTATCGCATCGCTTACTGGTGTGCGTACTATCTCAGGGGGAGTCGGCGTGGATGACGGAACGGTTGTTGAGGGTGATACTGAGGGCGGGCGACCAGTAATCACTGTTGTTGCGGGGCGGAAGAAAAAAATCATTGCCGCGCTTGTTGCAATACCTGCCACTGCACCCAATATGGTTGCGCCGGTGAGATTGGTGCGGTGGGGTTGTATAACCGTAGTGTCAGGAGCCAATGTATGTTCGATGGATGTTTTTTTGCTCATACTAATTGATGATGAAATTATGGGGTGGCATTAAATCCACTGAGCTGTTGCAAGGACAATCGCGATAGATATAATGGCGCCGATCATGTAGCGAATAATGATAGTTCGGTTTAATAATCCTAGTGTTGCGGTGCGGAGAATGCCTGATAGAGAGTAAAAAATAATGCCCACTAATCCGCCGATGACGATAAAGTGAAAAGGTAATGCAATGAAGGCTATGAATACCTGAACCATGGCCACTACGAGGAGGACGATCACGCTCCAGCGCTCTCTGTTTTCTAGTTGGGGGACACTGGTAGTAAAGCCGCGACCAGAAATATAGATCATCCACGTGAAGACTACAATCATCAAAGCGCTGGGTAAACTAAAATAGGTTCCTAGAGCAGCCATACCACTGGTGGTAAAGAACACGGTCAGCAGGGCAAGGTGACCGAGAGTATAGAGCAGACGGTTGTCGGAGGTGTGTGTGGTGGCTGTTTTCTTTTTGGTGGCGAGAATCGCGTCGGCGCACACACCGACGCTTAAGGATACAATACCAAGAATAAGTCCACGGATAGTGGCATCACTTACGAGCACAATGACACTCCCCGCAGAGACAACAAGTGCGAGGGGCAGTGCAATAAATGGCCACCGATTACCTTCGCGGCTGCGAAGAACAATAAGGGTGATGCTCGCGGTCAATAACAGCATAGAAAGCCCACTTACCATGGCAGTGAGCGAGTTGGGTGCGAGAAATACTACCTCGCTTGCTCCAGCGAGGAGGGCAGTGCATAAAAACCAGAATTGACGTGCGGGCATAGCTTGTTCTTATACTGCGTGCTCTTCGTTCTGGCGAGGTGTCATGAAAAGCTCGCGAATGACGATTTCGACTGCAGTGACTGCGGGTATCGCAAAGATGACGCCTGGAATACCGCCGAAGCGTGCACCGATGAGAATCGCGATGATTGAGAAGATAGGATTAATACCAACAGAGTGCTGCATCACTTTTGGTACAAGAATATGGTTTTCTGCTTGCTGGATAATAATAAAGGTGATGGCAACAAGAAATGCTTGAAATGGTGATTGCGCGAGAGCAAACAGTACAGCAACCGCACCACCAATTAAGGGTCCGGCGTAGGGAATCATTTCGGTGACGCCAGCAAATAGCGCGATAACGAGAGCATAATCAACGCCGATAATTAACAGGCTAATATATGAGAGAACGGCAATTGATGCAGAAAGAATGAGTTGTCCGCGTGCCCACAGGAGAATCTTTTCTTGAATCTTGTTGGCAAGAGAGGTGATGTAGAGCGCGTAGTTCGTGGGCATGATGGTTCCAAAAATACGCTGGAGGTTTGAGCCTTGAATTACAATATAAAATGCGAGGACGAGCGTAATAATGACGCTCAATAATCCACCAAACGCACCAGCCACGGCGAAGAATGCACCTTGGACAAAGCGAGAGAGTGCGCTTTCGATGTTGCTGAGCGCATGGGTTACACCGGCAGCTACATCATCAGTGTAATAGGGTTGATCTTTAATCAGCGAAAAACTACTCATGACACGACCCCAGAGTGAACCGAAATTTCCTGCGAGAGAGCTTACTTCTGAGATGAGCGGGGGAATCAAGAATGTGAGCAAAACTCCGACAAGGGAAAAAATACTAATATAAATAATCAGTGCGCCAATGGTGCGTGGAATTTTTTTTCTCTCAAACCAATTCGTAGCAGGGGTGATAACTGCAGCCAGAAGAAGCGCGACCAACACGAGTCCGATTATGTCGCGCAGGGCATACAAAACCCAAGCCGCGGTGATGATGCAAATGACTTTCATTATCGTCCAGCTTGATACCCGTATTTCCATGATTCCATCTTTTGGATTTGCTGCCATATTATAAGGTGGTTGAAAATGTTATGATGGCTATCCTCGTATACATCCTTTACGAGCAGGCTATTTTTCATTATTGTTAAGTATACTCATTATTCCCCATTCAAGCCACTGTTCATGAGTGTCCTCGCAAAAAATCCTATTGGCAAGAGTGACTACGAGCTTCTCGACACCTTTGAGGCTGGATTAGTCCTATCTGGACAGGAGGTAAAATCGATTCGTGCGGGCCATGTGTCGCTCAAGGGAGCCTGGGGGGTTATCCAGCACGGGGAGGTGTATATTATAGGTATGCACGTGAGCCCCTATCCACCTGCGGGCCCCATGCCAGGATATGATCCAACACACTCGCGCAAGGTCTTGCTCACTGCCCGCGAACTCTATGATGTAAAGGGGAAAATACAGCGAGATGGATTGACTTTAGTGCCACTTCAGCTGTATAGTAAGGGGCGTTTCTTAAAGCTTTCACTGGGGCTTGGGCGGCGCAAAAAGAAGTACGAAAAACGCGCAGCTATCAAGGACCGTGAGGTTGACCGCGAAATCAGGCGTTCGTTGAAAACTCGATAGTAGAGCGAAGAGCTTCAATCTGGGGATGCCGGGCTTTGACAGATTGGTTCCTTGTTATACGCATGCCGAGGGTCTCTTCCCTCGTTAATCTCAGGGGAAAAACCTTACATGCCAAACCAATGGCTGTAGCTTACGCATAATATTGCGTAGGCGCTGGCTCCGTATTGCCTTAAACGGAATCGCCGGCTCATAAGAGGCTTAAGCACTGCAAGGCTTACTCGACCGCGCAGCTGCTGACATCAATCGGGTTCGACGATAAGTACGCCGCCAGAGAGCGAGCTTACCGTTTCAATGTAATCTCTGACTGAGCATGGATCGGATAGCAGGCGAATTAGTTTGGACGGGAGTTCAACTCTCCCCATCTCCACTTCTTCGCTCCATCGAATTTTCACAAAATTTCACCAACGCCCAATAGGGCGTTTTTGTTTATCTAAAGAAGGATAGAATGGTTGATGTGTAGGAATGCTGGACAAAACACATTTTTTCCTTTATCCTGAGTGCATTATGCGTATTTCTCGCCGTAAAGGCCGTCGGTTTGTTGAACCGGCACCAGTAATCAAATTCGTCTCGAACGAGGCTATTAAAGCCGTGGAGGTTCGTGTTATTGATGAAAACAATGAACACGTCGGTGTTATGGCGACCACGGAAGCTCTGGCAAAAGCCAAAGAAGGTGGCTGGGATATGATCGAAATCAACCCAACGGCTGTGCCGCCCGTGGTTCAGTTTGGCGACTATGGTCAGTTCCGCTACGCAAAAGAGAAAGAAATGCGTAAACAAAAGGCTCGCCAGAAGACCGTTGAGGTTAAAGGTATTCGTCTTTCTTTACGTATTGGTGTCCATGACCTGGACATGCGTAAGAACCAAGCGCTCAAGTTTTTTGAAGAAGGCGACCGTGTCCGCGTGGAGATCATTTTACGTGGTCGTGAGCGCATGCATTCAGACCGTGCGTCGGCTCTTATTACCGAGTTTATCAAGACTTTGGGCCCTATTACGTCTGATCCGATTACGAAGCAGGGGGGTGTTATCTCTACGGTAGTGACAAAATCTACCTAGTGTGATATAGTCCTCCCGCACTTCTTTTTTATATATGCCAAAACTTAAAACACATAAAGGAACAGCCAAGCGCGTCTGGAAGACCAAGACAGGCAAGGTCATGAAGCGTGCTGCTGGTCAGGGGCATTTTAATGCTCGTGAACCAGGTAAAGTTACCCGCAACAAGCGTTCTGACGGACAATTCTCGAAGACGCATGCGGTGAACGCCAAGCGCTCAATTCCATACTCATAACGTACTGGTATGCCACGTGTCAAACGAGGAACACATCGCGTCAAACGACGCAAAAATATATTAGCCCACACCAAAGGTATGATGTGGGGACGCAAGTCCCGCACACGACTTGCGAAAGTTGCCATGATCAAGGCGGGTGCCTATCGGTACCGCGATCGTCGCACCAAGAAGCGCGTGATGCGCAGCTTGTGGCTTGTCAAAATCAACGCCGCAGTTCGCGATAACGGTATGAGCTACTCTAAGTTTATTGGAGCGCTTAAGACCAAAGGAGTTATCGTTGACCGCAAAATCTTGGCGGATCTCGCCGAGCACGAACCGGCAGCCTTTGCCAAAGTAGTTGCGATGGCAAAATAATAAGAGAAATTAAAAAGACCTCCGAAAGGAGGTCTTTTTTGTATTTGCGGGATTTTGTATACAAAAGAAAAAGCGCCACTTTCGTGACGCATTTTCTGGCGGGTCGTACGGGATTTGAACCCGTGGTCTCTGCCGTGACAGGGCAGCGCTTTAAGCCGCTAAGCTAACGACCCATACCAGGTAACGGAGAAGAGTATACTGTCTATCCTCATATGTGTCAAAGCTCTTTAAAAACGAAAAGGACCACAGGGTGGTCCTTTGAAGGGGCGGGGAGGTTGTAGGTGCTAGCTCGCGAGGCGTTCGTGTTTCTTCTGCGGCTTCGGGAAGACTTCACGCAGAATCCGATTCATCTCGTCGGGGTGTCGGCACGGATCGGTCGGATCAACGAAGTTGTACCTCACGCGCGTTTGGCCGACGAACGGGAAGCGCATGCGGAACGAAACGCTGGCGATTTGGGGTCCCACGAAGACGATGTGCGGTTCTTTCATGCGGAAGCTGAGTTCGTTCATGACCGAGGCGAGATCGGGATTGGTTGTTTTGTCCGATACCTCGACGATGGCGAGGATAAACCCGTCGTCGAGGACGTCCTTGTCGTGTGTCTGCATGCCATCGACACCGAAGTCGATGCTGTAGACTTGGCAGTCAAACGTACTACTCAGTTCGTTGGCTTGCTGGAGTAGGGCTGAAGGTTCGTCTGTGGTGGCCACGAGAATAAGCCTGTTCATGGGCGTCTCCCTGGAAAGAACGGCTCACACCGTTCTGGTGAATGGTGTAACTAACAAAACAAATTACTCCGCCAACATGCCTGCGTCAAGCGTTCTGGTGGGCGACGGCTTCTTTTGAGAGCTTGTTCAGTGCTTCGACCAGCACGCGGGTTCTGGTGGTGAAATCAATGACACCACTCGGTGGGAGTTCACTTGCCCACCGGAGACTCTTGCCGCGACCAGTGTTGCGGCGAATGAGAAGAATGGGCATGCGAGGATGCTCTTTGCGGATCTCAGCGAAGATTTCCATGAGCTGGTTTGATGTCAGCTCTTCTTGGCAGAGAATAATCGCATCCACCTGGCGCATAAAGATCAGCGCATTGTTCATGACCTCGGGGATATATTTTTGGGTGTGGTGGGCCCCGTGGGTTGCTCGGTAGTGATGTTTGATGATCCATCCGCCCAGACTTGCGGCTATGGATGCATCGACTTGAAACGATTGGTTTTCTCGGATGACCAGAGCCGTGCGGGGAGGCATGTTTCATCCTTTGTAAAAGAACGGTGTTGCCGTTCGGTTTTCGGTAACGACTAACGGGAGACTATACGGATATAAGGCAAGCATGTCAAGATTTGGGGAACATTTTTCCACGCTATATGCATGATCCTGGTGTGGAGCTGGAAATGAAAAAACCCGACCAAGCATAAGGACTTGATCGGGGTGTGGGCGACAGACGGTTTGCAGCTGGAGATTGTGTTACAAAGAGCTCTTTCTTCGCAGTGTTTCGCTCGCTATCCACTCGAAGATATTTGGTGTTTCGTGGGTTTTGAAAACCGCGGTATCGGCGCCTGCGTTGGTCCCATCTGTCAGGCAGTCTGGGTTCGCAGAAAAGGTTACGATGAAACCGGCCATGCCTGAGTCGCGCAAATGTTTTACGATTGCCGCCCCAGGATATCCGTTGATGTTTCCGTCGATTATCGCAAGATCGAGATTGGCTGACAGGCTCGACAGCTCTGGAGCTGCTTGCAGTATGGTGAAGTGAAGATCTTCCTCGGACACGCCACATTGGTCAAACTCATTGATCAGCGTGAACATGATCATTTCAGTGATCGTGTTCTCGTTATCCACGAGCAGAATCTTTACCATGGTGACCCCCTTTTGTTCCAAATGATAGGAACGTGCACATATCATCATAGTTGCATTGTTTGTGCAATAGAATCATTCCATAACATTTTGGTGCGGAATTAGAAACGAAAAAACCCGACCAATCGTAGTGACTTGGTCGGGTTTTGCACCTGCCTACCGGCAGGCAGGCTCGCATGTTGCGCGAGGCTAGTGTGGGGAAAGAGCGTATTCGATGGCTTTTTTGAGGGTTTCTCTGTTATCGAGAAACACATCTAGAATCGTGATTTCCTTTTTGTGCTTGTGCGCTACTTCTTGCATGGCGCCGTTCAGTACTGGGTCTGTTGAGACCGCGATGATCGGGGTCGTACACCCCTGGTGCAGGAGGTCTGCGAGTACAAACGCGCCCGAGAATCCCTTATCGAGCTTGCCGCCAAGGAGGATCACGTCGAATTGCCTCAATCGGAACGCTTCGAGGATTTCGCTCGGTTTTTCATACGCTTCTATGTT
Source organism: uncultured Gammaproteobacteria bacterium (assembly GCA_964532925.1). Taxonomy (GTDB): domain Bacteria; phylum Patescibacteriota; class Patescibacteriia; order GWA2-47-26; family GWA2-47-26; genus CAZHIP01. Next base: position 92,739 of record CAZHIP010000001.1, read on the forward strand.
GCTCGCCGAGATGCCCAACATCTCCGCGAGGAGTTTACCGGTACCGGCGAACTTTGTTCCCAGCAAAACTTTCAAAGCATACTCCTTCGTGAATAGGTTAAGGTTTATTACCGCAAAAACCGCCCAGCGGTAACGGAAAAAAGTACCATAACATGAGCCTTATGTCAATATCAGAAAAGCACTCGTCTTGCTTGTGGTTTTGAAATACGCTAAGGTAATTGGACTTACAAAACTTAGATATTAGCCCGTATGTGGAAAAAGGATGGAGCTTCACCGAAAGAAGTCGAAACAGTCATCGGGCCGTCGGTCCATATTGAGGGAAATTTTTTGAGCGATGGGAGCGTTATACTTGCAGGCACACTCACCGGCACCATTCAGACAAAAGGTGATTTGCGTATAGAAGAAACAGCGCGCGTCACCGCAAACATTGTAGCGGATTCAGTCATGATTGCGGGAGTTGTGAAGGGGGATGTTGCTGCGAATGGTCAACTTGATATCGCTGCATCGGCTCGCATTCAGGGAAATATTGAAGCACGCATGCTGTCGATTGCACCAGGCGCGGTAGTAAACGGCAAGTGCGTCATGCGAAGCGGTGATGGTAAGGACGCCAAAGAGCCGCGTGAGTCTCGGGCAATGAAAGAAGCTGGTGGCGAAGTAAAATAGTTACGCCACCCAACACGGGTTTTGTGTACGCCTACATTTACGCACCGATTGTTGGTTCCCGCGAAGAACGTCTCGTATCATTGGTCGAGACGGAGATTGGTGTTTTTGGTTTGAGTGGTCGCATTCATCGGTTGTCTGGTTTTGTCACCATCGACGCCGTCATTCGCGAAGAGGTCAAAAAGAAGATCAGCACTATTGTGGTTGTTGGTGATGAAAAAACATTTCTTGAAGCTGCGTGTCGGTTAGTAGGCACAGACGTTGCACTTGGGTACATTCCATTTGAAAATTCACCCATGGCAGAATTGTTGGGTTTGCCGGTGGGAGAGGGAGCGGTCAGTACAATTTCTGGGCGTATTATTGAAATGCTCGATGTGGGACGCGCCAACAAGCAATATTTTATTCACTCACTTCGTTCGGAATCATCGGGAATTTTCTCGTTTTCAACGAAACAGTATAAGATGATCGCGCGCGAGCCTACGGATATTGAATGCGCGAACTTCGGTGAACATCCGGGAGATAGTACTGCTACCATGAATTGGTATGGACCAAAGCGCTTCTTAAAAGGTGAAGAGGTGAGCTACATGCCACTCGTACCCGGGAGGCTCGAGTGTCATGGGGTAGGGCGATTGATTATCGATGACTGTTTGTCTATCGAAACCCCTTGCGACATCGAAATTGTGCCTCATGCGCTTAAGGTTATTGTCGGAAAGCACAAAGGCTGGTATAGTGAGGGGCGTTCAAAAGAAGAGGCAGAACTCGATGAGAAATAGCTCATAGTTGCGCATAGATGATGGGCGGATGGCGAAACGGCAGACGCACTACCTTGAGGTGGTAGCGCCCGCAAGGGCATGGAGGTTCAAGTCCTCTTCCGCCCACCACCTGTGCGGGACATATCCCGATTGAGTATTCAAATATTTCTTACGGACGCCTAGCTCAGTTGGTAGAGCATCTCGTTTACACCGAGAGGGTCGGGGGTTCGAGCCCCTCGGCGTCCATGGGAAACATTTGAAACAAAGGAAAACTGAACCACTATGTTGGGTCGGTTTTTTGTTTTTTGCGCGTGAATGGTACAATGATCAACATTCACTATATGAGCATTATTTTTGGATTACTTGGAGTCGTATTGGGCGCACTCATGACAATCAAGTCAGAGTGGGTCTATCAAAATTTTGGTAGCTCTGATTGGGCGGAGCAGCACTTGGGCTCTGGAGGAAGTCATACGTTTTATAAACTGTGTGGCATTGTGATCGTGCTTATTTCTTTTTTGATCATGACAGGTCTCATGGGAGGAATAATTTTAGGAATCTTCGGATCGTTATTCGGTATTAAATAATTTTTATGGCAATGCGGCTTTCTGGTGGAAATGAATTAGTAGACGCAATGCATTTTCTTGAGCGTGAGGTAAAACTACGCACAGGGATGCGCGTGATTGAACTCGGTGCTGGTTCGTCGGGACATTTTATTTTTCCAGCCGCGCATTTGATTGGCCCCGAAGGGAAGATTTATGCAGTCGATATTTTGCCGTCCGCAATTAGCTCACTCAAAAGTCGTGCACGACTTGAAGGGGTGACCAATGTGCATTTGATACATGCAGATATTGAACATTCATCTGGCATGACGCGAGTAGCGAGCGGTTCAATGGATGTCGTACTTCTTTGTAATATTTTGTTTCAAGTAAAAGAGCGTGCACTTGTCATGCGGGAAGCGGCCCGTATGGTAAAGCCCGGTGGCGTGGTTGCGGTTATCGAATGGAAGACCGCTGGAGCAGCCTTTGGTCCACGGGGGGCGGTGCGACTTGATTTAGATGATGTGGAAGCGTATGCTACAGCCGCTGCATTGAAACGACGCCACGCCTTTGAGGCGGGTCCGTACCATTACGGCTGTACGTTTGTTAAATAACATATTTGATAAGAACGATAATCTGGTATTGGTAATATGCTGCAATTGCGCAATGTGTTTCGATTAAGCTATTGGTTTGATGTGCGCGCACTCGCGTTTGGAGAAACTGCTTTTTGGTTTTTCGTCGCGTGGCTTGGGGCGATCACGGCATCGTTTATTGTGCTTCGAATCTTTGTGCACAAATACCACAGTAACTCACAGCTCTCGCGTTTTCTGGCACGTGTCTCGCGTGGTGTGTTGGTTTACGGTATCTTGAGTGCGTTGTTTTTGCTGGTTCGTTCACAGGAAGCCATCTTTATCGCTATGCGGTTTTGGTATCTCTTGGAGACGGTAATTTTTGCGGTCTGGCTTGGATACATCATTCTCAAATTTACTGCGCATTATGCCGAAGATCGGAAAGCTCACGAGGAGCGTGTCCGCCGTGAAAGCTATTTTTCAAAAGGCAAAAGATAATCCTTCTTCGCGTAAAGCTACGAAGGACAAGAACCAATCTCTTGGCGGGTGGGGAGAAGATCAGGCTGCGCAGTACTTGCGCAGCCTTGGTTTTATTATTATCGATCGCCATTGGACGGCGCGTGCCGCTGAAATTGATATTGTAGCCAAAGACAGTGAGGAGTATGTGTTTGTGGAGGTGAAGACCCGCACTTCCCGCAGATTTGGGATTCCTGAAGCTTCAGTTTCAGGCAACAAAGCACACCACCTCGTCCGTTCGGTTCAGCTGTATTTGGCTAAGCATCGGATCGTCGATGCACCCTATCGCATCGACGTGATTGCTATCGAAAAAGATCCCGTTGCTGGCACCCACGAATTGCGGCATTTGAAGGCAGTGTTATAGATTGACAAAGCGCTCTGCCCATGGTATTGTCTTGACATAGTCAGTCCTTAGTAGGACTGTTTTTTTATTGCAAAAAATAACCACATCGTATGGCATCTCCAATTGCACAAGCAATCAAGCAGATTTGTGAAGAAAAAAACTTAAGCGAAGAGCTGGTAATGGGCGCGATTGAGTCCGCTCTTGCTGCTGCGTATCGCAAAGATTTTGGGAACAAGAACCAAAATATCAAGATCGAATTTGATCCAGAAACAGGGTCGATGCGTGCGTTTGATGTGAAGGTGGTTACCGAAGATATGGTACTTCCAACCGAGGAAGAGCTTGCGGCGATTGCTGCTGCACCTCCGGCGCCTACTGTGGCCGCTGATGGTTCTGTCATCCCCGAGGAACTCAAGTTCAACCCAAAGACCATGATCATGTTGACCGAGGCTCGCACGATGAAGCCGAATGCAGAGATCGCCGAGGAGTTGCGCATTGAACTCGAAATCCCCGCCGCATTTGGTCGTATGGCTGCGATGACGGCGAAACAAGTCATCACGCAAAACCTACGCGAAGCAGAACGCCAGACAGTATTTAACGAATACAAAGATCGTCAGGGAACTATCGTTACTGCGGTCGTTGGTCGTCGCGAAGGCAATTTGGTATTTGTCGACTTGGGTCGCGCAAACGCCTTGTTGCCAGAAAAAGAGCAAATTGCGAGCGAGCAATATCGCCCCGGTGCGCGCATGAAGTTTTTTGTGAACTCAGTCGGTATGGGTCATCGCGGACCTGAAGTGATTGTTTCCCGCGCTGCCGCCGATATGGTTAAAGAACTTTTCCGTTTAGAAATTCCCGAAGTACAAAGTGGTATGGTGGAGATTAAAGCTGTGGCTCGCGACGCGGGTGCTCGCTCCAAGATCGCCGTGGTATCACACAATGAAAACATTGACCCGATTGGTTCATGTATTGGTCAGCGGGGGACGCGTATTCAGACTATTATCACCGAACTTGGTGGCGAAAAGATTGACGTAGTAGAATGGAAAGAAGACGCGATGGAATTTATTAAGCATGCGTTGTCTCCAGCAAAAGTAAAGACCGTAACGCTCCATGAAGCAGAGCGCGTCGCAACTATTTCCGTGGATCAGGATCAACTCTCACTCGCGATTGGTAAAGCCGGCCAAAACATTCGTTTGGCATCACGCCTCACTGGTTGGAAGATTATGGCCGAAGAGCATACAGGAGCAGGTGAAGCCGATGCAGCAGTAGCCGTAGAAGAAGTAGCTATAACTCCAGAAACAGAACCTGCTGCAGTTGAGGTTGCCGAAGAACCAAAAGAAACCGCCAGCGCCTAAGCACTGGTCGTTTGTATCAATTATCCCACCACCATGATTGCTCTCTATAATCTGGTTTTCTACCGACCGATTTTGAACGCGCTTATCGGTTTGTACAATGTTGTTCCCGGTCATGACATGGGTGTTGCGATTATCTTGCTCACTATTGCAGTTCGATTACTCTTGTTACCGCTCACGTTGCAGATGTTGAAGTCGCAGCGTGCAATGCAGACGATTCAGCCAAAGGTCAAGGCGATTCAGGCGATGTACAAGGACGACAAGGCACGCCAGTCAAAGGAGCTTATGGCACTCTATAGCACGGAGAAGGTGAACCCAATGGCATCGTGCTTACCGCTTCTTATCCAGCTGCCAATCTTTATCGCGCTCTATAGTGCAATGGTAAACGGCCTCAAAGGCCAAGGTCTGGACTCTCTCTATTCGTTTATTGCACAACCGGCGACCATTAATACACTCGGGTTTGGATTCCTCGACTTGTCAGCAAAAAATACTATTATTGCGCTTTTGGCTGGTGTTACCCAGTGGTATCAGGCACGCCAGTTGACGAAGTTGAACCCGACACCCGCAGGTATTCCTGGCGCAAAAGACGAAGCAATGCTTTCGATGATGAACAAGCAAATGCAATACATGATGCCGGTCATGACTATTATTATTGGTATCGGTTTACCTGCAGGTCTGGTACTCTATTGGCTAGTAACCAATGTGCTTACGGTAATTCAGCAATATTTCTTTTTGCGAAAGTCACCAGTAGTACCGCCTAATACGCCGATTGATGGACAAGTTATTGCCTCATAGTAGCGAGACAGACGTCATCCGAGCCATTGCGCTTGGTGATGTTGTTGATTCTGCGGCTACCTTGTTCGAGATTTGGCAACAGCTTGGCGAGAAGGCGACATTACACGATGTTCGCACAACGCTTGAAAATCTTGTTGAGAAAAAAGTTCTCGTAACACACCGCGGTCGCTACGCTTTGCTTGGCCGCGGTGTTTTGCTATCCGATCGTCCTCGTCGGTATCGTGCGAGTGTATCTAAGTGGCGTCGGGCGCGTTGGTTTCTCGCAATACTATCGTCGCTTCCTGGTGTTGCGTCGGTCGGGTTTTACAATGCTCTTGGGTATGGCAATGCGCGGATTGGGAGTGATATCGATATTGTAGTAATTGCAAAAGAACAATGGATTTGGCGGGTGCGGTTAGTCTCTGTATTTTTAGCAGAGTTGTTTGGTCATCGTCCAAAACCAGGTCGTGTTCGCGATGGGTTGTGTTTATCTTTTTTCTTTACCCCGTCCGCTGATCTGTCGCAGGTAAAAAAGAACGACGATCCATTTTTGGTCTGGTGGCTCACGCGACTCAACATTGTTTCTGACAAACATGGCGCGTATCAACGGTGGCAGGAGACCAATAGCTGGATGAGAAACGAACGACCCAATAGTGAACCAAACCAAGCTGCGTTTTTCCTTCCTGAGCGAGCACTCGTGTTCTTGCAACCGCTCGTAAACATTCTGTGTTTTCCGTTATTCTTGCTTCCAGATGCATGGATGAAAGCATTCTCAAAAAGATTTGGTTCAAAGATTTTGTGGAAAGCTGCAGCATCACCAGATATGTCTGTTGTCATGCAAGATAATCTTTTAAAGTTGCACCTCACTGATCGTCGCGAAACTCATGCTCGCGAATATGCACGTCGCGTTGATCGAGCAATAAAACACCTCGCGATATGATCGAAACTGTTATCCGCATATTGATTCTTGCTGCGGTCGCGCTATTGCCATTCGGGACGCGGTGGATTATTGCGCCCGGAAACCTCAACGGATATTGGGAGTATGGCACGGTGAGTCTGTATGTGAGCGAGGTATTTGTGGTGTTGGCTTTTTTGGTGAGCATATTTTCGTCTTTGCGAGGTACGCAGAAGCAATCTGAGATTGCCGCGCCATCTCCTCGCGTCCGCTGGCTCGCAGCGACACTCCTGGGAGCTTTGATTGGTTTGTTAATCTATCGCGGTCACAACCTCGGTTGGAGTATTCATGTATCTGCAGCTGTTCTGTTTGCAATACTGCTGTATCGTTATCGTGCACACCGAGAACAATTTTTAAAAGTCTTTGTTGTGTCGGCGGTTCTTCAATCACTGTTTGGAATTATTCAAATCATTTTCCAGCGCGTACCAGCATCAACGTGGCTCGGGACTGCACTCCAGTTGCCACAAACACTTGGCGCCTCGGTCGTGATGTTTCATGGTGAGCGGTTTTTGCGCGCATATGGGATGCTATCACACCCCAATATTTTCGGTGCGTATGCAGTGGTTGGTGTGCTCGGTGCAATAATGCTCGTAAAAGATTCAGTACGAAAATATTTTTGGTTTGTGGCTGCTCTCATTTGTTCCACTGGAGTAATGCTTTCTTTTTCTCGTTCTGCGTGGATTAGTTTAGCAATTCTTCTTGGCGTTTTGTGTTTCAAACACCGTGATACAAAAGTTGTGCGCCAGGGGAGTGTGGCAATGGTGATTCTCGCGGGTATTTTTGTTGCAGTATTCTACGCAACAATTACGGCCCGTCTTGTCGTAAGTGGCCCGCTCGAAGCGCGTTCGATTTCTGAGCGTACCGTCAACGCTCATGAAGCATGGCAGTTATTCAAACGTCATCCATTGCTTGGCGTTGGTGGGGGAAACTATACGCACGCAGTGCATGGTGAACTTGATAGCAAACGCGAGTCCTGGGGCTATCAGCCGGTGCACAATATATTGCTTTTGATGTTGGTAGAGCTTGGAATCGTGGGTGTGGTGGCACTTGGTACATTATTTTTTCTCTATCGTCCCCAGATTGGATTGGGTTTTGTAGCCCTCATACCATTTCTTCTTACTGATCATTTTTTGTGGACCTTGGGACCCGGGGTACTCTTGTTTTGTTTTTTGATCTCTGTAGATTATTATCAGGTAATAAAAAATCCCCAGACTTACCTTCGTGGTAAGCCCGGGGATGATTGAATCGCCTGCTACGAGTTTTTGTTCCGATCCTCGTAGGCAAGAATTTCTTCTTTGATCCCTTGATAGAAGGAGCGGGCGGGGTTCATGAGGTTGTCGATCTCTGCGGGGGACATCCCCAGAGATACGAGTTTTTCCTCTTGCGCCCTCATGGACTCCAATCCTTGCTCGAGGAGCTTTTTTGAGACCGTTAGCTCCTCGTTGTTTCGGATGGTTTCGATGAGGCGGGTCGTAGAGATCCATTCTCTGCGATCATGTGACCCTTGTCGGGGAACGGATACCTGGACATTGGGCCGGCTAATATCCTCCGGGCGTCCATTGATTGCAACCTTGAGGGTTTCCGCCGTATCCGAGATGTAAGTCACCATCGAATCACGGGGGACACGCTCCCTCCAGTACTCGAGCGCAGTCTCTACGGTAGCTTCCGTCGGGTTGTTGATGGCAAGGAGGAAGTCGAACAGCGCCGTCTTGTTGTTGTCATCAAGATACATCTTGAGTGGTAGGTCGGCGCTGATGCCGGTATCCTCGTAGGGTCGAGCGGAGAACCCTATGCCACCAGGGGGCGGCGGATAGTAGTATTCACAGAACAGATACTGGTCACCATGCTTTTCTTTGATGCCGATAAAACCGTACTCACCGTCAAAGACGGCCAGTTCAGCGCAATCACGCATCCGGCACTTGTAGACATGCCCTTTTATGCAGTCCTCGCGAGCTATCCATTTTCGCATTTCGCGTTTCCTTTCTATCTTGGGTGTGAAGGTGCTATTTACAGAACGGTTATTTATACCCGTTTTACTCTTAAATGTCAAGAATTATACGCGGTCTATAGCGGGTGTATCGTTGCATTATTCTTGGTAAATATCTTGACAAAAAGTGATTTTTATGATATAAATCAGCGTTCTTTGACAAGGTTTGTGTGTTTGGTTTTTGTGAGCAAAATCATTTAACCTTCCCGGAGGTTGGCATGGGTGAATACAGAAGGCCCAAGGTCTCCGGGTTTTATACCCTAGAGACAGATGCGCATGCTTACTGGCTTGGTTTTCTGGCTGCTGATGGTGCCATTGCTCAATGTTTGAGTAGGGTGGATGTGACTCTTGAAAAAGGGGATGCCGGGCATCTCGAAAAGCTCCGCGTATTTCTCGATGTTGATAACCCGATCAAGCCGATCCCTAAAAGGAACGCGGTCTTGATGGTTGTTTATAGCCGAGAGCTAGTGGCAGCCTTGGTGCACTGGGGGATTGTTCCTGCAAAATCCTTGATCTTTCAAATGCCACAGATCCCGTCCTGTCGTATGCGCGCATTCCTGCGTGGATATTTTGACGGGGACGGAACACTTCACCTGACCGCACGTCGAAACCCTCAGATCCAATGTCGTTTTACCTCTGGATCCCACGGGTTTCTCGTCTCGGCTCAGCGGGTGTTACATGATGATTGGGGTATCTGGGTTGACAATCCCAAGAAAGACAAGCGTCGCGAGAACACCTGGTTTATGAGCATTGGGGCAGAGGGTTCGAACATTGAGCGGTTCCACTCCGCGCTGTACGATAACGCATCCGTGTTCTTGGATCGGAAGCATCAGTATTTCTTGGATGCACTCAATCCAGGCTCAGTGTTGTTTATTCGTAAACAGCGGGCGAGCGAGGATCGTAAGCAGGTCAAGATGAGTGCATTCATCGCTCAAGGTGATTGGGTAAAAGCAGCAAGTATTTTGGGTCTGTACCGCGACACAGAGAAGGAAGATTATTTGATCGATTGCGCACGTCGCACAATCGGAACTGCGAAGTTGCGGGAGATATGTCATGGCTTGCGCGAGAAACGTCGCATCTCTCAGCACTTCTATCGGTCCGTGCGTGTTGCGGCTTGGGACGATGAAAGCGAGTATGAGGATAGGGCGGCGTTGAACAGGGCTGCCTAATAAACAAAGGAGATTCGTTTCGCACCCCTATGATGAGTAGTCTAGGGGTGTTTTTTAATATTACTAGTCTTTATCTAACATGTAATGATGTATTAATGTGGCTGTTTATGGGCACTCTTTACCTCTATAAGTATTTATGATATAAATCAACGTTCTTTAACATGTTTAGAATCAAACTTTTTTGATCGAGGTGGTTTATGTCGACACGAAAAGATAAACTGCTGACACTGGCTCCAAAGCTGATCACTAAGCTGTTTAATGCAATAGCACAGAAGGATGGAGGATTAGCGGATCTCTCTGTTCTTCGGAGTAACCTTGTTGTGGAAAAAGTTGCCAGGCTTCTGATTGCAGAACGAGAAAAGCAGCAACTCAGGATTAAGTATTACACGCTGCGTATCAATTATGATTGCAGCTTGCTAGAGATGATTGGGCTTTCCGGCTGCGAACTTTCTCGAGATGTGTACCTGAGAAGTGTCAGGCTTCGGGGTGCTGGGATTGTGGAAGTTATGGGTGCGGTTGTCTGTTTTAATAAACCTATCTCCACAATTCAGATAAAGAAGAGGCTTCGTGGTCTTGGTTTACGTCCAGCTGGCGTTGAGCATTTGTGTGCCTTGGTGCAATTGCATCCGCCGTGTTTGAGTCGCGCAAACATTGTTGCTTTGGGTACGCCCCTGGGCACATCACGGTTCGACTTCGACAAGGATCGCTATTACCCAGCTCTGATGATGCGATCGAACGGCTGCTGCCAGATAGATGGAGAGTACGAGACAGAACACTGGCGCGAGGGTTGTTGTTTTTTGGCCCTCCAAAAGGATTGAGCACCTACAACAAAGGAGATTCGTTTCGCACCCCTATGACGAGTAGTCTAGGGGTGTTTTTATTTTAAATATCATTATCTTGACACTCATTCAGTTTTAACGTAAAAATAGAACGAATTAGCACTAGGCTAATACGAGTGCTAAAAGTAATTTTTTAAACTTTCTACTATGAAGGTACGACCACTGGGCGAGCGAGTTGTAGTGCAACCTCGTGCCAAAGAGGAGGTTACAAAATCAGGTATTATTCTTGCTTCGAGTGAAGAACGTCCCGAAGAAGGCACAGTGATTGCCGTCGGTTCTGGTAAATTGCTCGACAATGGCGGCCGCGCTCCGATGCAAGTTAGCGTGGGCGATCGCATTCTTTTTAAGAAATATGGTCCCGACGAAGTAAAAGTTGATGGCGAGAAATTGTTCATCATCGAAGAGTCAGACATTTTGGCAGTAATTGCATAATTTTATGGCACAAGCAAAACAAATTGCATACGACGATCAGGCACGTGGCGCCATCAAGCGCGGTGTCGACAAACTGGCGAACGCCGTAAAAGTCACGCTCGGCCCAAAGGGTCGCAACGTCGTGATTGACCGCGGATTTGGTTCACCGATTATCACAAAAGACGGTGTGACGGTGGCCAAAGAAATCGAACTCGCCGACAAGTACGAAAACGTCGGCGCAGAGCTCGTCAAAGAAGTTGCTTCACGAACGAACGATGTGGCAGGTGACGGTACAACGACCGCGACAGTTCTTGCTCAGGCGATTGTCCACGAAGGATTGAAGAACGTCACGGCCGGCGCAAACCCCATGGGACTCAAGCGCGGTATTGAGCGTGGCGTCGAAGCTGTGCTTGCAGAACTACGTACCATGTCGAAGCATGTCAAAACCCACGAAGAAATCGAACAGGTTGCCTCCATCTCAGCCAACGACAAAGAAATTGGTTCAAAGATTGCTGATGCGATCCGCAAGATTTCCAAAGACGTTGCTGATGTAAAAGACATTGTCATTACGGTGGAAGACTCCAAGTCATTTGGTATCGAAGTCGAGCCAGTGACCGGTATGCGCTTTGATAAGGGCTACCTCTCGCACTATATGGTGACGAACTCCGAGCGCATGGAAGCGGAGTACAGCGATCCGTATATTTTGATTACAGACAAGAAGATCTCCTCTGTCCAAGATATTTTGCCGCTTCTCGAAAAGGTTGCTGCTACTGGTCGCAAAGAAATTGTTATTATTGCCGACGATGTTGATGGTGAAGCCCTGACGACACTTGTGGTAAACAAGATCCGCGGTGCGTTCCACGCGCTCGCCGTCAAAGCGCCAGGATTTGGTGATCGCCGCAAGGAAATGTTGCAGGATATTGCCGCACTCACGGGTGGGCGGGTTATCTCCGATGAAGTTGGTTTAAAGCTCGACGTTGCCACGTTGGAAGATCTTGGCCAAGCTCGCCGCGTGGTATCGACCAAAGAACACACTACGATTATTGACGGAAAAGGCGATGCAAAAGATATTGCCGAACGCGTAAATCAAATTAAGACCGAGCTTACTCGTTCTGAATCAGAATTCGACAAAGAAAAATTGCAGGAACGCTTGGCGAAACTCGCCGGTGGTGTTGCGGTTATCAAAGTTGGTGCTGCAACCGAAACCGAGATGAAAGAGAAAAAGCAGCGCATTGAAGATGCCGTTGCTGCTACCAAAGCCGCTGTGCAAGAAGGCTTGGTGCCAGGAGGTGGCGTTGCGCTCATCCGTTGCATTCCGCAGCTCTTGAAGCTCGAACTTGAACTCGAAGGCGAAGAGAAGATTGGCGTGCAGATTTTGCGCCGTTCACTCGAAGCACCTTTGCGCCAGATTGCCGAGAACGCCGGCAAAGACTCATCCGTCATTGCTGATATGGTGAAGAAAGGTTCTGGTTCACACGGGTACAATGCTGGCACTGATGTGATGGAAGATATGGTCGCCGCTGGCATCATCGATCCAACCAAGGTGACGCGTTCTGCGCTGCAAAACGCTGCATCTATTGCCACAATGATCCTGACGACCGAAGCCGTCATTACTGATGTCCCAAAAAAGGACGATGATAAACCATCGCCCGACATGTCGGGTATGGGAGGCATGGGCGGAATGTACTAAAGAGAATTTGAAAAAGACTCGGAGCAATCCGGGTCTTTTTATTTTTCCTTAGAATGAAAAAAGCGCCGCGCACGAAGGGTTTTATACCTTGTGCGTGGCGCTTGATCCGAAGGGCTACGGGTTGACTGCGTTTTGGCTATCGATCGTAGTAACCCGAGTTGCCAACTCGACGATCACCTTGAGTGCTGCGGGCTTCTCATGCAACACATCTTCATGTGGCATGAACGCACTGTGCCATTCTTTGAGGGTCTGGTCTTCGTTTGTGTTGCTGAAATCAGACCAGAGTTTTCCATCGTTCGTGATAACACCTAAATACAGTCTCTCGAGAGGTGTATTTTTTGTGGCAGTGAACATGAGCGAGAATTCTGTGGTGGCAATGGAGCCGTCGCTGGTAACTTTGGTGTAGATTTCTTGCTCAAGCTGCAGCTCGAAACCATTCACTGAAAGTTCAGCACTTTTCAGTGAACGGAAACGCATGTGGTCAGGGTAGTGGCTCATTTCGCTGCAAGAATCCGGTGATGTCGTGAGCTTGATTCCATGCTTGCTCAGCAGAAAGAGGATCTGCATAAAAAGGATGTCGGCCCATCCCAGCTGTAGTGCGGTCTTGTTATTCACGAGAAGCCTCCAGGTTAATATCAGGCGGTTTGTAGCGTTTTCGGATGTGAAGGAGCAACGCGGAAAAATACCAGAAAATGGCGGTTTTGTCAATATTTGTAGCCCTTCGACAAGCTCAGGGAGTATCTCTTACGTTTTTATTCCCTGAGCGAAGTTCTGCGATTAGCTGAACGCAGTCGAAGGGTTACCTTTTTTCTGCTATACTTCTCGCGTATGCCATCAAAACAAACTCCAAAAATTACCGGACCCGTGCCGACAAAAACGCAGAAGCTCGTAGCCGCGGCCAGTTATATCTGGTTGCTATCATTACTCGTTGTTATCTTCCGCAAATCAGAGTTTGAACGCTTTCATGCAAAACAGGGCTTAGTGCTCGCTATTGTTGGTTTTGCCTTTGGGATTATTGCGGGCATTCCATTACTCGGCTGGCTCGTCTCGTTTGTGGGCATGATTGCCGTCATCTTGTTTGCAGTGAGTGGAGTGATTCATGCGCTTCAGGGCGAATATTTTGAAATGCCGATCGTGAGTACATACGCGAAGAAGATTAAATTGTAGGTATGAAAGAACTTCTCAAACAACTCGACGCGCTCGACGAGCGTCTAGCCCGCATTGCGGGCTATCTTTGACCTGCCAAAACGCCAAGAAGAAGTAAAAGAACTTGAGGCTAGCATGCAGCGGCCGGATTTTTGGTTGGATCACGAAAAAGCACAAAACATCTCTCGCCGGTATGAATCATTGAAAAAAGAAATTGGCCAGGTTGATACACTAACAGCAGACATTGCGGATGTAAAAAGTTTAGCCATTGATGGTGGCGACGAAGCGTTTGAAACAGAACTCAAAAATCAGGCAACAACAATAGAAGAAAGTTTGGGCGATTTGGAATTCATCACCTATTTTTCTGGTAAGTACGACCGCTCGAACGCGATTATTGCGATCCATGCCGGCGCAGGCGGAACCGAAGCGCAGGATTGGGCAGAGATGTTACTTCGTATGTATACACGCTTTATCGAACGCAAGGGCTTTCAAATGCGCGTTGTTGACCAAACCCGCGGGGGAGAGGCGGGGATTAAATCAACCACGCTTGAAGTCACGGGTGAGTTTGCCTATGGTTGGCTGCGTTCCGAGTTCGGCGTACATCGGCTGGTGCGTATCTCCCCGTTTGATGCTGAGAAAATGCGCCACACGTCGTTTGCACTGGTTGAAGTGATGCCGGTGCTCGAAGAAGTCGCTATTAGTATTGACCCCAAGGATTTGCGTATTGATACCTATTTGGCCGGCGGTCATGGCGGACAAAGTGTGCAGACAACCTATTCGGCGGTGCGCATTGTTCATATCCCCACCGGCATTACGGTGACCTGTCAAAACGAACGCTCGCAACTGCAAAATCGTGAGACGGCTATGAAGGTGTTGCGCGGCCGCTTGCATCAAGTCGCCTGGGATGAGCGACAAGAAGAAAAGCAAAAGATCCGCGGTGAATATCACGAGGCGGCCTGGGGCAATCAAATCCGTTCCTATGTACTCCAGCCGTATAAAATGGTAAAAGATCATCGCACGAAAGTGGAAACCAGTGACACAGATGCCGTACTCGATGGCGCACTCGAACCGTTTATCAAGGCGTATTTATCAAAAGCGAATGAAACGTAATGAGGACTCCATTATTGCCATCAGTAGTCACGATGCTTTGGATCAAGCAGTTCGAGCTATTCGTCGAGGTGATACCATTGTGTTTCCTACCGAAACCGCATATGGTTTGGGTTGTGATGCAACATCCGCGTCAGCCGTGGCTAAGATTTTTGCGATAAAAAATAGGCCAGCATCAAAATCGCTACCAGTCATTGTTGGGTCGGTTGCTATGGTAAAGAAGTATGTTCGCTGGAATGAGTGTGCTCATAATCTTGCAAAAAAATGGTGGCCGGGGCCATTGACGCTACAGCTGGTTGCGAAGCGAACATTGCCAGTCGTTGCAACGGACGGATCTCTTGCGTTACGAGTACCGGCAATGGAGTTTATTCGGTTGCTTTCTTTGCGGTCAGGCGTGCCATTGGTTGCAACATCAGCGAATAGTGCGGGTGGAAAAACGCGCTACAGTATTCGCGGGGTTTTACATGAGTTAGCTCGCAGCGCTGTCCAGCCAGATCTCATTATCGACGGTGGTCGGTTGCCACGACGAAAGCCATCGACTATTGTTGATGTACGGACACTCAAAACCGTCATAGTACGACAAGGGTCAATTCATATATGAAACCAGCGGAAATTAAGGAAATTTTAGATCTGGCAGGTATCGCACCCACCAAATATCGTGGGCAGAATTTTTTGTGCAGCGATATTGTCATCCAGAAAATCGTTGACGCAGCAGAAATCACGCCAGGGGACCATGTGCTCGAAATCGGTCCTGGTCTGGGTGTGCTTACGCGCGCGCTGGTCTACGCGAAAGCAAAGCTCCTTGCTGTTGAGCTCGATCGCAACTTTGTTCCAATTCTTACAGCGAATTCGTATATTGCCAAGAACACCGACATTCTTGAGGGTGACATTTTAAAGTTTAAAAATAACGAGCTGGTCGAACGACTCGGTGGAGTTCCGTACAAACTCGTCGCCAACATTCCGTATAATATTACTGGCGCGATTATCCAGAAGTTTCTCGAAGAAGAACCGCGACCGGAATGCTTGATTTTGATGGTCCAAGCAGAAGTTGCCGAGCGTTTGATTACGGATAAGCCGATGAGCATGGCCGGCGCGTTGACTCGGTATTTGGCGCGTATTGAGCGAGTTATGAAAGTCTCAAGCCAGGCATTTTGGCCTGCACCAAAAGTTGATAGCGCGGTTATCAAGATTACGCCGCATTCCGCCGAAGTGTTGGCTTCACAGCCGCCAACAGAAAAAGTGTTTCCCATCATAAAAACCGGTTTTGGAAATCGTCGTAAACAACTTGCAAATAACTTGTCCGATATTTTTGGTTCACGCGACAAAGCTGCCGCTGCACTCGTACGCGTTGGCCTCAAAGCAGAGGATCGCGCCGAGACATTGACTATTTCTGATTGGATCAACCTCTCGCGCATGGTAGAATAGTTTCTTATGGATCGCATGCAACGCATGTCGCTTATTTCTCTTTCGCTCGTAGTTGTTTTGGCTATCGGTCTTTCTCTCAAAAGTTTTGGCGCGCGGCTTCGTGCGCCTTTTCATTTATTGCCGGCAGCAGAGGAGGTTGATGTTGCTGCACAAGAAGCCGAACAGTTGTTGCGGCTTAAAGTGACAGACACCGACAAAGATGGTCTTTCTGACTACGATGAGATGTATGTCTATCGCACGAGTCCGTATATTCCCGATTCAGACTCTGACGGCTATTCTGACGCCGAAGAAGTAAAGACCGGCAATGATCCCAACTGCCCCAAGGGGAGTGATTGTTCGACGGGCATTGTTGGTGGTGATGTAAATAGTAACGCCACGGTTACCAGCGGTGCACCTGCCACGACACCCGCAGTAAACCCCTATACTATTACCGATCCCGCACAAATCCGCGCCTTTATTGCTGCGACCGGCAGTGTTTCTGCTGCTGATCTAGATAAAATAGACGATGCATCACTTTTGGAGTTATGGAGCCAGGTAAAACAGAGTGCTTCATCAACATCAGGATCAAAAAATATGGGATCTGTATCAGTACCGGCACCAGGGTCGTCTAGTACAACGACTCCCGCAAAACTCCCAGTAAATCCACCGGCTGCAGAAGTACGTCGATTACTCGAAGCTTCGGGTATTAGCAAGGATGTTCTTAAGTCGGTAGACGATGCAACGCTTTTGAATCTGTATGAACAAACACGACTCGAGCAAGAAGCTAAAACAAAGACGGTAGAGTAGTGGATAACCTTGGGGCGGTAAGAGTGGTATAATTATGAGTGAAAGGGCGTTATTATTTTCGCTTGAATGAGGCCAGAGAAATGGAGAATACATAAGCGTCTCACCGTAATTGCACTGATTGTTTCTATCAGTGGTTTTTTTGTTTCTCCACGAGTTGCACACGCGCAATTTGCTGACGTGATTGGTGGTCCCACTACAGTAACAAATGCGATTAAGCTTTCTATTGGTCAACAAATTGGTTCTGTAGCGTTACAGGCAGTCATGAATGCGATTACCGTCTTTACGCGACAATTTGCGTATGACATGGCGGTGGGGCTTGCAAGTGGCGCAAAAGGACAAAACCCATTAGCGTTTTTGAGCTCACCAGGCGATTATTTTAATTCTCTTGCACAAGATGCAACAGGGGAATTGATTGGTACATTAAGTAGCGGTACATGGGATGGTCTTGGTATTGATCTTTGTAAACCACAAGTTCCACAAGTGGCTTTGAAGTTGCAATTAGGTCTTGCGCAAGGTGCTGGGGTTGTAGATCGACCAAAGCCAAAATGTCAGTGGCAGCAGATTGCCAATAATTGGAGTGCAATCGGCAATCAGATCCAGAACCCAAACTTATTGCTGCAAAATGTTTCGTTGCAGTTTAAGCCAGGTCAGTCAGATATTGGTGCTGCTATTGGTGTAGAGAGCGCTTTGGCTAATAAAATATTAGCCAATAAAGAAGCAGGGTACTTAAAGCGTCTTGAAGGTAATGGTATTTTGCCAAAAGAAGGCTTGATTGCAGGTAACATCGAAACCCCAGCGGCAGTCACAAAAAAAGCATTTGAGGATTTAGGTGATGATGAAGGGTTGTATGACGAAGCGAACGCCGCTCGCGATATTGCGAGTGCGACCTTTGGCTCGGATGTTTGGTTGGCGCTTGGTAAGACGGTCATGTCTACATTCACCAACACGCTCACGCAAAAATTGATGCAAAATGTTATTGGTGGGTTATTTCAGCTCGCCCGTGGTGGCAGTGGAAGTGGTCTCAACTTAAACAACTTATATGCTCTTAATCCACAGCAAAGTGAGGGTACGTATGCAGCGCAACAAGCATACTCGAACCTACTGGTCTCAAATATCAAGACAGGGAACGGTATTGATATCATCACGGAGTTCTCTACCTGTCCGCAAAAACGTGAAGAAGCAGGATTATATAATTGCGTCATCGATTCGCAGTTTAGTGCAGCGCTTCAGCAGTCCAATGTAGGGAATCCGCTGACAGTACGCGATGCTATAGCGAAACGTTTTTTGGATGCCAATAAGCCATTCGGGTTTTCTGATCCACTTACCAATCCAAAAAAAGAACCTGACGTAACCGAAGGCTATTCGTACTCGAACATGAAAAAGCTTCGATTAGCTCGGGTTATCCCCGTTGGTTGGGAGTTTGCCGCAAAGCAAACGATTGCGACCGGCAGAAAAACATTGGGGGAGGTTATTGATGGTTTTGCAAAAGAAGGAACCGTGCCTGGTTGCGGTCAAACACAATCAGAGGACCCTGGTGAGTCGCCGTTTTGCGGTTTGGTGGATCCCATGTGGGTACTCAAAGTTCCTGCTGCTCAGTGCGCACAACAAGCAGCAAGCAAACTTGTGGATTCAAGTGGTGCGCGCATGGACGCATGTATTGATTTACAAAACTGTGTAGCAGAAGATGGGAACGGTAATTGCAAATCATGGGGGTACTGCACCAAAGAAAAACGCAGCTGGTCTATTGGCGGTGACACCTGTCCAGCCGAATATGCAACCTGTCAGGGCTTTCAAAATACGCGTACCAATGCGCAGGTTTCCTACCTTCGCAACACGCTCGACTCGACAACGTGTACGAGCGAAAATGCTGGTTGTCGTTGGTTTTCAAGTGCGCGGAATGTCGAGAATACTAATTGGCAAGCCGACAAGCGCATCTATGTAAACGGTAAGGCGCAGACATGTGATGCAACCGCGGCGGGTTGTACAGAATTTATCTCAAGCGTAGCCAACCTCATCCAGAATTCAAGTTTTGAAAAAAACACAACTGCAGCGAATGGAACGGTGGCTGCAATAGAAGGTTGGCAGTGGACTGGTACTGCAGCTGGCTTTGCCGTGAAATATGTGCGCAATCAGAACTCTTTTGATGGGTCATCTGCTGTACAGGCGGGTGGTTCAGATTTGAGTCAGACTGTGCGTCTTGAGGGAGCTCTGCAATACACGCTTTCTGCATACGGGAAGGGTACAGATGCGGTGATCATTGGTATCTCTGGTGCAGTGGCAGCCAGTGGCGGTACGTGTGTAAACTCAATCTTCAACTTTAATCCTGGTAATGCAAATGAATATATTCGATCAAGTTGTACATTCTTTACCACGCCCGCAGGCGGAAATGTTACATTCGCTATAGGCGCTGATTCAAGCGCATTTGTTGATGCAATCCAGCTTGAAAAAGGCGCGCTTGCAACGGCTTACCGTGATGGATACGGTGCGACGAAGCAGTCTGTATTTTTGAAAGCGCCGCCAACCTGGCTTGGGTGTACTGGTGAAGAAGGGGAACCAAGTGAGTGCCGTAGTTATGCGCGTGTATGTCGTCGCGACGAAGTTGGTTGCGAACAATATACGCCGGTTACCGCTGATCCTGCACTGACTGGTACTATTACCGCCGCTGACCGTTGCCCACAAGAATGTGTTGGGTACGCGGCGTATAAGCAAGAACAAGCGGCGTTTGATGGTCCGCTGTTTCCACAATACATAATTCCAGCTCGTGCAAGTGTGTGTGCTGGTGAAGATATTGGTTGTGCAGCATTTACCAATCTGCAGTCAGAAAAAGTTGAATATTATCGCGAGGTTCGTGCCTGTGAATTGCCAGCCGCAGGCGATAATTCGGCAACATTCGTTACCTGGGAAGGTTCAGAAAATTCTGGGTATCAAATTAAGAATTGGCTGTTGAAACAATCTCCTGTTGCAGTTGTTGAAAACAAGGGTACGTGCGGCACAGATAACCGTTGCTCAAACGCAGGTAGTGTAGTGTGTCGTAGCAGCAACGATTGTATTGTGAACGCGTTTGGGGAAGGTCAGACGGCACAAAGCGCACCAAAGCCGCCATGTACTAATTTCGAATTAGTTGAGACCGGTGGATCACTCCGTATGGAGTGCCGCGATACTGCTATAAACCAAGCAACCTGCCTTTCTGGTCAGGTGGGCGTTGATCCTGATTGCCGTGGTTTTTATGATGCTGCTGGTAATATTTTTTACCGTAAATATTCTCGTACGGTTCTCATTACCGACCAGTGTTCATTCTCGCGCATTGGTGGTACGGGCACTCAACTCGACGAGGGAGCGTGTGTAATCCGCGGAGGTTCTTGGAACGCCACTGCTCGTACGTGTGCAGTATCCGTACACGGAGCAACCCTTACCACAAACTTGTCTGACGAAATCGCATGTAAGTATGGCCGCGGAACCTGGAGGGCTGATCGTCAGGAGTGTGTCTACGCCATTTTTGCCCCAGAATCCCGTACATGTCAGGCTGCCTCGCTTGGTTGCCGTGAATACTCCGGTAATGCAGGGAACAATGTTCGAACAGTGTTCGAAGACAATTTTGATGCCGGTGTTGGTTCATGGGTATCTGGTCCGTCGGCAATAGTGCAATCGTCAGAGGCAGTGAACCCAGGCGGGTATGCAGTGCGCGTAACACCAAGCCCTGCCGGGATGTCGCATGCTGTTCCACTTGAGCAGGGCGGTACCTATACGGTTGATTTTTGGGCAAAGGGGACTGGCGCAGTTGCGGCACGATTCTTTGGGATGCCAGAAGCTGCACCAAGTGCAATCGTGGCAATTTCTCAGCGGCCAGCACAACTCTCCGCGACGTGGCAGCATTACAATTTTGGACCAGTAACCACAACGTTTGCTTCATCTGCCACCGCGCAAATCGTCTTTGATGTTTCTGGGGCCAGTGCGCGCATGTATATCGATAACGTGGTAGTCAAAAAAGTATCACAAAATTTGTCGCTCATTGCTGCATCGACCAAAAATATTCCTATTTCGTGCGATAGCGTTTCGGCATCACTCGGCGGTGCACGGTCTCCACAATATATGCTTGGTTGCGCAGAATACAAAGACCGTGCAAATGTGAGCCAATATATCAAATCGTTCTCACGTTTCTGTCGCGCGGGGTCGGTTGGGTGTGCCGAGCTTTCAAATACTCAAAACACTGAGGCACAATTTGGTCGCACCGTGAACACAGCAAACGCGGGTGTATGCCGCGGACTTTCTGATACTGATTGTTACTACAATGCAGCTACTGACACTTATAATAATGTTGCGGGTACAGGTTTCATAAAGCTTTGTCGTATTCCAGTAGGTGCTACATCTTGTACCTATGGGCAAAATGCCGTACCTGTGATCAATCTCGATATCGACGACGTGACTGTTCCATCTCATGCGCAGAATTATTTGGTTGTTGATTCGGCTGGCTCATGCAAAGAAGAGCAGAAAGGTTGTCAGTCTCTTGGGCAACAGACATCAAGTGGTTGGAACACTGTCTATTACAAGAATTTGCCAGATACCTATGGCGAAACCATGTGCCGCCATGAAGAAAATGGTTGCGATGCTTGGACTGGCGGTACTGGTGCCGTGTACTTCAAGGCAGCCACTGGCACGAATGAGTGTGCGTGGAAGGACAATGTGGTAATTGCGGGCAATACCTACAATGGCTGGTTTAAGACAAATGCGGTGGTAATTGATGGAATTTCTGCAAAACCGTTGTGTGATACCGCAGGCGGTCGTTGGGTGCAAGAAAGCAATGTGTGCACGAAGACCGACATGCCATGCTATGGCAAGGTTACGTTTAGTGCAGCGACTGGTTGGGTTGTTGATCCTGATCCAAAAGAAACATTCTTGATTAGTGGTAAGACATTTGGTATTTGGAAAAATATCGATCAGTTTTATCGTGGCCAAATCGCCAGCTGTCCAATCGCGCAAGTCGGTTGCACAGAGCTTATTGATCGCAATGACTGCACTGATGCCGACCGCAAAAACTGTACGGCATATTATGTAAAAGACAATGACAAAATCGACAAGAAAACCTGTCGACAAGAAAATAAGGTTTCTGCAAAAGATGGCTGTGTTCTTTTTGATGACACCGCTGACCCAGAGAAGCAATACAACACAGCTCTTTCGTATCAAGGTAATAGCTTGACCTCGTCGGCGCCGCTCGCAACAGGTGCAACAACCAACAATGCCAATGTGCTGTTGAAGGTGCAACTTGATCGCAGTTGTGCCGAGTGGTTGACATGCCAATCTGCTGCTTCAGTCTTCGATCCGGCTCTTGGTCGTTTCAAGTTAGTCTGTAATTCACTTGGTCGTTGTAATGAAATGGTTTCTCGTACGGATCAAGGTGAGATTGGGCAGTGTGCCAATTGGGTTGATCAAGACAGGGGCGATCAAACTCCCGCTGGCCTCGCACGGTCTGCTGGCATCAATGCACAGCTCACTCGTGAAAGCTACCAGAAGCGCGACACAAAGTCGTTTGCGGTGGTTGATTTCTCCGGGTATTCCATTCCAGAATACTATCCAGTGGATCGTTTGACGCAGGTCAGCTGGCAGTCAGCTGCTGCGCCAAAAGCACCAAATTTCCGTTTGGCTGCAATTGTGCCTTGCGATGTAGCAAATGGTGTAAATTGTGCGCCATACGATGCTAGTACCGGGGTCAAAGATACTGCATGGCCATTCTTGGGTCGCTGTACGAAGATCGCCGAAGATCTCAATGATTGTGGTCCAAAAGATGCAGCAGGTAAGGGCATTGGTCGTTGTTATGCCAATAAGTTAAACCCTCGCATTCAAACGTGTATTCAAAATCCTGACGGTTCTACCGCGAAAGTGACCACGGTTGCTCAAGCATCTTGTCGTGCCTATCCAGATCGGACGTCACCATTCCCGAATGATACCAAGATCAAAACAGTTCAATCATTCGCAGATTCAACGTTGTGTGATGATGCGACGGGTATTGGCTGCGAGTGTGATTACCGAAAAGCAAGTTACGGTGGATTGAAGGATTTTTATTATGCTAAGGATACAGTTCCAGAATCAAAGGTGTGTGTTGGTGGCGTATCGGACCTCAATTTGATTGGTCTGTCAGAAAATCCTGGAACGAAGATAGAAGGCAAAGCTTGTATTGCGAACAGTGAATGTGTGAGCGGTGATTGCCGTGCACTCAACAAGGTTACTGACTATCGCGGTGTTCGTGGGTACTGCTTGGAAGAAGATTTGAGCCGTTCCGTGTACGGCGACGAAACACAGCACCCATGTCTTACATGGTTGCCGACCGACTCGGTTGTTGGTGGTACCGATATTTACAACCAGTACACCGCCGCTGGCTTCCAGCCACAACCAGGAAACGAGTGGTATTGCAGCGCTGGGTTTACCGATATAAATGCACGAACAATCACCGTGAATGATACAAACGCAGGAACGTATTTTTCCGCGCCACGCATTGGTGGAAATGGAAATGCGTGTGGAGGCTCGAATAACTGTGGATCTTCTTCTTGTAAAGATCTGTTTAACAATGGTGGCGGCTGGTGTCGATATCCTGATGCTCTAACACCAGATTCGGCTTCTGTGTGGGGGCCCAACAGAGGGCTCAAGCCACTTCGTTGTTTAGCCTTAGGTTTGGTTTCAACAGGAGCAGTATGTCGAGTAACAGAAGATTGTGGGCCGGGTTTGACTTGCGGTATTTCAACGTCAGCAAGGAAAACGTGTAGTGGGGGGGTAGGTGAACATGTTGGCCAAGTCTGTACCCAAGATGCAGACTGCTATTATCCTTGTAGCCCCACCTTAGCGTGTGTTGGTGGCCCGAGAAACGGTCAAGTATGTTCTGGGACTTTCGTTGCAGGAGTTCCGCAGTGTGGAACAGCAGGATTGTGTACAGAGCCAGCAGTAAATAATGCTCGGACACAAACCAATTTCTTGGGAGAGTATATTATTTCAGATACGGGTTCCGTAGGGGACCATATTATTGAAAATGATTGGACAGGACCAGGGCCAATTTATCGATCCATGATCGAGACTATTCAGGTTGGTTTTGATGGATACAATGATCTGGGTGGAACGTGGGTAGGAGGAACAGTAGGTGGTGCCGGAAAAGACCGGGGTGTAGCTCGATGTAATTTCCAAAAAGGATACAAAAATGAGGATCCTCTGGTGAGGGATAAAAATTGTTTCGATAATGCCAACTTCATCATTAAGATTGAGTCTGGCCGTGCACTCATGGTTCAGCCGATATTTGATGGCCAGAGTAAATTGACCTCTTTCCGCATCCAGATGTCATCGCCGGGTGATAGTGACTTTGGGAGCGTGGTTGTTGACTCGATTAAGATTATTTTGAAGCCTGGCTGTTCTGAGATTCGCAAAGTTTCGGAAAAAGGTGCATACACAGATCGCTTGTGGAATAAGGGTGTTCCTACGTTTGATCCTCTGAACGCGTGGTACAACGTAAGTAGTACGACTGTTCCGCCGCCATTTGATAGAAAATTTAATCCAACCATTCGCTATACACCATGGGGTGCAGTTGGCCCAGATCCAGTGAAAAGTCCGTATGTGGTAGAAACAGCGTCTCAAGATGGCGGGATAGACTATTGCAAGAGTCCGGGCAGTCAATGGTGTGGTGCAACATACGCTAAAGAGCAGGTGAAGCAGTTATTTGCGAAGTTTGATTCTTCGCGTCTCTCTTGGTCTGGTTCAGGTGGTGTGTTGTCAAGAGATTGTTTTGTTCCTGTCAGCGGAGGTTCTGGTCAAAAAAGTTTATGTTATACGCCTGCCACCTACATTGCAGATGAAGATGATTACGATGCAACAAAAGATATTGCGGGAGGTCAATCAAAAGCTCCAAATATTCGACCGCTTGGCACCTGTCGTGATGATGGTAAGTGTACGGAAGGAGCTACGTCCGGTATTACCATTGGCGATAAATCAACGGCGCAAGACTTTGTGATTGGGTATGGTGGACTCTTGCAGACAACCATGCGGTTCTATGCATGGGCAGATAAGAATCATATGCCACTCAAGCGTATTGTGGTTGACTGGCATGGCGCAAAAGATGGCAGTATTCCGGAATATGACGCAGGGTATCAAAACTACTATCGTAATCGCCGCGGCTTAACATCTGACGGAAAGGAACAATGTGTCGACGAAATAACAGCGGGCAAATATGATTTGCGTGATAAATATGGTTTTGGGAGTATTCTGGACAAGTCTTGTGACAACGCATACTTCAAGTTCCAAATGAACTATACGTGTTCAGGGAAGACATCACCGTTCTGGGAATCAACAAGTTGTCCGCTTCCAGAGTTTGCATTGCGCTATGGTGGCTGTTGTGTCTTTAAGCCTCGAGCCAAAGTGGTAGATGGCTGGGATTGGTGTTCAAGAGGAACTGGTGAACAATCTGCTTCACAAGTCAATAATGGTTGTACAGAAGAAAAGGGTTGGGTTGACTTTGCGGGCAAGGTTATTGTTGCTCCGAAGTTTAAACAGAATTAAGGTAGGCCTTCGACAAGCCTGCCTGTCCGGTAAGCAGGCTCAGGCAGTATATTCCCTAAATACAGGTCGGCATCAAGCGACCGAAATCGAAGGGCTACACTAATGAATTCAAAAAGCCAGCGTCTTTCGAGGCTGGCTTTTTTTGGTCTTTCTCTCTTTAAAAAAAGAAAGAGCCCGCGACATGCACCTGGGGGTGGTGTCGCGGGCGAAGACGTCTCTCTACCAATCACCATCTGTTAAGAGGGTGAAAGAAGGTGGGTTGTGTGGGTCGAGGGTTGCCGTGTCCTCGATCCGTTTCGTGCCAAACCATGTCGCTGACGGCTTGCCAGGGAGTGGAAGGGTGATCGTGTTGATCACATCCACGCAGCCCTGCTTTGGGAACTGCACCTTGAAACTATCCCAAAACACGAGGAAATCGCTCGTGTTGGCGTGGTGCAGGAGCGTGTTCGTGTCACAGCTTCGTGCTTCGAACTTCCATTCGAAGATCGGGAGCCGCTGACCTGTTGCGCGCATGAGGGGTGATCTGCAGTTTTCTTCGACATTCATGCGTGTCTGATAGCAGCCCACGCTGATGGGAAGTTCCACCATGCCGATGGTGTTGCCACCGCCGGTACCATTGTCGCCGCCAGCGCTAGTGCCTGGAGCACTGCCGCCGCAGCCGAGAAACATCAGGCTGAAGAGAAGGCCGAAGGCAAGGGTCGCTAGACGGAACATGGGATACCCCTCCTGTCCGCGCGAAGCGGACGAATTAGAACCACACCTCACGGAGAAGAGATTTAAGAGACGTCTATTGTCGATGAACGAAGAACGTTTTTCGACCAAGGAACACCTTTACTATCCACTATTTTGCCTTTTTTGTCAAGTTAAAAGGCTGTAGGCAAAGTTTTTGTTTCGTTTAGTATAAGGTATTTATTTTGGTGCTTGACTCGTTAAACACCTTTCGATATAGTCAAATTACACGTAGAAAATACGTGGGGTTGCCATTTCGGCAACCTAGGAGGGAAAAATGGAAAAAGGTTCTGTTCTTGTGGATCACGCCAGTGGCATGAAGCTACTGGTGGTCGAAACGCCACCACAAACGCATCAAGCAAGTTGCGTTGCGGTAGATGGGCGGCAGATGCAGCGAGAAGACGTTGTCCCTGCTGGCATTGTGGTCGTTGATGCATGTTTGGAATTTGTTAGTATAATAGAGCGGCCATGAACATAGTTAATAAAATTATCGAAGAGTTTAGTTTGCCGGAGACTCAGGCTATATACAGAGATAAGGCAAAAGAAGGTCTCTGGGGATCTGAAAAAACCCTGATTCAGAAATTTTTTAAACAAGGTGCGCGAGTTCTTGATCTCGGCTGTGGTACTGGTCGAGTAAGTATCCCACTCAAGCGCCTAGGCTATGCTGTTGTTGGTATTGATATAGTGCTGGCGATGGTTGAGTCTGCAGTGAGCATTGCTCGTGCTGAAAACGTAGAGATTGATTATCAAGTGGGCGATGCAAGATCTTTACCTTTTGAAAGCAACTCGTTTGAAGGAGTTATATTTTCTAATAATGGGTGGACTCAGATTCCAGGTAAAAAAGAAAGAGTAGAAGCTTTAACAGAGATTTGTCGCGTCGTGAAAACTGATTGCTATGTAATTTTTGTTGTAAATATAAGAAAGTTCTGGAAGTTTCCATTTTTTTGGTCGCGACAATGGCTGAAGGTAAATGTATTAAAAAAATTAGGTTTTTTTGTGCGTGAAAATGAATATGGTGATACATTTTTTACCAGAACAAGGAATCATTCTTCCTATCAATTCATTCATATTCCGTCACATAGAGATGTTCTCAAGGTAATACAAGAATCGGGACTATTTTTGGTACACGAAGAGGTCGGGAAAGATATTACTGATATGGAACAGGTTAAGTTTCCGCCAGTTTTCTTTGTCTGTAGAAAATAGGTATAAGCACTCGTACACATCTTTAAAGGTTTAATTCACATCTTTTGTCGGTTATTGTTTCCACAGGTCATTTTGGCGGGATTTGGGGTATACTTATAGCAAGATGCGCGACATTTTTACCCTCATCGCCTCTTTTGTTCGTACGCAAACCCGCTCACCGGGCGTTTTGTGGTTGCGGCAGAAGTTATCTCTTGTTGGGACCCTATTATATGCGCGGCGCAAACAAATTGTAGCCGGTCTTTTTGTGGCTGCAATCTGCGGTGTTTATTTGGGTGTGTCGGGCACGGTTTTTGCACAAAATGGTCCTGGCGGCACAGTTGGGCCAACGGCCGCGCTTCCTGCAGAATATAAAAAATCAGGTATCCTGGACGCTTTAAACCCTATAACATGGGCACTGCGTATCTTTAACGAAGTTGTTTCGATGCTCGTGGGTTTGGTAGGTAAGCTTGCTCTATTCCTCGTTAGTGTTTTGATGAACATTGCACAGTATAACGATTTTCTTTCTTCGTCTGCAGTAGCAAACGGTTGGGTCGTCACGCGCGATATTGCCAACATGTTCTTTATTATCATTTTGTTGGTTATCGCGTTCGGAACCATTCTTGGAAGTGGGGAGTATAACACCAAGATGCTCGGCAAGCTGTTGGTTATGGCGGTGGCTATCAACTTTTCGCGCACCATCATTGGCATCATGATTGATGCGTCGCAAATAATCATGCTCACCTTTGTGAATGGGTTTTCTGCAGCAGGCGCTGGTAATTTTATTAATGCTTTTGGTGTAGCGAAAGTTTTGCAGTTTCACGCACAGTATGCAGGGGATGCAAATACCACCGGTTCAGCCTTGATTGGAGCATCTCTTCTTATGGGTTTTGCCCTCATGGGTGTGGCGTGTTGGGTGCTTATAACTATTGTTGGAACACTCCTTTTCCGTATCGCGTATTTGTGGTTTCTTATTGTGCTTTCGCCGATTGCCTGGCTTATGTCCACGTTTCCGGCGGGTAAAAAGTACTATGGGCAATGGTGGGATCAGTTCCGTGATCAGTTGGTTGTGGGACCTGCCATGGCTTTCTTTTTGTGGCTTTCGCTGACGGCGGTGGGCTCGGGCTTAGCGTGGAACCAGGTGATTGTAAAAGGTGAGACACTGGCTAATGTTGATCTTGGAGTGACACAACTTTTGACATCAGAGAGTGTTCTCTCGTTTTTGATTACGGTTGTATTGTTGGTGGCATCCAAGGAGATGGCAACGAAATTAGCTAGTTCGGCTGCTGGGTACGGCACGGCTATGAAATTCGGTATGAACACGCTTATCCGTGGAAAGAAGCTTGGGGTGGGGGCGGCAAAGATTGGCGACTTGGCGCAAGCTCAGTTTTCAGGTATTCAGTTTGCGAAAATTCCAAAAGGAATTAAGGAGGGTTTTGCTGTTCGAACTAAAAAGCTTGAAGAGGGTGCCAAGAAACGAGCGGCAAGTAATGCTGCAGGTTTGGCGTCTTTTGCAGGTGGTGGCTTCATTGCGCAATACGCATACAATCCTTTGGCTAATACAAAGATGGCTATAGAGAAATTTGCAACAAAGGGTGCGATGTCGCGTTTTCGCCAGAGCTTTTTTGGCACGACTCGAGACAAAAAGAGGTTAATCGGAAATCCACAACAGGAGAAAGATAAAAAGGAGGAAGCTCTAAAAACAGAAGAAAAGAATTACAAAGAAGCAGCAGCTGGGTTGGTGTTGCCTGATAATAAAGAAAAGCAATTGGCGCAACTGGAAGCAGAAAAAAAATTAGTTGATTCATTGGGTGGCGAAGGCAAGCTTGACTTTGGTAAAATGAAGAGTGATGCGTTCCACAAGCTAGCCCTCTCGAGGGGGTGGACGACGCTGGAGGACTTTGAAGATTTTACGGAATCTCTCGAAAATGAAAAAGGTGGGGAAGGTAAATTAGCTAGAAAGATGCACCGTCGCGCCATAAAAGACAATCGTCGTTTTAAGGATAAGAAAGACGTGCTTGTGCAAGAAAAGAATGCAGCCGAGGTCAAATTAAATGAGGTGGGTGCTGACGGTCTCACAAATAAAGACAGATGGACACAAATCGAGACTGATTATAAGGCGAATGACGCACAGCGTAAAAAGACAAAAGAGGAAGTTAAGCAACTCGATGAGCAGGTTCGTGTTGGTAAGCGAAAGTATGTTATGGGAGAGATGCCGTACACGAAAGACCTTGTCCGTGGATGGCTTGATGAAGAAAAAGATGCAGATAAACTATATGATTGGTCAAAGCCAGCCAATACGATCATTGATTATTTCCGGCATGCTGGTGCAACTGGTGAGCAGCGTCATCAGGGGGCAGCATTAAAACAAGTAGCTAAAAAAGGCGATACCCGTTCTCTCATGGAGCAGGAAGGTTTTTATCGTAATAACTATAAAGATGCCAACGAGTGGTCACAAGCTTTTGTTAAGGAGTGTTTGATGGGCAAGTATAAGTTTGATGAGAGGTATGCAATGGAAACATGGGCGCAAGTTGGTGAATTAGAGAGCGGTAACGGGAATTGGGATTTGGCTAGCCACATTAAAGTTGATGCCACTACAGCAAGCCATGACTGGCTGACCAATGCTGAGCATTTAGATAAGGTGGGTAAGAAATTCGATAGTAGTGGTTCGCGTGACGTGTTGCAGAAAACAAACCATCTTTCACTTACTGTAAAGCTGGAAAATGGTAAAACAGAATTTACTGATGAAGGCTGGCTGCTTACAACTCTTATGAACGAAGATCCGAAAGGTTTGGAATCGTTGGAGTCACGTGGTGAAGCGCGCCGAAACATTGCTCAGCAGATAGCAAGTCAGGCGGATGAAATTGAAAAACTGGACGGTGCAAGCAAAGAGTTAAAGAAAACGGTGCGTCAGATGAAAACGCAGATGAAAGATATAAAAGGTTTAACCGATCGTATGGATCAATTACGTAAACCTTGATAGTTAAGCATTGCGATTATGCAACTCGATATATCTACACCAGCGACACTGCATACACTTGCCGAAGAAGTTCGGGAGGGTATTGGTGATCTTAATTTTTCGGACGCTGTTTTGTTGTGGGATAATCTATCAGATCTCAGGGTTGATAAAATGGGTTTTGCGAGTAACCCACTAACTGCAGTTGATCGAGAAGATATTATTCGGCTTGTTTTTGCGCGAGTGATTCCCGTTATCGAGGATAATGAGTTGTTGGATTTATTTGGCATATATATACGCACGCTACTCGACGAGAAAAATATTGATGTAGTTGATTTGGTGCGACGAAAACTTCTCTCGATGCTATTTATCGAAGATCGAGATGAGTATCGTCGTAAATTGTTGAGTGTGCTTAATCAGAGCAATGAAGAGATTGCTGATGATGGGGGGTCATTAGGAGGGCGAGCATCTGTTGGGCAATGGTTACAGGATTATGTGGCAAAAAACCCCAAGAATGAATCACTTGCCCAGGCGCAATTTTTTTCTTCCTTGGATACGGTAGTAAATCCATCCTCACAAGAACGCGTGCGTCTCGAGCGTCTTATTAAGCTGTACGATTATCTTCGTCTCTCGTCATCTGGTCCGGGGTTTGAAGAGGAGGGTGTACTTGAGATGGATGGTAAGTGGTTGACTTTTGAAAACGGACAACCGATTTTGTCAGAACCTTACGACGCAAAGCGTTATCTTTCCTTGCGAGATGAGGCTCGAATGCGTCGAGCGTTTGAAGTATTCGAGCCAGGTCCAGTCGAGTTAAAAGCTTCTGATTATCGTTCTTCGTATCCGAGTACCCTGGAACAAGACTTGAACTTGGTGGTGAATCTTGCTAGTCAGGCGCCAGGCAATGTAGCCGCTGAGCAGGGTCTTGCGGCGCTACAGCGTGTTTTGGGTGAAATGCGGGTCTCTGAAATTTTGGATGAAACAGGCAATGAATCTTTAGTAAGTTTACTGAAAGATGTTTTAATTTCTGGTCTTAGCTTAAAGGATGAAGTAGCAGCTGGTATTGCAGGAAGGATCGTCGCAAAACTTTCTTCCGAAGAACGCAAGATTCATGCTCGTGAAGTGTATTACGATATGAGCGAAGGAAAATTTGTCTGGGGTGATCCGGTGATTATTCCCATAGAATAATATGGACGAAATTCTAGTCAAAGGTGCAGACGGCAAATGGTATATCGCGCGAGATGGAAAACTCATCTTGCAGGATGATGCTGCGCAAGAAAAACCCGTTGTTGCTCCTCCTGTCGTTGCACCTCTTATAAAGCCAGTTGTGCCGGTTGCTGTTTCGGCGCCTGCGGTAGCTTCGGTAAAAGTTACACCACCAGATGTCATAAAAACGCCAGAGATTTTACCACCAGCTCCTGTAGCGAAGTTGCGGGAAGCACCAAAAGTTTCTTTGCTTCCTCCTACTGTGGTGAAAAAACCAGTAACAGATGCGCCTCGCATAGACGCGTCTGTAGATGTAGAAAAAATAATTGCTGCTACAGTTCTCGAATCAAAATTAAACTTTCCAGATCCGTCACTCACGAAGCGTTTTAAATTATTGATCGCATCACGGTTGCGAGAGGTGCGCAGGGCAGAAGATGTGCATGCGTTGCTTACTCGCGAAACAGGAGTAGGGGGATTAGGTTTGCCAGAAGCTGATGCCGAGCGAGTGGCGGCGATAATCGAAAAATCATTTGTCGAATTTCATAAAAAATGGGAACAAGTTGAGGCTGACCGGAAGGCCGCAGTTCTTAAAAATCGTGCAGAAGCAGCGAAGAACACACAAGCGGTCATGGTTGGGGAACCAATGATTGATGAAGTAGTTACTGTAAAACAGAAAGCGGGTTCTTTGAAGAACTTGCCTAGTGAGCAAGTAGATTCAGAGAGGAGTATTGAAAAAAAGAGTGATACATTGCCGAGTCTCCCGAAAGAAGTGGTTGCAGGTGAGAAGACCATTGAACCATTTACGAAAGCTTCGCCTGCCAGCGGTACTCAGAAACCTTTTGCAAAGCCACAACCGTTACCTTCAAAAAAACCAGCCATGCCGGACTGGACAAACATGGGGCAAAGCCCAGCGCGTGTCGCCGTAGCAGTAACGGACATTCGCAAACCTAAACTACTTACTCCAGCTGATGAATTGCGTGAGATGAAACTAATTGATTTCCGTCGCATGGGAAAGGCAGGAGAGGCGACTGCACGTATCAAATCAAAAATCGACATGCTCGGCGCTGAATCGCTCACAAAGAAGCGTGAAGCTGTTGCTGCGTGGAAGCAATCAGAAATATATACGGTCTACGCGGATATGATGGGTGTTGCCATGGCGCAAGGGAAATCGATCGATCGCGAGATCAGTGAACGTGCCAAGTCAGGGAAACCTCATCTCACTATTGATGAGATTGATGCTATAATGAGCTTGAATGAACTCTTGCGGCAATAAATTACCATGGACCAATTTCTTGTCCCACAATTTATCGACGTTGAAGATAAAGTAATTGGACCCATTACGGTGCGACAGTTCATTATCATGCTCGTGGTGGGGCTTTTGATTTTCATTGCGTACAAACTTGCTGATTTTGCCTTATTCGCGTTCCTTGGGATTTTGTTGTTTGGTGTTGGGGGAACAGTCGCATTTTTGAGAATCAATGGCCAGCCGTTTCATTTTTTTCTGTTAAATGTTCTCGAAACATGGAGATCTCCACGTCGGCGGGTTTGGAACAAGGCACTGAAAGATGTTGAGCTGCGAGAGTATATGGCAGAAGTGTTGCCACCAACACCAGAAGTGCATGTGCATAAACAGATGATTTCTCGCAGCCGACTCAACGAAATTGCATTGATTGTTGATACGGGTGGGGTATATGCAGGGGATAACGAGAAATAGTTTGAAAAGCCAGGTATAATACGTTCTATGGCCGAAAGCACACCGCAAAAGAAATCCACAAAACCGACAACACAAAGTATGTTGCCTATTACCGAGGTCCGCGAGGACACGGTTGTGTTGCGTGACGGAACCTTGCGTGCAGTTTTGGCTGTTTCATCAATCAACTTTGGACTCAAATCCGAAGAAGAACAGGAGGCGATTATTGCGGCATATCGGCAGTTTATTAATATTTTGGATTTTCCGCTGCAAATTGTGATCCAGTCGCGCAAACTTAATATCAGCGATTATTTGGATCGGTTGCTTTCAGCAGAACAAACGCAGACCAACGAGTTGCTTCGTCAGCAGATCCGCGACTACCGTTCATTTGTTGGTCAGCTCGTAGAACTTGGCGAAATTATGTCCAAGCGGTTTTATATGGTGGTTCCGTACAACCCGCTGTCAGACAAACGGAAGAGTTTTTGGTCACGCTTGGGCGATGTGTTGCAGCCAGGGCATTTTATTCGCATGAAAGATGAACGTTTTCGTGCGCACAAAAGTGAGCTGGACTTACGGATTGGTCATGTGGAGTCAGCGTTGGCTTCCGCAGGGCTCAAGACCGCACGACTCGACACGCAAGGCCTTATTGAGCTCTATTACACGGTGTATAACCCCGAGACGTCCGAACAACAGCCGCTCGTCAGTATCGATAAATTACAGGTAGCGACTCGCTACTAGGTATGGCATTTTTCCAGAAAAAAAACTCAAACCCAACCACAACCGCTCAATCAACGGAAGATCGTATTCAGATCGAAGAAGAGCGTGTCTATCGGCAAGGAGCAGTAACGGTCCGCGATATTATTGCACCTGCTTCGTTTGAGGTAACGCCCTCGTTTATCAAACTGGGTGATCAGTTTGTACGCACGATGTTTGTGGTGACCTATCCGCGATATGTTTCGGTTGGCTGGTTTGCACCGATTATCAATCTTTCGTTGCCACTCGACATGAGCATGTTTTTTTATCCGGTAAAGTCCGATGTCATTTTAAAACAGCTTAAGAAAAAAGTCGGCACGCTCGAAGCACAGCTGTATTCCGACCAAGACAAAGGCGCACCACGTGATCCATTGCGCCAGACTGCGCTTCAGGATATCGAAAAACTTCGTGATGACTTAACGCAAGGGATTGAGAAGTTCTTTCAGTTCGCGCTCTATGTAACCATTTACGCCAAGTCAAAAGAAGAGCTCGATAAAACTTCTGGTGATATCGAAGCAATGTTTGGTTCCAAACTCATTTATTCCAAAAAAGTGTTCTTCCAGGCGGAACAAGGATTTACCTCAACGACCCCATTGGGCATTGATGATCTTTTGGTTACCTTTAACATGAACTCTTCGCCGGTTGCTTCGTCGTTTCCGTTTGTCTCGGCTGACCTGACTTCTGATAATGGTATTTTGTACGGCATCAATCGTCACAATAACTCGCTCGTCTTGTTTGATCGATTCTCGCTTCAGAATGCGAACATGGTGGTCTTTGCCACCTCAGGTGCTGGTAAAAGTTATGCCATTAAGCTCGAAGTGTTGCGTTCGCTCATGCTTGGTACGGATGTCATGGTTATTGACCCGGAAATGGAGTACAAGCACTTGTCTGACGCTGTTGGTGGAACGTATGTAAACATTTCTTTGGCATCTGATGCCAAACTGAACCCGTTTGATCTCCCGCGTCCGATTGGTGAAGAAGTTTCGACAGAAGATATTATCCGCAGCGCCGTTATTACCATTAAGGGCCTCATGCGTATTATGCTTGGTGCATTTACGCATGCCGAAGATGCGCTTATGGATCGCGCACTGCTCGAGACCTATGCCAAGAAAGACATTACGCCACAGTCAGATTTGCGCACCGTAGAAGCCCCGGTGTTGCAGGATTTACAAGAAGTGTTGGAGGGTATGGCTGGTGGCGCAGACCTTGCTGAGCGTTTGAAAAAATATACCATCGGCACATTTGCGGGACTTCTCAATTCGCCGACCAACGTTGATGTCAAAAATCAACTCGTAGTGTTCTCTGTGCGTGACCTCGAAGACGAATTGCGACCTATTGCGATCTACACCATCGTCAACTACATTTGGAATGTAGTGCGATCAGAATCAAAGCGCCGCATGTTGATCATCGATGAAGCGTGGTGGCTCATGCAGTATGAGGATTCGGCTAAGTTTATCTATGCGTTAGTAAAGCGATGTCGTAAGTATTATTTAGGTGTTACGACAATCACACAAGATGTAAACGACTTCCTTACCAACCAATATGGCAAGGCTATTGTTACGAACTCTTCAATGCAGATGCTCTTAAAGCAATCACCAGCGGCGATCGATCTTATTCAGCAGACATTCATGCTTACCCAAGGAGAAAAGTATTTGCTTCTCGAGTGTGGTGTCGGCGAAGGCATTTTCTTTGCAGGTCAAAAACACGCCGCGATCAAGGTTGTCGCGTCGTACACCGAAGACCAGCTTATTACCTCTGACCCTCGCCAATTGCTGGAGATTGAAAAGTCACGCAAAGACCTAGCTCGATCTCAGGAAAACCCAACAATCACTCAAGAACCATCGCCTCCAGCAGATTTGCCCATAGCTTAACATTTTTGTATGTCACGACGCAGTAAAGTACTTATTGGTATCACTGTCTTAGCAATAATTATCGCCACGGTGGTTGCGTATTTATTGTGGAAAGATCGAGTAGTTCCTGTACCGAATGGTACTATTGCCCAAAATCAAACGCCAACAGCGGTAGAGGCTGTTCCGGGTGACCAGGTGCCTGCTACTACTCAAATCACCACGCCATTTGCCACTGCAGAAGCTACCGCTCGATCGTTTGTGGAGCGATGGGGGAGTTTTTCTACGGAGTCAGATTTTCAGAACGTCCGTGATCTGTATTCTGTGATGACCTCTACGATGAAAACATGGGCAGATAGCTATGTTCGTGATCAGCGTAAAATACAAGTTCCCGGGGACTTTTTTGGAGTGAGTACGCGAGTCATGAAAACGGAGGTGACCAAAGATACGGGAGATGCCGCGAAGGTGTTGGTGACTGCACAGCGCGTTGAAACAAAGGGCAGTATGGCACCGCGTAGTTATTATCAGACCATGGAAGTTTCACTCGTCAAAAATGGTAGCGGGTATTTAGTTGATGGCGCATGGTGGAAGTAGTTCAAAAAATGAAGGAGGCAATTTTTGATATTGTCTTTCCTATCGAATGTTTTCAGTGTGGTGTATATGGATCCTGGTGGTGTCAAAACTGCCAGGATTCTCTTGTGTTATTGCAAGACCGAACATGTCTGGGGTGCGGACGCAATGCAGTGCGTGGCGAGACTTGCTTTACCTGCTTGAAATCAGGATACCCACTTGATGGTTTTTTGGCAGCGAGCGCGTACGATGAAGCTGCGGTGAAACAAGCCATTGGATATTTAAAATACAATGGTGTCCGTGATTTGGATGTGCCATTGGGCACTTTGATTGCGCGTACGTTTCTCGATTCTTCGATTGCGGAGGCATGGTGGCACATCATGTATGTACCGCTCCATGTGCGTCGCGAACGCATGCGTGGGTTTAACCAGTCGGCGCGCCTTGCAGATGTTGTTTCACTTCAAACCGGCGTAGAAGTGTTGCCTTTATTAAACCGCATTCGAGCAACACACCCGCAACGGGAGCTCTCTGGAAAAGAACGCCGTGAGAATATGCAGAAGGATACATTTCGTCTGACAAACCCCGAGTTGGTAGCAGGGAAGAATATTCTTTTGATCGACGATGTTGCAACAACAGGCTCAACGCTTACGGCCTGCGCACGAGTGTTAAAAACGGCCGGTGTTGCAAAGGTCGTTGGTTTAGTCGTCGCGCAAGGATAAAGAAAAACCGCCCATGAGGCGGCATTCACTAGCGTTCATTCGGAGAGGGAGGGATTCCTCGGCCATCCGAGCCTCGCCGGGGCGCTGCGCACGCGAACCTGCGCTTGCTCGGTTCTACTCGCGCCCTTCGAATCCCATTATTTATTTTCACTTTGTTCAATCGGAGAGGGAGGGATTCGAACCCTCGATACGGATTGAAACCCGTATAACAGGTTAGCAACCTGCCGCTTTCGGCCACTCAGCCACCTCTCCAAGTAATACGGAAACGATTATAGCCCAGCTAGTTGTTTTATTCAACCGCGTGGTGTGAGGTAATGGTATTCTTAGCTTGTGCGATAACGAATACACAATGATTTTGCTATGGTGGTTGAACGAAACCCCAAGCTAGTATATAATCTCGCCGTGGTCCTTATTGTGCTCTAATCGAGAATTGTGGAGGGGTGGCCGAGTGGTTTAAGGCAACGGTCTTGAAAACCGTCATGGCGCAAGTCATCGCGAGTTCGAATCTCGCCCCCTCCGTATAAAAAAGACACCGAATAGGTGTCTTTTTTAGTTTATCGGGATCGGTCGCGGCGGTCATTCTTCTTGCGGGATTCTTCGAGCTTGCTGTCTTCTTTTTCTTCATCGTCATCGGGAACAGAGACATTAAGGTCTTTTTCTGCTTTACGGATGACCTCATGTTCACGTTTTTCGCGACGAGCGCGTTGTTTTGAGCTAAAGGATGAGTCTTTGGGTGCGGTATTGCTCATCTTGTCTGTCACGACCGGTTCTTTTTGTGTACGAGTAGCATCTTGGTCGTCATCACGCTTGTCCACGCGTTCTTCGAGGTTTTGTCGGCGAGCATTCATGAAGCGTTCACTCTGCTCAATTGTTTCTATTATTCCTGCGGTTTCCTTTTGTGATTTTTTCATTTCTCGCAAGATTTTTTTGTGCGCATTGAGCGGTGCTTCGATGTTTGAACTTGCTTCCGCTGCGGCTTGAATGTTACCAGAGCGCTCCATGGTATCGATAGATTTTTGAATACGCTCTGTGTGCGCATTGATATCGAGATTCAGTGCAGAGAGTGTCTGTGGGTCAAATTTCTGTTGAGCGATTTTTTCTGCTTCAACGAGGCGGCGCTCAAGACGGCGTGTTTCCCAGGCGGCTTTTGCAACTGGTGTTCGTGCAATGGCGGAGCGGACTTCCTCGGTAACGTGTACCTTCACAGGGTACAGTACGTCTCCTGGCATGGTTCTTTCAGCAGCCGCAGCAACCCCACTACTTACGAGCGCTACGACGAGCGCAAGGCTAATACTCGTTGTGAATGAACGATGGAGGGTAAAGAAAGTCGACCATGCTGTTCTTGGTTTGATGTCGCCCACGCCAAGGAGCGTAGTAAAATGCGAACGCATCGCAGCGTGATCAGCGGGGGTGAGCACGATGCGATGTGCATCCTTGATCAGTTGTTTGAAAGACTTATTCATATGTTCCTAATTTGTCTCGGAGTCGTTTCAGTGCTCGATGTAAGCGTACAGAGACTATATTTTCTGATTCATCGGTAATGGTCGCAATTTCTTTTGGTCCAAGTCCGTTGATGTATCGGAGCACGATTACTGTTTTGTGTTTTTCGTCGAGCAGTGAATCGAGTTGTGCAATAATCTTCTTTCCGTCTATGGTTCCAAATATATTTCGTTCGTCATCAACACTTCCTACGTCAAAGCCAGTTTCTTCTTGCATGGCGTCGAGGGATTCCGCTGTCTTTTTCTTGTGCTCGTTGATAATGCAATTCGTTGCGGTTTTATACAGCAAGGCTCGAGGGTTATCAATGGTGTTCCCGGCGCTCGCGTATTGCCAAACGCGAGTAAACACCTCCTGGGTCAAGTCTTTGGCGCGTTCATAATCGTAGACGCGAAAGTAACAATGGCGAAAAATCGCATCGCTCCACGAGTCATACCAGGAGATAAATTGTTCTTCTATTGGTTTGCCCATAGTATATGACAGCGTGGAGTCGTCTTTCTTACGGAATTGGCGACTTTTCGCTTAAAATAGCATTTTTAAACATACTCTATTTGTCTAGAATGAGCAATATGTAAGAAATAGTTGACTGGGTTGTCATACATACCAGAAAAGGTCGAATTTCTTCTTTCCTTAATCATGTTCGTTAGAATATACATATATGAAACATTCACTAAAAACATATGTTGGTGCAGGTGCAATGATCTTGTCTCTTGTTGCCATGATGCCATTTTCAGCTCTTGCAAGTAACGGCCAAGGCAAAAATCGCGATCACTCGGTGTCTATTCGTCCACAAATCGATGTGCGTGAAACTGTGCAGGTTAATCCCAATGGTGAGGTTACGTTGCGCGGAGCTGTGAAGAGTGTTGGCACAGCAAGTTTGATAGTGAAAAGCTGGGGTGGGGATTGGACCATCAACATTGGTACGGGTGTGAAATTAATTTCTCGCGCAAACGCGGTGCTTGTTCTTGCTGATATGAAAGTTGGCGACGTAGTCACCGTGCATGGATCCATGAAACCGAATGCTGGTTTAACCGTGGATGCACGTCAGATTAAAGATCAGTTTATTCCTGATCGTGCAGTAGTAGTTCGCGGAACCATTGCATCGATTGATGCGAACACGCTGACAGTAAAGAGCGGTGATGCAACATGGACAGCAACCACTGCTGCAACCACGAAGTTCGTTGCTAAGTTTGGTGGTGTCACTACGCTTGCTGCAATGAAGGTTGGCGACGAAGTCATGGTCAAAGGTGTCTTGGCCGCTGGTTCAACCACCGCAATACAAGCAACAGAGATAAAAGATATCTCACTCGTGTTGACGGTTGAAAAACCAAAAAAGATTAAGATGGACGATGACCGGTTTGATGATCGAGGTGGGCGCAAAAATCAGTAAGACGATTCTCGTATAAAAACAGCCTCCATTCGGGGGCTGTTTTGTGATATACTCAATTCTTATGCAGGATTCGTTTTCTTGGTCGGTAATTGAGCACGAGCATCATGACCGTGGTTTTACCTGGTACTTGGCTGCTACCCTTGTCGGAGCGGCTCTGATCGTGTATGCTCTCATCACTGGGAATATCATGTTTGCGTTCATTGTCATCATTTTTGCGATCATTTTGTTTATTTTATCGAGAATTCCGCCCAAATCACTGGTTGTCGTAGCAGCACCAAATGGTCTTTCTGTTGGTGACAGGCGGTACTCATGGAAAGAAATTAAGAACTTCTGGATGGTGTATGATCCACCAGAGGTAAAAAGCCTCTATATTGAGTTTGTCGGCGGCCTACGTTCACACCTGCTGTTGGGGCTCAATGAGGTGGATCCAGTTGCAATTCGTGAGTTTTTGTTGCAATATATCCTCGAAGATGAAACTAAGCTAGAAGAGCCATTCATCGACTGGTTGAGTCGTCGTCTCAAGATCTAGTGCGTAGAACGAGCGGTTTTCCATCAAAGTGTGCCCTCGTCGTTCAATGGATAGGACACAAGCTTGCGGAGCCTGTGATATAGGTTCGATTCCTATCGAGGGCAGATTTTAGTGGAATACCAAACAACTAGGGGAGCAGATAATACTGCTTCCTTTTTTGTATAAGACCTTCTGTTTCGAGTCCAGAAAGCACTTTTGCTAAGATTGCTGGGTCAGCATTAATCTCTTTTTGCATCGAGAGAAGAGTCATTTGTTCTTTGGATGTGAGCAATTTTAAGATATTCCCGCGTATCTGTCGGGTTGAGCCTTCAAATGCTGATTGCCGTACATAATGAGCACTCTGCCGATTGGGGTTTACAACTGTCTTTGGAAGAATCGATCCGTAGTCCATAAGCGCGCTGTACCATTCTCTGGCTCGGTTGTGGGGTAGTGATTTTTCTACCAGTGGCAAAAGTTTTTTGTCAGACACGTTTTTTGTGCGCGGAAAAAAATGATGAATAAAAACGCGGCGAATGTTGGTTTCGATAAATACTACAGGGGTGTTAAACGCAAATGCAGGAATCGAACGCGCTGTTGCTGGCCCAATACCAGGAAGCTTCACTAGTTCTTCTGGGGTATTGGGTAAGATGCCATTATAATCACGCACAATAATCTGTGCTGCGCGATGCAGAAATAATCCGCGACGGTTATAGCCAAGTCCTTGCCACGCCTTCAAAACATCACCAGCGGTTGCGTTCGCTAACGCTTGGAAAGAAGGAAACTGCTCTGTGAATTCTTTGTATTTTATGATGACGCGTGGCACCTGAGTCTGTTGAAGCATGACCTCGGAAATGAAAATACAATAGGGGTCAGTGGTATGACGCCACGGTAGATCACGGCCATGTTTTTTATAGTAATCCCAAACGAGTGCTTGAAAGGCTTTGATCTCCATATCAGACAGATTTTTAGTATGCTACCATACTTTAGATATGTTGACCCCTGAATCTCTCGTAGGCGCTTTGAGC
This sequence comes from uncultured Gammaproteobacteria bacterium, assembly GCA_964532925.1. Classification (GTDB taxonomy): domain Bacteria; phylum Patescibacteriota; class Patescibacteriia; order GWA2-47-26; family GWA2-47-26; genus CAZHIP01. Next base: position 134,345 of record CAZHIP010000001.1, read on the forward strand.
CCTGTTGCACGGCCGGTAGCTAAGCAGCTCGCCACACTCGGGATTATGACCGTGCGCGATCTTTTGTATCACTTTCCGCGGCGATACGAGGACTGGAGTCATGTTGTCGCGCTCGATGAGCTCCAACCCGGCAACGAAGTGACGGTACATGTGTTTGTCGAACAAATTCGAAGCTGGCGGACAAAAACGCGTAAACTTACCATTACCGAAGCGGTTGTCCGCGATGCTAGTGTGGATGCAGAAGGCGTGCCGCGGGGGATTATAAAAGTGGGTTGGTTTAATCAGCCATTTTTGATAAAAAATATTCCAGCTGGCACAGAAGTGTATTTAGCTGGACGTGTTGATCCGCGGGGTGATTGGCTTATGACCGCACCTATGGTGGAACGAGTACCCACGGGAGTGCGCGGATCAATTCATACGGCTGCGATTATCCCCATGTATCCTGCAACCGAACGGATTACACAGAAACAGATTCGTTTTCTCATGAAGATGGCACTGCGCGTTGTGCCGCAGATGGTTGAATGGTTGCCAGACGCTATCATGAAACAGTTCGGGTTTTTGCATCTATCGAACGCACTCTCAGCGCTGCATTTTCCAAAATCACAAGACGAGCTTGACCAGGCACTTGCGCGGTTTAAATTTGAAGAACTATTGTTGCCACAACTCTATTCGGCTATGATGCGCGAAAAGATTCGTACCGAGCGGGCTATTGTGGTGCCATTTCAAGAAAATATCACGAAGGGGTTTGTTCAAAGCTTGAGCTTTCAGCTGACGGAAGACCAGCGCCGTACCGCATGGGAGGCGCTCCAGGATATGCAAAAAAGCTACCCAATGAACCGACTTGTAGAAGGCGAGGTTGGTTCGGGTAAAACGGTGGTCGCAGCCATTGCGGCGCTCAATGCGATTAAGGCAAAAGCTCAAGTGGCGATTTTGGCGCCGACAGAAATTCTTGCTGTCCAGCATTACGCAACACTTTCAAAAATGCTCGGGAGTCATGGCGTGCGTGTTGCACTTTTAACAGCAAACCATATTCGATTTGGTGGGGATGAGGGGTTTTTGTTTAAGAATAGTTCTCAAAAAGGAACAGCATGTCGCGAGATGGTTGCAGATGGCGTCATTGATCTTATTATTGGCACCCACGCGCTCATTGAAGATGCGGTGAGTTTTGCAAAACTAGGGCTTGCGATTATCGACGAACAGCACCGATTTGGTGTTCGTCAGCGCGAAGCGTTGCGGAAAAAAACAGGAGGTAAGCACACGCCACATTTGCTCGCACTTTCTGCTACGCCGATTCCACGAACGCTAGCGCTTGCGTTTCTTGGTGACATGGCGGTTTCGCAAATGCGTGCGATGCCGAGTGGTCGAGCAAAAATTGTTACAGAAATCGCTACCGACGCGAACCGCGCACATGTGTACAAGCGCATGCGGGAGACTGTTCTACGCGGTGAGCGTGTGTACGTGGTGTGCCCGCTGATTGATCCGAGTGAATTGGTTGGTGCTTTGCGGTCGGTGGCGCATGAAGAAAAAGAATTGGAAAAAGAGTTTAAGGATCAGGTGACGATTTTGCATGGGCGCATGAAACCAGATGCACGCGAACAAGCCATGCAGGACTTTAAAGATGGCAAAAAACCAATACTCGTGAGCACGACGGTAATTGAGGTCGGCGTTGATGTGCCACTCGCTACACTGATTGTGATTATTAATGCCGAACGATTTGGTCTGGCACAATTGCATCAGTTGCGTGGGCGCGTTGGCAGAGGGAATCGTCCGGGCTCATGTGTGTTGATAAGTGGCATTATGGGCGGCCCGCCGTATCAACGATTACGTGCGTTTATAGATTGTAACGACGGGTTTGAGCTTGCAGAAAAAGATCTGGCGCTTCGAGGCCCTGGTGAAGTATGGGGGACTGATCAGTCGGGGTTTCCGACCTTCCGTATTGCGAGTGTGCAGGATCAAAAAATGATGATGGAAGCGCGAAAAGTCGCCGATGAGCTTATTGGTGATATACAAAAATATCCTTTACTTCAAAAACGATTAGAAGATTTCGCACGAGCTAGGCAGAGTTAGCAGCCTCCGCCAAGAAGACTAACTTTGATCAAAGCTTCTTTGCTTTTTTGTAAGACAGTTGCGATGTCGCCGGTTGCACTTTTTTGGAATCCGCCTTCGGGTCGTCGGTTGAAATGCCATGGTTCGAAAGCTTTACTGCAAACATTTGTGTCCATGAGTACACCATATCCATTTGCAAGCATTGCGCCAATCAGCTTGATTTGGCATTCATTTGTAGCCCAACATAAGCGCCCCGCAGAGGTTGTAATACCAGGACAAGTTCCGCAACCTGGGCCAGTAGCAAATAGGTCAAGTGAGTTTACATGTGTGCATCCGGCATAGGCTGGGTTTGGTTGATCTTTTCCCAGCCACATTTTTGGGTTTGATGCAGTCGCTACAGAACAGTTTACGTAGTTGCGCTTGAGCTCGCTCCATTCGCAGCGTTTTTTTACTAAGTTAATCTGCGTATTCATGCTTCGTGCGCCGGATCCGCGGATACCTAGTCCTAGAGAACTCATGACTTGCGCAGCCTTGAGTAGGGGTTGTTGATTGAACTGTGTTGTTAAAAGGCTACGCGATAATGCACCTTGCGCGGTAACTTGAGTGATAGGCGATCGCTGGTTTTCTGGCCAACGTGTATTTACCCAACCAACTCCACACAGTGGGTCGGGAGTGCCACCATCCCCTTCGTCATCGGGTGTAGTTGCATCTTCAACGTCATCAATCTCTTCGTATTGCACCAGTTTAATTTTCAAATTTTTGAATGTCACAAGATCGGGATTGATTATAAAGAGAACAGTATACGACCCGAGTGCAAGTATGAGACCAACTAATGCACCACTAATGCGTTCTTTTGCATGTTTAATTTTTCCGGCATCGCCGGCAGCCAGAAGCCACTGAAAGCCTGCAATAACAATTATGACGCCTGCCATGACGCCTGCTACTCCAATCAGATATTTATAGAGCATAGCAAAATATTCTGCCATGTAGGGGATGTAGCCGTAGGCTGTGGTTTGGCCGTCGCTCGTTGTGTCTGCGGTTAAGATTTTTGAAAATTTAAAATCTGGGGCAATGGGAATCTGAAGTTTTGGTTCAATTGAGTTTAGTGTTGTTGGTTCTGGGTCGGCAGCGTGAACAGGAGAAGAAGGACGGGTGAATGCGCCGCCAACTAGTAGAAATATTGCTAAGACAAAAAAAATCTTTCTCATGGTATATAGTTTTGTATCGCGTCTTCGATATCGCCTTTGTCAAAACTGCCGCGTGCCTTACCAATAAAGAAGTAGGGAGTCGCATCAACATTGAGTGCAACACCTTCTGCAATCGTAAGATCGATCATTTGCGCCGTGATTGCGGAAGCAAGGCACGTATCGAAGGATGTCTTGTTGAGTTTTAGCTCTTCTGCGATGAGCGTGAGGCTACCCATGTCGACGATTTCATCTTGACGCTCAAAGAGTGTGTCATGAAATTCCCAATATTTTCCTTGTGCACCAGCGCAGCGGGCGGCGATGGCGGCATTGCGGGCAAGAGGGTGGATTTTCGTATTTGGCATGTCTTTCCAGATGAGTCGAATGCGTGGATTGTTTTTCATGAGTTTCTGAATCGCGGCGTGTGCATCAACGCAGGAAGGGCAAAAGTAATCGCCAAATTCGACAATGGTAATATCAGCAATTTTACTACCGCGCACTGGGTCGGTGCCGCCAATGATGGGGGAAGCTAAGATTAGTTTTTCTTGCTGGGGAGTGGTAGGTGTTTTTGGGGTTGCGGGATTCCAAATGAGGTAGCCCCAGGCACCGACAATCAAAGCCAAAAAACACAAACCACCAAGTACGAGCCCGTTGTGTTTGTGTGAAAGAGTATTCATGCTATTTGACCGTCAACGACTCGAGTTGGCCAGTTGATTGGTTGCGAATGAACAATGTGTTGCCGGTGGCTGGTGCAATAATCTCGCTAATAGTACGCGGGATTTCTGGTGTTGCTACGAGCGTGGTTGCACCATTGGCAATATCAATACGGTAGATGTTGTCGGGTGTGTTGTTGGCGATTTCACGTAAGAGGCCGGCACCATCGGGGAGCTCTGTTGGAACGGCGCAATAGGCGATGGTCGCACTGGCAAATGTGCATTTGTCTGCCCAGGTAGCAATAGGAAGTGGGGTTTTGTTTTGACCAATGGTGTCGGGAGTACCGCGCGTGACCCATAGTCGCGGACGAAGCTGGTTGGTGCTGTCGGTAACACTGTAGAGGAGAATATTTCCGTCGGGTGACCATTGCGGGTTGAAGTCGATACCGTTCACGCGGAGGGATTTGAAGTTTTCGTGATTTTTCCCAACCAGTAAAATTTCTTGATCATTGAAAGTGCTAGGAGTTGATGGGGTTCGCGAGAAGGCGATTACGTGATCATTTGGCGACCAAGCAACAATGACTTTGCTGGCATTATCACCCAATGGTTCAATAGCCTGTGCACTCGAACCATTGTCGTTCGCTACTGCAAGCCAGCGGTTGCCTGCTTCGGCCCCAATAGAGAGAAAGGCGATTTGCTTTCCACTGGGTGCAAACTCAAACGCCTGCCAATGGCTCGGCAGAGTAACCTGTTGCTTTGTATCAAAGTTGTAGAGCGTTTTTGCGCCATCGGGATATTCTAAAATGGCTTTTGTGTCTTTGGGTGACCAGGTGACGTTGCTGACGTTGTAGAACACTTTGTCGGAAAGTAATGTGGTGGTGCCATCGTTTCCGGCATGCATGAATTGTCCGGTAGAGGAGTTGTAGAAATTGAGCCCGTTGCCGTCAGTCGATCGACTTAGTGCAAGAACCGGAGCATTGGTAATAGTAGTAATTGGTGTGCTGGTAGGCGTGGTTGCAATAGGTGGTGGAACAATCGCCGGAGTTACCGAAACGGTTGTGCCGTCGGGGCGAGTAGTGGTGCCAGCGGGAGCCAGTGATCCTCCGCCAAGCGGTTGCGTCGATCCATCTGGTGGAGTTATGGGTGGCGGTAGTACGGTCGGACTTTTGAAAAAGACATAATATAATGCAAACGCCAGCGCCACAGCGACAGTGAGGAGGATAAGAGCGATGAAGAGTTTGCGTCTCATACAGTAATACGTCCTAGGAATAATTGCAGTTGGTACGAAGTTGATAATTATACCGCGAATACAAAAAACCCGCACCTAGTTAGTGCGGGTTTTGTTTAGTGGCCCATTGTTCGCAGTTGTTTGATGCGATCATCGATTGGAGGGTGTGTGGAAAATAGCCCCGCGACAGCACCGCGCATTTTGCCAAACGGATTCGCAATATACATATGTGCCGTTGCGCGATTGGCGCTACGTAATGGCTGGTTTTCCTGCTTGATTTTCTCGAGTGCGTTTGCGAGACCTTCGGGATAGCGCGTGAGGAGTGCTCCAGATGCGTCTGCAAGATATTCACGACGGCGGGAGATCGCGAGTTGAATGAGTTGTGCAAAAATAGGTGAGAGGATAATAAAGACGAGACCGACGATCATGAGCACGCCGCCACCAGAGTCGTTGTTACTATCGCGACGGCGCCCGCCGAATAGATGCGCGCGCATCATCCAGTCAGCAAGGAGTGATACGAGTCCAACAAGAATAATCACGATCGTCATGACGCGGATATCGTAGTTTTTGACATGCGAGAGTTCGTGGGCGAGGACACCTTCGAGTTCTTCGTTGGTAAGTTTAGTGAGTGCGCCGGTTGTTACTGCGATAGATGCTTTTTCTGGGTTGCGGCCAGTGGCAAACGCGTTAATGGCATTGTCTTGCATTACATAGACCTTGGGCATGGGTTGGCCATTGGTGATGCAGAGATTTTCTACCATGTTGCAGAGGTAGGCGTTGTCGGTTTTGGTTACGGGCTTTGCGTGAGCACTTGAAAGTGCGACTTTGTCGCCGTGATAATACGACACCATGGCCATTATGCTCGAGAACAAGAGAGCTGGAATCATCATGCCTAGGGCGTCTTGGCCAGAATACCAACCATACCCATAGGCAATACCAGAGATGAGTGCAATGAAGACGACGATTAGGAAAACCGTGCGTCGTTTATTTGAAGCAATCTGGTCGTACATGGCTTATGAGAATTTAACCGACACTGGTTCGCGTTCTAGCTCGCTCGTGAGCTCAAAGAATGTTTTTGCCTTGAATGAGAACATGCCGGCAATGGTATTGGTGGGGAATGTTTGGATTGCGGTGTTCAAGTCGCGAACGTTGCCATTGTAGAAGCGGCGAGCAGCTTGAATCTTGTTTTCGGTGTCAGCGAGTTCGTCTTGGAGTTGCAAGAAGTTTTGTGAAGCTTTGAGTTCTGGGTAACTTTCGGCAACAGCGAACAACGTCTTTAATGTACCCGTCAATGCATTTTCTGCCTTGGCGTGTTCTTCGGGTGTGGTTGCTTGCATGGCCATGCTTCGAGCGGCGGTGACTTTCTCGAGAGTTTCTCGTTCGTGGGTCATGTATCCTTTGACTGCTTCGACGAGATTGGGGATGAGGTCGTAGCGACGTTTGAGCTGTACATCAATATCTGACCACGCTTCTTCGGAGCGGGTGCGCAAGGTTACGAGTCGGTTGTAGCTTGCGATAAGCCACACCACAAGAACCGCGAGAACGATGAGTAGAATCCACAGAATGCCCATATGAATTACGGTTAAGATTTACTCTAATATCCAAAGAAGTATATACTGTTTTCATGCGTTTCGTCAACGGGCTTTGATACCATAAACACTGGCTATGATTGGAATATTTGACTCGGGTATTGGGGGGTTAATTGTCGCTGCTGCCATACAGAAATCATTTCCGAACGAGCCATTCATCTATTTGGGGGACACGGCGCGGGTGCCGTATGGGAATAAAAGCAAAGAGGCAATTATTGAATACTCAACGCAAGGCGTGGAATTCTTGATCAAGAACGGTGCTACCATAGTGGTTATTGGGTGCAACACTTCATCTGCGGTCGCGTTACCATCTTTACGCAAGCGGTTTTCGGTACCCATTGTAGGAGTGATTGATCCAGCTGTCGCAACCGCGCTCAAAACTACACAACATCATCGCATTGGAATTATTGGCACGCGTGCAACCATTGGTTCTCATATATATGAAAAAAAGTTGAAAGCGAAGAATAGGAAGACAAAAGTCTTTGAAGTTGCGACACCACTGTTGGTCCCTTTTATTGAAGAGGGTTGGGTTGATGGTAGCGAAGTAGTGTCGGTGCTTGAGGTATATCTGGCACCACTCAAAAAACAGCATGTCGATACATTGATTTTGGGTTGCACACATTATCCTGCGCTGGAACGCCAGATTGGTGAGGTGATGGGTACAGATGTTTTGCTTATCTCCTCGGCAACGGCAATTATTGACCCATTGAAAAAACTTTTGAAAACAGATATACTGCCTGGGCAAGAGCGACAAAAAAATCAGTCGCGCCTTTTTGTGACAGATCGCACACCGTTTGCGGTAGCGATTGCACAACAATGGCTTGGTAAAAATGCCCGATTAGAGCTTACTCATCTGTAAACCCCTCAATGCTTACTATTTTATTGTTCGTAGTAGTTCTCGGGTTGCTCGTATTTGTACACGAGTTTGGGCATTTTATTGTTGCCAAAAAGAGCGGCGTGCATGTGGAGGAGTTTGGGTTCGGGTTTCCGCCACGCTTGGTTGGTATTCGCCGCGGTCGCGATGGCCGCTATAGCATTGTGTGGGGAAGCAAAGACCAAGACAAAGACGCGCCAACCATCTATTCACTCAATTGGTTACCACTTGGCGGGTTTGTAAAGATTACGGGTGAAAGCGGTGAAGATAAGGATCGTAAGGATAGTTTTGCCTCTCGTCCAACGTGGCGAAAAGTGTTGATTATTGCTGCCGGTGTCATCATGAACTTTGTACTCGCGGTAGTTTTGATTGCCATTGGATTGAGCGTTGGTACGGTGCGTGAAGTTCCACAAAATATCTCAAAATATGCTCACGTCTCTGATCGACGGCTCGAAGTCGAAGCCGTTGTTGAGCGTTCTCCGGCAGCAGATGCCGGCGTAAAACAAGGTGATCGATTACAGGGAGTGGATGGGAAGGCTATTACTCAAGCGGAGGATTTTCGTTCATATATTACGAGTCACGCCGACAAGCCTATTGCGGTGCTTTTGAAGCGTGGTGCAGCAGATCTTACATTGAATATCACGCCGAAAACTCTTGCACAAACAGGCAAGCCGGGAATAGGTGTTGCATTCGGTGATGTTGCTATGGTGCGCTATCCAGTTTGGTTGGCGGTGCCCAAAGCGGTGACAACATCGGTCCAGATGATGGGGATGATTTTTTCAACACTCGGTACGGTTGTCCATGATATCGTGGCAGGAAATAAAGTATCGCTTGATGTGGCAGGGCCTGTTGGTATTGCGGTAATGACCGGTGAAGCTGCAAAGCTTGGCTGGTTATATCTCTTGCAGTTTGTGGCAATCCTGTCCTTAAACCTTGCTGTGATCAATATATTTCCGTTTCCGGCGCTTGATGGCGGACGTATCTTGTTTATTCTGATCGAACGCGCGCGCAAAAAACCGCTCAATCAAAAAATCGAAGCGCTGATCCATAACGTTGGTTTCCTATTGCTACTAGGACTTGTAGCACTGGTAACATTTCGTGACTTGTCGAAGTTTGGCGGATCAATCGGAAGCTTCTTTAAGCGACTGTTTTAACTAGGTATCTCTTCGACATGCTCAGGGAATATTGTCTGAGTGTATCGAAGACGTACAAAAAATTGTTATGTCAGAGATGAACACAAAAATTGATCAGCTTCTTCTCCGTGCAGACGAGATTACGCAAGAGATGAATGAGCGCGTAAAACCTGGACTCTCTTCCGAGGCGCTTGAAGAATTGCGATTGGAATATTTTGGGAGGCAACGCGGCAAGGTCAAAGAGATTACAGACGCCCTTGCTGTTATCAGCGTTGATGAGAAAAAATTACTTGGTGCACGACTCAATACACTGAAACAAGTTGCGGAGTTAGCTTTTGCTTCAGCGCTATCTTCGGGTGCGCGTGCGGAAGCAGTTGATACGACCATGCCGGGTATTCGCCCTGTGGTTGGTCATGCGCATCCGCTCATGGAGTTTTTGACACGTGTTGTTGAGGTGTTTCAGAAGATGGGTTTTGAAGTTGCTGATGGGCCAGAGGTTGAGACAGAACAGTTCAACTTTGATCTTTTGAATGTCCCCGCACATCATCCTGCGCGCGACATGCATGATACGTTTTGGTTGAAGCAGACAGGCAGCGAAAAAACACTTCTCCGCACGCACACATCAGCAGTGCAGTTGCGATCGATGCTAGAAAAGGATGCGAAAGGGAAACCTGTTCGGCGACCACCTGTGCGTCTGATTGTGCCGGGTCGCGTGTTTCGCAACGAAGCCACAGACGCTTCTCATGAAACCACGTTTTATCAATGCGAAGGTTTGGTTATTGATAAAGGTATCAAGGTTACTGACCTCATGGGTACGCTCGAGGTGTTTTTGAAAGAGTTGTTTGGTGCGGCAAAGATTCGCATTCGTCCGCATTATTATCCGTTCGTTGAGCCAGGCATGGACATCGACATGGCGTGCCTTATTTGTGGTGGTTCTGGTTGTAGTGTTTGTAAGCGCACCGGCTGGCTCGAAATGATGGGAGCAGGCATGGTGCATCCACAGGTGCTTCGCAATATGAAGATTGATCCCACTGAATATTCCGGATTTGCGTTTGGTATGGGCATTGATCGATTCATGATGCTTTACAATGGCATCAATGATGTGCGCTTATCGTGGTCAGGTGATCTTGATTTCCTCGAACAATTTTAGTATGAAAATTCCTTTTGGGTGGATTAAAGAATTCGTGCCAGCTGCCCGTGATGTGGTGAAATCAGCCGAAAAACTCACGATGGTGGGGCACGAAGTCGAAAAAATAATCGATCGTGATGCAGCCATGGATAAGATCGTGGTTGGTCGTATTGCAGTGATTGAAAAACATCCCAATGCTGACAAATTGCGCATTGCAAAAACCGTGATTGATCGTTCAGGATCACCGCGCACCATTGTGTGTGGCGGGTCGAATTTGGAGGAGGGCATGCTCGTTGCCGTGGCAATTCCGGGCGCGCGCGTTCGCTGGCATGGCGAAGGTGAACTCGTTGAGATTACCGAATCAGAAATTCGCGGTGTCAAAAGCTATGGCATGATTTGTGCCTCAGAAGAAATTGGTCTGGGCGAAGTATTCCCGAGCCGAGATCGCGAAGTGTTGAATCTTACGTTTACGCACGCTGTCCCAGGCACCGCGGTATCTGCAGCACTTGGCATGAATGATCCCGTGCTGGAGATTGATGTAACACCAAATCGAGGTGATGCTATGAGTGTGCTTGGTATTGCGCGCGAGCTTGCTGCGGCAGAAGGTGTGGTGCTCAAAGAACCAAAGGCTGTCAAGCTAAAATTGAATGCGCGCGATACGAAAGTAACCGTTGCAATTCTCGATAAAAAAGCCTGTCCGAACTATATCGCTCGGGTGATCCGGAATGTAAAAGTAGGGAAGTCGCCATCCTATGTGCAGAACCGTTTGCGTTCGGTTGGTATTAAATCAATCAACTCGATTGTTGATGCAACCAATTACGTGATGATGGAAATGGGTCAGCCGCTGCACGCGTTTGATGCAAACCAGATTGCCGTGCCGGGGGGTGTCCATATTGCAGTCCGGCGTGCGAAAAAAGGAGAGTCGCTCCGCGCACTTGATGAAAAGGAATATGAGCTTGATGAAAGCATGCTCGTGATTGCAAATGCGCATGGCCCCATTGCTATTGCGGGTGTTATGGGTGGTATTGATAGTGGCATTTCAGAAAAAACAACCGATGTGGTTTTGGAATCAGCTCTTTTTGATTCAGTCCTTGTTGGCAAAACATATCGTAAACTCGGCTTACGCTCCGAAAGCTCGATTCGTTTTGAGCGCGGTATTGATCCCACTATGCAATCTCGCGCACTTGATCGCGTGACAGAACTCGTTTTAGCTTGGGCTGGTGGAAGCGCAGAACCACAAAGCACTGGTGCTGCCAAAACTGCGTCGCACCGCAAGCCCATTTCGGTTTCAGTTGTTTGGGTGAATGAATTTTTGGGTACCAACATCAAGCCGACTCAAATGATTTCTATTCTTAAGCGACTTGGTTGCAAGGTGGTGGGTGCCGGTAATTTGAAAGTTGCGCCGCCGTCGTGGCGTGCAGATTTGAATCTCCGTGAAGATATTGCCGAGGAAGTTGCACGCATCTATGGCTATACTAATTTTGCCCCGACGCGAATTGTGGGCGAACTGTATCCAGGTGTGGTGCATCCCAACTGGCAGCATGCGCAAGAATTACGTCGCGCATTTATTGCTATGGGTTGGGCAGAAGTACTAACCTATTCATTCTATGGTGAGGCGATGCGAACACCAGAGGATCATCTCGAGGTAGCCAGTGCTATGAGCGCTTCACAGCAATATCTGCGTCGCTCAATCGTGCCGCGCTTAGTAGAAGCAGCAGGGAAAAATGCTCGCACGCATGAACATGTACAATTGTTTGAAATTGGTCATGTATTTATCCAGACAAAAGAATCACTGCCCGATGAGCCGCAAATGATTGCCGGAGTATTGCTTGCAAACGATGATACGCTCGCATACCGTCTCGCGTGTGGAGCTGTAGAACAGCTTGCGGTGCAGCTTGGGCGTAATGCCGAGGCATTAGTTGAAGCGGCAACTATTCGCGTGCTTACCAGTGAAGAAAAATCCGCAAATAAAATTCGTCAGTCTGTTGCAGTATTTGAATGTGCGGTAGAAAAAATATTCAACGCACCAAAACACAAGCGAACATTTGCGGCGCTTTCAGAGTTTCCATCAGTCGAACGTGATATTTCTATCGTCGTTGAAATAAAAATGCCGTGGAAAAAAATAAAATCATTGCTTGAGAAAAGCGGAGGGAGTATACTACAGAGTGTTGAGTTGCAAGATGCGTATCGAGGGAAAGAAATTGTTGACGGAAAACACGCACTGACGATTCGGATGACATTTTGCTCACCTGATCGCACGCTAACTTCCGAGGAAGTTGATGAAAAAGTTGTTGCCGCCACCAAAGCATCAACCAAAGAATTGAACGCAAGTATTAGATAGTAACCATCGAAGCAATGATTGTTTCAACTACAAAAGATATTTTCTACATCGTCCTGTCGATCTGCATCTTGTGGATCACGACATTTGCCTGTTGGCTTATGTATTACGCCATTGCTATGGCGCGCGACGTAAACCGTCTGCGTAAACATGTAGAAGAAACATTCACGAACATGCACTCGATGATGCACAATGCGTTTGCAGGAGCAGGGCTTATCAAGGACGGAGTAAAACTCGCCATGCAGTTTGCAGAAAGCCGAAAGAAGAAAAAAGGAAAGAAAAAAAACGAATAAATTAAGAACAATATATGCTTAACATGGAGGATGTTAAACAAGTCGAAGAGGTTGTTGATAGTAAAATTGGTGAACTTGCGGCTATAACACAGCAGGGATTTTTGGAAATGCAGCAAGGGTTTGATAAGTTGGCGTCCATTGTCTTGAACCATGATGAGACACTCAAGAGTTTTGATCAGCGCATGAGCCGCATGGAGGGCTCACAAGAAAAAATGTTTGATAAAATTGATGGATTTTTGACCGTACTCAATTGCCATGAATCAGAAATTGCTGGATTAAGCGATCATGGAAGACGGAGTGATGAGCGCATTGCTCATCTTGAGGCTCGCGCATAATAAAAAATTCAAAATACAAAGACCTGCCAATTGGCAGGTCTTTTTTATAGAGAAAAATCAGCCAAATGATAACCTCTGCATAAGTTCTTTTGTCATCGACTCGTTGCTCTGTTACTATAGGGACTCATATGAGTTTCGTTCACCTCCACACGCACTCGCATTATTCGCTATTGGATGGGCTTCCAAAGCCGAATGAAATGGTAAAGCAGGCCAAGGCACACGGCTGTCCGGCATTGGCACTGACCGACCATGGTGTCATGTATGGGGCGATTGAATTTTATCAAGCGTGTGTCAAAGCCGGCATCAAGCCGATTATTGGCATGGAGGCCTATATGGCAATGGGGAAGCTCGCCGATAAGAAGACCGGCGTTGATGATGATTATCATCACCTTACGCTACTAGCGATGAACATGGAGGGTTACAAAAACCTGATGGTGCTCACGACTATTGCGCATATCGAAGGTTATTACTATAAACCGCGTATCGACAAAGACACGCTCAAGAAGCATTCCGCGGGGGTGATTGCGCTTTCTGGCTGTTTGCGCGGTGAGATTGCGCGTGCGCTTACGGGCTCAACGTATGAACGCGCGCAAGAAATCACGCGAGAGTATTTGGACATTTTTGGCACTGACCGGTTTTTTGGGGAAGTGCAGTATCATCCAGAACTTCCGGAACAGGCGATTGTAAATGAAGGGATGTTTAAGCTCTGTAAGGAGTTTGGATTTGAGCCAGTTGTTACAGTCGATAGTCATTATTTACAAAAGAGTGATGCGGAAGCGCAAGATATTTTGGTGTGCGTACAGACGGGACGATTACGGACTGACAAAAATCGCCTCGACATGACCGGCACGGATTTGTCGATGAAGGATCCAAAAATTATTTACGAAGAATGGAAAGATCACCCCGAGGCCGTGACCAATACATTGAAGATTGCAGAGATGTGTAATTTGCAATTGGATTTGAATAAGTGGAATTTTGCAAAATATCCTTTGCCAGAAGGGAAGACGAGTGCGGAACATTTATGGGATCTTACGGTTATTGGTGCACAAGAAAAACTTGGCGCAAAAACCGATGATTTGTCCGATATCTCACCCGAACAGCTGGAGCGTATCAAATACGAATTCGATGTCATTACCAAAAAAGGGTATGACCCATACTTCTTAATCGTCTCGGACTATATTAAGTGGGCGAGAACGCAAGGTATTGTTACCACCACTCGAGGTTCGGCTGCGGGTTCGTTTGTTTCGTATCTGATTGATATTGTTGCAGTAAACCCACTGGATTATCGGTTGCCATTTGAGCGATTTCTTACTGTCCATCGCCCATCACCGCCCGACGTTGACGGTGACTTTGCTGATAATCGTCGAGAAGAAGTGATTGATTATATTAAATCCCGGTATGGTGCAGACAAGGTCGCGCAGATTGTGACTTTTGGAACCATGTTGCCGCGCGCGGCTGTGCGGGATGTAACGCGCGTGCTCGGGTATCCCTACAGTTTTGGTGACCGGATTTCAAAAATGATTCCGCAAGGTAGCCAAGGATTCCATATGACAGTGGACCGTGCGCTCGAAGAAAATGCAGATCTGCGGAAGTTTGCAAAAGAAGATCGTCGCGTCGAAGAAGTGCTGGATTTAGCACGACACCTTGAGGGTTGTGTTCGTCATGCATCAGTACATGCCGCAGGCGTGGTTATCTCACCAACAGCACTCACAGACTTTACGCCGCTTCAAAAAGAAGCCGACGGTGACAATGTGGTAACACAGTACGATATGCATGCGGTTGAGGCCGCGGGGCTGTTGAAGATGGATATTCTTGGTATTCGCAACCTCTCCATTTTGGGTGAAGCGATTACGATTGTACAAAAGACAAAGGGGGTTTTGGTAGATATTAACAAGTTGCCCGTTGACGATAAGGCAACATTTCAACTACTTTCGCGAGGGGATACGATGGGCGTGTTTCAATTATCGGGTTCGGGCATGACGCGGTACCTCAAAGAACTAAAACCAACGACGATTCACGATATCATGGCCATGGTGGCACTCTTTCGTCCGGGTCCGATGGAATCTATTCCTGAATATATTCGTCGAAAGTATAACCCAAAACTCGCAACCTTTCTTGATGAACGATTGCGCCCGATTCTTGAGCGTACGTTTGGCGTGCTCGTGTATCAGGACGATGTGCTCTTAACGGCTATTGAGTTGGCTGGGTATAGCTGGGAAGAGGCAGATAAGTTCCGCAAAGCCATGGGCAAAAAGATTCCCGCAGAAATGACTGCACAGAAAGAAAAGTTTTTCAAAGGTTGTAAGGCAAACAATGTTACTGATCATGTGACTGCGGAATTATGGACGTTGATTGAGCCTTTTGCCGCGTACGGGTTTAACAAAGCGCATGCGGCGAGCTATGCCATGGTGGCGTATCAGACGGCATATATGAAAGCGCATTATCCGGCAGAGTTTATCACTGCAATTTTGACCGCTGAATCCGGCAACATGGAAAAAATGGCGGAAGTTATTGCTTCAGCGCGAGAAAGCGGCATCATTGTGTTGCCACCAGATGTCAATGAAAGCTTTAAAAGTTTTACGTATGTTGACGAGCATAATATTCGGTTCGGACTCTTGGCGGTTAAAAACGTTGGTTCAGATATTGTAGAAGCTATCATTGAGTTTCGAGGCAAGAAACCTTTTGCAAACCTCGAAGACATGTTGCAACGGGTTCAGCATAAAGGAATGAACAAAAAGTCGCTCGAAAGTCTCATCAAAGCTGGAGCCATGGATCGTTTTGGGGATCGCGCCGTGATGCTCGAAAGCATGGAAGATATCTTGTCGTACCATAAATCATTTGCCGATGGCATGACAAAACAAGCGAACTTATTTGGAGCCACTCCAATGACCCGTACGTTAAAATTAAAAACTGTTCCGCCCGCAAGCAAAGATGAAATATTGCAATGGGAGCATGAGCTCTTGGGTCTATATGTTTCCGAACACCCGCTGCAAGAATTGCAAAAAGAGTTGGCCGGCAAAGTTACACCATTAGATCGATTGGAAGGTGTTGCACCAGAAACAGGCATGGTGGTTGCTGGCGTACTTATCGAGTGTACGGTCCGCGTTACTAAAAATGGCGAGAAGATGGCCGTCGGGAGATTCCAAGATCTTCTGGGATCTTGTGAATTAATTGGGTTCCCGAAAACCTATCAAGCGGATCCATCAGTATGGGAAGCAGGTGCGCTTTTGGTGGTGTGGGGTCGTGGTGGGGGTGAAGAAAAACGCGTTGTTGCTGATCGTGTCGCGAGACTTTCTCGAGATAATGTTTCCGATTTAGATTTTACTCCACCGACAGCCGCGAAACGTTGGGGTAGTAAAAATGGAAACGAGAACGGGGGAGGTGGTGGTGGATATGGGGGTGGAAGCGGGTATCGTGCGCCTCAAACAGCTGCGACACCAACCCACACTATTCCGCAAGAAAAACGCCTGGTTGTTAGCTTAGCGACGCCGGATAAAACAATACTTTTTGCCCTCAAAGATATTTTTGAAAAGCATAATGGGTCAGGCAAGTCACCTGTATTTCTCGAGCTACCGGAGAGCGGACAAAAACGGCTTATTTCCACGGCATTTAAGATTGACCCAACAGAGCAGTGTATTGCCGCTGTCCGTGCGATTGTCGAAAGTACTCAGGGGAGCGTGCGGCTCGTCTAAATTTCTGCTATACTAGACCTATCCTATTTAACGCTTGAACCGTATGGCAAGTTCCACTGTTCCACTCGCACCTCGATTTCGTATTTTTGCGGTCATTTTTGTCATATTAAGCGCGCTTCTCATTGGATTAATTGTATTTTTTTCTATGAGCAAGGCGACTATTACGGTGTCGCCGAAAAAAGAACTACTGAGTGTTGATTTCCCGGTTCAAGTTGGGCCAACAGCAGAGGACTCAGCCTCTCGTCCAGTGGTCAAAGGTATCGTGATCGAAAAAGAAGTTTCATATGACGAAAAAGTAGAAGCGAGCGGTACTAAAACGGTGGCAGTTGGTGGCAAAGTAACAGTGAAGATTATCAATGAGGGTTCCGCAACTCAACCACTTATCGCTACAACGCGTGTGCAGGCCGCAGATGGAACATTGTTCCGTCTCAAAAAAGCAGTTACGGTGCCAGCGAAAGGTTCTGTGGAGGCAGAAGTGTACGCAGACAAAGCGGGTACTTCGCTTCCTGCTGACGAGAAGTTTACGATTCCAGGCTTGAACGAAGCAAAGCAAAAAGTTATTTATGCAGAATCGGGTTCTGCTGCAACAGAAGACGGTGATGTGGTCCGCACCATTACCGAAGACGATATTCTAAAAGGTAAAGCAGCGGGCTTGGCAAAAGCAGAAGACGATCTCAAGGCAGCGCTTAAAAAAGCGCATCCAGAAGTTTCTGAGATTGTGGTTTCTCGTGAGGTTGTAAAAACAGAGTCAAATACAAAAGCAGGTGATGCTGCACAGACAGCGACTATTACAGTAAAGGCAAAAGTCACTTTGGTTGGCTACGATGGCAAAGCAGTCCGCGCAATGGTGCAAGACAAACTGGTGTCAGGTGTCCCTGACGGCAAAGAATTTACCGGTATTCATGACAATGCACTGGTCGTGCGTCTGACGAGTGCTGATCCGGTAAAAGGCACAGCCGTGATTCGCGTGTATGCTGATGGCGATGCGGTCATAAAATCAACCAGCAACACACTGGCAAAAGAAAATGTTGCGGGTATGAGTGCGACTCAAGCAAAAGAATTTCTTGAAAACTTCGATGCCATCGAAGAGGTCGAAGTAAAGCTTTTTCCGTCCTGGCTTAAGAAGATTCCAACTCTCAAAGACCACATCGACATTGTGGTGAAGAAATAGACAAGATTATAATAAAAATCCCGCTCACAACAGCGGGATTTTTGTATTCAGCATGAGGTCTGGTCAAAAACAGCGAAAAATAGTAAGGTATAGGGGCAAATCGTGGCATATAAGTCACCTCATTTTTAGCCTATTTTGAGCTGGTATGAAACACCCCATTGAGACGATTCGACACTCTACTGCGCATATCATGGCTGCGGCTATTTTAGAGCTGTTTCCTGGTACGAAACTTGGCGTTGGCCCTGTGGTGGAGCATGGTTTTTATTATGATGTCGAGACGATCAAAGCATTGACCGAAGATGATTTGGTTGTAATCGAAGAACGCATGAAGCAGATCGTTAAACGTGATGATGCTTTCGCGCGAGAAGAAATGAACATCGACGATGCAATTGCATTTTTCAAAAAATTAGACCAAGTGTATAAAGTTGAATTACTCGAGGATTTAAAAACAAAAGGCACAACCAGTGTGCGCCCCGAAGAGGCACAAGACATAGATGCAGACAAACCTTCGGTAGTGACGGTGTACAAAACTGGGGAGTTTATCGACCTGTGTCGTGGCCCGCATGTAACGACATCGAGTGAAGTCGGGGCGTTTAAGATAACAAAGCTCGCGGGTGCATACTGGCGTGGCAATGAAAAGAACAAACAACTCCAACGTATTTACGGGTTGGCTTTTTCCACAAAAGAAGAGCTTGTTGCACATCTTGCAATGCTGGCCGAAGCAGAGAAACGTGATCATCGGAAACTTGGTGCGGAGCTCGATTTATTCTTGTTCTCTGATCTTGTTGGTGCTGGGTTGCCGTTATGGACACCGCGGGGAACACTCTTACGCACGTTACTCGATGAATTTGTTTGGGAGATGCGCCATGCCCGTGGGTACCAGAAAGTCGAGATCCCTCACATTACCAAAAAAGATTTGTACGAAAAAAGCGGTCATTGGGAGAAATTTCAGAATGAATTATTCCGCGTGGCTTCTCGCGAAAAACACGAGTTTGCCATGAAGCCCATGAACTGTCCGCACCACACACAGATCTATGCTCGAAAGCAGTGGAGTTACCGCGAACTACCCCAGCGATATTCCAATACGACCATGTGTTATCGTGATGAACAAACCGGCGAACTTGCTGGCCTGACCCGCGCCCGCAGCTTTACGCAAGATGACGCACACGTATTCTGCCGCCTATCTCAAGTGAAGGAAGAATTTTTGAAAGTCTATGAGATTATTCAGAAATTTTATAGCACGTTTGGCTTTGAGCTAAGTGTTCGCCTGTCGCTCCATGACCCGAAGCACCCAGAAAAATATCTTGGTGGCCCGGAAAACTGGAAGGTTGCGGAAGATACTCTCCGTGAAATTATTGCTGATAAAAAACTCGAGGCTATCGATGGTGTTGGGGAAGCTGCGTTCTATGGGCCAAAACTCGACTTCATGGCAAAGGATTCGCTCGGACGTCAGTGGCAGGTTGCAACTATCCAACTCGACATGAACATGCCTGAACGCTTTGATCTTTCGTGTATCAATGAAGAAGGAAAACATGAGCGTATTGTCATGATTCATGCTGCTATCATGGGCTCCATCGAGCGGTTTATGGCTGTGCTCATTGAACACTTAGGTGGCGTCTTCCCGTTATGGCTTGCACCAGAGCAGGTGTCAATTGCATCGGTTGCTGAACGCCACAACGATATTGCCAAAGCATTGCAAGAAGTCTTGCAAAAGCATGGTATTCGCGTTGGGCTTGATATAAGTAACGAATCAGTCGGTAAGAAAGTTCGTATTGCAGAGAAAATGAAAGTACCATTTTCGCTTGTTGTTGGTGATAAAGAAGCGCCGGTCGATGGTGTGTGGCATGATGAGGTAGCTATTGCTGTGCGTGCTCATGGCAGCAAAGAGGCTCAAACAATGACCCTTGGACAATTCATTGCGATGCTCACCACGAACACTGCTGATCGCACGTTATCGGTTAAACAGTAACAGGAAGAATTTTTTGCTATGAGTTTTCTTACAAAAATTTTTGGAGACCCCAACGCGCGCTACGTAGGCAAATTGTGGCCGATCGTCCGTCAGGTTAATGCACTGGAGGAGGCGGTGACCAAGCTGTCCGATGACGAGCTCAAGGCAAAAACAATGAGTTTCAAGGAGCGTCTGGCAGGTGGCGAGGCAACATTAGATGAACTGTTGCCCGAGGCCTTTGCTATGGTTCGCGAGACTGCCAAGCGCGTACTTGGTCAGCGTCATTATGATGTCCAGCTATTAGGAGGAGTTGTGCTTCATCGCGGTGCTATTGCAGAGATGCGCACCGGTGAAGGTAAAACGCTTGTGGCGACAGCGCCAGCCTATCTGAATGCGCTTATGGGCAAAGGTGTCCATGTTGTTACGGTGAACGATTACTTGGCACGCCGTGATGCTACTTGGATGGGCCGCGTCTATCATGCACTTGGGTTGACGACCGCATGTCTCACGCATGACGGTGCACATATTTTTGACCCAGAATACAAGAGTAAAGAGGCTGATGAGAAAAACGAGATTGCTGCATACAAAGTAGACCAAGAGTTTTTGCGTCCAGTGTCGCGTCAAGAAGCCTATGCGGCCGATATCACCTATGGCACCAACAACGAATTCGGTTTTGATTATCTTCGAGATAACATGGCAGCAACACTGGCGACCATGGTGCAGCGCGAACCACATTACGCGATTATTGATGAAGTAGACTCGATTTTGATCGATGAAGCGCGTACTCCACTTATTATTTCTGCTCAAGCTGAGGAGTCAGCTGATTTGTATTATAAGTTCGCAAAGATCGCAGCTACGCTTGTTGAAAATACAGACTACAATGTTGACGAAAAAATGCGTGCCGCAACATTTACCGAGGCGGGTGTTACCAAAGTTGAACAAGCGCTGGGTATAGCAAACCTCTATGCAGAAGCGGGATCAACACTGGTTCGCCACGCAGAAGCAGCTCTGAAAGCACGAACATTGTTCCGCCTGGATCGGGAATATGTTGTGCGTGAAGGGGAAGTTATTATTGTCGATGAATTTACTGGCCGTCTCATGCCGGGTCGTCGTTGGTCAGAAGGTCTGCATCAGGCTGTTGAAGCAAAAGAAGGTTTGAAGATCGAGAATGAATCGCAAACGTTGGCGACGGTTACATTGCAAAACTTCTTCCGTATGTTTCCGAAGATGGCAGGCATGACCGGTACCGCCATTACTGAGGCCGAGGAATTTCATAAGATCTATAAACTCGAAGTGGTCTCGGTTCCAACGCATCGCAACAACGTTCGTAAAGACTTAGTTGATCGTGTCTATAAAAACGAGATTGCAAAATTTACTGCCGCGGTAGGTGAAATTAAGGCTCGCCACGAAAAGGGCCAACCAGTGTTGGTTGGTACTATTTCAATCGAGAAAAACGAAGTTATTTCCGAACTTCTCACGCGCGCAGGTGTGCCGCACGAAGTATTGAATGCAAAAAACCACGAACGTGAAGCCGCGATTATTGCACAAGCCGGTAAACTGGGTGGCGTTACCGTGGCCACGAATATGGCTGGTCGTGGTGTCGACATTATTTTGGGCGGTAATCCTGCAGATCCAGCGGAAGCAGAAAAAGTTCGTGCACTCGGTGGTCTATTTGTTTTGGGTACTGAACGCCATGAATCCCGTCGTATCGACAACCAGTTGCGCGGTCGTTCTGGTCGACAAGGGGATCCGGGCTCTTCACAATTCTTTGTTTCGCTCGAAGACGACCTGATGCGTATTTTTGCAGGGGATCGCATCAAGAACCTCATGGAGCGGTTCAATTTGCCCGACGACATGCCGATTGAAAATGCGCTCGTTTCGCGCTCGATTGAGTCTGCGCAGCGCAAAGTGGAACAGCACAACTTCGATATCCGCAAACATCTTCTTGAATACGATGATGTTTTAAATAAACATCGCGATACCATCTACCGCAAACGTCGCAATATCTTGCAGCTTGGTACCGAGAAGTCGGTCGCGCTCAAAGAAATGGCGCTTGATATGATTGAGCACGAGTTGGAGCGTGTGGTGATGTTTCACACCAACGATGATACCGATTGGAACATTAAAGAAATTTACGAAGTTGCGAACACTATCTTTCCCATTGATGAATCTGAACGCTCATTTTTGATTGAGCAACCAGACACCAACCTGAAGCTTGATGTTGCAACAACTCGCTCAAAGATTCTTGCGCATCTTATGGAGCTCGCCGACAAAAAGTACGTCATGCTCGAAGACGCAATGATAAAAACAGCAGGCGACGAACATGCCATGCGTCGCGTTGAGCTTGCAGTAATGCTTCGAGCCATTGATGCGTTGTGGGTGGAACATTTGGACGCCATTGAACATTTGCGTCAAGGTATTGGTTTGCGTGGATATGGTCAGCGCGATCCGCTGATTGAATACAAAAAAGAGGCGTACCGTATGTTCTCGGAACTTACCGCATTGGTTGACCGAGAGATCGTCTATAGTATTTTCAAAGTTGGCGTACATGCCGCAGGGGTCACGTCACTCTTAGATCGCAAAGGCATTGTCGAGTCTGCGCCAGCAAAAGAAGGTGATTTGGGTGGTGTTACCACAACACAAACACCTACCGTCGTAGACCCTAAATATGCCCACGTGGGCCGTAATGACGAGTGTCCGTGTGGTTCTGGTAAGAAGTTTAAGAAGTGTCATGGGGCGTAATATTGTGCCAGATCTCAGCTGGACTCATTGGGCACCAGAGGATTGTAGTCGAGTTCCAGCTCGAGTCTTAGAAACCCGCAAAGCTGCACTTGGGGTTATTATTGCAGTTCCAAAAGAAGCGCGGACGTTTGTTAATACCATCGAAGCTATCGAGAAGTCTGGATACGGAACGGCAGATGAAATTAACTATCTCGAAGTGTTGCGTAATGTTAGTGTTTCAAAAGAAGTTCGTGAGGCAGCCCAGCATGCAGTAGATGAGATTCGCAAAGGCTTGATTGATATCTATTACACTGACGAGTTGTGGCAGGCTATTTCAGAGTACGCCGAAAAGGGTGAGCAGCTGGAAGGCCAGGAGGCTAAACTCTTTTTTGAAATGCGCCGTGAGTTTGAGCGCATGGGTTTTGGTTTAGAAAAAGACGCGAGAGAAGAATTGAAATTGAATATCAAAAAGCGTATTGAGCTTGAGACTACATTCTCGCGCAATATCAATGAATATCGCGATGCTATTGCTGTAACCCTTGAAGAGCTCGACGGGATGGACGAACGGTTTATCGAGGGGCTTAAGAAAAATGATGAAGGGAGATACTTAGTCGGTCTTGATTACCCAGAGTTAGTTCCTTTTCTTGGAGGTGCAAAAAACGCTGTTAAGCGGAAAGAATTGCTCGACAAAAATCTTCATAAGGGCGGGGCGGTAAACATGGAGATTTTGGAAAAGGTTTTAGTTTTGCGCGCCAAAAATGCCGCACGTTTGGGGTACAAAAATCATGCGGACTATGCCACCGCGGTACTCATGTCCAAGAATGGCGACACTGCGCGAGATTTTTTAACTGGCATTAGTGATAAACTAAAAGATGCCACCAAGCGTGATTACGCTGAGCTGTTGGAAATAAAAAAGCAACAGACAAATGATGTGACAGCCACGCTCCAGTATTTTGATACCGCGTACTATACCGAAGAGTTGCAGAAACAGAAGTTTAGTATCGACTCAGAAAAGTTACGTGAGTACTTTCCGCTCGAGCACGTCACCGCGCAGATTTTTGCAATATACTCAAAGCTCTTTGGTGCTCGGATTACAGAGGTTCTTGGTGCAAAACTCTGGCACCGGGATGTTCGTATGTATCAGATTATTGATACGGATGGCTCAATCCGTGCGCATTTTATGCTCGATATATTTCCGCGCGATGGCAAATACACGCATGCTTGTGCCATGGAGATCATCAGTGCACGAGATGAGCAAGGGGAGCACATCGCCCCTCTGGGTACATTACTCATGAACTTTGCAGCGTCAACGGAAAACACGCCATCCTTGTTGTCGCATGGTGATGTTGAGACATTTTTCCATGAGTTTGGGCACCTGATGCATTTTTGTTTGGGTCGAACAAAGTATATGTCCCAAAACCCATTTGGCGTGGCGTGGGATTTTGTAGAAGCGCCATCGCAGATGCTTGAGAACTGGGTATGGAATAAAGAAGCATTATCATTGCTTTCAAAGCACTACCAGACAGGCGAACCTATGCCAGAGGCCACACTCGATGCGTTAGTAAAAAGTCGCGGTTTTATGATGGCAACGTTTACCATGAAGCAAATGGTGTACGCGCTATTTGATTATTATTTGCACGCCGAGCCACCACGCTCAAAAGAAGAGATTTGCAAGTTGTTTAATCGGGTTTGGAACGAGCTTTCTGGGGTACTCTTACCAGAGGATAGTATTTTTCCTGCGGGGTTTGGGCATTTGATGGGGTATGATGCAAAATATTATGGTTATAGTTGGTCGCGCGTTTTTGCGGCTGATATGTTTACACGGTTCGAAAAAGAAGGAGTATTACATGAAAAAACTGGTATGGATTACCGCCGGTTCGTTCTTGAGCCAGGTGCCAGCACCGACGAACTCACCTTGGTAAAAAACTTTCTGGGTCGTGAGCCAAATAATAAAGCATTTTTGAAAGAGATCGGGATTGAGTAACTAGATTTTTTTCTTTCCGTTGTGCCATTCGCGTAGCGCCGTGGCTTGGATTTCGATTGCCGTAGCCGGGCGGAGTTTTTGAATCTGTGGCCGTGAGAGTATATCGGTATGGGGACTATCGTCGAGGGCAGCACCAATGTGCCACAAGTCTTCGGGGTCGGTGATCCAATTTTTTTTATCAAATCGCTTGAGGTTAAATGGTTTAGAAAAACTCCGCATGGTTTTTGTCCCATCGTCGAGAAAGTATTCGTGAAAATATGACATGGCGAGTTCTCGTACTGAAGCATAGATTGGTTCTCGGTAGCGCAGGATAGGGTAATTCGTTTTGCTAATCGCGCCCCATTGTTTGCCGTCTGTGAATAGTGTAACGACATGGTCGAAGTCTCGCGCGGTTGCTTTGAGATCAAGGAGAAGTGGTTCGTGGCCATGATAGTAGAGGATTGCCGCCGCGAGCATAGCACCTTCGATGCAGTGGCAGTTTCTTGCTTGTAATACAAAGCGTGGCGATTTGCAGGTATCGCCATGTGGCTCATGGTTTATCGGCAACGTGTCCAAGAAATCCTGGATTTTTCGTGGAGTGTCTAGCTTTTTGAATAAGGTCAGCTCCTCGGAGGTTAGTTGTGCGAAGGCTTGATTCATAGACATATCATAGCGTAAGCTAGAAACTATGAATACCCAACCAAAGATGGTTACTGTTGCGGTGAGCGGAGGATTTGACCCGCTCCATATTGGCCATGTCCGCATGTTTGAAGAGGCAAAAAAGCTCGGTGATCGACTGGTCGTTATCTTAAACAATGATAACTGGCTTCAGAAGAAAAAAGGATATGTGTTTATGAAAGAGGAAGAACGCGCCGAGATTATTCGGGCATTGCGATGTGTGGATGAGGTCATGCTTACGTTGCATCCAGAAAACCCAGAAGATATGAGTGTCTGTGCTGAATTACGCGTACTGAAGCCAGATATTTTTGCGAATGGTGGTGACCGAAAGTCAGATAACATTCCGGAAGTTATTGTGTGTAAGGAAATCGGGTGTGAGCTGGTTTTTGAAATAGGTCGTGGTGGCAAAGTGCAATCAAGCTCGTGGCTCGTTGCGAATTACGAAAAAAACAAACCAACAATATAATAAAGAAAGCCTAAGAATGAAAATACCCCCGGCAGCATGCTGTATGCTGGCGGGGGTATACGTTGGGAGCAAGGAGCGGAAGTTAGTCGCCGCCCTCAAGGAGCGTTTCTTTGGCGACTCGATGAGCTCGGCAAAGAGGTTCCCCGAGGTCCACTAGGGTGGCTACGAGGGTTTTGAGTTCCTGTTGCTCCTTGGGGGGCAAAGAGCGAATGCGTTCTCGGAACTCTGCCCAGAGTTCATCACGAACTGCGCGCTCGAACGGGAGCTGTTTTGCTCGTTCGGGCAGCTCATTCAAAACTTCTGTGAGTTTTGGGGTCTCGAGAGCGCGGAGACGTTTTGCGTCCGCGAGGAAAGACTGATCTTCTGGAATGTATTCTTCTGTCATTCTTTCTCCTTGTTGGTTGCAGGGTGAACATCGTGAAAAGAGCAGCTTGGCGCGCGGCGTAGGAGTCGAACCTACTAGAAGAGCAACTACCTAGGGAGAATTGACCAAAATTGCTGGCGGGGGATCTTGCCAATAGTTTGGGTCTTTCTCTGTTTGTGTTGATACCTCAGGATTTCATCAACACAACCCTCTCCAGATAGCGGCCAAGTCCCTACCCAGAACTTTACTTACCGCGCATACCTTGTACAAACGAAATGACCGCCTTCCTTGTGTGGTGGCGGTCAGGTTTTTGACTTGGAAATGGTTCCTATGTCATCAGACCCTGTCCACACCCATAAAATTAAAGCAAAGGCCTTTGAAGGACTTTGTAATAATGTAGGATGTGACAATCTGGTACGACATACCTACACATCAATATACCTGGATTCTGGTATTTTGTCAACCAAGCACTTTATTCACAGGTCTATTTTTACCCCTCGACGTAGCTTGTTTTTGTGTTAAAATAAGAACTTATGCAAAATATTGCCAATCTCACCAAAACCGATCCCGAGCTTGCAGAGCTTGTCCAAGCAGAGGTTGTACGTCAGCAAACCGAGCTCGAGATGATCGCATCGGAGAATATTGTTTCTTCTGCGGTCCTTGAGGCATTAGGCACTCCGCTGACCAATAAATACAGCGAAGGCTATCCAGGTAAGCGCTACTATGGCGGTAATCAGGTTATTGATCAAATTGAACAGCTTGCGATTGACCGTGCAAAACAGTTGTTTGGCGCAGAACATGTAAATGTCCAGCCTCACGCGGGTGCACAGGCAAATTTTGCCGTGTATTTGGCACTGTGTCAGCCAGGAGATACGGTGCTCGCGATGGATTTAAGTGCTGGCGGACATCTTACGCACGGTTCGCCGTATAACTTTAGTGGTAAGTGGTTCAAGGTGATTCCATATGGTGTTCGCAAAGACACTGAACGAGTAGACATGGAAGAGGTGCGACGTTTGGCGCATGAGCACAAGCCACGTATGATTATTGCTGGTTTTAGTGCATATCCGCAAGCACTGGATTTCCAAGAATTTGCAAATATTGCGCATGAAGTAGGTGCATACTTATTTGTTGATATGGCACATATTGCGGGTCTTGTTGCTGCAAAGCTAACCGAGAGTCCTGTACCATATGCTGATGTGATAACAACCACCACGCACAAAACATTGCGTGGGCCACGTGGCGCAATGATTTTGTGTAAGCGAGAAGATCGACTTGACCCTTGTGGTGTAAAGAATCTTGCACAGAAAATTGATAGTGCCGTATTCCCAGGTTCGCAAGGCGGACCGCTCGAACATTGTATTGCCGCAAAAGCTGTGGCGTTTGGTGAAGCACTCGAACCATCGTTTATTGAGTACCAGAAACAGGTTTTGAAGAATGCGCAGGTGCTTGGTGAGACACTGGTAGCCGAAGGCGCTCGTTTGGTTTCTGGTGGCACAGACAATCACTTATTGCTTGTGGATGTAACGCCGTGGAATATTGGTGGCAAAGAATCCGAAAGCACGCTTGAGAAGATTGGTATTTCTATCAACAAAAATATGATTCCGTTTGATGCACGTAAACCCATGGATCCATCAGGTATTCGTCTTGGTACCCCCGCGCTCACATCTCGCGGCATGAAGGAGGGAGAGATGAAACAGATTGGCGAATGGATAGCCATGGCATTAAAGAACGTTGGTAGCGAGGAAATTTTGGCTGACCTGAAGGTAAAAGTCTCTGCCTTAGCTCGTAGGTTTCCTATTTACGCAGATTGGTCATAAACATATGCAGCTTCTTGATGGGCGCTATATCGCCCGCGAAATGCGTGAAAAAATCAAGATTGCTGTTGGCGTACTAAAACAGCCACCGGCACTTGCTGCTATTTTAGTTGGTGATGATCCTGCGTCCCATTTGTATGTGCGGTTAAAAGAACAGGCTGCCACGGAGGTTGGTATTCGGTTCGAAAAATTTTCATTTCCGCGCACGGCAAGCCAGGAAGAAGTCATTGCAAAAGTACAAGAACTGAATGATCGTACAGATATCCATGCGGTGTTAGTACAACTCCCGTTGCCGCATGGTTTTAGTGCCGATCTTGTGGTTGCTGCTATTGCGCCATGGAAAGATGCAGATGGGTTTCATCCCGAATCATTGCGTCTTATGGGAAATGGGCTGTTGCCAAAAATAGTCCCGCCGGTTGCCCTGAGTATTATGCGACTTATTGATCAAGCAACGAGTCATGTGCGTGATGCAAGCGCTGTAATTATTTCGAAAAGTGATATTTTTGCGTTGCCGTTATCGCTCTTGTTGCGAGCAAAAGGTGCACAGGTGGCGGTAATCCAGCCTCAGCGGGGTGATTGGTGTGCGCATGAAGCACGCATTAAGAGTGCGGATATTGTTATTAGTGCGGTCGGGCAGCCAGGCACCATTACTGGCGCTATGGTGAAGCCAGGTACCATATTGATTGATGTTGGAACAACACGTACGAGTGAAGTAGTGGATGGAGCCGAGCGTACGCGTACGGTTGGTGATATTGATGCGGCGAGTTGCGAAGAAATGCAAGGATATATTTCTCCTGTGCCGGGGGGTGTTGGTCCGCTTACGGTTGCTTATTTACTTTCAAATACTGTTGAGTTGGCACGACCGCAGATCAGGTAGCACAACGTAGTGTTACTTTGTCTTATAAAATACTTTCTCTTTGAAGCGGAGGTCAATATAATCAAGCGTGTGTAATTTGCCTGGGGTTACTACCTGGGCAATGATGCGGTTCATGCGCGTCAATTGTTCGGTGAGGTCAGCAGTTGGATCTATCATGATGCGGAAGCCTTTATCGAGTGCTAGGGTGACAGATGATGCGTCAGAAGAAGAGGGTAAAAGGGCATATTTTATTCGGTAGCCACGAAACGCTTCGTGGCCAGAAACATTGCCAAGGAATTGCATAAACTCAGGATGTACCACTTCTGCTCCAACAGCAGGAAGAGTGGCACCAGAATCATATATACGCAGGGCATTAGGCGCTTCGGTTCCTAAGGGGCCAATAATTTTACCGAGTTGGTCAATAGCATAGGATGTACCGCGTGTGACAAAAATTGCATTGGCACCGGTGTCGCTCATGGTAATGAGGAGTGTATGGGGGAGGTTGCGTGAGATTGATATTTTGTCGGTGCTGTATGTTTTTTTTAATGTGCTCGTAAGATCAGATTTGTTGAGCATGATGATATTTTGCTCGCTCGTAAGTAGTCCTGTGTGTTCAGAAAAATAAGTACCAAGAACGGTGTGCAAGGAGATCCCCGGAGCCATTGTGCCAGATACTTCTATGGCTTGTATGTGCCATATTGGAAGGAGTAGCGCAATAACAATGATGAGTACTCCGCCGCCAATAGCAAAAGCCCATTTGCTGATACGTGCAAAAGAAATCGAGGTAGTAGCACGATTGCGATTGTATGGGTTTAATCGTTTTTGGTAGCTCATGCAACTGCGTCCGTTTTTTGCAATTCGTTATGCGGAAGCTTTGATGGTGTCGGTGCCACAGTAGGCGGCGAGTGGTGCAGGAATTTTGATTGAACCGTCGGACTGTTGCCCGTTTTCTATGATTGCTACCATGATGCGACCAATGGCGAACGCGGTGCCATTGAGTGTGTGCACGAGCTCATTTTTGCCGGTTGTTTCGTTCTTGTAGCGGATATTGAGCCGACGTGATTGGAAGTCTGTGCAGTTCGATGTGGAGTGAGTTTCGCGGTAGCGGTTTTGGGATGGTATCCAGCACTCGATGTCGTATTTTTTTGCGGCGGGGTCACCAAGATCACCTGAGCAAATGTCGAGTACTTGATAGGGTAAACCAAGGCCTTGCACGAGCTCTTCTTCGCAGGCAAGAAGGAACGCATGCTCTGCAGCCGAATCTTCTGGGCGAACAAACGAAAACATTTCGAGCTTGTCGAACTGGTGAACGCGAATCATGCCTTTCGTGTCTTTGCCGTATGATCCAGCTTCCCGACGGAAACAAGGTGAAACAGCAATATAGCGGAGCGGCTTTGTAACGTCGATGATTTCATCGGTGTGCATGACACCGGTGGGTTGTTCTGATGTGCCAATTAAGTATAGATCATCTTGGGTTTTGTAGATCTCATCAGCGCCGCGATCCATATACCCCATGGCAGCCATGCCTTCTTCTTTGATCATGGCAGGCGGGACGATGGGCAGAAAGCCATATTTCAGTAATGTGTCGTAGGTGTAGCGGATGATCGCAAACTCCAGAAGCGCAGCAGCGCCTTTGAGGATTACAAACCGACTGCCGGCGATTTTTGCGGCTCGGCCAAAGTCGAGAATTCCCAGGCTTTCGCCGAGTGCAATGTGGTCTTGGATAGGAAAATCAAAGGCAGGTTTTTTTCCGACTTCACGAATGGGTTTGTTTGCGGAATCATCTTTTCCAATCGTGACATCGGCAAGTGGGAGGTTGGGGATTTGTCGCAGTAAACGTTTCCACTGACTTTCAAGCGCACCATGGGTTTCGTTTGCCGTCGCGATGGCGTCTTTGAGTCCTTTGAGTTCGTTCAATAGTACGGCACGCTCTTCGCTCGTTGCTTTGGTTACGGTGGCACCTAGTTCATTTTGTTTCGCGCGAAGCTCTTCGATTTTTTGTAACGAAGCGAGATACTCTGCGTCGAGTTTGAGAAACGCATCAAGGTCAAGCGGGACATTTTTTGCAGCGAGTCCGGCACGAACAGTGTCACTTTCTTCGCGAATGAGTTTGATGTCAATCATACAAATCTAAGTTATATTGCGTCGGGATTTTCTTCTGCAGTCGGGCGCAAGAGGGGAAAGAGAATAACTTCTTTAATGCTGTGTGTGTCAGTAAGCAATGCGGTGAGGCGATCAATACCCATGCCAAAACCAGCGGTAGGTGGGAGGCCGTGCATGAGTGCTTCAACAAACTCAGCATCGGCAGGCATAGCTGCTTCTGATCCTTGGCCACGCTTTGCTTCTTCTTCAGCAAAACGCGCGGCTTGTTCCAGTGGGTCGTTGAGCTCATTATACGCTTTTGTGACTTCAATACCTTTGACAATGAGCTGTGTTGAGGCAATGCGGTCCGGTTGATCCTCTTTGCGCTTGGCTAGCGGAATCATCGCGGCAGGGTAGTCGATGACAAATGTGGGTTGAATAATTTTTGGGCGAACGTGTTCTTTGTAGAGTGCGTCCACGAGTTCGCCAAACCCAACAGCAGAGTCATCTTTGAGGTAGATCTTCTGTTCTTTTAGTGCGGCTTTTAGTTGTTTTTCGGTATTGATTGTTTCGAGGTCAATACCGGTTTCGTCTTTGATGAGTTCGTAGAATTTACGGCGTGGATAGGGCGGCGTGAAATCAAGCGTTGATCCTTCGCGCTCAATAGTCATCTTATGGTTGGTTGCTTGTGCGAGTCCTGAAACCAAGCGTTCAGTTAAGTCCATAAGGTCGTCGTAGGTCGCGTAGGCCCAGTAGAATTCAACTTGGGTGAACTCAGGATTGTGTTGGAAGCTAATGCCTTCATTCCTAAAACAGCGGGCAATTTCGAAGACCTTTTCGAGTCCACCAACAACTAATCGCTTGAGGTATAGTTCTGGTGCAATGCGAAGATATAAATCGATATCAAGCGTGTTGTGGTGTGTTTTAAACGGCCGTGCTGCGGCGCCACCTGCCATTGACTGTAAAATAGGTGTTTCGACCTCCATAAACCCTTCGGCGTGGAGAAATTCGCGGATTTTCTGCACGATCATGCTGCGCTTTATAAAGATATCGCGGACGTCGGCATTTGAAAGAAGATCAAGCTCACGCTTGCGGTAGCGAAGCTCGACATCGGTCAGACCGTGCCATTTTTCTGGAAGTGGCGCAAGTGTTTTTGAAATAATGCGAGCAGTTTGTGCGAGGAGGGATCGCTCACCTTTTTTTGTGGTGAACGGAGTTCCGGAAACTTCAAGGAAATCTCCAACATCGAGGACCTCCAGCAGTTCTTCATATCCAGAAAGTACATCTTTTTTGAAAAACAATTGCACAGAACCAGTCATGTCTTCGAGTGTCAGAAAGCATGAGCCACCATGACCGCGCAATGATCGAACGCGGCCAGCAAGTGTTGCGGATGTATCGGCAAGCGTTTCAAATTGATGCAAAAAATCACCGACTGTATGCGTGCGATGTATGTTTGCTGGATACGGATTGTTCCCCGCAGCAATAATTTTTTTGAGCCGTTCAAGTCGTGCGGCACGCTCATCAAGTTTTGGTGGGTTGGTCGAATCCGTCATAATAATTTTAAAATTATGCAACAGTTACAATAGTATATATGCGTTCACCGGCAGGTGTTGGGACCGTTGCTGTATCGCCTGCAGTTTTACCCCAGAGAGCACTGCCAAGAGGAGATTGCGAGGAGATGAGTCCAGCACTCGGGTTTGCCTCATTTGCACCTACGATAGTGTACGTCTTTTCAGCGTCTCCAGAAACAATGGTTACTACGGATCCCATGACCACATGTGATCCGTGTTCTGGCTCTACTATGATCGCATGTAAGAGCATGTGTTCGAGTTCACGAATCCGGCCTTCGGTCCAGCCGCTCGCATCCTTGGCTTCATGATACTCAGCGTTTTCAGAAAGATCACCCATTTTGAGTGCCGCTTCAATGCGTGCGACGATTTCTGGTCGACGCACAGTTTTGAGTTCGTGGAGTTCTGTTTTAATTTTTTCAACTCCAGCTGGAGTGAGAATAGGAGATTGTTGCATAGATTTATTTTTACGGTGCTGGTGCGCCGGGAACAACTTCATCAGGAGGGATATCCAGCGGGATAAGTGGTTCGTCAGTGTCTTGCTCGATGGGTGTAGGTTCTAGTGGTTTCTGGATTTCTTGCACGCCAAAATATTTTTGAAGCATTGTTTTTGCAATAGGTGCGGCAGTTGCATGCCCTTCGCCACCTTCTTCGACCATTACCGTCACAATAAGTTCTGGGTGTTCGTAGGGTGCATATCCAACATACCAAGCTAATGTACGTTTGTCATCGCCCGTCTGGGCCGTACCGGTTTTGCCAGCACTGGTGATTGGTAGTGTAAGAAGTGATCTGCCAGATCCGGTCAGCACGGTTTCGCGCATGCCTTTTTGTACGGCGGAAAGTGCGCTTGCGGGAATAATGTTCGAACCACGAACACGATTTTCTGTGGGGCGTTCAAGTACTGTTGGTGTGTAGAGTGTGCCACCGTTTGCGATAGTTGCGGTGATAAGAGCCATTTGTAGCGGTGTGGTAAGAAGGAAGCCTTGACCGATAGCAATATGGTAGGTATCTCCGATGTACCAAGGCTCTCCAGTGGTCTTTTTCTTCCACTCTTCAGTAGGAACAAACCCTGCAATTTCACCAGGGAGATCAATGCCTGTTTTCTCCCCAAGCCCGAATATTTTAGCATATTTAGCGATACCGTTCAAACCAAGGCCGTTAAAGCCATTGTAGCCTCCGCCAATGATATAAAAGAAGGTGTTTACCGATTGAGCAATGGCCTTTTTAACATTGGTGGCTCCATGGCCACCGCTGCGCCAGTCTGGAAAGAACCAGCCGCCAATACGGATGCCACCACTCGAGAGAAAGGAGGTATTTTCATTGATGAGGCCTGATGCTAAGGCTGCAGAGGCGATCATGGGTTTAATGGTGGAGCCTGGTGGATAGGCACCAGCGATAACCCGATTGAATAATGGTTTTTTTTCATCAGTAAGGAGTTTTGTAATTTCCGCATTGTTTTGTTCTGGGAAGACATTTGCGTTGAAGTCGGGAAGTGAGACTAGGGCACGAATACGCCCATCGGGAGTCATCGCCATTGCTACACCTGCTTTTGAGCCGCGCATCTTGAGCATGTCAGCGAGCGCTCTGCGAGTCGTTTCTTGTAGTGGTGCATCTAGAGAGAGTGTGAGTGGGGCACCTTCGGTTGGCTGCTCTGTCGAAAGAATGCCGACAATCTTTCCACGAGCATCAACTTCGGCTTTTTGTGCTCCGTCGGTACCGCGTAATATCTGTTCGTAGGTTGCTTCAACGCCCGACTTGCCAATCGAATCATTCATTTGATAGTTTTGGTCTTTTCGAGCCTCGTACTCAGCGCCCGAGAGTTTGCCAACATACCCAAGAATATGTGAGTACGTATTTTTTTGTGGGTATTCTCGTCGGGGGGAAGTTTCTAGTTGTACTCCTGGTATACCAGTAACCTGTGTGCCAAGCGACAACATCTCATCATGTGTGATGTTGTCTTTGATTACCACTACAGGGCTACGGCGTTCGTATGTGGCAATTTGTTCTGCAATGGTCTCTAGGGGTACACCGCTGATCGTGCTGAGTGTTTGTAGTGTTTGTGTTCGTTCGGTTGGGTTTTTAGGTACATCTGCTGGGGTAACTACGAGAGCAAAGCGGGCAGTATTTTTTGCAATGATGTCGCCGTTTCTGTCGGTGACAATACCACGGAGAGCGGGGATACGAATAAGCCGAATGCGGTTTCTGTCTGCGCGAGTGGCAAATGCAGCGCCCTTGTAGATTTGTAAATAGGCTGTGCGAAATACTAACCCAATGAAGGCTAGAGAAATAATTCCAAATAGTAGGCTGAATTGACGAAGACTAATAATTCGTCGCAAAAATTCTCGCTGTCCTTCGGGAGAGTCGGTCTCATGGGGAGCAATAGATTCAATCCAGCGTTCGCCGAGTGGTACTGAGCGATCTTTGAGCTGGCTGGGTGGGAGAAAAAAAGGGTCGGACGTTGAATACATAATTGTATCCTATCGCGACCCTAGAGGTTGAGCAAGATGATTATGCGAGCGCCTTGATTGCAAGGCCGAGAATAGCGCGAACAAGGAGGAGATTTACGCCAACGAGGAGGAGAACTTGCGCTGCAAAGTGCCAGCGAGCAAAGCGAGTATAAGAGTGGTCAATGATGCCAGTTTCGTTCGGCGAGGCCATGCGTGAGAATCCTTGGGCGCTGTGGCGGGTAAGTACAGAAGGGAGCGCCAGGAAGCTCTTTAAGTAACCTTTGAGACCCTTGCGGCGGCCTGCAGCGCGTACCATGACACCACTTGATACCACGAACCCTGCAAATGACGCAGCAGCGATTGGTGGGATTAAGTCATTCGTAGTTTGAACTGGTGCAGATTCAAGTACATCAGAAAGAGGGCCACTTGGTGAAGTAAGTGCACCTGGGGTAGTTGGGATATTTTCAAAACCTGCCGCGTCAGGAGTCACATCTTGTGTTGTAGTGGTGGCAACAGTGGTACCAGCAAGAGCCATCCAGTTGAAGGGACCAAAGCTAACGCCATCCATCGAGCGGACAGTAAACGCTGTTGCGGTTTGTGATGCAATGAATAGGGCAGCAGGAGTATTTGTTGAAGTGATAAACGCCTGGTAATTGCCGCCGACTGCATCTGAAAAATTTGTTGGCAGAGTAATGATGACTTCTTTGAGGGCATCAGTGAGTTCTGCACGACCAGAGATGAAGGAGGGGGTGCCGAGGGTAACCATTGGTGATGGAGTTGTTGCAGGTGTGGGTGTGGTGGAGTTGGTGGTTGTCGTTGCCACTGGGGTTGTTGCGGCAGTAGCGGCAGCGCTCTGGTTTAGGTTCACGAGCATAAGCACCTTACCTGTGCCTTGTCCGTTGAAGCTTTCAAGGGCCATACCAACAGTTGTTCCAGCTTGAGTTGCTTTCATGGCAGTACCTGGGGTTGATGATGAGGTGAGATAGTCGCCAGGAGCAATAGCACCATTTTCTGCTGTGACTTTTACGGGAACACGGCCAGCGAGCGCCAGAGGGAGTGGGTGAGCTGACTTCTTCTTTAAATCTTCACCAAGAATTTGGTATGGAGCTGATGAAATTACACCCGTTATGTTTGATTGATATGGCGTAGAGCTCTTTACCATAATAGGCACGGTTTCATCTTCACCGGCAATAATTTTTTGGAAGTTGTTGGGATCGCGCTCGATACCCTGGTAGCTTACTGTTTTTGTTCCGAGCGCAACAAGATCGCCTTCAGAAACAGTACCGTCAGTTTCGTACCACTCGGCCAAGTCAGAAGGAGCACCGTTACAGTCTTCGAGTTGTGCGGATCCTTCGGTGCCTGACCAACACAGGCCTGCAGTGGAAGAAGCAACTGTTGCGTTTACTGTGGTGCGACCAGTCGAGGAAACGCCGAATAAGGTTGCATCAGCAGAACTCGTTATGGTGAGAAGGTTTGCGGATTGAGATCCAGCACCCTTAATAAAGAGCCCAACGCGCGACGCTGATTGGTTGTAGACCGCAAGCTGCCCGCCCGGTGGGTTTGCGTATTGGCCAACTGCGACACCGGTCGACATGACTTGGAGTGCTAGCGTGTCATCAAATGTCGATGATTGTGTATAAAAAGCATGATAGCCAATGCCTGAATAGTTAATGTTTCCTGCATAATCAAAACGCCACGCAGATTTGAGCACACCATTAAAGGATGTCGAGAGCATTGTTTGGCCGCTACCGCTTGTATTTGCGAGTTCAAGAGCTGAGTTGGCAATAGAAACGGTTGCGTTGGTGTTGCCGTACGAGAGAGTAGTGAGCCCGGAGTTAATGGTGGAGGTGCCCACACCAAGTTTCGTGGCGACATTGAGCGTGCCATCAGTCTTGATGGTGTTCGCTGCAGAGCGATAGAGGTTGGAGGATGCCTCTCCAAAATTTAGACCCGCAGCAGCCGTAGTGCCTGATCCGCCACCAATGGTGAGTGCAACGGATGGGGTGGTATTGTTGATGCCGACGTTTCCGACGTCGAAGATACCTGCATATTTTGTTCCACCACCTGTTGCGGTTGCATACATGCCAACACTGGTGCTTGCGGCATCAGCTTTAAAGTAGCCGCCGTAACCCGTAGTCATGGTGCCGCCGTTTAAGTTATCTGCAACGCCGTATACGCCGTAGGCTGTTGTGACGTTGGCGACTTCACTACCGGTTTGTGCTGCGCTATACGTACCAAACAATGAGGGTAGTGTGAGAGTACCATCAGCACTGGTAGCAAGTGTCTTTGTGCCAAAGGCACCCTGGGTTACGGTGTTTGCGTTGGAGTTTACAATAAGGGTTGAGTTTGTACCTATGAGAGCAAAAGCGTTACCGTTGCCATTTACGTCACTGGTGAAGAAATTATTGATTCCGTAGAGAGTGCCACCTTGCACCAAATTTCCATTGTACGTTTGGCTAATTTGTAAGGGTACTGGTGGGTAAGTGATACCTGTAACCGAAGCCGTCTTGCCTACCTCAAGAAGAGCGGAGGGGTTGGCGGTGCCGATACCGACGCCGACACCATTGATAGCCATCTTCGTTTGGGGTGTGCGATCCGTGGTGCCGGTCGTGGTTGCATCAGGGGTTTTGAAAAGTATATTTGATGTCCCTGACCCAGTGGAGATACCAGAAGTCAGCACAAGATCTCCGCCAGATTGGTCTGTGCCCCCAGATTGCCCGCCACCAGCATTGATAGTAAGGCCTTTTCCTGGCCATGCGCCAGATACGCGGCCCATACCAATAGTTTGGTCTTCATCTGCAAATAAATCGATATTGCGAGCTGGGTCACCTCCAGTTTGGGATAGCCCCATAAAAATACCTTGGGAGGCAGTACCAAGAAGAGTAAGACTGCGCATCGAAGTATCAGATGTGCCAGAATTGCCTGGTTGCGGGACTTGAAGGTAGATTTTTGATGTTCCAGAGCCTGTAGCGATACCAGAGGTGAGAGTGAGGTTGCCACCATTTGTATTCGATTCAGAAGTTTTGGCTCGACCAGCCTTTACGGTGAGACCCCCTCCTGGGCCACTACCGGTCTTTTCGCCAATACCAAATGCGATATCTAAATCGCCCTGATAAATTGTATTACCTGTTCCATCGATGGTTAGTCTGGTTGAAGGATCTTTGTCACCTGTGCCAGAATTACCACCGCCTGCAGTCATGAATTCGATATTTGATCCGCCGTTACCTGTTGCGATACCGGTTGAGAGGGTTAGGTTTCCCCCTGTTTGGTTTGCAATGCCCGCCTTAGCACCACCACCTCGAATCATTAGAGCTTGTCCATTATCAGAGGGGGAAGCTTGTCGCTCAAGGCCGATAATTTTTTCACCATTACCGCTAAAAGAAAGATCATAACTCGGAGCAGTGGTACCGATACCAATTCTTCCATTTTCAAAAATTGCCGCGTAGTTATTTTGTGCACCAGAGGCAGAGGCGTAGAGGCCGACATTCGTTAAGTCGTTGCCACCGGTGGAGCGAGATGATGTATTGTTGAAATAGCCAGCATAGTTGG
Organism: uncultured Gammaproteobacteria bacterium; assembly: GCA_964532925.1. Taxonomy (GTDB): domain Bacteria; phylum Patescibacteriota; class Patescibacteriia; order GWA2-47-26; family GWA2-47-26; genus CAZHIP01. The sequence continues at coordinate 172,466 of CAZHIP010000001.1, forward strand.
TTAGGGAGCCGCCGGTTGTGTTAAAAGTCGCAAAAGAAGCAGCATCGACAACTCGCTTGTTGTTTCCGTTAAGGCCGGTTCCACGATTGTCAAAGTAGGCGGCGTTACCTAAGCCGGTGTTCATAACATACAGAGGGGAGCCTTCGAATGCGCTTTGGCCGGATAGCTCAAGAATGGCGGAGCCAGCTCCATTGGCTTCCATTTTAATACCCCAACCAGATCCTGTGCCATCAAAATTCCAACCCCATGTTTGGCTATAGTTGCCATTTCCAATGTTGTTGGTGCTTGTTGCGGCAGTTAGAGCAGAAAGCGTGGAGCCACCTCCTATAGGAGAACCGTTTACAGTGAGAGTACCCGTAACGTCCACCGTATCATTGGTGACCGTAAGAACCGATCCATTGTTAAAACCGACCTTAAATGTGCTGGCGGTGTTGTTGGTAAAGCCAGATCCGATAGCAATCGCGTTGTTTGCAGATGCGGTGAGGGAGCTCCCAATTGCAATCGTATTGTTGGCTGATGCTGTTACAGAGCTACCCAAAGCAATCGCACTGCCGCCACTTGCTGTAGACTCGCCCCCCAAGGCAATAGACGAATCACCACTTGCTGTGTTTAGGAATCCCGCGGCAAACGACTGGCCACCGCTCGCTGTAGACTTCATGCCCATAACAGTACTTGCAAGACCAGAAGCATTTGTTTCTAGACCGAATGCAGAGGCACTTGCTCCGCCTGCACGGGAGTTGATCCCTGCTGCAAACGAGCCTGGCCCTACATTTGCGGCATCCCAATAGGCACTACCATTCGTAAATCCTTCAAGAACCGTCATGTCGCCAATGGATCCAGCGCGGAAGGCGCCTTTTGATGGATTCCAGAGAATTTTACTGCCGAGCGATGAAACACCTGCGGTTGCAATGTCTGTGCCAGCAAAGCTTGCTGTGCCGGTGCCTTCAATTCCATAATCTTCGCCAAGTAGTAGACCGCCAGAAATAGAATTGAAAGGTACAGGGTTTCCAGCGGTTAGGTCTTGGACACCAACAGATAAGTTGTTTGATACATAAAAGTCATTCTGGGAACGTTCTGCGAATTTTGCGCGGTTTGCTAAAGGTGCAGTGCCAATGTCTTTCCGCGGAGTCATTTCACTTTCTGTGCATGTGGTTGTTATGGGTGTATCACCTACACCACAGACAGTGACGCCCAGAGTAAATGCATCTGAGTCATATTCATATAGTGCATCCGGAAGAGCTGTTTGTCCCGAATCGCCTAGATAGACCGAAAAAAAACCGTTTTGGACCGAAATGGAGACAGATTTTCTGCTTTGTTCTGTATTGCCGCAACCAGTAGTATCACCTACAAGTACGCCTGCACCCCACAAACAACCGCCGTCACGGTAGAGGGCAAACTTCATTTGATAGGTGCCATTAGCAACCGCGACACCATTTGGATCAGTCAATTTTCCAATATATTGGATTTTTGGTAGAGGGTTTTCTGCTGCTGCAAAATGGGGATTTGTGAGTGAAAATAAAAACGCAACCGCTGCAATTGCGAGAAAAGTGGTGCCAATATTGCGACGATGTTTTTGCATACGTTGAATGCCCTAATTGTATCACGCTGAAAAAATGTCTACTACGAGCTTATGCACAGGCTACGTTCCAATGTGGGCTGCCATGTCGATGAGGCGTACAGAATAACCCCATTCGTTGTCGTACCAAGCTAAAACTTTTACTAGGTCGCCATCTACCACACGCGTCATGGACAGATCAACCGTGGAAGAAAAGCTTGAGCCAATGAAGTCGGATGATACGAGTGGAAGATCGGTGACCCCAAGAATTCCTTCCCAGCGTTCTGATGCAGCAGCTTTGATAAAGACTTTATTGATTTCTTCTACCGTGGTTTTCTTTTTTAAGACAAACGTGAAATCCGAAAGTGAAACATCGATTGAGGGTACGCGAATAGCAATACCATCAAACTTACCTTTGAGATTAGGTAGTGCTTCGTAGGTTGCTTTGGCAGCGCCGGTTGAGGTTGGGACAATATTAATGAGCGCCGCGCGTGCGCGGCGGAGATCGGGGTGAAGTGCGGGAGGAAGACCATCGACGATGTTTTGCTCGGCCGTGACAGAATGGACTGTTGTCATCATAGCTTTGGCAATGCCAAAGACTTCGTCCATGATTGCGGCTACTGGTGCGATGGAGTTGGTGGTGCAAGAAGCGTTGTTGATAACGGTTGCATCGGATGGGCATGATTCGTGGTTGACGCCCATGAGGTATGTGGGGACGTCTTTTGCGGGGGCAGAAATCACCACGTGTTTTGCGCCAGCCGTAATATGCGCTTTGGCGAGTTCCATTTCGGTAAACCTACCGGAGCATTCCAAAACAACATCGACATCATATGTACCCCATGGCAACTTGGTTGGTTCTTTTTCTGTAGTGACCGGGATTTTTTGTTTATCAATAATGATAAATCCATCGGTCGAACTTACAGCGTGGTCCCACGTACGAAATACTGAATCGTATTTTAAAAGATGAGCGAGCGTGGATGGCGCGGTGAGATCGTTGATGGCGACAAATTCGATATCATCGCGATTCCAACCAGCCTTAAGAGCAGTTCGGCCAATGCGGCCAAATCCGTTTATTGCAATACGAATTTTTTTCTGATTCACCGACATGAAAGCATGAGAAATGATTACTCTTATTGTATCACGCACGGCAAACAAAAAAGAGTGGGGATAACCCCACTCTTTTTTTAAAGTTTTTTTGTCTACACTTTTTCTTCCAAGTTGAAGCGGACGAAACGGCGGATCTGAATGTTCTCACCGAGTTTTGTAATCGTAGATTTGATGAGCTCTTCGATCGTCATGTCTTCGTCTTTTACAAATGCTTGCTTGGAAAGACAGACATCGGAGAACCATTTGTCGAGTTTGCCACCGATAATTTTCTCAACAATCTCCGCAGGTTTCCCAACAACTTCACCGCGATAGATTTCTTTTTCTTTTTCGATAAGTTCTGCAGGAACCTGGTCTGGGGTTGTATAGAGTGGAGATGTTGCGGCAACCTGCATCGCGATGTCGTGTGCAAGTGCTTGGAATGCGGGGTTCCGTGCGACGAAGTCTGTTTCGCACAGGAGCTCTACCATGACGCCAATCTTGGTGCCGTGGGTGTAGGCATGGACAATTCCTTCGGATGTAACACGATCAGATTTTTTTGCTGCTTTGATGACACCAGATTTTCGCAATAGTTCTGCCGCTGTTTCGAGGTTATCCTTTGATTCCTCAAGGGCCTTTTTTGCTTCGAGTACGCCCGCGCCAGTCATTTCGCGGAGTTTCATGACGAGTTTTGCATCTGCCATAGAAAATATAAATAATGATCGCCCTTCGACCCACGCTCCGCCAAGGCTACGGCGGGGCAAGTGAGCTTAGGGAGTATCAGTTGTTACTTTTGTTCGGTCGGAGCTGCGGCAGCAATGCGCTCTTTTTCGTATTCAGCGCAACCTTCTCTGTAGCAGTCAGCAATATAGTTTACCATGAGTGCGATGGATTTGACGCCATCGTCGTTGCATGGAATAGGGAAGGTAATTTCTTTTGGATTGGTGTCGGTGTCACACAAAGCCACGATCGGAACGTTCATTTGTTGGGCTTCGCGGAGTGCAGTGGTTTCGCGGCGTGGGTCGATCATAAAGATCGCATCAGGAGCCTTTTTGATGTTGGCAATACCGCCAGCTTTCTTTTCAGTTTTAATAAGCTGTTGAGAAAAACCAAGCTGTTCCTTTTTTGTGTATTTGCCGAGTTCACCGCGTTCCTGTTGACCCTTGAGGTCGAGATACTTTTTTAAGAGGTTTGAGTAGATTTGATCGAAGTTGGTGAGGGTTCCACCAAGCCAGCGTTCGGTAACGTATGGGGAACCGGCGCGGAGTGCAGCCTCTTTCATGAGACCTGCAGCCTGCTTTTTGGTACCAACCCACATAAGGACCTTGCCACGGCGACCGAGATCGCGGACATAGTCACCGGCACGTTCCATGAGGCGAACTGTTTCCTCGAGGTTAATAATATAGATGTTGTTGCGCAAACCGAACACGAACGGTTTCATGTTTGGGTGCCAGCGTGATCGTTTGTGACCAAAGTGGACGCCCGCTTGCAACATGTCGACGAGGCTAGGAATAGTAGCCATAAAAACATTGTTTCTCCTGCGAGTTAATCCCTTGTTATAGGGAGGATAGTAATAATTGAGACTACTGGCATAGCCCTCCGCATGACTCGCAGGTACACGAGGATGAGGCTATGAATAGACCGAGATATTAGCATCCGTAGGCCCTCTTGTCAAATCTAAACGGGGGTGCTATAGTGTGCCCACTGACAATATATATGAAGGCTGCAATTCACCCAACATACAATAAAGAAGCAAAAATCTCCTGTGCCTGCGGAGCCGAGTTTGTTATCGGTTCGACAGAGCCAGTAATCGGTATTGAAATCTGCTCAAAATGCCATCCGTTTTATACGGGTAAGCAAAAGCTTGTCGATACGGCTCGCCGTGTTGAAAAGTTCGAAGAGCGCACAGCCAAAGTCGCTGCTGCTTCGACTGGTCGCAAAGGTAAGACCGTCAAGATTGCTGCAAAAACCGCAAAGCGCGTTGCAAAAGCAAAAGCCGAAGAATCAGAAAAGTAGATTGGTTTTTAAGGAAGATCCGTTCTCTGCGGGTCTTCTTTTTTATTGGGACGCAAGGTACAATCGTGAATCAAATATATGAGCACAGAATTACAGAAAATCTACGACCGAGCGCAGGAACTCGAATCGCTTATGTCCAAGCCAGAAACATTGGCGGATTCTTCGCTGATGCAAAAATATGGCAAAGAATATAGTGAGGCAAAGGAAACCCTTGATCTTGCTGAGCAACTAGAGAAAACAGAAAAAGAAATAGCAGAGGCAAAGCGTGTGTTGGCAGATGAGCAAGATTTAGAAATGCGCACCATGGTTGAAGAAGAATTAGTTGAATTGCAAAAGAAAAATAGTGCATTTGCCAACGAGCTTGATGAAATTTTGCATCCTGCTGACCCACTCGACAAGCGTAATATTGTGGTTGAAATCCGCGCGGGAGCGGGCGGAGATGAAGCTGCTATGTTTGCGGGGCAATTATTTCGTATGTACTCGCGGTTTGCTGAACGTCAAGGTTGGAAGACAAACCTTATGTCTGCAAGCCGGACCGACCTCGATGGGTTTAAAGAAGTTATTTTTACGATGGAAGGAAAAAACGTATATCGCGCGCTCAAGTGGGAATCCGGTGTACATCGAGTGCAGCGTGTTCCAGAAACAGAAAAAGCAGGTCGCGTACATACATCAACGGCAACGGTCGCCGTGCTTCCGGAAGCCGAAGAATTTGATATTGAGCTTGATCCAAAAGATTTAAAGATCGAAGCCTCAACCTCTGGTGGTGCTGGCGGACAGTCAGTGAATACAACTTATTCCGCTATTCGTATGTTGCATATTCCAACCGGCATTACGGTGTCGTGCCAGGATGAGCGTTCTCAACAACAAAATCGAATTCGCGCTATGCAGGTCATGCGCGCCCGTGTGTTTGCGTATGAGCAAGAAAAGCTTGATCGGGAGCGCCGAGAAGCGCGTCGTGGGCAAATTGGCACAGGAGATCGCAGTGAGAAAATCCGCACTTACAATGTGCCACAAGATCGCGTGACCGACCATCGTATCAAAGAGTCATGGCACAATGTGGATACTATTTTGGATGGCGAACTCGGGCCTATTTCTGAGGCGCTGCACCAAGCAGAAAAACAAGCGCGAACATGAGTATCAAAGAAGTTTTACATGATGCAGTTCAAATACTCGGCAAAGAGATGATTCTTGATGCCGAGGTATTGCTCGCGCACGCCGTGAATAAAGATCGTGGGTGGATGATGGCTCATGGAGATGTGGAAGTTGATGAAACAACCGCAGAGGTTTTTCGTAACATGATCGCGCGAAGAAAAGCAGGCGAGCCGGTAGCGTATATTATTGGAACGAAAGAGTTTTTTGGTTTAGATTTTAAAGTGGATACGCGCGTGTTAGTTCCGCGACCAGAAACTGAAATGCTGGTGGAGTTGGGGCTTGAAGAGTTTGATAAAAATCCTCAATCAACAGGTATTGATGTTGGTACTGGCAGTGGGGCAATAGCGGTTTCGGTTGCAAAACATGCACCAGAAACTCGTCTGATCGCGACAGATATTTCAACTGATGCATTAGCGGTTGCTCGCGAAAATGCATATACACATGAGGTGGTTGATCGTATCAGTTTTTTAAAAGGTGACTTACTCGAGCCAATTGATTTCAGTGCTGGGAGCTATGTTATTTTGGCTAATTTGCCGTATGTAAGTGAAGAGGAGTATAAAGCAGAAGCTTCCATTCAAAAAGAACCAAAGATCGCCTTGGTTGCACGCGAAGATGGAAATGCGTTGTATCGTGAGCTATTTGAGCAACTAAAAAAACTCCCGGAAGGAGTAGTGTGGGTTTTATTTGCAGAATTTGATCCACGGCACACTGAGTGGATGCGTGCGACTGCGAAAGAATATTTTTCAAACAAAGAGATTCGTATTCAAAAAGATCTAGCGGGCCACGAGAGGATCCTTAGTATTCGCCCGGTTTAAGTTTTTTGTTACGCGCGCGAATGGATAGTGCTACGCAAAATAGGAGTGCCCCCAAGAGATCGTTTGCAAGGTCTTTCATAGTGTCCGTGAGAGAGGGTTGCATAATGCTCTGGGCAAGATAATCGTGAAGGAATTCATAGTGCTCCCAGAGAATACCAATGAGTGCGGTAATGCCGATAAGGTAGAGATAAAAGAGTGGCCGCGGAGTGATATTGATCGTGCTTTTTTCTCTGCGAAACAGTGAGTAGAGGAGGAATCCTGCCCACGCTGCTGCAGCACCGCCGGCGATATGAAATGGGATATCTAGTCCGTTGATACGCTTACAGATATCGCCATACACTATATTGAGGCTTGCCATGGTTCCGTAGACTACGGCCATGGGGGCCACAATGAGAGTAAGTTTTTTGAGAAAGGAGATAAGACGCATAATTAGTATTGTACTCTGGTGTTAACAGGAACAATTTCTATCCAGGTCGGACCGGCATTAAAATTCATCTCATTGCCCGATTGATCAAATAAGCGCATACGTGCACTGGGGCTGTCTTTTTGCCAGGTGCCAACTATTGCGGCTCCATCGCGGAACAGATACGCGGGGCCAGTTCCTTCGGTGGTAAATTGCTTGCGGCCGACCTCATCTAAGACGGCCATTTTTTGTACAACGACGGCAATATTTTTTGCGGTCAACACAGTGCCGGTACTTGTTGTGTGCGAGCCTCCCCATTGCACGCGAGTATAGCTGTTCGCATCTTTATTATACTCCCAGGTGACCGTATAGGGCTCAGAGTATCCGATAGTGATAGCGGTAGTTGTGCCGCGCTCTTTCGCATCAGTTTCTTCTTTGTACTGCCAGGCAGGCAAACTCTGTGACCATTTTTCGAGTGAGGTGCCAGTAAGTTTTTCGGTAATTGCTTGGGCTAATTTTATCGTGGAAGTAAATGTGTTGTGTGGGGCATAGCGATCTTTTGCTCGCACAAAAAATTTGCCGTTGTAAAATTCGTTTAAGGTGAGGATTCCTTGTCCGCGAATACGTTCGAGCGCAGCAGGTGAACCACCAACATGTGTAAGCATGGCGCCCAGTTCTGTTGCCCACGTGAGGTAATAGGGTCGTACTGATCGTACGGGGCCAATAAGATCGTCGCTTGGAACCATGTCAGTAGGGAATGGGATCACCGCCATGAATCGGGTGATGGTGGCTTCCACTAACGACTCGTACACGAGCGAGGCTTTGTCGAGTCCCGAGACCGGCTGTGCATCGCGATAGTTTTCTATCATGACAGCAACCAGTGGCGGGTTACCCAAACCTTTCGGTACCCAAACGCCATCGATAGCACGACGTTCTTTTGGTGGTTCGGGATTCGTAATACTTACAATGGCTGTGGTGATTGGTCTATGAAAAGCAAGCCCAATACACAACACTATCCCTCCAAGAATAAGAAGAGATAGTGAGATTGCGATGATAGGATGCTTGTGAACGCTCGTCGAACACGAGTGTGTTGTGTGTCGAATTTTTTTGAGTACGTGCGCGAATATGCGCATGGCGGTAGGAGAAGTACGAATTACTTCTTTTCCGGAGTTGCGTCTTCGCCGTCTTTTGCTTTTTCTGGTTTGGCTACTTTTTCAACAGTATCAAGATTTTCAACAACTGCATCACCAAGTGACTTCAGTTCTTCGTCTGAGCGAGGTGGCATAACCTTCGCAATAACATCGTCGGTTTTTGTGGTGAGCGTAATGCCCTTTGGAAGCACGATATCGTGGATGAACAATGCATCAGCAAATGTTTTGAGAGGGGAAAGGCTGACTTCGATATCTGACACGAGGTCGGTCGGCAACGCTGAAACCTCAACTTCGTCGATAGTTTTGACCAAAATACCTGCCAATTCTTTGACTGCTGCAGAATCGCCCACAAATTTGAGTGGAACAGTTACCGTAATCTTTTCGTTCATGTTCAATGCGTAGAAGTCTACGTGTGAGATACGGTGTGTGATCGGGTGACGCGAAAGATCGTGAATAAGCACCTTGAGAGGAGCTTTTTCATCGATAGTGAGGTCGATAATATTGGTAGCACCTGCTGCCAAGAAGACTTTGGCAAAGATGTTGTATTCCATCTGAACATTTTCTGGCTTCATGGCGTTTCCATAGACAACACCAGGAATCAGCTGCTTCAAGCGGAGCGTTTTGGTAGGCTTACCGGTGATAGTTCTGGATTTTGCGTTGAGTGCAATTGCCTGCATATTGATAGGGAAAAATGTGCCAGTATTAAACCATAGCGCTCTTGATGTGTCAATCAGGCTATGCAGATCGTACTTTTATGCTCTGGATTATACCTAAAAGTATGCATATAGAGAGCAGAGATGAGCCGCCATAGGAGACGAGAGGAAGGGGGAGCCCTGTCACTGGCAACACACCAATATTCATACCTATATTGATAATTGCCTGTGTGCCGATGAGGATTTGGGTGCCAGCAATGAAGAAAAGACTGAAGTTATCACGAAGGCCATGCGCAATACGGGTGAGCCTGTATATGAGGAAGATGTAGCAACCAATGATAATGGTGCCGGCAATAAAGCCAAGCTCTTCCGAAACAACAGCAAAGATAAAGTCTGTGTGCGCTTCGGGCAGAAAGTGTAATTGGCTTTGTGAGCCACCACCCAATCCGCGACCAAAAGCTCCGCCAGCACCAACGGCCACGATCGACTGAGTAATGTTGTAGCCGCGACCGCGAGGGTCGTTCGTGGGATCAAGAAATGTGAGGAGGCGATCTTTTTGATAGTCTTTTAAGACAAAAGACCAACCAATGGCTGCCAGCATGAGCGCGCTTGCTGCAAGTGTGAGGATGATTCGTTTCGGGAGTTTCATCAGAAGAAGTGTGCCAAGCCAAATAGCACCCAAGATCGCAGCGCCTCCCATATCCGGTTGGAGGATTACAGGAATCATGTAAACACACAACAGCACAAAACCTTTGACGGTGATACTCCAGCTAGGAATGTATCCTTGGTTAGAAAAATATTTTGCCAGTGCAATAATGAGTGCAATTTTTGCGAGTTCGACCGGCTGAAACGAAATGCCACCAAGATTAAACCAGCCACGAGCACCATTAATAGTAGACCCAAAAAAAAGGACGCCGATGAGGAGCACTAAACTTATTAAGTAGATCCAGCGGCTTTGATATTGGATAAGGCGCCAATTAAAAAGCGGTGCGGCCAACATCACGATTACGCCGAGGCACGCAAAGATAGTTTGTTTTTGGAAGTTCCAGAATCCACCCATTGATCGCGAAAGGTCAACGGAATAAATGGCTAAGATTCCAAACGTCATGAGCACGAGAACTGAGGCTAAGATTCCCCAGTCGTAGCGCTTGTACAGAGAAAGTCTCATGAACCAATGTCAGTTTTTACTGCTTGAGGCAGGGGCATGGCTACCGAGGGGTCAAAAATATCGATTTGGGGAATTGCCTCAACAGAAGATACGCCACCAAGTGGTGCGGGAAGAACAATATCAGCATTGCGGGTTTCACCACTCGTGAAGGTATCAAATACTGTTTGTAGTGCTGCGGCAACACGGTCGCCTTGATACACAAGGACAAGCATGGGTACTTGCCAGTAGCTCCATGATGTTGCGTTGGTTGCGGTAAAACTTACGTGATAGACAACGGTTTTTTTGTCTTGTGCAATATCTGCTGCGTATTTTGGATCTTTGATGACAAAATTGCGGCGGGCTTTTTTGTATGCCTCGATATCAGGGACATCGCTTTTACTTATGTGTTGCCATAGAATGGCAGATTTGTCGACTGCAATGCTGGCATCATCGGCTGAAGAAAAAATATACGCTGTGTCAGCGGGGGCGATGCTGGTAGTTGTTTGTTTTTTTGTGCCAGGGATTGAGTAGTGTATACGTGCGACCCAATCGGTGTTGGGGTTTTGGATAGTGGTGAGTACACCACTTTGTGAGGTGGTACGTGGATCGCTAATAATGAGATCAGCTGGTGATGCTGATGTGTGAAAAGCTGCGAGCGGTACCGAGGGGGCGGTCAAAAAACTTGTGGCACGATTGCGGATAGTCTGACTAAGAAGTGTAGTGTCGAGTAGGGTATAGAAAAAATATCCCCACGTGATGGCAAGCAGACCAAAAAGGATGCTGAGACTTAGCTTGCGTACACCATTTTTGTGATAGAGGAGCCACGCCGCAACCGAAAGTTCGCGTTCTGATAAATTGTTATTGGTGCTTTCCATAGAATGGTACTTATTGTATCAGAGCTCTTGGTCTGCTACAATAATTTCTTGTTTTTAGGCAGTTGCAAATTACGGAACTTATGGCAGATGAGAAAAAAGGCTATAGCGCTGATAATATCCAAGTTTTGGAAGGTCTTGATCCTGTTCGCAAGCGACCGGGCATGTATATTGGGGGCACCGGCGTAGATGGTCTTCATCACTTGATTTGGGAAGTTGTCGACAATTCGATCGACGAAGCAATGGCCGGACACTGCACTGAGATTACGGTAACACTGGCGCCAGGTAATATCGTGTCTGTTTCTGATAATGGTCGTGGTATTCCGGTTGATATTCATAAGCAATTTAAAGTCTCTGCACTCGAACTCGTGCTTACCAAGCTTCATGCTGGCGGCAAGTTTGGCGGCGGTGGTTATAAGGTGTCTGGTGGTTTGCATGGCGTGGGTGTGTCGGTAGTGAACGCCTTGTCAGAGTATCTGTTGGCCGAAGTGAAACGTGACGGCAAGTTGTGGCAACAAGAATATAAACGCGGTATTCCTCAAGGTAAGGTGAAGGCGGTGGGGAATGCTCGTGGCACTGGAACAACTATTACGTTTCAGGCAGATGGCACCATATTCCAGGAAACAGCGTATAACTGGAATGTCATCGCCGACCGTTTGCGTCAACAGAGCTATCTGACGCGCGGGATCAAGTTGACCTTAAAAGATGAACGCAAAGAAAAAGACGAAGGTAAAAAAGGCCCCGAAGAGTATTCTTTCTACTTTGAAGGCGGTGTGGCTTCATATGTACGCTACCTCAACCACTCCAAGGAGAAAAAACAGGAGACGCCGTTTTACGTGAACAAAGTACAAGACGATATTATTGTTGAGGTTGCCATTCAATATACCGAGGACGTCAAAGAAAACTCCATTGCATTTGCAAACCACATCTACAATCCTGATGGTGGTACTCACGTAGTTGGGTTCCGCACTGCATTAACGCGTGTGTTGAATGCATATGCTCGCGGCAAGGGGTTTCTCAAAGAGAAAGATGAAAATCTTTCTGGTGAAGATGTGCGTGAAGGCCTCACCTCCATAGTTTCTGTTAAAATCGGCGAGCCGCAATTTGAAGGTCAAACAAAAGCAAAGCTTGGTAACCCAGAAGTTCGCGCCGCTGTGGATACAGTACTCGCAGAAGGGTTGGCCATGTTTTTGGAAGAGCATCCAAGAGAAGGTGAATCGATTATTACAAAATGTTTGTTGTCTGCTCGTGCGCGTGCTGCTGCAAAAGCTGCGCGCGAAACAGTGCTTCGCAAGGGCGCCATGGAGGGCATGACGCTTCCCGGTAAACTCGCTGATTGTTCAAGTCGCGACCCCAAGCGTTGTGAAATCTATATTGTAGAGGGAGACTCGGCTGGTGGATCTGCGAAGCAGGGGAGAAACCGCGACTTCCAGGCCATCTTGCCGCTGCGTGGAAAAGTGCTTAACGTGGAGCGCGCACGCCTCGACAAGATTTTGCAAAATAACGAATTGCGTAACTTGGTCATTGCACTCGGTACGAACATTGGTGAAATGTTTAACATTGCAGATCTTCGTTACGACCGCATTATTCTCATGACCGATGCTGACGTGGACGGTGCACACATTCGCACACTACTTCTCACGTTCCTCTTCCGTCACTTCCCGCAACTCATTCACGAAGGTCACATCTACATTGCGCAGCCGCCGCTTTACCGTATTGCAGTCGGCAAAGAAGTCGCGTATGCCTACTCAGACGAAGACAAGGCACGCATCTTAAAAGAATGGGAAGAAAAGAAAGGCAAAAAGATTATTGATGCAAAAACAATAAAAGCAGCAAAGGCTTCGAAAGCGGAAGAAGTTCCTGAAGAAGCAGATGCTGTCGTTGCAGAAGGCGATGAAGGCATGGAAACCGAAACCGTACAGATGGGAACACTCCGCGTTGCTATTCAGCGGTACAAAGGTTTGGGTGAAATGAATCCGCAGCAGTTGTGGGAGACGACCATGGATCCTGAAACGCGCACGCTTCGCCAAGTTACCGTGACAGACGCCGAAGCAGCAGATCAAATATTTGATGTGCTCATGGGTACCGAAGTTGACCAACGTAAGCGTTTTATTCAGACGCACGCAAAGACAGTAAAAAACTTGGACATTTAATAGCAAGAACCGCCGGCAAACAGCCGGCGGTTTTGTTTTGCGTGATATAATAGAAATACTTAAGGCTAATCTTTTTTTATGAAAAAAGGGAGATGGAAATTGGATTTTGAAATCGGCATGGGCCTTGCAGTTGTAATTCTAATTGTGAGCGTGGGCTTTGCTGCTGCCGCAACAGTGAAAACAAGTAAGACAAAATATCGCGGATCTCTTCCAAAGTCGGCTCCCCGTAAAGTTATTGTTCCAGCCAAAAAAGCAACGACAAAAGTTATCCCAAAGGTGGCACCAAAAGATATTCCAAAAGCAGCGACTACGGTCAAAAAAGAACCGGCAACGTCATCGGGGCTGCCAGTGCTCACGGCCCCAGCTCCAACTCCCACGTCAGGTAACTCTTCGGATTATTAGTTAAAAAGGAAAAGCCACACCGCTCTGTGTGTGGCTTTTTGTGTGCAACGGATGATTAATCTGTTGCATCATCTGACTCATGAGCAATAGGTGCGAGTTCGGGAATGATTTGTCCACATAAAGGGCAATAGTTGCCGGCTACTATCGGGACTTCATCGGTCCCATAGCAGCTGCTGGGGTGGACAGGGGTGGTTACGCTGTGAGGGTTTCGCATGCCGCAATCCGGGCAATAATGAAACAACAGCATGTGTGTGTGGGTACAAAGGTGCACTTGACCTGCCATCGTGTCCCTCCTGAGACATTAAGGTTGGTTTCAGGATACGCTTTGGGTGTTTTTGGGTCAAACAAATGTGACGCTCTATATCCTTGACTATTGCCGAAGAGTTGTGGTATATTATCTTCAGTTAAGACCCGACCGGGGTCTTTTTTAAGAAGGAAACACCTTCAATATATGGCAAACAAAATTGTCGAATTCGTGAAAGAATCTAAGTCCGAGCTTAAAAAGGTCGTCTGGCCGTCACGCCGTGAGGCCCTTGTCAACACCTTGTGGGTGATCGGGGTGTCTCTTGGTTTTGCTGTCTTTTTTTCGCTGATCGACTTTGGATTGAATAAGGGCATTGAGGGGATCATTGCTCGCTAAATCTATGGCAAAACAAATTTTAGACCTTGGTCGCCGTTGGTACGCACTTCATACGTATTCTGGGTATGAAGAAAACGTGCAGCGCAACCTCAAGCAGCGCGTTGCTTCCATGGACATGGAGGACAAGATTTTTAATGTACTTATTCCTACCGAAAAGCGCATTAAGATCAAAAATGGTAAGCGTAAAACAGTAGAAGAAAAGATCTTTCCGGGCTATGTGCTGGTCGAAATGATTGTGACAGATGACTCTTGGTATGTTGTTCGCAACACGCCAAACGTGACTGGGTTCGTTGGTTCTGGTACTACTCCAACTCCGGTCTCTGAAGACGAAATCAAGACGCTCATGAAGCGCATGGGTGTTGATGATCCAAAGTACACGATCGATGTTACGATTGGCGCACCGGTACAGATTACCGATGGTCCGTTCAAGAGCTTTGAGGGCAAAGTGGCCGATGTGGACGATGCCCGCGGCAAAGTGAAGGTCTTGGTCAATATTTTTGGCCGTGAGACCCCAATTGAACTCGATTTCTTGCAGATTAAGAAGATTTAAGGTATGGTGTGGGGTCTGAGTCGGGTGTCTTTTTTAAGACTGCTTCTCCCGAATCTGAACCAATCGTTAGTTCATATTCAATAAAACTATATGGCAGTTAAAAAAATCAAAACAGTCATCAAACTCCAAATTCCGGCTGGGAAAGCAAACCCAGCGCCACCGGTCGGTCCAGCTCTTGGTCAGCACGGTTTGAACATTGCCGAATTCTGTGCAAAGTTCAACGAAGCTACTCGTCCACTCGGTGATGATATTATTCCCGTAGAAATTACCGTATACGAAGATCGCACCTACACCTTCAAACTCAAAACTCCGCCAGCGGCAGAGCTTTTGAAAAAGGCTGCGGGTATTGCAAAAGGTTCCAGTAAACCGTTGCAAGAAAAAGTTGGCAAAGTTTCGAAGGCTCAGGTTCGAGCAATCGCCGAACGAAAAATGCCAGACTTGAATACACAGGATATCAATGCCGCCATGCGCATTATCGAAGGCACGGCTCGTCAGATGGGTCTTGAGGTTACGGCATAACGCATACATATATGGCAGATACAAAAAAAGTAAAAGTAGAAATGCCTGCAGTAGACCCAAAAAAGGTCTATGAAATCGATGAAGCGTTGGATTTGGTTAAGAAGACCTCCAAAGCAAAGTTCGATGCATCTGTTGAGCTTCACATAAAGCTTGGCATTGACCCAAAAAAGGGTGAACAGCAAGTTCGCGCTACGGTTTCTTTGCCACATGGTACCGGTAAGGACAAGCGCATTGCCGTATTTGTAGAGAGCGGTCGTGAAGAAGAAGCTAAGGCCGCAGGCGCGACACTCTATGGTAACGACGAACTCATCAAGCAAATCGCCACAACCGGCGCATGCGATTTCGATATTGCCGTTGCAACACCAGTCATGATGCCTCAGCTTGCGAAAATCGCGAAAATTCTTGGTCCTCGCGGCTTGATGCCGAACCCGAAGACAGAAACCGTCACAAACGACATTGCGAAAGCGGTGAAGGAACTGAAGGGTGGTAAAGTCACATTCAAAAACGACGACACCGCCAACATCCACCAAGTGATCGGGAGGGTCAGCTTCTCCGCCGATCAGCTCAAAGGTAACTTTGAAGCGATTTTGGTAGTACTCAAGAAGTCAAAACCATCCGGTTCTAAGGGGGTCTTTTTGAAGAGCGCATCGCTGGCCTCGACCATGGGTCCGGGTATCCGCGTGAAGCTTTCCTAAGATTTTTTTGAACGCAAAACCCTCCGAGCAATCGGAGGGTTTTTGTTATTGGTGCTTTTGCATAATATTTGATATAAGAAGAGCGAGGAATTTCACCTCAAGGAGGCAACCATGAAGCCACTGGCGTATGTTTCTGGGGCTCTGACTGACATGCCCGAGGAGGATCGGGCGAAGTACAAGAGCTTCTATGAAGAAGTTGGTGCCGTATGTGCGGAGCATGGCTACGAGCCGTATTGTCCGCACGTCTACAGTGATCCCAAGACGGCCGCGCACTTGTCGCCACAGGAGGTTGATCAGATCGATCGCCAGGCAGTGATGCAGTCGCGTATCGTCGTCGCCTACGTCGGCACACCCTCGCTCGGTGTTGGGATCGAACTCGAGATGTGTCATCACGGCAATAAGCCGCTGGTGTTGCTTTTCGAGAAAGATCGCCTCGACGCACGTCGCATCTCTCGGCTTGCTCGGGGTAACCCTGCGGTTGTGCACGAGATCGCATTCATCGATTTCGCGGATGCCAAGTATCAGCTTGGTGAGTTTCTCGCCGGGTTTGCTAAACACCCTAGCTTGGAGTCTCTTCCGAAGCTACTGCGTACGCCGCTTCCGTTCTAGTGTTCCTGCTCATTCCCGTTTACCCGCTCGATTTTTCCTCTGGAAAGGTCGGGCGGCTTTTTTTATCCACTTGGATGAGTAGAGGGTAGGTGATAGGCTATCTAAAACGTATACTCACTCCACTTATTTTTCTTTATGGCAGATACTTACGAGCGGCCGGCGTGGGATGATTACTTTATGGCAATCGTGCGGATTGTTGCCACGCGCGGTACCTGTGATCGCCTGCGAGCGGGCGCAGTGCTCGTGAAAAAGAATCGTATTATTTCAACAGGGTTTAATGGTTCGCCTCCGGGGTTGCCTCACTGCGACGGCGAAG
Organism: uncultured Gammaproteobacteria bacterium; assembly: GCA_964532925.1. Classification (GTDB taxonomy): domain Bacteria; phylum Patescibacteriota; class Patescibacteriia; order GWA2-47-26; family GWA2-47-26; genus CAZHIP01. The sequence continues at coordinate 189,197 of CAZHIP010000001.1, forward strand.
AAGGGCATTTATTAGAAGAAGGGCATTGCGTGCGCACGATCCACGGGGAACACAACGCCATTTTGCAGGCAGCAGCTGTTGGTGGTATTAGTACCGATGGCGCAACGATGTACTCAAAGTTCAACCCATGTATTCATTGTGCAAAATATGTTATTGCTGCCGGCATCAAGCGTGTTGTGGTAGGAAAGATGTATCGCGGAGAGCAGGCGCTTGAGTATTTGAAGTCAGCAGGGGTACAGGTGGATATGTATAAAGAAAACCCGCAATGGAATACAATGGTCCAAGGGTTGTTTATGAATGAAATTGAAGAGGTGCAAGCGCGAGAAGGTGATGTTCGTTTTGGTTCATCTCAATAATACTATGCATACCGTTATTTTTGGATTTGTGGGGCCCATGGTAAGCGGCAAAGGAACTGCTGCTCTATATTTAAAAGAGAAGCATGGTGCGGTTGTGTTTCGTTTCTCTACCATCTTACGCGATCTTTTGGATCGTATTTCTGTAGTGCAAAGCCGGGATAATTTAATGACGATGTCGGAAGTCGTGCGTAGCAATTTTGGTGAAGATATTTTGGCAAAAGCTATTGCGCGCGATGCCGCCCATGCTAGTGCGCCACTGGTGGTTATTGATGGCATACGGCGTCCAACAGACATTGGTCACTTAATGCAGTTGCCTGAGTTTGTGTTGATAGAAATTACTGCCGATATGCAGATACGCCATGAGCGTCTCCTGTTGCGCAAAGAAAACAGCGACGATGCTACAAAAACATTTGAACAATTTGCCGCAGATCATGATCGCGATGCTGAACGTTTGGTTCCAGAAGTCGCCAAACAGGCACGGGAGCGTATTGATAACAACGGCACACTGGAGGAGTTGTATCGTCAACTAGATACGCTTGTCACAAAGTATGGAGGTTGAGATCAAGCGATTACGCGAGGACATTGTGTTGCCAGAGTTTAAGACCGCTGGCTCAGTTGGGTTTGATATAGCAGCCGCGGAAACCACAAAGGTTCCGTCCTTGGGAGGCGCTCGTATTCCTACAGGATTGATTGTTGCAGTGCCAGCGGGCTATATGCTTATGATTGCGGCGCGGTCATCAACGGCGCAAAAACACGGATTACTTCTCGGAAACGGTATTGGTGTGATTGACCAGGATTATCGTGGTCCCGAGGATGAGATTAAGATTTCCGTGTATAATTTTACTGATCGTGAGGTGATAGTTGAAAAAGGAGTTGCGGTAGCGCAGGGGATTTTTGTCCGTGTTGATCGGGCAGAGTGGAGTGAGGTTTCTGAAATGAATGCACCAACTCGCGGGGGTTTTGGCTCTACGGATAAATAAACACACATGAAAGCCTATCATAATATTGTTCAACACATTCTAGAAAATGGCGTGCAGAAAAATAATCGCACCGGCGTTGATGCGCTGACGGTGGCTGGGCAAATGTTTGAACATGACATGAGCACAGGGTTTCCGCTTTTGACCACAAAGAAGGTTCCGTTGCGTTTGATTGCCACTGAACTCGAATTTTTTATCAAAGGAATTACGGACAAGCAGTGGTTGATTGATCGCAATAATCATATCTGGGATGAATGGGCTTGTCCGCAGTTGGCGCCATATGGCCACGATGACGAGTCGAAAAAGAAAATGGCCGCAGAGCGTGATCTTGGTCCAATCTATGGTTTTCAGTGGCGTCATTTTAACGCGCCGTATAAAGGATATAGTGCAGACTATGCAGGCCAAGGAATCGACCAGCTTGCAAATGTGGTAAAGACGCTCAAAGCAAATCCGCAAGACCGCCGCATGATTGTGTCTGCATGGAATCCACAACAGTTTCATGAGATGGGTTTACCGCCATGCCACTATAGCTTTCAAGTGACCGTTGTGGATGGAAAGTTGAACTTGCTATGGAATCAACGGTCGGTCGACACCATGCTTGGGTTGCCATTTAATATCGCGAGTTACGCTTTACTATTACATCTGCTGGCTAAAGAGTCGGGGTTGCAAGAGGGGAAGCTGGTGGGGTTTTTGGCAGATGTACATATCTATGTGAATCATGTCGACGGCGCTAAAGAGCAGTTGTCTCGTGATGTAAATAAGTATCCGCTACCAAAACTCGAGACCAAGAACTTCACCTCAATCTTTGATTGGAAGACGGAAGATACCGAAGTGATCGGCTACGAGAGTTATCCACGGATTCCTTTCGAAATTGCAGTATAGCTATGATTACGATCATCGTTGCAGTAGGGAAGAATAATGTTATTGGGAAAGCAAATTCTTTGCCGTGGTATATTCCAGAAGACTTAAAGCGCTTTAAGGCTTTGACTCTTGGCCACACGGTTATCATGGGTCGCAAGACGTATGAGTCAATCATTGCACGTATCAACAAACCACTACCGGATCGAAAAAATATTGTCATAACTCGCCAGAACAATTTTAGTGTTCAGGATGGCGTAGAGGTTTTTTCTTCACTCGACGAAGCAATCAACGCACATGGCGATGAAGAAATTTTTATTATTGGTGGTGCAGAAATGTATAATCAGGCGATGAGTAAGGTCGACCGATTGCTCGTCACCGAGGTAGAAGGCGAGCACGACGGCGATGTGTTTTTCCCAGCGATTGATTTGAGTATTTGGAAAGAAATATCTCGCGAACCACACGAGGGTTACGCGTTTGTCGAGTACGCGAGAATGCGCTAATATCAATGTCACTATGACATTCGAGCCAGTTATCGGACTTGAGATCCATGTCCAACTCAAAACCAAGAGTAAGCTTTTTTGTGGTTGCGATAACCGCGGTGAAGACGCACCGCCAAACACCACTATTTGCCCCATTTGTATGGGGCACCCTGGCGTGTTGCCAGCGTTGAATGCCGCCGCGATTAAGTCAGCGGTTCGCGCTGCTCTGGCTTTGAATGCGCGCGTACCAGACAAAGGGAAGTTTGATCGCAAAAACTATTTCTATCCCGACCTGCCAAAGGGCTATCAGATATCCATGCTCGATGAGCCTATTTGTCTGGATGGAAAGCTGGTGTTTGATACCAAGTCGACGGGTGATGATCGCCGCATTGCCTCTGTTGGTATTGAACGCATCCACATGGAAGAGGATGCCGCAAAATCGTCTCATGCCAATGGGAAGACGTTGGTTGACTACAACCGCGCGGGCACACCACTCATCGAAATTGTTACCAAGCCAGATATTGCTAGTCCGCATGAGGCAAAAGTATTTTTACAAAATTTGCGCCGTATTTTGCGCTACCTTGATGTGTCTGACGCAGACATGGAGAAGGGCCATCTTCGCTGCGATGCCAACATCTCTATGCGACCAGTGGTGACTGATATGGAAAACGACCCGACGTATGTGCCCAAGCTCTACCCAAAGACGGAGGTCAAAAATATGAACTCATTTAAGTCGGTGGAGCGTGCGTTGCATTACGAGATCGAACGACAAACAAAACTTTGGGAGGCAGGGAAGTATCCTGATTTCTCTTCTACGCGTGGCTGGGACGAAGTACAGGGAGTTACTATTTTGCAGCGCTTAAAAGAAAAAGATGCAGACTATCGATTCTTTCCGGAGCCAGACCTTCCGCCGATTAACCTCGAGCAATTGCGCCATGAACTTGCGTCGACTATTCCAGAACTTCCGATTGCCAAGCAAAAACGCTTTATTGAAGAGTATGGCTTTGCGCCGGCGGACGCCGCTATTTTGGTTGAAGAAAAATACTTGGCCGACTACGCCGAGCACGCGCTTCAAGAGTTGGAATCGTGGGTGCGCTCGACCGACGGTATCGAAGGCGAGGCTGAAGAAAAGTTTGAGAAGAACAAAACCAAACTCGTGAAGCTTGTTTCTGGTTGGATGATCTCGAAACTCTTCGGGCTTATGGAAAAGCACTCGATTGATATTCGCCGGATCAGGATTACGCCTGAGAACTTTGCGGAGTTTATTACGCTGATTTTTACGAACCAGCTTTCGGGTACGAATGGTCTTATTGTGCTCGAAGAAATGCTTTTGACCGGCGGTGATCCATCACAAATTATTGAGGAGAAAAAACTTGCTCAAGTATCTGACGAAGAAGAGATTGCTCAGTTGTGCAAAGATGCTATTGAAGCAAACTCTGATGTGGTGGCGAAGCTTAAGGCGGGGAACGACAAAGTGATCATGGTGCTCGTTGGCGCCGTTATCAAATCATCCGGCGGTAAAGCAAATCCGCAACTCGTGCAGAAGATTTTGAAGAAGTTAATCTGATGCCCCGGTTTCTTCCCCGCAAAGATATTCAAGCCTTTATCAATAGCACCTTCCCAGCAAGGAGCTATGTGGTAGAGCCTTTGTCTGGTGGTTTATTGAATCAAAATTTCTTGCTTACTGCTGGTCGCGAGAAGCTTGTATTAAAAGTGTATCGGCCGGAAATGCCATTTGAAAAAGTCGAAGAAATACACCGGGTCATGCAAGCAGTCGCCAAGAGTAATATTCTTGTTGGGCTACCAGTTAAGTCGGTTGAGTTGGGTGGTTACGCAGTGGCGGTATATCCATTCCTAAAAGGGGAAAACCCAAAACGATTTGGTAATACGCCGGCGCGGATTCACGCGATGGGTTCCATGCTTGGTAAGTTGCATGTAGCTTTTGATACCTTTCATACAGAGATCACTAAGCCTGAACCGTTACAGATTGCATCTTGGGATCCTATTTCTTTCATGGAGAAAATTCATGGCTTAAGAGAGAGAATCGCTGCGTCCCGGGTGTCACATAAACAGACGTTGGATAAAACCTTGGATTTGTACGAGGAAATAATTGCTCGAGGGGATTGGAGTAAAGAGAAGTTTTTGAAGCTGCCCATTCAGCTCTGCCACAACGATTATCACACGTACAATATTTTGATGCAGAAGAATCAAATCACAGGTATTTTGGATTGGGAGAAGTTTGGATGGACGTGGCGGGCTTTTGAGATTATGCGTTCCGTGATTTTTAACTGCCGGAAGACTGAAAAAGATTTTGATTGGAAACTCATAGAGACGTATCTTCGCGCCTATCGTGAGGAAACGAACGTAAGTGCCCTAACTAGCAAGCTGGCCTTTGATTGTGGGTATCGCAAAATGTTATTTAGCCTTTGGACCATAGAGCAATACGTCGATCATGGGCGCAAAGAGCTTTTTGAAAATATTTTACGTCGGGCCTCAATTATCAAGACTATGGCTGATAATTACGATGAATATCCTGAACGGATCGCAGAGCTTTTGAAATAAGCGGAAGAAGGGAAAGAAGTTATTTCAAAAAATCAGTTATAAGCTGTTCGGTTTCTTCTTTATTTTTTATCCACTGAAGATTTTTATTTTTGTTAAACCAGGTCATTTGCCGACGGGCGTAGGCGTGGGTGTTGAATTTGATCTGCTGGATTGTTTCAGCTAGTGAAGTTTTGCCACCAAAATAATCTTGCCACTCGGCATAGCCAGGACTTTCGGAGGCGGGGAAAGAGAAAAAACTCGGATACTTTTTTAACAGTTCGCGGACTTCATTTTCTAATCCGTCGGTAATCATTGCATCGACTCGTTTATCAATCCGCGCGTAGAGTTCGTCGCGTTCTACGTTGATGCCGAGCTCTAATGTTTCAAACAGTTGAGGGCCTTTTTTCTGTGCTTCATCAAGTGGTAATCCTGTGGCCATAACAATCTCGAGCGCGCGGATAAGCCGCCGAGGGTTTTTGAAATCAATATCTGCATTCGGGTCGAGTGCGCGGAGTTTGTCACCCCATGTCTTGAGTGCTTGTTCTTTTGATGTCACGTACTCGCATTCAAATGTGGCGCGCAGTTCTTCGTTGGGCGCTACGGCGGGAATCTCCAAGTTTTCAGCAACAGACCGAATATAGAGACCCGTACCACCGACGAGCATCGGGGTTTTTCCTGCATGGTGAATTTCTTGTATGGCGGAAAGTGTCAACTTCTTCCAGTGCGCCACGGTAAAGTCTTCGTCGGGCTCGACTACATTAAACAGATAATGGGGGACGCCGCCGAGTTCTGTTGGTTTGCCGGTACCAATGTTCATGCCTATATACACTTGTCGTGAATCAGCAGAAATAATCGCGCCGTTGATTTTTTTGGCGAGTTCAATGGCGAGGTCAGTTTTTCCGCTGGCAGTTGGGCCAGTTATCACCAGGAGTTTTTGCATAGCGCATGTTACAATAGAAGCACGTTACTACATTTTCTAAATTATTTCATCTTTTCTATGCCCGCTCGCGCTGAACGTCATGTATCAGAACCATCGGTTATTATTGATGTACCTGAGGCGGGGAAAGTTCTCACGTTTCCCCCTCGTCCAGATCGACGCAAACCCGGGAAATCTGCTGCGGATTCACCTTCTCCAGAAGAGATGGTCGCAGGCTTTGAAGAGGATCGCAAGAAACGTGGGCTACCATTGACTACTCAGATCGAGACACAAGAGGCACCTGCTAAGGAAACAGGGAAGCCACCAAAGCCGACGCGATTTCAACTTGAGCAGAGTATTGCACAGCAAAAGATGAGAGAAGAAAAGAAAGCTAAGGCGAAAAAACAGGAGGTCATTGATGAGCCAATTATTGAATTAGTCGACGCTGTTGAAGAGACTCAAGAAGAACGGGCTCTTTCGCAATTACGTGAAGGTGCGGCGCGAGCCAGACGACATACGTCTGAGACAGCGGCCGCTATAAAGGCTGTGGGGAAAAAGAGGAGTGCGATAGAAGTAAAAGATGAAGAAGATGCTTTGATTTCCCATATTAACACTCGTGTTTCGCGCAAAAAAATACCTAGCACCGACGAACTCGAGACAACTTTTTTGGCTAGTGGTGAAAAAGAAAGTTTTGAAAACAAGGCACGGCATCGGAAAATACTTACAGAAGAAAAGAGCGCCTCTCAAATGAAATCAGAGGCTGACCGCATCGCTGCAGAAGCATTGCGGAAACAAATTACCGAGTTGGTGGAAGTAAAACCGACCAAACGTTGGCCGGATGAAGAATCACTGCCTCAGAAAAATCCAATAAAGGACGAAGTAATTCGTAGGGGGTATAGAGGCGATGATATTTCTGTTGAGAAGCGCGGTATTGGTCTGCGTGAAAAAGAATGGTTTGCGCAAGGTGAAGACACTGAAAAACAGGTTGAAAAAAAGCCGCGCAAAGAAAAAGAAGTTGCGGAAAAGCCTGGTTTCTGGAAGCGTGCGGGTGGGTTTTTTAAGAGTCTTTTTGGTGGATCGGCGAAGTCTGATCAGTCAGGGCTTGATGATTTGCTGAAATCCATGGTGGTGCCGGATACAAAGAATCCAATACTTACCGAGGTAAGACCGGGCACAATGAACGAGTCTGGGGTCGAACAGCTTGAGCCGGTGAGTATGAGTGCTGTTCTTGATCTCTGGAACAAAGATTACGCTAAACGTGGAGTTCGCTTGGTACTCGACAAGATGCCTGGCGATGGCCGTAATATGGTAAACAACTCTGTTCTTGATATCGTGAGCCGTCTTAAGCAGCGACTCGATGTGCAGCTGCTCAAGAATAAGAATAATGTGAGTGATTACGAATACAATGCCAACATCAAGTCATTGCTTGATGATTTGGCCACTGAGTTAGTTCGAAAAGGTAAGGGAGCGCTTGCGTATAAGCAACGGTCTTATCCTAAATTTCCCGAGAAATCAAGGTAATAGCGAGTAGGATAGGTTGAACAAATGCCCCTTGCAGCGCAGGGGGCTTTGCATTACAATGAGGGACTTAATGCAATATTCCCACAAAATACACTCACATGAAACGGACTATTGGGTCATTTTTACAGAGAATCGGGCGTTGTCTTTTTCAGCCATCAGCATACGGCAAAACACGCCGTGGTGTGGTTTTGATTGTTGTAGTTGCGCTATTATTGGGGGTATATGTTGCGCCAGGTACATGGAACAAGGTTGTATCTGGGGTGAATGGTCAGACTGCGAAAGTCGCTTGGCTTACATGGCTCAAGCTGCCAAACAGGTCGGAATCTCCTTTCCGTCTTGGTTTGGATTTGCAAGGTGGCGCACATTTGGTATATGAAGCAGATATTAAAAATATCGCATCTGGCGATCAGCGAGAATCTGTCGAAGGGGTTCGTGACGTGATCGAGCGTCGCGTAAACGCGTTCGGTGTCGCAGAGCCTATCGTGCAAACCTCGAACTCTGGTGGGGCATGGAAGGTTATTGTCGAGCTTGCCGGTATCAAAGATATTCGTCAGGCAATTAAGATGATTGGAGAGACACCAGTACTTGAGTTTAAAGAAGAAGGAACGGTGACGACTCGTCAGCTCACGGCCGCTGAACAAAAAGAGAAGACTGATTACAATACAAAGGCTCTGCAGCGCACGAAGGATGTCATCAAGGAGATGAAGGCGCAAAAGGAAATCGATTTTTTTGGACTTGCAAAGAAGTATTCAGAAGACATGGCGAGTAAGGATATTGGTGGATCCTTAGGGTTTATTTCTCGCTTTAGCCCGTATCGCACCTTGTGGGAGTGGGCTGACAAAAATGGTGCAGGAAAGATTAGCCTTGATCCCATCGAGACCGATGAAGGATATGAAATCGTAAGTATTGCTGAGGCGCGCGCAGCCGGAAAAGAGGTAAAGGCTGAGCATATTCTGGTGTGCTACAAGGGCGCACAAGGTTGTGAAAAAGAAACATCAAAAGACGATGCAAAAAAACAAATAGAAGAGATTGCAAAACAGGCAACCTCAAAGAATTTTGCTGAATTGATCCTGAAGCATTCAACTGACCCAACGGTTACAACATCAAAAGGTGATCTCGGGTGGTTTAGTGCTGGCATGATGGTGAAGCCGTTTGAAGATGCGGTATTCGCGCAGAAAGTGGATACCATTTCGGGCGTTGTTGAAACGCCGTTTGGATTTCATTTGATCCATAAAACGGGTGAACGTGATCAGAAAGAATATCAAGTTGCGCGTATTTTGTTGAAGAAAAAAACAGATAGCGATTTCTTGCCGCCAGCTGAACCATGGAAGACCACTGGGCTTTCGGGCAAACAGTTACAACGTGCAGTGCTCGAGTTTGACCAGCGGACGAGTGAGCCTGGTGTTTCGCTCGAATTTAACGATGAAGGCAAGCAGTTGTTTGGAGATATTACTCGTCGCAATGTTGGCAAGACTGTTGCCATTATGCTTGATGGCCAACCCATTTCAGTACCGCGCGTCAACGAGGCAATTACTGAAGGTAAAGCTCGTATCTCTGGTAACTTTACCGTGCTCGAAGGCAAGACGTTGGTGCAGCGATTAAACGCTGGTGCGCTTCCAGTGCCAATCAATTTGGTTTCCCAGCAAACCATCGGTGCAAGTCTTGGTGAGCAGGCGGTGAAGGATTCACTGAAGGCGGGGATGGTCGGTTTTGCCCTCGTTGCTTTGTTTATGATCCTTTACTATCGCATGAGCGGTCTGCTTGCGGTGTTGGCACTTGTGTTTTATGTGCTTATTAACATGACGCTGTTTAAGTGGCTGCCAGTTACGTTGACACTTGCCGGTATCGCAGGCTTTATCCTTTCGCTAGGTATTGCCGTTGACGCGAATGTGCTTATCTTTGAACGCATGAAAGAAGAGTTGCGTGCAGGTAAAGACATTGAAACCGCGATTGTTGATGGTTACAAGCGATCATGGCCTTCGATTCGTGATGGGAACGTCACCACATTATTTGGAGCGCTTATCCTCTTCTGGTTTGCGACGAGTTCAGTGAAAGGGTTTGGCTTGACGTTGACCATCGGTATTCTTATTTCACTCTTCACCGCTATGGTAGTCAGTCGTACGTTTTTGCGTCTCGCGGGGCGAACCGTAAAAAATCGTTGGTGGTATGGCGCCTAATCGAGGCTCCTTCATCTCCTAGAACCCATACTTTCTATGAAAATAATCCAAAATCGAAAATACTGGCTTGCGTTTTCAGCGGTGATGTTTATCTCGGGCATTGTGGCGCTCTCCGCTTGGGGGCTACGTCTTGGTGCTGACTTTACTGGTGGCTCACTGCTTGAAGTACGTATTGCCGATGCCCCATCACTCGCCAGCGTTCAGAGTGTTGCTACTGGTGTTCGCAAGGATATCACTGTGCAAGAACTCAGCAACACGTTTGTATTAAAATCGCCCACACTCACCGAGGTTGAGCATCAGCAGCTCGTCGATGCGATCAAGAAACAGTTCCCGAAGGCTGAAGAAATTCGTTTTGATTCTATTGGCCCCGTCATTGGCCAGGAGATTAAATCAAAGTCGATTATGGCCGTCGCTCTTGTGACCCTGATGGTGCTCTGTTATATCGCATGGTCGTTCCGTAAAATTGCTGGACCTGTGTCTCCGTGGGTCTATGGTGCCATTGTGGTATTTACCTTTGTGCACGACGTGATGATTCCGCTCGGAATTATTGCGGTATACACGCATTATGCCAACATCGAGATTACCAGCGCATTTATCGCCGCAGTTCTCACGATTTTAGGCTATTCTATCAACGATACTATCGTGGTGTTCGATCGTGTTCGAGAGAATGTTCGCAAGCTCAAAGGCAATTTTGAAGAGGTAGTAGAAGCGTCTGTGCACCAGAGCGTATCGCGTTCCATTAATACGTCGGTCACAACACTCTTGGCGTTGACTTCCATTTATCTCTTTGGTGGTGAGAGCTTGCATGTCTTCGCACTCACGTTGATCCTTGGTATTATCTTCGGCACATACTCCTCAATCTTTGTTGCAAGCCCGATGCTTGTCGTATGGTACAATTGGAAACGAAAGCGCTCATAACTTAATCTCTAACAGATCAACGATATGGGAAAGACATTTCGTACTGCCATGCTTGCCGCTGTAGGTGCCTATTTGGTAACTCAAAAAAAGGCCAAGAAAGTTGTTGATGAGTTGGTTCAGGAAGGGAAGACGTCCAAAGACGAAACAGCGAATCATATGAAAGAGTTTATTGCCAAGGCTGATGCCTGGCAGGAGGAAATGAGCGTGATGGTTGAGAAGACAGTAAAAAAAGTTCTCAAAGACCTCGATCTTCCGAGTCGCAAAGAACTTGAACAGATTGCAAAAAAATTGAAGAAATAAAAGATAAAAAGACCCGCGAGGGTCTTTTTGCTATCAGCTACATTCCTCGGGGACTAGGATTCGAACCTAGATAAACAGATTCAGAGTCTGTTGTCCTGCCGTTAGACGATCCCCGAGGAGTGCATCCGATTTAGAAAGGCTAGTTTAGCAGAAACAGCTCCACCAGTAAACCCCGGCTATTCGTGATACAATAATGGTAATATGGTATGCAAGTTTTGTTCGAAAGGAGATGGGGGATTCAGTATCGTAAAAGAAACTGCCACCGTGGTGGTTGCCTTGGCAAACCCGCGCCTGGTTCCGGGGCATTTAATCATTTTTCCCAAAGAACACGTAGCGCGATTAGGTGAATTGGCGTGGGAGCCACGATCGGAACTTCTGGAGACTGTTGTGGAGTTTCAGGAAAAAATTATGGATCGTTTGGCCTCTGGGTGTGATATCCGCTACGGATCACTTCCGACGCTACCTGCTCACGGAAAAGGTGCGGAACATACTCACGTCCATTTATACCCCCGAGAGGTGAATGATGAGTTATTTTGTCGCTCGCAGGTTTTTGAGCTGGCACTTCTTTCTGCACCAACAGTAGATGAGCAGGTGACGATTCCACGGCTTTTGAAGGATGTAAAATAAGCGAATTTTTGGCAAATCGGTTGCGCGGAGGGGGTATCCGTGATAGCCTTTGGGTAACGGTTCTAGTGCGAACACCATGTTAGAAGAATCGTGCAAATTCATAATTCTTTACTTTGTTTGCGGAAGTCAGGTCGTGTTCGGACCAATTTCGCATCATCAAGTCCAACATGGCAAAGAAGCTTTTCGTTGGTGGTCTCCCGTACGCAACTCGGGACGAAGAACTCAAAGAGTTCTTTGCAGCAGCAGGCACAGTCGCCTCTGCACAGGTCATCATGGATAAGTTCTCTGGCCGCTCCAAGGGCTTCGGCTTCGTAGAGATGTCGAGCGACGAGGAGGCGGACAAAGCTGTTGCAACGTTGAATGGCGCCTCTATGGGTGGCCGCACAATCGTTGTCAGCGAAGCCCGTCCTCGCGAGGAGCGTCCACGAGGGAACTACTAATCCGAATCATTCCATTTCGGAACTACACAACCCCGCGCAAGTGGGGTTTTGTAGTTCTTGCGATCTGGTCTTCGCGTGCAGTTTTTTATGAAAGTGCGGTATACTATATCTCAATTCATTATTTTTTTATCGTATGGCCTTCAAGTCATTGGTCAAAAAACCAAAAAATATAAAATATCCTCCAGGCACGGTTTGCCTTCCTGAAGCGCGCATCAAAGAAATGCTTGATGGTCATAAAAACGATGGAATGGAGCCATGGAAAGTTTTTCGTATTATGGCGGAGTTTGTTTCGGGATTTGAGTTTTTGAAGCAATACACGAAAGCCGTTACTTTTTTCGGATCAGCACGCAAAGGGTTTGAAAGTGCAGTGTATCAAGATGCATACAAGCTCGCCTTTAAGCTTTCAAAATCGGGGTATGCAGTCATCACTGGCGGTGGGCCAGGTATCATGGAGGCGGCGAACCATGGCGCTTTTGATGCAAAAGGGAAATCCGTTGGATTGAACATTAAGCTTCACACTGAGCAGCGTATCAATAAATATGTGACGGAGTCAGAGGCGTTTGATTTTTTCTTTACTCGCAAAACAATGCTGTCGTTTGCATCGCATGTATATGTGTTTTTCCCGGGTGGCTTTGGTACGCTCGATGAACTTTTGGAATTGGTGACACTTATTCAAACGCAGAAAGTGCCACGAGTCCCTATTGTGTTGGTAAATAAAGCCTATTGGACCCCGTTTCTTACGTGGGTCAAGGAGTGTATTTGGAAACAAAATAAAGCGATCAATGAAGATGATATGAAGATTTATACACTAGTGGATGATGCCGATGAGGCTCTTGCATTAATCAAAAAACTTGAAAAAGAAGGCGTTATCCAGTAAGGTGGCTTAAATGATTATTATCGCGCACGACATTCGTAGCAGAGAAAATGTAGGCGCGCTTTTCCGCACTGCCGATGCACTCGGTGGTGCGGAATTGCTTTTGTCGGGCATTACACCAGCGCCCATTGATCGTTTTGGTCGAGTAGATGAAAAGCTTTCCAAAACGGCTCTTGGGGCAGAGAAAACTGTGCCATGGAAACAAGTGAAAACCATGGAAGATCTTTTTAAAATACTTGAGGGCTATAAACTTTTGGTCATCGAGCAGGATTCGAGATCAGTCCCGTATCACACCATAAAAATCGCTGGCAACGAACTTTCAAAAACCGCACTCTTGGTGGGCAATGAAGTAGCCGGCGTTCCGCAAGAAATCCTCGACCGCGCGCATACTATTTTAGAAATTCCCATGGCAGGAAATAAAGAATCTCTAAACGTTGCTATCTCCTTTGCTATTGTCGCGTTTCATTTGAAGTATCATGCAATATGATTCAGAAGAAAGATGTTCCCGCGCTAACTTTAAAAGCCAGGCGTATTGTCGGAGAATTGAAGAAACTGTTTCCAAATGCGCAGATGGCTCTCAAGTATAGTAACAATTGGGAATTATTGGTTGCGGTCATGCTGTCAGCTCAGTGCACAGACAAGCAGGTGAACATCGTCACCGAGAAGTTGTTTAAAAAATACACAACGCTTGGTGGTTATGTAAAAGCTAAGCTGGTCGATTTTGAAAAGGATATCTATTCAACTGGATTTTATAAATCAAAGGCCAAAAATGTTCTGGCATCAGCGAAAATTATTAATGAGAAGTATGGCGGCGAACTACCGCGTACGATGAATGAGATGCTCGAGCTTCCGGGTGTAGCGCGCAAAACAGCAAACGTTGTACTGGGGAATGCCTATGGCGTTGTGGAGGGAATTGCCGTGGATACGCATGTAAAACGGCTAGTACACGTACTTGGCTTGAGTAGCGAGATAGATCCAAAAAAAATTGAGTACGACCTCATGCGGATTGTGCCACAAAAAGATTGGTTTCAAATCACTTATCTTCTTATCGAGTATGGTCGTGCGTATTGCACGGCGCGGAAACATAATCACAGCGCCTGTCCCTTGACGAGAATCATCGAGAGTGAATCGCGTGCGTGAGTTGCCAACAAAAAATTGTCTGTTACAATATAAACATTATATTTTTAATGCTTGTCATTGCGTATGCATTTCCACGAAGACATAATTCAGTTGGCGAAAGAGAATAATTATTTTCGTAAAGTAGTTGCGACAAGCGATCTTTCGCAAATTGTACTCATGAGTATTGAGGGTGCGGATGATGTGGGCGAGGAGACCCATCACGTTGATCAGATTTTATTGTTTGTTAGTGGGGTCGGGACTGCGGTGCTTGATGGTGAAGAGTATGAAGTAGTGCCCAATGACATGGTGATGGTCAAGGCAGGCACGAAACATAATTTCATCAACACACACCCTCACGATCCTTTGAAAATTGTAACCATCTATACGCCGCCAGAACATGACGATGGTGCGATTCATATTACTAAGGCGGATGCCATTGCGGCAGAAAAGTAACTATGTCCTGGGTTTTTTTCGCACTCATGTCCGCAGTTATGGCTGCGGGTGTTGCGATTTTTGGAAAGCTCGGCATTAAAGGTGTTGATTCAACGTTAGCTACCACGGTGCGTGCAGTGGTGATGGCTGTGTTTCTGGTGATTGTTTCTGGCGTGATGGGGAAACTGCAATTACTGGGAACTATTACGAATCGCGTGTTGTTGTTTATTGTCCTTGCCGGTATTTCAGGTGCTCTGTCCTGGTTATTTTATTTTTTTGCACTGCGGTTTGGGCCAGCCACCGGTGTGGCGGCATTGGATCGGTTGAGCGTGGTATTCGTTTTGATTCTTGCTGCACTCTTTCTTGGTGAACAACTAACGTGGAAAACAGGGGTGGGTGGTCTGTTGATTACCGCAGGCGCACTGCTCATGGTATGGAGATAATTATTGATGGCGAGTACGAGCATTTTAAGGGGAAGCGGTATCGTGTCGTAGGGATAGCAAAGCATTCTGAAGCACTGGAAGACATGGTGGTGTATCAGCAATTGTATGGTGAAGGTGCGCTCTGGGTTCGTCCACTTGCGATGTTTACCGAAGAAGTAACTCGCGACGGGAAAACCTTCCCACGATTCAAATATATACAGAAATAGTTTAGTCTTATTCGTACGCCTGCCTGGCCGGTAGGCAGGAATAAGACTAGTTCTATTGACGGGACTATGTTTTTGTGATATTTTATTTTTGTATGATTAATGCTAACTACAACCGAATGATCGTGGTGCGTCCATGGCACGGGCAAGATTCGCTCGATGTCGCTTTTTGCGCACGATTATTCTCGGGTAGTATGGCTTTGACTTGATCTCTTTTTTCTAACATCAAATTCACATCAACCCGGGAATCTCCCCGGGTTGATTTCTTTTAGGCTCTTTTGTAGTGAGGTGACACAATGGAAACTATTGTTCGTCCGGCTTTTCTCCGAGGCAAGAAAACGGTTCTGCGTCCGCTCTCAAAAAAGACCGACATGGAAAAATGTTGGCAATGGGTCAACACTCAGGAGACATGGAATTTCTTGGGCGGTGTTTTTCCGATTTCGTACGGAGAGGAGGAGAAATGGTTTGATTCTCTTGATGCACGCAAGAATGCACTCGCGCTCGGAATCGAAGCCGAAGACGGAGCATTTATTGGAACGATGGGATTACATGACATGGACTGGGTGCATCGTCACGCCACTACGGGTGCAATGATTGGTGAGAAAGAATATCTTGGCAAAGGTTACGGACAAGATGCCAAGATGACACTGCTTGGTTACGCCTTTGGAGTTCTGAATTTCCGAAAGATCTACTCCCAAGCGTTTGCCTGCAACATGGCCAGTATCCATTACAATCTTCGTTGTGGATTTCACCTCGAAGGTGTATGCAAACAGCACTACTTTCGTAATGGCGAATACATTGATCAGGCCTTGCTCGCCGTGTTCGCCCATGAGTGGTTGGTATATGGCAAGCAGTATCAGGAAACTGGTCTTTTGCAAAATGATGCACATGTCGCGCATGAGATCGAACGGCTCAAAACTCTGTGTGATTAGTGGTTCCTTCAGGCGTCGGAGAGATTTTTTCTCCGGCGCCTTTTCTTTTTTGTGTGAGCAGGATACGCTACTGGTATATGAAACAGATGCAAAAAACAGCGTTGAGTATCTTTCTCGTGATTACGGTTTTGTTTACCGTGTGGGGAGGCGTCTTTATGTATCGAAACTTCCGCGGCGCTGGCACCGCGTTTATCCCAGCTGAGCCATCTATTCTTGATAACGCGGACGACACAAACCTTGGGTTACAGGTTCCGGATGGTTTTAAGATTGGTATTTTTGCAAAAGATCTTGGTGGGCCACGCGTCATGGCTCGTGATGGTTTTGGTAATTTGTTGGTTTCTATTCCAAAAGATGGTGTTGTGCTTGCACTTAAGGATACGAATGGCGATGGTATTGAGGATAAGCGGTATACGGTCGTACAAGGACTCAATGCACCTCATGGTATTGCAGTGCATTGCGATGATCAACAAGTAGGGAAGACGCGGGAGTGTACGCTCTATGTTGCGGAGGAGAATCAGATTGCGTCGTATATCTATACTGCAGAAACAATGCGCGGTGAGAGAAAAGATATTCTTGTGGAGTTGCCAACAGGTGGGCGACATACGACTCGCACGTTGATGTGGAATCCTGCTATGCAAACGCAACTTCTTGTTTCGATTGGATCGTCTTGCAATGTCTGCATTGAAAAAGATGAACAACGCGCTTCTATCTGGAGTCTTGATACGAATACGAAGGAATTCAAGCTTTTTGCAAAAGGGTTGAGAAACTCAGTATTTATGGCGACTGAGTATGTGCATGGGAAAATCTGGGCAACTGAAATGGGGCGAGATTTTTTGGGTGACGATATACCACCTGATGAGTTGAATATTATCGAAGAAGGAAAGAATTACGGTTGGCCAAATTGTTATGGGAAAAATATCCACGATACGGCCTTTGATAAAAACACTTACATTAGAAATCCATGCATGGAGCCAATGGAAACACCCTCTGCGGTGGACCTGCCTGCGCATTCATCGCCGCTGGGAATCGCGTTTGTGCCAGAAGAGGGCTGGCCTCCTGAATATTGGTATAACGCACTGGTTGCCTATCACGGCTCGTGGAATCGTTCTGTTCCGACAGGGTATTCGATCGCACGAGTAAAGCTCAATGCGCAAGGTGAGTATCAAGGTATTGAGCCATTTATTTCGGGATGGCTGTCTGATAAAAAAGCATCAGGTCGGCCGGTGGACATCATGCTCGAGCCAGGTGGTTCAGGGTTTATTAGTGACGATACCGCAGGCGTGATTTATCGATTGTCGCGGACGACAGAAGCGGTTATGGGTGAAGGTGTCCGTAATCTGAATATACAGCCGGAGAGTATTGTGCAAAGTCCGTTGAAGCTCACTGGCGAGCTACCGGGTACCTGGTATTTTGAGGCAAATCTTCCAGTGTCATTAGTTGATGCGAATGGAACTATTCTTGTAATGAAAGGTGCGCAAGGGCAAGGGGATTGGATGACTACAGAGTACGTGCCGTTTTCTGTAACGCTAACCTTTGCGAAACCAAAAACGTCTACGGGCTTTCTTATTATCAAAAACGACAACCCATCTGGGTTGCCGGAGCATGACAAAACGATAAAAATCCCTGTGCGGTTTTAGTGTTTGTTGAGTTTGTCGCTCACTATTTTTCCGTCCGAAAGCTCGATGATGCGATCCGTGAGATTTGCATATTCTTGTTCATGGGTGACCATAACAATAGTCTGACCTTCTTTGTTGAGTTCCAAGAATAGATCAAGAATTACTTTTGATGTTTCGGTATCGAGGTTTGCAGTTGGCTCATCGGCAAAGACTATCTTTGGGTTGTGGGCGATTGCGCGCGCGATGGAGACACGTTGCTGTTGACCACCCGAGAGCTGGCTGGGCAGACTGTTAGCTTTTTCGAGAAGCCCGACGCGCGAAAGCGCTTTTTCGCTCTGCTCACGCGCATGAACAGGGGAAGCGTTTTGCATGAGAAGGGGCACCATCACGTTTTCGAGTGCAGTGAGAGAAGGGATAGTGGCGTAGTCTTGGAATACATATCCCAATGCAACACGACGGAACTCGGTGCGTTGTTTTTGATTGAGGGCATCAATATCAGTGCCATCGATAAATAAACGCCCGCTTGTCGGGTGATCAAGTACGCCGAGTTGATAGAGTAGCGTTGATTTACCGGAGCCCGAACGACCGGTGATAGCAACAAACTGACCTTCGGGAATATCTAAGTCAACGCCTGAGAGTGCAAAAAAATCGCCAGCACCGGTGACATATTTTTTAATAAGTTTTTTTGCAGAGATAATCATATGGTTTTATCGACCCAAAATAGCATCAAGCGTGTTTTGCTT
This sequence comes from uncultured Gammaproteobacteria bacterium, assembly GCA_964532925.1. Classification (GTDB taxonomy): domain Bacteria; phylum Patescibacteriota; class Patescibacteriia; order GWA2-47-26; family GWA2-47-26; genus CAZHIP01. The sequence continues at coordinate 207,672 of CAZHIP010000001.1, forward strand.
CACGACAATTTTTGCCGGAATAAAGCCGGCGATTAATGTGGCGACAAGAAGAATTGCGGCGCGTAGCGCGGTGCCACCTGCCGTAGCAACAAGCACTCCATCGCTAAACGGAAAGTTGATTGGGTGGAGATCTACGTAGGGCTTGAGCACACCAAAGATCAGGATTGATCCAATGATCATGCCGCTTGTTGCATAGAATAGCGACTGAATAACATACGAAATTTCTATGGCTCGTTCATCTACGCCAATGCCTTTTAATATACCAATATAGCGTCGACGGGTAATCGCATTTACGAAGATCACGATAAAAATAGTGATTGAAGCAACGGCGAGCCCGATAGAGCCAATCATGTTACCCAAGAGTGCAAAAGTTTTTACGATATCTTTTAAGAACTTTGGCTGTGCTTCTTCGAAGGTCCGCACATTTGCGCGCGTATCAACGCCATTGGCGAGGAGTGTTGCTTTTGCTGCAGTGATGTGAGCGGGTGAGTCGATGCGTGCAATGATTTCATCGACGTTATAATCAGTTCTGCCAATGAGGCCGCGCAATTGTGAATCTACCATAAAGATGCGTTGGTCGATTTCTCCTACTTTGCTTTTGAGTACGCCCTTGATAGTGACTTCACGAGCAATGTCGCCAATACGCAATCGAACGCGCGAACCGGCTTCAATGTTGGGGAGTGTTCGTAGATCAGGGGAATCAAAACCAGCGTATTTGGAGAGTAGGTTTGCGCCGATAAGTATTTGGTCGTAGTCAGCTGGGTTTAGGTATGACCCTTCAACAATAAAACGAGATAGACCTATGGCTTTGTTTTCTTGGGTTGGGTCAATGCCAGCAATTAGGCCGGATGTCCGATCAGGAAGATCGGTTGGCCGACGTCGATTTTTGTAATTTGTCTCAACAGATCCTGACTCCAAATATCGAGCAGCTACCGCGGTAACCCCAGGTTGTGTTTTTAAGAGCGATACAATATCCGCGCTCTGTTCGATGTATGATTTTTTGGGAAACGTGCTCACGATGAGTTCGCCAGAGTAGCGGCCTTTTTGTGCATCGATGGACCCTTGAATGAGACCAACGAGAATGCCGCTAACCACCACGAGGTTTAAAAATGTCAGAACCATGACGGCGACAATGAGCCCGGTGGTCCACTTGTTGGCACGGCGAATATCGCGGAGGGCAAGAAAGAGGCCTACGCGGGCTGCAACGAAAAGAGAGGTTTTTCTCTCGTGAGTAGTTTTCATAAGATCACCTCAGATTAGCTTTTTTTCACTGTTTTGTCCATAGGCATGTTTCGATACGAAAAAAGCGGCACGTTGCCGCTTTTTAGCTGAGTAACTCACTCGAGGTGCTGGGAAATCCCTTCGGGCCGGGAATTCTGGTGCATCCGACACCAGCCGGGGCGCTGCGCGCACTCGCGCCCTTCAATTCCCAACGCGACACAAATTGTTGTGTCGCTGCACCGCGTTTTCGCTAACACTTAAACGCTTGCTCGGGGTGCTGGGAATTGAACCCAGTCTACACGAACCCGAATCGTGCGTACGACCGGCATACTCCACCCCGAGCCAGAGTTTAAGCTATTGCGTGCCTACTATACCGACTTTCTGCTTGATTGTCCACCCAGAAGCAGGCTACTATGCCTCCTATGGATACACTATTTTCAAAAGCCTCGCAATCACAAGCACCACTGGCTGATCGCATGCGGCCGCAGACGTTTGATGAGGTGGTGGGGCAAGAAAAACTGGTCGGCCCAAGTGGCATGTTGCGACAACTCTTGAACACGGGAAATTTGCCGTCGATTATTTTTTGGGGACCGCCAGGCTCAGGTAAAACTTCTATTGCGCGCGTAATTGCTAATGAGGCTAAGGTTAACTTTATCGCAACCTCAGCAGTGACTTGCGGTCTTCCGGAATTGCGAAAAATTGTTGCTGTCGCAGAGTCTACGCGATCAATTGGCGGCAAAAAAACAATGCTATTTCTCGACGAAATTCATCGGTGGAATAAATCCCAACAAGATGCATTGCTTCCCCATGTTGAGTCGGGGTTGATTACGCTTATTGGTGCCACCACTGAGAATCCTTCGTTTTCGATTAACAACGCGTTGCTCTCTCGTTCGCGAGTCTTACTACTCGATGCATTATCGGTGGAATCGATTATCAAACTGCTTGAACATGCACTTGCAAATACCGAGCGGGGACTGGGAACACAGAAAATTAGTATTGTGCCAGAGATGTTAAAATTGATTGCCGAACTTGCAAATGGCGATGCGCGCACCGCGTTGAACACCCTTGAGGTTTCGGTACAGTTGGCGGCAGGAAAATCTATTGATCGAGGAATTGTTGAAACTGCCATGCAGCGATCTCATCTCATCTATGATCGTGCTGGTGAGGAGCATTACAATATTATTTCGGCGTTACATAAGTCCATGCGCGGGTCTGATGCAAACGCAGCGCTCTACTGGCTTGGTAGGATGCTTGAAGCAGGAGAGGATCCGTTGTATGTTGCGCGTCGAATTATCCGTTTTGCGTCCGAAGATATTGGAGTTGCTGATCCGCAGGCATTGCTCCAAGCAGTGGCGGCATATCAGGCGTCACATGCAATTGGTATGCCGGAGTGTAGTGTGGTATTGGCACAGGCAGTGGTGTATTTGGCTCGCGCTCCCAAGTCGAATACACTCTATGTTGGATATCAAAATGTGCAACATGATATTCGCGCGGGTGTGTTGCCAGGAGTACCGCTTCATTTACGTAATGCGCCTACAAAACTCATGAAAGAGATTGGCTACGGCAAAGACTACCAGTATAATCCAGACTACACTGAACCAGTGGATCAGGAATATCTGCCACCAGAGCTCAGGGGTCGGAAATACATAGAATAAGTATGCGTGATCGGTTGATACCAATTTTTATCATTTTTAGTTTTTTGCTTCTCGCCACATCAGCAACATGGTTTTTTTTGTCGCGCCCAAATGATGGGCAGGTTGTAGGATTGACCCTCAAAAATATTTCACACCTCGAAACTTTTACGTATCGCGGTGCGCTGAGCTTCGCTGCTGATCGATCGAATGGTGTTCAAGCACCTCTGTTTGACGCGGTGTTTTATAACAACGGACAACTTGTTATGAATGCACATGAGCGTCCGGATATTGTGAATAATTTTGAAGCGCGGCTCTACTTTCCCGAAGGGAAATACAGCTTTCGTGGAAACATGACTCGTGCACATGAGGCAACGTATTTAAAGCTCGACGAATCTCCTAGTTTTGGGTTGCTAAATTTGGCGGATGTGGTGGGAAAGTGGTTTGCGGTTCCAGCGGTATGGGATACAGGGCCAGTGACACGAGAGATTCGCCCACTTGCCGGCATGGTTGGTGAGGGCAAGATGTTTCGTTCAGTAACACGATTGGCGGATGAAACGATTGAGGGGCGAGCGGTGTATCATCTACAGACAAAGATCGCGCCGACAGCCTTCGAAGATTTTGTGCAGTCTATTGTGCTTGGCCAAGGAGGAAGCGTTGAAGAGGCTATGGCGGCGGTGGCGTTTACGCGATCGAATATTACGATCGATACACTAGATCTGTGGGTGACGAAACGAGGATTCGATCTCTATCGGGTCCGCGCATTGGGTGATGCACGGTTGCAGGATTTGGCACCAGCTCACTTTATTGCATCTGTTGATGTGCGGCGACATAATCACGCGTTGGCTATTGCCCCTATTGGAGTCGCGACTATACCTATCGAAACAATACTTGCGCCTATTGGTGCCAAATTTGGTGTTGCTGGTTTTGAGACACGAACATTGACTTCGCAATTACCGGCACTGCCCTCGGTGGGAGGACAACAGATGACGCTCGAGGGGATGGCTTCTTTTGTGGTAGATACGGACCGCGATGGGCTCAATAACCTCATGGAGCAGGTGTATGGGACAGATCCTTTGAATCCAGATTCTGATGCAGACGAGTATCTTGACAGCAACGAAGTAGAACGTGGGTACGACCCCTTAGGGCCTGGAAACCTGCGTTAGTTGTCATGGGTTGCTAAGGTGGGCTAAACACGGTATATTGTTCTGGCTTAGCAATGGAGGGTAAGGGGTTCTTTTTTTGTTGTATCTACGCCACGGGTCCGTAGCTCAATGGTAGAGCAGAGGCCTTTTAAGCCTAAGGTTATGGGTTCGAGCCCCATCGGACCCATGGCGTGGAAATAATATATTGGGAGTGATGGGCGAGAAGGGTGAAGAGGCGAGTGAATAGTTTCACTCGAAAAAGCACCCCGGCTCGGAGAGGAGCCCCATCGGACCCATGGCGTGGAAATAAGAGGAAATCAAAAAACTCTATGCCCCATTCTCGCACAATTCGCAATAGTATCATTGGTGTATTGTGGGGGGTTGCCCTTATTCTTGTTTGGGATATTAGCATGGGATCTCTCGCCTTCTATTCAGTGAAGCGTTTGGAGTCGCAAGTAGAAAATGTACAAACACAATGGAAGGAGAAAAAATGGGAGGAGCTGAAGGATACACTCAAAGAAACAAATGGGCTGTTAAAAAAGACGAATACAGCGCTTGGTCGCATCTTGTTTGTTTCACAATTGCCAGTTTTTCATACAGAGATCGCAGCCGCTCGAGATACGGCAGGTGCTTTTGTCGCACTTTCGAATGGAGTGCAAGAGATGGTCACCATTGCAGAGGGTGATATCACACCGCTTTTAGATCGCGCATTTGATCCTAAAGCTACGCTGTCAGATGCATCGCGCAAAAAATTGCAACAAGCCTTACTTGCTGCAATTCCACGTCTTGAATTGGGGGCGCAAGGTTTTGTTGATGCGAATGTTCTTTTGCAGCGAATTCCTCAAGATGCCTGGGTGTTGTCGGTTCCTCGGATACGAGTTGCCTATGATAGTGCTGTTGCCGCAAGTAGCTTTTTTGCCAACACTGAATCATTGGTAGCACTTTCACCGCACTTGGCAGGTTTTGATGGTGCTCCGCGTACCTACCTTCTGCTTTTCCAAAATGATACCGAATTGCGACCAACCGGTGGTTTTATTGGTAGTTATGGTATCTTGCGCGTAAAGGATGGTCGTATTGTCGACTTCAAAATTGATGACACATACAATCTCGATAACCATGCACCAAAACAAGGTCGGCCCATGTCACCCGAGCCGCTCAAAGATTATTTAGGGCAACCGACGTGGTATTTCCGCGACGTAAATTGGTCGCCAGATTTTCCAGAAACTGCAATGCGCGCACTGCAGTTTTATCGAGATGAAGGTGGCGTTGGTGCCCCGAACGCAGTGATTGCCGTTACCACAAAAACATTAGTCGATATATTAAAAATCACCGCACCAATTCGAGTAGGCGCTCGCCAGTTTTCCGCAGAAAATGTTGTAGATACGCTGCAGTTGGCTACGGAAGTTGATTACCACAAACAGGGCATTCCTACTGTAGAGCGGAAAGCTATTATTGGTGTGTTGGGTCAAGCGCTTGTCGAACGTATGGGGACGTTGTCGTTATATGAGTTGCGAGACGTGTTGCATGTATTGAAAAATAATTTAGATCAGAAAAATATTTTGATCTATGATACACACCTCGAAGCTCAGCAAAAATACATGGCAAAAAATTGGGGCGGGGAGATTAAGCAGGTAGAAACAGATTATCTGATGGTGGTTGATGCAAACTTGGGTAGTCTTAAAACCGACCCAGCAGTGAGTCGGACGATTCAATATGCGGTCAATCAAAATGGTGATGGTCAGTATATTGCCGATCTTGCGGTTACCTATGATCACGAAGGTCGTTTTAACTGGAAGACAACTCGACTGCGGAACTATGTGCGCATATATGTACCAGAGGGCAGCGCATTGAGAACTGCTACCGGATTTATGGTTCGCGAGAACATGAATCAGCCAGGTAGCGTTGCAGTTTCTCGAGATCATGGGAAAACAGTTTTTGCTGGGTTCGTTTCTGTGGAACCCGGTGAGGCAAAAACATTGCGGTTGCAATATGTGTTGCCATCGGACATTGTGACGAGTACGACCTCGTCGAATTTATATGAGCTGTATGTACAGAAGCAGCCAGGAGCCGCCCCACGTGAGCTTGTGGTCATGGGGCCTGCAATACAACCAACAGATTGGTCACCACGCTCATTAGGAGTATCCCTTACAAAAAAAGGGCAGATGTCTTGGAATACAAAACTGGCCACAGATCAGCAGTTTTCACTTACATGGAAGCGTGAGTAGGTATGAGTATGTTTATTAAAAAAATTGGTATTGATTTGGGGACAACGAGTGTCTTGGTCTATGTCCCGCGGCGAGGTATCATTATTAATGAACCGTCGGTGGTGGCGGTTTCTCTGGTGGACAAGAAGATCTTGGCAGTTGGGCATGAAGCCAAAGAAATGCTTGGCCGTACTCCAGATACGATTATTGCATCACGGCCACTGAAAGATGGCGTGATTGCAGACTATAAAGCGACTGAGGCAATGTTGCGATATTTCGTAAATAAGGCCTTGGGAGGAGTCCATCTGTTTCGTCCTGAGGTTATGGTGGCGGTACCGGGTGGAATCACTTCAGTCGAGCGTCGTGCAGTCATCGACGCCACTCTCGCAGCTGGTGCTAAGGCGGCATATATTATTAAAGAGCCAATTGTTGCAGCCATTGGCGCTGATATCCCGATTGGTTCAGCCTCTGGTCACATGATCGTTGATATTGGTGGAGGTACTATTGAGGCAGCTGTTATTTCCCTTGGCGGTATTGTGTCATCGGCATCAACTCGTATTGGCGGCAATCGATTGGATTTGGCTGTCAGTGAGTATATTCGCCGCAAATACGGTGTTGCCATTGGTGAGCATACGGCGGAACAAGTAAAAATTGGTATTGGTTCGGCAATGTACATGGAGGATCGACTGACACTCGAGATTACTGGTCGCGATATGGTTACTGGTATGCCACGCAAGGTGACCGTAACGTCTGACGATGTTACGGAAGCAATCCAGAGTGAGCTTGAAGGTATGGTTGCGGCCATTAAAGAGGTGTTACAGAACACTCCGCCAGAGCTATCTGCAGACGTTATGGAAAAAGGTATGGTGCTTTCTGGGGGAACAAGTCAGTTGCGTCATTTGGCTGATTTATTTGCTCGTATGACAGGTGTTCCGGCACATGTTGCGGATGAGCCGGTGTTGTGTGTGGTAAAAGGCACAGGGGTGGCGCTTGAAAATTTGGAATCCTATAAGCGAAGCATTCTTGCTTCTCGCTAACAATGACCCAACGTTTTTTTGTACGATATATCCTGATAGTGCTCGCAGCCGCAATAGTTTCTGTTGCGCCTTTTTCTGTGTATGCTGCGACACAACAAGAGGTCCAGGATTTAATCAGCAAGCGTAATGCGCAAATCGCGGAGCTTGAAGCATTGATTAATAATTATCAAAATCTTGCAGCAGAAAAACGGAAAGCAGCCACCGGTATTCAAGGTCAGATTCAAGCCCTTGGTGATGATATCAAAAAAGCAAATTTGGAAATCAAGAGTTTGTCGCTCAATATTTCAAAATTGGATTTAAATATTACCAAAACAAAACAAGATATTGGTTTGACGGAACTGCGCATTGATAGTGCTCGCGACAGCTTAAAGGTGAGTATTGCGTCTTTGTCGCGCGGTGATCGCGAAACCCCGATTGCAGAACTCTTGAAGGGTGCGCCGGTATCAGAGTTTTTTAATGAACTCTACGATTTATATTTTTTGCAATCGAGCATTCAGCGTAATCTTGGCACACTCAAGTCTGCGCGTTCCGAACTGGCATCAATGCAGGGGAGTCTTGAGGATCAACGCATTGAGCAAGAACAGTTAAAACGTTTGCAGGAGCTTTCTCGCAAAAATGCTGAAACAAAAAAAGGAGAACAAAAGAATTTGCTTACCAAAGTGAAAAAAGAGGAGGAGCAAGTGAAGCAGAAAATTACGCTTACCAAAAAGGATATTGCGAATATTCGCGATCAGATTACCTATCTTATTAAAGCAGGTATTGGCGTTGAGGATGCCATTAAATACGGACAGCTGGCGGCTACTCGTTTAGGTATTCGACCGGCATTTTTGTTGGCGCTATTAGAAGTAGAATCTCGTCTTGGTCAAAATGTTGGTAAGGGCACCTGGAAGGTAGATATGCCTCCGCGCGACCATGAGGCGTTTTTGCAAATCACGAAAGAGTTAAATTTGGATCCAGACACAACACCTGTTTCTAAAAAACCGTCCTATGGGTGGGGAGGTGCAATGGGCCCAGCACAGTTTATTCCAAGCACGTGGGTTGGATACCGAGCAGAGGTGGCACGTCTTACTGGGCATAATCCACCGTCACCATGGAGCATCGAAGATTCGTTTACTGCAGCAGCGCTGAAGTTGTCGCGTTCGGGTGCAGCCAGTAAAACTCGTGACGGTGAAATAGCTGCAGCAAAGGCGTATATTTCTGGTAGCTCATCATGCACGAAAGCAATCTGCATTTCGTATTCGCGCATGATTTTGGACAAAGCCGCGCAGCTGGAAAAAGATTTACATGGCAATGGGACATAGTAATACCAGCCATATTCACGATCGTCGCCTGGCCATCATTCGACTCTTGGTGGTGCTTTTATTTGCCACCTGTATCAGCCGACTTTTCTTTTTGCAGGTGGTTGCGGGTGGAAAATTTCAGACCGAGGCTTCGGAGCAACATGAGTTCGCTACGCAATTACTACCGAAGCGCGGTGAGGTGTATATGCACGATAAAGATGGTACGCAATATCCGCTTGCTACGAACCAGGATGTGTACTTGGTGTATGCCGATACTCGGTCGATGGAACGCGTCAGCGAAACATCTCGAGTGTTAGCAGAAGATTTAGGAATCGATGCAGCAGAACTTTTGGAAAAATTATCAAAACCAGACGATCCGTACGAACCAATCGCGCATGGGATCTCAGACGATGTTGTTGATCGCATCAAGGCGCACAATTTTAAGGGTATTGGGTTTGTAAAAGAACGCAAGCGTTTGTATCCAAACGACACCACAGGAAGTCATGTTATCGGATTTGTGGGCCCAGACGCCAAAGGGGTTGTGCGTGGTAGGTATGGACTCGAAGCTGCGTATGAAAAAGAGCTTGCCGGAGAGGCGGGGTACATTGTTGGTGAGCGTGATAGTGTGGGCCGACTGATTCCTATTGGAAACAGAAAGGTGAATGAGCCAAAAAACGGCTCCAATCTTTTACTTACTATTGATCAACGCATTGAGTCGTTTGCGTGCGATAAGCTAGCAGAGACCGTAAAAGCACATGAGGCAACCGGTGGATCTGTGGTGATTTTGAATCCAAAAACGGGTGCAATTCGTGCGATGTGTGGTGCGCCGGGGTTTGATCCCAATGACTATAAATCTGCCAGCTCGTTGGGGGTCTATAATAATCCGGCGATATTTAATGCGTATGAGCCGGGGTCTGTTTTTAAGGTCATTACTGCGGCGGGTGCGCTTGATGCGGGTAAGATAAATCCAGACACGATGTATGAAGATACCGGTGTTATTAAGGTAGATCGATTTGAAATTAAAAACTCTGACGGGAAAGCGCACGGTCGCGTGAGCATGAGCTATGCATTTGCAGAGTCTTTGAACACAGGCTCTATTTTTTCTATGCGGGCGATGGGGGTTGAGAAGTTTAAAAAATATGTTGAGGGTTTTGGGTTTGGAAAATCAACAGGTTTAGGGTTGCCACAGGAATCCGCTGGAGATATTTCGAACTTAAAAAAATCAGGAGAGTCATATGCTGTCACTGCTTCATTTGGTCAAGGTGTTTCTATGACGCCACTCCAAATGCTGTCTGCGGTCGGTGCGATTGCTAATGGAGGAAAGCTCATGAAGCCATATCTTGTTGAGTCTATAGATGAGGGTGGTAGGATCAAAAAAGTGGGGGAACCACAAATGCTTCGACAAGTAATCTCTGCACGCGCTGCCTCTCTTGCTGGAGGTATGATGGTGAAAGTAGTTGAAGAAGGGCATGGTAAACGTGCGGGGGTGCCAGGGTATTGGGTTGCTGGTAAAACAGGAACCGCGCAGATTCCCGGACCAAAGGGTGGATATGAAACAGGTGCTAACATTGGTTCGTTTGTTGGTTTTGCTCCTGTTGAAGATCCGACATTCGCCATGATTGTTCGCATAGATCGCCCGAAAGAAGTGAAATTTGCTGAAACTACTGCGGCACCACTCTTTGGAGAAATTGCACAATTCTTGCTACAATACGACGAAGTAGAGCCAAATCGACCGCTCAAAAAATAGTCCATTCGCTTATGGTAAAACTCATGCAATCAATAGTTCGATCTTTGGCGAAGAAAATTTTACATCGCTATGCGCCAACTATTATTGGCGTAACAGGATCTGTGGGGAAGACTACCACCAAAGAAATGATTGTTGCAGTGTTGTCGGCACGCATGCGTGTTCGAGGCACCATCAAAAGCTATAACAACGAGCTGGGGTTACCATTGTCGATTATTGGAGCGTCAACGCCAGGGCGATCTCTACTGGGCTGGATACGCACGATTGCACGAGCGTATCGGATTTCTTGGTCGCATGATCCTTCCTTTCCACAAGTGTTGGTGCTTGAAATGGGGGCTGACCACCCAGGGGATATCTCCCGTCTCATGGCTATTGCTCCTCCAACGATTGGTGTTCTTACCGCCGTTGCTCCGGCGCACTTGGCGTTTTATGCCTCAGTGGAAGCCATTGCGGATGAAAAATCTACGCTTATCAAAGCGTTACCGCGCCATGGTGTTGCAGTCTTGAATACCGACGATGATCGCGTCTGGGCATCGCGTACACTCACTGATGCACCAGCTATTGGTGTTGGTTTTGGTGAAAATGCGGCGGTGCGTGTGGTACATGTTGAAGATTTTTTGAATACAAATTCTGAATCCAGCATGTTGGGTGGTATTCGTGGAACACTCGTCGCAGACGGTAAGCAGCAGCCGTTTATTATTCCCCATGTACTAGGGAAACCGCAGGTTCGTGCGTTGCTTTCTGCAGCTGCAATCGGCTTGTATTATGGTATGAGTTTGGAGGATATTATTGAGAGTGCGAAGAAGTATATTCCACCCCCAGGGCGAATGAGATTGCTGCCCGGTATTAAGAAAACTATTATCATCGATGATAGCTATAATGCGTCACCGGTTTCCATGAAGTCAGCTCTAGAGACATTGACCCGTGTTGTAGAGGACGAGCATGTGGTACGATATGCAGTGCTTGGTGATATGCGCGAACTTGGGAATAGTTCTCCAGCATATCACGCAGAAATCGGACAACTGGTTCCACGAGCTGCCGATGTTCTTATTACGGTAGGTGTTGAAACACTCGCACTCGGTACTGCGGCGGTAGCAGCTGGCTTACCAAAGGATGCGTGGATACAAGCAAAGGATGCGACTGAAGCCGGCAAAATATTGCAAGACAGGATTCAGTCTGGCGATGTGATTTTGTTTAAGGGTTCACAAAATACTATTCGTTTGGAGCGTGCGATTAAGGAGATCATGGCAGAACCATTGCGGGCACAAGAGCTGTTGGTTCGCCAGAGCGCTGAATGGGATAGTTAATAATTACAACCATTGTGCTGGATATCATTTGGAACATATATTTATATAAGCCGCTTCTCAATCTTTTGATCGAGATATATAACACCCTTGGTCAAGGAAATCTTGGGTGGTCCATTATTTTGTTGACTATTTTTTTGCGACTTTTGCTGATTCCTCTTTCCTTTATTAGTGAGCATAATGCGGCGAAGTATGAGTCCGTGGCAGAAGAAATATCTGTCGTTGATCATTACATGAAGGATGATCCTGTGGGGCACCGCGAAACCGTACGAGGTCTTCTGAAGCGCAAAAAGATACGGCCATGGGCCTCGGTATTGTTGCTGGGTATCCAGTTTCTCGTGCTCGTGTTGCTCTATCAGGTGTTTTTGGGTGGCATGAGTCCTGCGCGCTTCACGTCAGATTTATATTCATGGGTTGTGCGACCCGATGTTATTAATACGAATTTTTACGGTTTGAATATCGCGCATCCGAATCTTTGGTCGTCGTTGTTGGTTGCGCTTCTCTTGTATCTTGAAGTTTCTCTTACGCATCGAAAGAAAGCAGGGGGGTCAAATAAAAGTGATATCATGTTTAGGTATCTCTTTCCTGGTGCGGTATTCGTTGTCCTATACTCTCTACCCGCGGTGAAAGCATTGTTCGTGCTTACCTCTATGGCATTTAGTGCGGTCTTTCATTTATTCCGACCCTTATTTGCTCCAGCAAAGCCAAAGGTAGCCAAAACTGCAAAAAAGCATTAGACTTATAAGACTCCTATGGCAGACTCCCTCGACAGACTCATGTATTCGTTCGTGGTTGAAGATATTTTGAAAGGTTTTTTTGTATATGTGCCACCAGGCTATGTTGCTTGTGTGTATGATCTTGGTCGTGGTGTTCTGAAAAAAGTCCTGTTGCCAGGACTACACCTGAAGGTGCCATTTTGGCAGCGTGCAAAATTGTTTAACACTCAAACGCTTGAATATCGTTTGGCAAAAGATTTTAATCCTCAGAATACTCGCGCGATGGGGGACTCTCCCGTGAATGCGGTGACGCTTGATTCGAAGACGGTTGGTATTGAAGGTACGGTCTTGCTCCGCCTCGACGTCAATCAGATTCCAACTATTTGGCAAACCATTGGCGAAGATTTTGTCGACAAAATCATTCGCCCAACCATTCGTTCTCGTATGCGCATGATCGGTTCTCGTTTTACCGCAGCAGATATTGTTTCTCAGCGTGACATGGTAGAAATCCAGCTCAAGGATGAGCTGGAGCGTATCTTCTTCCCACGTGGCATCCGTGTGGAAAACGTTCTTCTCTCAGAGATCAACGCACCAAAATAGTCTCAAAGTAGGTAAAATTAGACAATTAGCACTCGCACTTGACGAGTGCTAATTGTTTTGTATAATGGGTGTATGGATAGACTTGATGCCCGAAAAGAACAAATTCTTGCCTTGGTGGTCCGTGAGTATGTGCGCACGGCCGAACCGGTGGGTTCCAAAAACTTGGAAACCCAGTGTGGTATATCTCCTGCAACTATCAGGAATGAGATGGCCACGCTTACTGACCTTGGGTTTTTATCGCAACCACACACCAGTGCCGGTCGGGTGCCAACCGAGGCAGCATATCGGTATTACATTGGGCATTCACTTGCCGGCGTATTGCCAGATATGCGCGATTTTCAGGCAGTTTTAGATGACCCTGCCTACCGAACAGGTAGACGTGATAATGAGTCAGAAAAGCTGCGTCATATGGCACGACTATTGGCTCGTGAAACTGGAAGTTCAGTATTTGTGAGTACGCCAGATGACATGTATCTTACGGGCCTTTCCTTTTTGTTTGGTCAGCCCGAGTTTCTTTCGCCAGCATTTGTCCAAGATGTAAGCCTTGCACTTGATACACTTGAGGAACACATGACCGAGCTTGTAAACTCTGCGCCGAATCCCGTCACGGTCCTCGTTGGGAGTGAAAACCCATTTCATGAAGGCTGCGCAACCATGATGTTGCGAACAGGATCTGGTGATAAGGTGGTGTTTGGAGTATTGGGCCCGGTACGCATGGACTATGATCGAGTGATGCCGCTGTTACAAGGGATTCAAAAATTGATGCAAGAATAATAAAAGCTACTTTATGGAAGACCAAAACGATTTAGAAATTGCTGTTGCGAAATTAAAAGAAGAATCTGAGCTGTACTTGAATAGCTGGAAGCGCGCCAAAGCTGACTACGCAAACCTCGAACGACAGGTAGAACGTCAGCGCGAAGATTGGGCGCATTTTGCAAATGTTAATTGTATTCAAGCATTTTTGCCGGTATATGAAAGCCTAGTGCAGGCGGCAATGCGAGAGAGCGCAGACGAAGGACTCATTCGTATTCGGGATCAAATGCAAGGAGCGCTTAAATCGCTTGGTGTGGAAGTAATGGAGACGATAGGGAAAATGCCTGATCCAATGCTTCACGAGGTTATTGGGCGGGACACAAAAGACGACGTGGAGTCTGGAGTGATTATTCAAGAAGTCCAGCAAGGGTTCATGATTCATGGAAAGGTGTTGCGGGTAGCGAAAGTAATTATTGCAGAGTAAAAAATAGTAACAGTACACATATATGCCAAAAATTATTGGAATCGATTTAGGAACATCAAACTCAGCCGCGGCGGTCATGCAAGGTGATGCGCCAGTTATTATCCCGTCAGCAGAAGGTGCAACACTTGGCGGCAAAGCATTTCCGTCATATGTAGCGTTTACCAAAGATGGCCAGTTGTTGGTTGGTGAACCTGCTCGTCGTCAGGCGGTTTCGAACCCAGAACGCACGATTGCTGCTGCGAAACGAAAGATGGGTACCGACTTTAAGTGGAAAATTGATGGTAAGGAATATACTGCGCAACAGATTTCTGCTTTTATTTTGCAGAAAGTGAAGCGTGATGCAGAGAGTTTTCTTGGTGAAAAAGTAGACAAGGCCGTTATTACGGTACCGGCGTATTTTAGTGACGCGCAACGCCAGGCCACCAAAGATGCTGGTGCTATTGCGGGTCTTGAAGTGGTGCGTATTGTAAACGAACCAACAGCAGCCGCACTTGCGTATGGTATTGATAAGGATGCAAAAGAACAGCAGATCCTCGTGTTCGACTTGGGTGGTGGAACCCTCGATGTTACGATCATGAACTTTGGAAATGGTGTGTTCGAGGTGCTTTCGACATCAGGCGACACCGAACTCGGTGGCACTGACATGGATCGTGTTTTGGTTGATTATTTGGCGAATGAGTTTGAACGCGAACAGGGGATTGATCTTCGTAAAGATGCTGTTGCGGTGCAGCGCTTGAAAGAAGCTGCAGAAAAAGCAAAGATTGAGCTTTCAACCACGCTCGAAACCGACGTGAACTTGCCATTTATTACGGCAGACGCCCAAGGTCCAAAGCACATGTTGGTAAAAGTTACCCGCGCAGTGCTCGAAGAACTCGTGCGTCCGATTGTTGAGCGTTGCCGCAAGCCAATTGAACAAGCGATGACTGACGCTAAACTGACTCCGGCTCAAATAGAGCGTGTGATTATGGTTGGTGGCCCAACTCGCATGCCAATTGTCATGCGCGTTGTGGAAGAATTTATTGGTTCAAAAATCGAACGCGGTGTTGACCCCATGGAATGTGTGGCCAAAGGTGCTGCGGTCCAGGCGGCGGTGCTCTCGGGTGATGTCAAAGATATTTTATTGCTTGATGTTACCCCGCTCACCCTCGGCATCGAAACACTGGGATCTGTTATGACCCCATTGATTGAACGTAACACGACGGTTCCGACGGCAAAGACGCAGGTGTTTTCAACAGCTGCCGACAATCAGACATCCGTAG
Source organism: uncultured Gammaproteobacteria bacterium (assembly GCA_964532925.1). Classification (GTDB taxonomy): domain Bacteria; phylum Patescibacteriota; class Patescibacteriia; order GWA2-47-26; family GWA2-47-26; genus CAZHIP01. Next base: position 223,050 of record CAZHIP010000001.1, read on the forward strand.
AGATTCACGTTCTTCAGGGTGAACGCCCGATGGCTGCAGATAACCGCACACTCGGCCGATTTGTGCTTGATGGTGTTCCGCCGGCACCACGTGGTACGCCACAAGTTGAGGTAACGTTTGATATTGATGCGAACGGTATTCTCACGGTGACAGCAAAAGATAAGGCATCAAGCCGTGCACAAAATATTGTTATCAAAGATACAAGCGCACTCTCGAAAGAAGAAATCGAGAAGATGAAAAAAGAGGCCGAGCAGTTTGGTGATGAAGACCGCAAGAAAAAGGAAATTATTGATTTGCGCAATCAGGCCGACGCCATGATCTATACTTCAGAGAAAGCGTTGAAGGATGCGGGTGATAAAGTCAGCGCCGATGTAAAGGAGCAGGTTGAAGAAAAGGTCAAAGACTTGCGTGCCAAGAAAGATGCAGCTGATGCTGTTGAGATCAAAAAGAGCCTCGACGCGCTTTCAGAAACTATTTCCAAGGTTGGTGCCGAACTCTACAAGGCTGCGCCACAAGCCGCACCTGCAGGTGAAACACCGAAGGAAGATGGCCCTGTTGAAGGTGAAGTTGATAAGAAATAAAAAAGTCCTCGTGTACCAGCCCAAAGCTGGTACACTGTACATATGGCAAAAGACTATTATGACATTTTAGGTGTGCAGCGAACTGCAACGGAGGCAGAAATCAAAACTGCGTTCCGCAAGCACGCCATGGAGCACCACCCAGATAAAGGCGGTAATCCCGAGGAATTTAAGAAATTCAACGAGGCCTATCAGGTGCTCTCAAATGCTGAGGCGCGAGCCAAGTACGACAAGTACGGTTCGAGCTTTGAAGACATGCGTTCACAAGGCTTTAGCGGATTCCAAGGATTTGATCCTAGCCAATTCAACATGGGGGATCTTGGTGAAATGTTTGGTGGTCTTGGTGAGATGTTTGGCTTTGGTGGTGGACAGCAGCGCAACCGCGAACCACGCGGTCGTGATCTCGAAATGCGGATGAATATTTCTTTCGCAGAAGCTGCGCACGGTGTATCAAAAGATATTGAAGTTGAGAAATTGGCTAAGTGTATTCACTGCAAGGGCGATGGTGCAGAGCCAGGATCTGAATGGACGAAGTGCACGAACTGTGGTGGATCTGGTCAGATTACTCAAGTACAGCAAAGTATTTTTGGACGCATTCAGACGGTTGTAGGGTGCGCCCCGTGTCATGGTGTCGGAAAGAAATCTTCAAAATCCTGTACAGTATGCAAAGGGAAAGGTACGCATAAGGTTCATAAAATTCTGACAGTGAAAATCCCCGCGGGTATTAGCGATGGCGAGGCAATTCGCTATGCGGGCGAAGGCGAAGAGGTTGGCCGCGGCGCGTCAGGCGATTTATTTTTGCGCGTCTCCGTAAAACAGCATCCGGGTTTTGAGCGGCATAATGATGACATTTACTCCGAGCTTCTGGTATCATTTAAGACTGCAGCGCTTGGCGGCGAAGTAGGGCTCGAAACTATTGATGGGGAAGAGAAAGTTAAGATTCCAGCTGGTACACCGTCTGGCCATATTATTACGCTCAAAGGTAAAGGCTTTGGTCATCTGCGTTCATCTGGCCGTGGCGACCACAAGGCAGAAGTCGTGATCGTGGTGCCAAAGAGCCTGACCAAAAAACAAAAACAACTTTTGGAAGATTTTGAAGATTAATTGCATGCTCTCACTCTACAACACACTCACGCGAACGAAAGAAAAGTTTAAGCCACTCAAAGGTAAGGCTGTTAGTTTGTATGCTTGTGGACCAACGGTCTATGACTTTGCGCACATTGGGAATCTTCGGACGTATGTGTTTGAAGATATTCTTCGTCGTGCGCTTGTGTGGAACGGTTACAAGGTGAAGCACGTCATGAATATTACGGATATCGACGACAAGATTATTCAGCGTTCCCTTGATACCAAAGAGTCAATGAGCACATTGACTACACGATATACAAAAGCGTTTCTCGAAGATTTCAAAAAATTGGGACTACTCAAGCCGAGCAAAATGCCCCGTGCGACAACGCATGTCAAAGAAATGATCGCGCTCATTTCTGCACTCATGAAAAAAGGTTTGGCGTATGAAAGTGATGGTAGCGTATATTTTTCTGTCAGTAAGTTTAAAAATTACGGCAAACTATCACAGCTCGATAAGCGTTCGCTCAAACTCGGCGTCAGCATGACCGACGAGTACGACAAAGATAATGCACAGGACTTTGTGCTCTGGAAAGCATCGAAACCAGGTGAACCAGCGTGGAAGGCGCCATTTGGAAAAGGTCGGCCAGGTTGGCACTTGGAGTGCTCGGCAATGAGTATGAAGTATCTCGGTAAGAGTTTTGATATTCATGTGGGTGCCGTTGATCTTATTTTTCCACATCACGAAAACGAGATCGCGCAATCAGAAGGCGCGACAGGAAAACCATTTGTAAAATACTGGTTGCACGCAGAACACTTGATGGTAGACGGTGCCAAGATGTCAAAGTCTGCGAATAACTTTTTCACATTAGACGATTTACAGACAAAGGGTATTTCGCCGCTCGTGTATCGATTTTTTACGCTCGGCGCGCATTATCGAGCAAAGATTAATTGCACCGACGAATCATTGCACGCAGCATCTTCGGCATTGGATCGATTATACGATACGGTGCGCACGTGGAATAAAGCAACAAAGCCATCGTCCAGCTACATAAAACTTTTTAGTGAGCGAGTTAGTGATGATTTAGATATGCCGGGTGCATTGGCGATTGTGTGGCAACTCGTCAAAGATGAAAAGATTACCAGTGCTGCAAAGTCAGCAACACTATTGCGATTCGATGAGGTGCTTGGCCTTGATTTGAAAAAGTATATTGCGAAGCCAATCAAAATTCCTGCGAATGTAGCAAAGCTTGCGAAAGCTCGCGAAGCTGCACGCGCGGAGAAGAACTGGAAACAATCAGACGAATTACGCGACCAAATAAAAAAAGCTGGGTTCGATGTGCTCGATACACCAGCAGGGTCAACAGTGAAATCCTTACATTCCTAAAGCCAGCGGCGTTTTTTAAATAGCCAGAGGATTAGCACAGAAATCGCGACCGATCCGCCGACAATAAGTGCGAATGAATTTGGGTGTTTGAGAAGGGGGGTTCCTGGGAGCTCCATGCCAAAATAGCCCGCAATCACAACCAATACAGTGAGCCAGATTAGGTGAACAGTGAGTGTGCGGACCGTTTCGTTTAAGCGCAGCGATGAAGCATTCATGTAGGTGCTTTGGATCGCGTCGATGGCGCGGTTGTACATTTCGAGGTTGTCCCAGATTTCTTTACAGTGGCTCATGAGCCGGTCGAACGATGATGGTTTTTTTGTGGTAGCGGGCACGGTTCGACCAAGCACTGTTTCTGTGCGTCGCAATAAATCGCGGTGCGGTTGGACTGCTTTTTGGAATGTGATGAGATTGTGCTTAAGTCGCATGATTTCTTCAAGTGTTGCGCCAGTAAAATTGTATATACCTGAACCGTTCAAGGATTCAATGTCGTTTGAGATGTGTAGAAGGATAGGGAAACATTCGTCGAGGAGCTCGTCAAGCAACTGTTCGATAAAAATACCTGGGTTACTCAGTAGGCTGGCGCGATGTTCCGCGCTTGTTTCGAGGAGTTCAAAAAAATTTTCGAGCGATACAGTAGGGAAGGTGCTCAAGGTTACAACGCCGTGCTTTGAAATAAAGATATCAATTTCGTTGGTAAACAATCGTCGCGCCTCGCGGTCAAAATAGGGGAGATTTAATATTAAAAATAAGTACGAATCGCGTACTACGAGCTTCGGTCGCTGGAGCGACGGCAAGCAGTCGTGCAGATCAAGTGCGTCAAAACCATAATGCTCCTCCAAATATTGGAGTTCACGTTCGCCGGGCTTGTTGATGTGGTGCCAGCTGAAAGATTTTTCACCCACGGAGCGAATTGTTTTTGGTGTGCGAGGCATGTGATATTCTAGTGAGCAAATTATACCATGATGCAGTAGGTGTGTGATACAATAATGGCAATTCATCCTATGCCAGAAGATAAGAAATTTGTGTCCACAGAAACACCAGCACTCAAGCCGGAGGTTGCTTCTTCTCTCGAAGTTGCCGGAGAGCGCCAAGAGTCAAAGCGCGTCGAACGTGGTACGCGTGATGCAAGCGCTATTTCTGCACAAGCTCTGCGTGATGTGGCGTTGGCAAAAGCTGCGCCAGTCGTGCCGCCGCGTCCACTCAAAGATCCGGTGTATATAGAGGTTGAGCAAGTGTTGTCGGATGGATTGTTGGAGTATTACAGAGCCATGAATCCAAAGGTGCAACAATTGTTTAAATCACGCGGAGAAGAGTTAGCACAAGCATTGACCGAAATGGTGCAGGGTGCGCACGTGCAGATTTCTAAGGTTGTGGAACTTATCCGTCGCTGGCTCTTGCTTATCCCGGGTGTCAGTAGATTTTTTCTTGAGCAAGAAGCAAAAATTCGCGCTGATAGAATTGCCATGATCGCGGATCTCTCAAAAGAGCGACAACAAGGTGTAAAGCGTTCGTAACTATGCCACATCTGCTCGCCCAGTTTGGGCAGATTCCCATGAATGACACTGCGTTTGATATTCATTCGGGTACTGCATCATCTCTCGGGTTTTCTATTGCTTCGTATATATCTCCAGAGGCTTTACCATTTGTGGTGGGCGGAGGTCTTTTTATTGTTGCAGCAGTTGTAGCAATATTGGCTATGAGAATGCGAGCCCACAGCCGTTTCCGCAAAGAGGTGGGACTCGGTACACGGATCATGCTTGTTACTATGCCAAAGGAGGCGGGTATCAAAAAGAGTGAAACAGAACACACAAAGACTGCACAAGAGGTACAACAGGATATTGCTACCGCACAATTGTTGTTTTCTGCGATTGGGGGATTGAAACCCGAGCATGGTTTGAAAGCATGGTGGCAGGGTCGCGCTGATCAGTTTGCATTCGAAATCGTTTCACAACACGGTCTCGTGTCTTTTTATATTGCGGCGCCTGCAAAATATGTTGCCTATTTAAAGCAAGAAATCCATGCGCGCCATCCGCATGCCCAAATTGAGGAGACGGATGATTACAATATTTTTACTCCACATGGCCACGTGGCTGCAGCATATGTAAAACTCGCAAAAGATTCGTTGTATCCGCTGAAGAATTTTAAACGTTTCGAGGTCGACCCATTGGAAGTCCTCACGGGTGCGTTAGCAAAAGTTCCCGAAGGCTCTGCGGCAGCTATTCAGTATGTTGTTCGTCCAGCACAAGGTGGTTGGCGACGGCGTGCAGCTGGTGTTGCGGTAGAAATGCAGAAAGGAAAGAGCACAAAAGAGGCGATTCGAGCATACAATGCCAAGCATTCGCTTTTTAGTATCTTTCAATCATTTGGCGGCACAAAGAAAAAAGAAGGTGAAGCACCGCCAGAAACTCGAACGCTGTCGTCTGGCGAGCAAGAAGCACAAAAGCTGATTCAGGAAAAAGCCTCTGAGGCTGGACTTGAGATTAATATTCGCGTGATTGCGACTGCGAACACAAAAGAACAGGCCGATATCTATTTGAACGACATTGTGCAAGGTTTTAACCAATATCATTATTACGAATTTGGTAACACTATGAATAGTGTTGCGCCGAAACAGCATGGATCCTTGGTGCGTAATATGATCTATCGCAGCTTTGACCCTTCATGCACGGCAATTTTGTCTGCGTCTGAAATGGCCAGCGTGTTTCATTTTCCGCTTCCTACATCAGAAACCCCTAATATTCGCTGGCTTACTTCGCGCAAATCTGTACCACCAGCCAATTTACCCAACGAGGGAACGATTTTGGGTAAGGTTATGTATCGTGGCGTAGAGACACCAGTGCGTGTCAAGCGATCTGATCGTCGGCGTCATGTGTATATTATCGGTCGATCGGGTGTGGGTAAGTCAGAGCTCATGAAGAACATGGTCAAGCAGGATATCGAAAATGGTGAAGGTGTTTGTATTGTCGATCCGCACGGTGACTTCGTGGAAGACATTTTGGGTGTTATTCCGAAGCATCGCATCGATGACGTGATTGTGTTTGATCCATCAGACACCGAGCGTCCAGTGGGGTTAAACATGCTAGAAGCTACAACCGAGCACGAACAGGATTTTGCCACACAAGAAATGATTGCCATTTTCTACAAACTTGTCACCGACCCGTCGATGATTGGCCCGATGTTTGAGCACTACATGCGCAATGCAATGCTTACTCTCATGTCAGATAGTGAACATCCAGGCACGATTGTGGAGATTCCTCGTATTTTGACCGATAAGCCATATCAGGAATTAAAGTTGCAAACTGTTACTGACCCCATCATTCGTGCATTTTGGGAAAAAGAATTACCGCAAACATCGAGCTCTACGAAAGGTGAAATGTTGCCGTACTTGGTTTCGAAGATCGGGCGTTTTATCGAAAACTCGATGATACGTAACATCATTGGCCAAGAAAAGAGTGGTTTTAATTTGCGTGAGGTCATGGATGGGAAAAAGATTTTGTTGGCTAATTTGGCAAAAGGAAAGATTGGCGAAATGAACTCGAACCTATTGGGTCTTATTCTTGTTTCAAAACTCCAGATGGCTGCCATGCGTCGTGCGGATTTACCCGAAGACCAGCGTCATGATTTTTACCTCTACATCGATGAGTTCCAAAACTTTATTACCGATTCGATTGCCACGATTCTTTCCGAAGCGCGTAAGTATCGACTTGATTTAGTGGTTGCGCATCAATACCTTGGCCAACTAGTGCAAGGGCAAGATACGAAGGTGCGTGATGCCGTGCTTGGTAACGCGGGTACCATGGCCGTCTTCCGTATTGGTGTCGAAGATGCCGAAGTTTTGGCAAAAGAATTCGCGCCAACATTTAATGAGTACGACCTCGTGAATACGGAAAAGTATACGGCATACGTTAAATTATTAGTGGATAATACGGGTACACGGCCGTTCAATATGAATGCGCCGCCGCCATTTCAGACCAATCGCGAGCTTGCTTCCATGATCAAAGAACTCTCTCGCCTTAAGTATGGTCGCGATAAGGCGACCGTAGAAGCAGAAATCCTCGAACGTTCAAAACTCTCATAAATAGGCGGTATTTAGCACTTTCCTCTTGACGAAAAGCACTTTTTGTGCTAGAAATAGGTGTTCTTGTAGAAGGGTTGCTGTGTTCAAACCGAGCAGGCTATGCACTTGCTCAAGGAGGGAAAATGAAGAATCATCCCGCGACGAAAGAATTGCAATCGCTGAAGCGGCTGCACAGAAAGGAGGTCGGGTTGCTTTTTAGGAAGAAGCCGCTGGATCTGAATCTCGACGGGGAAAATGCTGGTCGCCCGACTGGCCCGTTCCTCACAAAGGCGGAGGAGGACACGGAGGTTCTTGGGTTCTTCGACGCCATGAACATGCCCGAGTCAGAGGACGAGCCGTGAGCTCGACATTTTGGCTCTGGCGACATCTCTTCGTCGCCGCTCATTCTTAAATCCACCCTCGCGTGGTAGCCGGTTCGGGATTCACACTAGTGACTCTCGGGCCGGTTTTTTTATTTGATCACAATACTATGCACAACTTATCCCTTGGTAACGATTGGTAGGGTTGTCGTGCGGTGATATAATTTTTTCACTAGATGTGAAGAGGCACTAGATGCCATAGTTCTCTTTAAGCCCTTGGGTAATGTGTAACGCAAAACCCAATTTTTATTTTGCATCGTTGTATGGATGGAAAGAAACGTTATAACGTCCACGGGTTTACAGCACTCTCGGGGCTTTTGGAGCACGCCTCAGTGCTCGAGGAAAACGTCAGTGCTGCTGTACCACCGACCGAGTCGCGATCAAACGCTTCATCAGAGGTCCACGTACTCCTTATGGATGTGCAAGAAAAACTGAATCGCGTTATGGAGATGTTGGGTGGTGGTATTCAAAACCATCGACCGCAGGGTCGCGCGCACACAACTTCGCATAGCACTTCAAACGAAGATGCAGTTGACGGTGTATATGATGGGCGAGGTAGTATGGTGACAGATGATGGCACTCGCCACCGGATTCCTCCTGCCTATGTCGACAAGGCGTTTCTGCAGGAGGGGGATTTGATGCAGTTTACGCTGGGTGAAGGCGGTATGAAGAAGTTTAAAAAAATGCGTAGTTAGAACCCATGGCAGTCATTTACCGCAAATACCGACCACAAACCTTTTTTGACCTTACCGGGCAAGAGCATGTTCGCAAAATTCTGATGGAGCAGATTATTCGTGGCACCGTGGCACATGCGTATTTGTTCACCGGTCCACGCGGTGTAGGGAAAACTACGAGCGCTCGTCTTTTGGCTAAGGCTATCAACTGTACCGGAAGAAAAAAGACAGACGCAGAGCCATGTGCTGTTTGTGATGCGTGTAAACTTATTACCGATGGTCGCGCGCTTGATGTTATGGAAATCGACGCCGCTTCGCATACGGGCGTTGATAACATTCGCGAGACCGTGATCGAGACCGCTCGTTTTGCGCCGTCGCAACTCGCGTTCAAAGTTTTTATTATCGATGAAGTGCACATGCTTTCCAGTGGCGCGTGGAATGCACTTTTGAAAATAATCGAAGAACCACCGAAGCATGTAGTGTTTGTACTAGCGACGACCGAGGTCCACAAAGTTCCCGCCACCATTCTTTCTCGCTGCCAACGGTTTGATTTTAAACGCGTCACCGTGCCACTCATGGTTGAACGCTTAACAACGATTGCCAAGGCAGAAGGCGTGAGTGTTGATGAAGCCGTACTTGCCCAGGTTGCGCGTTTGGCAGAAGGAGGTCTCCGTGATGCCGAAACATTGCTTGGGCAGATTATGGCACTCGGATTACAGCATGTAACGGTTGCAGAAGCTTCACTCGTGATTCCTGTTTCAGCTTTGCCGCGCGTGATAGACTTTTTGAATGCTGTGTTACAAAACAATGCGGCGAATGCATTACAAACAGTGAGTGCTTTGCTTGATGATGGGTTTGATTTGTATCAGTTCGGACGTGAGGCAATTGAAGTTGTGCGCCAACTCATGCTCATAAAACTTACAGGGAAAAATGAATCAGCGGTTTTGTTTGATGAAACAACGGCGCAAGAAATTGCGAAGCTTGTTGCAGGTTTTTCGCCGGCAAAAATTCACTGGATACTTGAGGTGCTGAATCGTCGCGTGCCAGAAATCAAGCATGCGTCAATTTTGCAACTACCACTTGAGCTTGCCGTGTTTGAAATTTGTTTGCCAGAAGGGGAGCGGACGCTCGCCATGACACCACCGCCGATAGTGGTGCAAGAAGTGGCTAGCGGAGCTCGTGTAGCCGATGTTGAGACGGGAGATGTTGCGGTAAAAGAAGCGCCGCCGCTTGCTGCAGAAATAGTGGTTGTTTCTGATGACGTTGCATTTTTGGGTCAGCTTCGTGCAGCATGGGATTCGGTGGTGGGTAAAGTTGCTGCCACCAATCCGTCGCTACCCTTTGTGCTTCAGATGTCCGAACCAGTTTCTATAAACAATAACGTAGTCACCATTGGTGTGCGGTATCCGTTCCATCGAGACAAATTGAATGAAGAGAAGAATCGTCAGTTCATGGAAACGTTATTGACCGCAGAGTTTGCACGACCACTGCGCATAGAAGGCGTGTTGCTTCCAAAGAAAGAGGCTGATGGCATGGTCGATGAGGCACTTAGCGTCTTTGGTGGTATTGTGCTTGCGTAAGAATTTCACTTGCGTATTCGTATATAAGTTTATAAGCTTAGAGCATGCGTTACTCCTCGACGAGACCCCCGTACTTCCGCTCGCAATCACACGGCATTGGTCGTGTAAAAATGTTTTTCATCGGTGCGGGGGTTGGGGGGCTATTGGTTTTTTTGGGGATGACAGCCTGGCAGTCGCATCAGCCAGTTGAGATTATTGTAAAAACACAAAACGCTACCACTGCTGCGCCTGTAGATGCTGCGCTTTTAAATGACGATAATTATGTTTGGTCTGAGGGGGGATTGGTGGGTATTAAAAATCCAAAAGAAAACGATAAGATCTCTGGATCAGTAAATGTTGAGGGTATGGCAAACCCTCCCGACGGCCAAGTGCGCGCGCGGGTGACGGAACTTATTCGCGGAAAAGTGGTGACCGTGGGAGAAGCTGAGGCAACGGTGAAGTCAGATGTACCGGGCACGCACGGAATGTTTACGGTAACTATTGCAATTCAGCCGACACGCAACCAAGGAACACTTGAAGTTTCGGTGCTCAAAAAGAAAGGTGATAAAGATGTCGATACCGTGATTATTCCACTGCAGTTTATTGCGGAGAAAAAAGCAGACCCTGTCCCAGCAAAAACCACACCAAAACCAGCAGCAGCCACTGTTCCGGCAGAGACCCCATAAGATTGACTTGCAGTCGTTTTTATGGTCAAATAAGTGAGCAGCAGACGCCTAGCGGAGCGATCCAAAAGGCCGTTTTTGCATATCTATGAACTTCGAATTTCATACCGAACACAAGCCAGCGGGTGACCAGCCTGCGGCCATAGGAAAGCTTATTGAGGGTCTCAATCGCGGTGCGCGATATCAGACTCTTCTTGGTGTTACCGGTTCGGGTAAGACGTTTACCGCGGCAAATGTTATTAAAGAGTTGCAAAAACCGACATTGGTTATTTCTCACAACAAAACACTTGCTGCCCAGCTTTGCAATGAGTTCCGAGAATTTTTCCCCAAAAACGCCGTGGAGTATTTTGTCTCGTACTACGACTACTATCAGCCAGAGGCGTACATGCCATCGTCGGATACGTATATCGAGAAGGAGTCGATGGTGAACGAAGAAATTGATCGTCTGCGCCACGCCGCGACCGAAGCGGTGCTCACGCGCCGTGATGTTATTGTGTCTGCATCGGTGTCTTGCATTTACGGTTTAGGTGAACCAGAAGTGTACCAGCAGGCAGCGCTGCAGCTTCCGCTTGGAGAGAAAATTGTCCGCAACGATATTTTGAAAACATTGATTGAGATGCAGTTTGTCCGTACCAACGACCAGCCAACGCGTGGACAATTCCGTTTGCGTGCTTCGACCATAGAAATCATGCCGCAAAACCACGAGATTATTTATCGTGTTGAAATCGAAGATGAAAAGGTTGCGCAGATTTTGGTAATTGATCCTGTCACTCGCGCCGAACGAGATTCTCTCGAGAAGTTGATGATCTTTCCAGCCAAACATTTTGTCATGCGGCAAGGTGCGCGCGATGCGGCGATTGCACGTATTCGCGAAGAGCTAGACGAGCGCGTGAAATATTTCAAAGATAACAATAAGCTTTTAGAAGAAGATCGTTTGAGCCGCCGCACGCGGTACGATTTAGAAATGCTCAAAAATGTTGGGTACTGTAATGGCATCGAAAACTATTCGCGACCTATGGCTGGTCGCCCGCCTGGTAGCGCTCCAGAAACATTGCTTGATTACTTCAAGCTTGCACACGGGAACGATTGGCTTCTCATTATTGACGAGTCGCACGTCACGATTCCGCAGGTTGGTGGTATGTACGAAGGGGATCGTGCACGCAAAAATACGTTGATTGAACATGGTTTCCGTTTGCCGTCTGCCGCAGACAATCGTCCGCTCAAGTTTACGGAGTTTGAGGAACGCATTCCGCAAACCATCTTTATGTCGGCAACGCCGGCAAAGTTTGAACGCGCCCATTCCGAGCAAGTTGTTGAGCAGATTATTCGCCCGACGGGTCTTGTTGACCCGGTGATTACGGTGTTGCCAGTTACGGCTTCCAAGAAAAATAAATCCCAGGTCGACGATGTTATCGAACGCATTCGCGAACGGGTCAAAAAACAGGAGCGCGTCATGGTTACGACGCTTACTAAAAAGATGGCTGAGGACCTCACTGATTATCTTGAAGGCTTGCAGATCAAAACTAAGTACTTGCATTCAAATGTCGAAACCATTGATCGCATCGGGATTCTCACCGAGTTCCGCAAAGGCGTGTTTGATGTGCTTGTTGGTGTGAACTTGCTTCGTGAAGGACTTGATCTTCCAGAAGTTACTCTCGTTGCAATTCTTGATGCCGATAAAGAAGGCTTTTTGCGGTCCGATACCGCGCTTATTCAGACCATTGGCCGTGCGGCCCGCAACGTCTCGGGTGAGGTAGTCATGTATGCCGATGGTATGACCGGATCCATGGAACGCGCGATTGGCGAAACAGAACGCCGTCGAAAAATTCAGCTTGCCTACAACAAAGAACACAATATCACGCCAGTCACCATCAAAAAAGCCATCAAAGACATTACGGAAGGTCTCACGCGTCGCAAGGAACAAGATGCCGCCAAGGCTGCGTTGGCACTCGAGTCTGGCGTTGAGTCCGGGAAGAAACTCGAAGACCTGATCGGCGACAAAGAACGCCAGATGAAAAAAGCCGCCAAAGAACTTCAATTTGAATTGGCAGGTGTGCTGCGCGATGAGGTTATTGAGTTGCGCAAGCAGTTGCGCGTAGTCGGGAAGAAAGTAAAGAAATAATATGCAAGATCTGGTAAATGCAGTCAAAGCTTCACTGAAAGATAAAAATTGGTATGGTGCATTGTTTATTGCATTGGCTTTGCCAGATATTTGCGGGAAAATGGATGGTAAAATTTCTGGCTCACAAGCCAGGTATGTTGTATGGTTCGATAAGTATTTAAAGAAAGAATACACGCGACAAGTTGACCCAGATTATCGGGAGATAGTCTTTCTATCTGGCGAAGATTGTTATGCTCTTCGGTGTGCCATGTTGCATGAAGGTAGCGATGAGGTGAGCGGACAACGATGCAGGGATGTGTTAAATAAAATTAAGTTTACAACTGATATGTCGCATCTCAATCGGATAGATGCGGGAGATCACTGTACTCTGCAATTACAGGTCTTCGAATTTTGTGAAGAAATACTCAATGGGGTTGCTCAGTGGCTTATAGATGTCTTACCGGATCAAGGTGTTCAGGAAAAAATGCTTCAAATGGTAAAAATACATGACAGTATTTTTGTAAAAGACGAAAGAGGTTTTCATATTCCATAATTATGCAAGACAAAATCATTATCCGCGGGGCGCGGGAACATAACCTCAAGAACATTTCGCTGGAATTGCCGCGGAATAAGTTTATTGTGTTTACCGGATTGTCAGGCTCAGGAAAATCGAGTCTTGCTTTTGATACCATTTTTGCTGAAGGTCAGCGCCGGTATGTGGAATCATTGTCTGCATATGCCCGACAGTTTTTGGGCCAGATGGATAAACCAGATGTCGACGAGATCGAGGGTCTTTCGCCGGCTATTTCTATTGACCAAAAAGCGCATTCGTCCAACCCGCGTTCAACGGTTGCAACGATTACGGAAATCTACGACTACCTCCGCGTGCTCTATGCCCGCGTTGGTCATCCGCATTGTATTTTGTGCGGCGATCCAATCTCACGACTGACCACCGAAGAAATGGTTAATCTTGTTGTGCAGCGGATTTCTTCTCAAGGTAGCCCTTCGACAAATTCAGGGAGTATTTTAGATAAGGTTACCGTTCTTGCACCCGTCGTTGTGGGACGAAAAGGCGAGTATCACCAGATGCTCTATGATTTTTATAATCAAGGTTTTGCCGAAGCACGGATCAATGGCGTGATGAAGAAGTTGCGCGAGCGGGTGGTTCTTGCGCGCTATAAAGCTCATGACATCGACCTCGTGGTCGACAAAGTGCCGATTGGTTGGCCTATTGAAAACAACAAAGCGTTTCGTGCACACTTGGCCGAAGCGATTGAGAGTGGTTTGAAGTTTGGTCACGATGTCGTGAAGATTGGCGTTGGCGATGAAGAGATGACCATGTCATCGAAGTTTGCTTGCCCCAAAGACGGCTTCTCTTTTCCCGAAATTGAACCGCGTTTGTTTAGTTTTAATAGTCCGTATGGTGCGTGCCAAACGTGCCATGGCCTGGGAACAGAATCGTTATTTTCAGAAAAGGTTTGTCTTGAGTGCAATGGTCAGCGCTTACGCAAAGAATCTTTGGCAGTGACCGTGAATGGAAAGAATATTGTTGAAACAGTAGGAATGAATATTGCTGATGCGTTTGAGTTTTTTAATAATTTAGGTAGCCATTCGACAAGCTCAGGGAGTAAGAGGCATAAAGGACTTACCGAAACCGAATTCGAAATCGCATTTCCGGTGCTCCGCGAAGTAACGGCGCGTATTAAGTTCATGTTGGATGTCGGACTTGAATATCTCACGCTCGATCGTCGTGCCGGAACACTGTCTGGTGGTGAGGCGCAACGTATTCGTTTGGCATCACAACTTGGTTCGCGACTCACAGGCACGCTCTATGTGCTCGACGAACCAACTATTGGTCTTCATCAACGAGATAACGAACGCTTAATTGCCACGCTGAAAGATTTGCGTGATCTAGGAAATACGGTGATTGTGGTCGAGCATGATACCGATACAATTCTTGCTTCAGACCATATGGTTGAGCTTGGACCTGGTGCTGGCAAACATGGCGGCCATATTGTTATCGAGGGCGCCATCAAAGATGTGCTCGCGGCGAAGCCGGGTAAAAGTCTGACTATCGATTACCTTACCAACAAGAAAAAGATTCCACTGGCAGACGAACGCCGCACCAAAAAGAAAGGCGCAATTAAAATTATTGGTGCCACAGAAAACAACTTGAAAAACCTAACGGTAGAAATTCCGCTCGGCCGCATGGTCGTGGTCACGGGTGTTTCAGGCTCGGGTAAGTCAACGCTTGTGAATGATATTGTCTACAAAAAGCTCGCCAACAAGTTTAATGGCGCACGACATCGCGTTGGCAAGCACAAAGACATGATTGGCGTGGAAGATGTTGATGGCGTAGTCGACGTTGATCAGTCGCCGATTGGTCGAACACCACGTTCGAACCCCGCCACCTACACGGGCGTGTTCAGCCACATCCGCGACCTGTTCGCCGAACTCCCTGACGCAAAAGTACACGGATATAAACCCGGCCGGTTTAGTTTTAATGTTCCGACGAAGCGAGGTGGTGGACGCTGCGAGCATTGTGAAGGTAATGGGATGATCGCGATCGAGATGCACTTTTTGCCAACCGTGTATGTGAAGTGCGATGTCTGCAAGGGTCGGCGATTTGATCGTGAGACGCTCGACGTGCTCTACAATGGCAAGAGTATTTATGATGTACTCTCGATGACGGTCGAAGATGCGGCCATATTTTTCCGCGATATTCCACACGTAAATGATCGCATGCGTGTGATGAGTGAGGTTGGTTTGGGGTATTTAGAACTTGGGCAATCTGCAACCACGCTTTCTGGTGGTGAGGCGCAGCGCGTGAAGTTGTCTGCCGAACTCGCCGGTCGTCGCCGCGGCAAGATTCTGTACATTCTCGACGAACCAACCGTGGGTCTTCACTTCGAAGATGTGCGCCGGTTGATTGAAGTGCTTGATCGGTTGGTTCAGCAGGGGAATACGGTTTTGATTATCGAGCATAATCTCGACGTGATTAAATGCGCTGACTACATTGTTGACCTTGGACCAGAAGGTGGTACTGGTGGCGGCACACTGGTTGCTCATGGCACACCCGAAGACATTGCGCGCTCGGCCAAGTCACATACGGGAAGATACTTGAAAGAAGTTTTGAAGAGTTAACCACAGCCCGCTCGCAATATTGCGAGCGGTTTTGTTTTTATTGGTGGTATAATTATCACCTATGGATTTCAAGACACTGTCGATTGTATTTTTCGTTTTGGGTATTGCGGTGTATGTACAAAGCCGCAGAAAAGGCGGTATGAGTTTTTCTCGTGCTAAAATTTCTGGTCAATTTACCGAAGACCTCACCGACGAAGCAAAAACCGGCACACTCGATCCTGTAATCGGCCGTGAAGATGAAATCGACCGCGTCATTCATATTTTAATGCGCCGTACGAAGAATAACCCCCTTTTGATTGGTCCAGCGGGAGTGGGGAAGACTGCCATTGTGGAAGGCCTCACTCGTCGTATTGTTGAAGGGTCAGTTCCCGAAGCACTCAAAGGTAAACGCGTCTTCGCGCTTAAGGTTAGTTCCATGCTCGCCGGCACCAAATACCGCGGCGACATGGAAGATCGAGCACAGAAGATGGTGCTTGAACTCGAGAAGTCTGGTCGTTCGACTATTTTGTTTATTGACGAAATCCACTCGTTGGTCCAGGCAAAAGGAACAGAGGGCGCAGTGAATTTATCTGATATTTTCAAGCCAGCATTGGCACGCGGTAAGTTTTCTGTTATTGGTGCGACTTCACTCAAGGAATACGATGAGTACATCATGACCGATGAAACATTGGAGCGCCGGTTCCAGCCCGTCATGATCGATGAGCCGTCGGTGAAAGACGCCATTGCGATTATCCAAGGCTTGAAAGGTCAATATGAATCGTTTCATGGCGTGACTATTAGTAATGAGGCAGTCAACGCCGCCGTAAAGCTATCGCACGAATATATCCATAAGCGCAACCTGCCGGATAAAGCCATTGACCTTATCGATGAAGCCGCAGCAATGGTAAAGATTGACTCAGAACGCGCACATGGTGCTTTGGGTGCTCTTCACGCTGCTGCGAAACGTCGCGCCGAAGGTCATAAGGCCATGAAGAACCAACCAGTAGTGATGGCCCAACACATCCGCGAGATCGTAGAAGAGTGGGTGGGGCACAAAGTTAAATGATATAATGGTTTTATTGTCAGTTTTCAGTATTCTTATGCCACGAGGGAAAAAAGCGAATACAAAAGTGCGAACGCGTGTTACCACCGGGACTGCAGTTGCGCTCGTATTTTTAAGTGCATCCGCAGCATTTGCTGCCGCAGCGTTTACCAAGCTCGATGTGAAGCTTGGAGCAGTAAAGCAAAACACTCAGATAAGAAGAACACAGAAAGATCCTAAAGAAGCAGCGGTGCAGTTGGCGGGTAAAGTTCCCGTCGGTCGATTACCAGGTGTGAGTAGCCAGACCAGCAGTTTGACAATGGCCCTTGATGGCGACACGCCTCTCCTCGGTATTATTGTTGCAGGCACTACAAACGTGCCTATGCTCAAAGCACGTTTTGTTGCGGTTGGTGAAGCGTTTACGGTCAAGAAATTGCGTATATTTAATAACAATGTGTCCAACGACACCGGTATTAGTCAAGTTAAGCTTACCTATCCGGTTGTTGGCGGTGCTCTTGAAACCAGGGCAGGTATATTAGAAAACGGTATGGTGAACATAGGAGATTTAAATATCTATGTACAACCCAATACGCCGACCGTCCTTTCTGTTACGGTTGATCTCGCGGAAGTTTTGGTGCCAGATATTTCGGGAGATTCGCCTCAATTAAGCATCGATTACAATGATAATTTCGAAGCAATTGGTCTAAACTCGGGAACAGTAGTTACCTCCATTGGCACAGATGATGTGGTGGGAAACCAGATGGTGGTGCATAAGACCAAGCCAACAGTCGCTCTGTCTGCACTATCTCCAGCAGGTGTGGGAGTTCCTGGTGTGCATGATGTATTACAATTTAGCGTCACCGCAGACCGTAACGGTGATGTGCTGCTCCGTCAACTTGGATTTAAAATCAATGCAACTGATAATGCAAATACCGACTGGAACACTGGCCGTAATCTGACACCATCAAAGTTTTCTTTATTTGACACCACGAGCGTGAGTGAGCCGCTTAATTGTACGTGGAGTGAATATGGTACACCTGGGTTTATTGAGCCGGGGGTACGAGAAGATGTTGGTTATGCGGTGTGCTTGTTTGCTGAGCCTAAGACGATTGCGGCAGGAACCACGAAAACGTTTACCATGAAAATGGATACATCTGGAGCTTCTATCACCGCCCATGATGTTGTACGTGTTGATATTCCTGATGCACGAACAGGCACCGCGGTGATCAGTATCAGCTGGGGGGAGGTCGGCGTTGGTGCTATGACATATATCGATGCAACGGCGGTCAGAAGTTTGCCTATTGTTGGCGGTGCCATTCATTATTAAACAGAGGTTTTGTATTGTGGTATAATTTCAGCAACTTAAACTCTCATTATTTTTTATGCCACGCGCAAAAAAGCCGAGTACTAAAGTACGAACAGGGGTAACCACTGGCACTGCAGTAGCAATGTTATTTCTAACCGCATCGGCTGCTTTTGCTGCCGCTGCGTTTACAAAGGTGCCAATGAAGACTCCATTTTTGAAATCTGTTATCGCACCAGATTTGACGTTTATTGTAGATAAGCCGGGTGTAGCAATTTTTTCTGACTCGACAACACTTCAGCTGCAAGCAGTTTACAGAAATGTGGGTTCTGTGGAAGCGGGTAAGCATCAATCCTCTTGCTATTTCATGGATAAAAACAAAACTGCACTGCCCGTTGGGCGATTGGATTGGGGTGTTGACCCAATTCCGCCGGGAGGTATTAAAGAGGTAGATGTGCGTGTCACCAATGTCCCGGTTGAGGCAGTCTATATTGGTCTAGGCGTTGATACCACAAATAATGTACCTGAATCGTCAGAGGCTAATAATGAGATGGTGATTGCATTAGCTCGACCTTCAGTAGCAGCGCAGCCAGGTGCAATAGCAATGCGCTTGGGTGATGATACACCTATTTCACGGATTATTGTTGGCGGCACAAATGACGTTCCCATGCTGAAAGTTCGCTTTATTGCTACCGGAGAAGCATTTACGGTCAAAAAACTCCGTATTTTCAATGATAACCCCGAAGATGACACTGGTATTGCTCAGATCAAGTTAACATATCCGACGTCGAGTGGTGCAACAGAGACAAAAACAGGAGTTTTTGAAAGTGGTGTTATGAATTTCCAGGGCTTGAATATGTATGTTCCTGCCAATGCAGACACTTCGTTGATCGTTAGCGCAGATCTTTTGCAGTTTACTCGAGTGGGTATTTCTGGCGATACACCGCAATTCGGAATTGATTACGATAGCAATTTTGAAGCTCAAGGTCAGAGTTCGGGGGTGGTATTCACTTCTGTTGGTTCATCCGATGTTGTTGGTAATACTATGGTTGTACGTAAGACAAAACCGACCATTACGTTAGCTTCGAGTAGTCCTGCGGGCGCTGGAGTTCCCGGGCTGAATGAGGTTCTTCGGTTTACTGTAACGGCTGACGCAGCAAGCAGCCTTGTGTTCCAGAAGATTTCCTTTAAAGTTAGCTCTACTGATATATCAGGAAATGGTTGGAATAAAAATGACAGTACGATTGGCAAGATTGCAAAAACATCAGCCTGGTCACTCTATGATGCAGCCGATTCGAGCACTCAGCTCGAAGGCAGTGATGCGGATTGGACTCTCTATGGCAATGGCCAAGCTGACAGTACTCTAAGCGGCAGTGAGGTTGTAGGGTATGCACATCTATACCTAACTAACTTTATTACGATTCCTGCTGGGACCTCAAAAAACTTTATCTTGAAAGTTGATGCCACTGGCGCATCGTCTCAAGCGGATGATGTCGTGCGCTTTGATATATTAAATGAGGGAGGTGCGGGGAATATGGCGCTTCGAGCGTTGGATGAGTTCCAGTGGACTGAAACCGGAGCGTTCGTTACCCCACCTATCAATGGTATCTTTGTGAAGAATCTGCCAGTCATTGGCGGAACAATCATTTATTAGTTGTATCGAATCTAAAACCACCCTGCACCCCAGGGTGGTTTTGTTATTGATAAACTTCTGATTTTCTGGTAGCCTAGCTTAGTTATGGCCATTCCGAAGACTATCAAAATTAAACAGGGGATGCTCCCACAGCAACCAGGCGTCTACATCATGAAAGACATGGGTGGTGTCATTTTGTATGTTGGGAAGGCTACATCGCTCAAGTCGCGGGTGGAGTCATATTTTACGCGTCCGGCGAGTGACCGTATTGCAGAAATGGTCACACAAATCGCCTCGATTGATTGGCACCCAACCCCAACGGCACTTGATGCACTACTTCTCGAGGCGCGACTCATTAAAGAACACATGCCGCCGTACAATGTGCTCGGTCGCGACAATAAGAGCTTTCTCTATGTGGTATTTATGAAGGAAGACTTTCCGCGGCCGCTTCTGATTCGCTTACCAGAACTTAAAATAATTCGAACAGAGAAAAAGATTCTTGCGGAATTTGGGCCATTTCTTTCGGCGGCATCTTTGCGCGCGGGGTTAGATATTTTACGCAAGAGTTTTCCGTGGTGTGAGAAGGGGCCACTTGATACGAAGAGTAAAAACAGAAAACCAAAAGCGTGTTTTTATTATCACCTCAAACAATGTCCAGGTGTGTGTGTTGGTGCAATTTCAAAACAAGAATATAAAAAGGGGATTCGTCGTTTGATTCAGTTCTTCCAAGGCAAACGCCAGCAAGTTGAGCGCGCCATGGAGCGCGATATGCAGGCGTACTCTGAAATGGAGGATTTTGAACGCGCTGCCACCGTGCGTAATCAATTGAGTGCATTACGTCATATTCGTGACATTGGATTGGTGAAGCGTGATTTTTATGAGGATGCACCCATTGTTACGCCGGGGACCATCAATATGGCCGGTCGCATTGAGGCCTACGACATTTCAAATATCAGCGGTAAGTTTTCGGTTGGTTCTATGGTGGTGTTTCAAAATGGTGTGGCGACGCCAACAGAACACAGAATTTTTAATATTAAATCAGTGAAGGGACCGAACGATGTTGCATCATTAAAGGAGGTCTTAATTCGCCGGTTTGCGCATGTGCCAGGAGGCAGCAAAGATGCGTGGCCAATGCCAGAACTTGTACTCATCGACGGCGGTCTTCCGCAATTGCACGTCGCGCAAATCGCCATGAATATTCGGCGCGTTCATGTGCCGCTTATGTCCTTGGCAAAAGGCATTGATCGCAAAGGTGTGACCTTTTTTCACCGAGCCGATCCCGAACTCGAGCGTATTGGAAAAGACTACAAAGATTTATTGGTAAATCTACGTGACGAATCGCATCGGTTTGCTATCAAAGAATATCGCAAACGGCATAGAAAATCGCTTATTTCAGGTGAAAAACCTGCAGTATAAGGATTGACAAATTGTCTAAAAAATGATAGCCTTTTTACCAGGAGGTGCAGCATGAACACTGCATTTTTGGTTCTTCTGATCGCGTATCTCATCGTCGGAGTCGCGTATAGCTTCTACGCTGTGCACGTTTGGTGCACAGAAGAGAGGCGTAGTCTGATTCAGTGTTTCATCGCCTTTCCACTCAATCGCGGCTTCGATGGGATGGCGCCGCTCGCTGAGATGCTCCTCGACGGTCACACGTCGGACTGGACATTCGGCAGAATCGTGTACCAAATGGGCATTGTGTTCTTCTGGCCCACGAAGATCGCCATGATGACACTCATCGGCGTGATGTACATGCCGTACGCTGTGCTCTTCGTAACTGTTTTTTTCTACTACTACGTGTTCGGCGTGCGTGCAAATCCCGCGCCACATGTAACTCGCATGTTCATGAGGTGAAAGTGAATGCCGCGCCACACCTCGGGCTCTCGCAATCAGCTTGCGGAGCCCTTCTTTTTTATTTCTGGATAACGTAATCTGTTACTGGGGAGGTGTCGAATGCTAGAAGTTCTTTTGCTTGTTGTGTTCTATCTGGTGATTGGTCGCTTCGTTGCCGAGCAGTCTATGTGGCAGTGGCATACGCGCTCACGACGAGGACGGATTGCTCGGTTCTTGTGGTTTCCGCTCTTTACCTTGAGTGGTATGTCGATTAATCGTGAGCCACTCGTTGGGCGTATTGTATGGGAAAGCGAGCATGAGCCCGATCCTACACGCGCTGAGCGGATGCTAACGTTCTTTGTCGTCGGTATGGCTCTCCTTTGGCCACTTGCTGTCGCGTGGTCGCTCCTTTGGTCAACAATCGTTTCTTCTGGTGTGATTGCACTGGCTGTTGTTTGGCTCGTCCTTATTTGCGGAGCTTGGTTGTTTGATGAGCTTCCCAAGAAGTTGCGACGCCGCAATTCATCGTGACACAATACATCTCTGCCCTGTTTGCATTCTCTGTGCCCCGAGCGTTCATTCGCCCGGGGTTCTTTTTTTATGAACGATTTTTATAGTCTTATTCGTACGAATAAGACTACCTGTTATATTTGAAAACTTATCCCCAAAAAGGGGGCTTGCAGTGGGTTGAGGCGTTATAAAAAGTGGGGTACAATATCTACGTAGTGGTGAATTGTGGATAGAAGTGGGGATAAATCAGCGAAAAAGTGCATAACAGAAGGTACGCATATGCTGATTGGGGAATACCAGCACACGATCGATACAAAAAAGCGGCTGGCGATCCCTGCAAAGATGCGTGCAGAGTTGGGTGAGAAAGTTGTAGTAACTCGCGGACTCGATGGATGTTTGTTCGTTTACACCGCAAAGATGTGGGAAGAGTTGGCGCAAAAGCTTGGTGCCGCCCCGGTTGGTTCGGAGATGAGTCGCGGATTTGTCCGCTTACTTCTCTCGGGTGCCAACGAGGTTGAACTCGACTCACTCGGACGGGTTCTTGTTCCAGACACTCTTAAGGATTACGCAGGATTGGCGAAAAATGTCGTCATCGTCGGCGTATACAATCGCCTTGAGATTTGGGATAAGGATCGGTGGACAAGTTATTCAGCACGAGCAGAACGCGACATCGGCAACATGGCCGAGAAAATGGGTGAACTTGGATTGTACTAGAAACTGATTATGCATGTACCAGTATTGGCCGGTGAGGTTCTTTCGTACCTTGACCCGCAAACAAATAAAAACTTTGTGGACGGAACGCTCGGTGATGGGGGGCATACACTTCTCCTGCTCGATCGGATCGCGCCGCACGGTCGAGTCTTGGGGCTCGATTTAGACGCAGCTGCTGTAGAGGCAGCCAAGCGTCGCGTCGGCTCAGACAGGCTCGTCGCGGTGCATGCGAGCTACGCCGAGATGACACGAGTTGCCACGGAACAAGGATTCAAGCAGTTTGACGGAATCCTCATTGACTTGGGCTACTCGACTTCGACACTTGAACGCGGAAAAGGTTTTAGCTTTGAAAAGCCGGAGCTACTCGACATGCGTTACGATTCAACTCCACAAAGTGACCGGATGACTGCTGCTGAGGTGGTGAATACCTTCAGTCGAGATGAACTCGCCGAGATTTTTAAAGAATATGGCGAGGAACGCTTGTCCCAGGAGATTGCGGCAGCGATTATAGCGCACCGCAAGGCTCACCACTTAGAGACGACCAAGGACCTCGTCGACGTAGTGCTTACTGCATACCGAACGAAACTTGGGAGTAAAAAGGAAATTCCTTGGATCGGCGGCATCCATCCGGCCACACGCACGTTTCAAGCGTTGCGGATTTACGTGAACAAAGAGCTCGAGAATCTAGCAACCGTGTTACCTCAGTGTGAAGCGCTCTTGACTCCTGGTGGTAGGGTAGCAATCATCAGCTTCCACTCGCTCGAAGACAGGATTGTAAAGCATTACTTCAAACAGTCGGAAAGCTTGGAGGTGCTGACTAAAAAGCCGATAGAAGCCTCGGAAAACGAACTTAGATTAAACCCACGATCACGATCCGCAAAACTCCGGGTCGCTCAAAAGAAATAACTATATATATGCCGAAGTTTTTCAAACTCACCAATACTCACCGCCGCGTTAGCCACTCTCGTATGCCAAAGATTTTTGTATCATCAAAAGTTACTCAGCGTGTGTTGATTGCACTTATTGCTGTTGTTGGTGTTTCGTATGTTGCATTTTTAAGCACATTGTCGACTCGTGGCTACCGTATGCAAGAGCTTCAAAATGAGCTTTCAGCATTAAAGCAGGATAACCAAAAGCTTAACCGCGAGATGGTCAAGCTCTCTTCCCCACAGCGCATCGCCGCCGAAATGAAGAACGCAGGCCTCGTAGCAGTCAAAAATGTGCGATTTGTTGCAACGGACAGTGGCGCCTTGGCTCAGCGATAATAGTGAGAATTAAGGCTAAAGAAGGCATGGTTTAGGCTTAATTTAGCGGTTGACAGCTCGGGAGACGCGTGGTACACTCTTGCCACACGTTTTTTATATAAACATATGGCATCATTTGCAGTTATCGCCACCGGCGGAAAGCAGTATCGCGTCGTTGAGGGTGAAACAATCGAAATCGAAAAATTGGAAGGCAAGGTAGGGGAGACCCTTACCTTTTCTGAAGTGCTCATGGTCGGTGCTGCCGGCTCTGAGGATGTGAAGATAGGCGCTCCAACCATTAGCGGTGCAATCGTTACAGCTGAGGTTATTGAGCAAGGTTTGGGTGACAAAGTGACTGGCGTGAAGTACAAGCGCAAGGTGCGCTATCGACACCGTATGGGTCACCGCCAACAGCAGACCTGGGTGAAGATTCTCAAAATTGCATAAACATTAAAACCGAGCCAATTGGCTCGGTTTTGTTATACCTCCTTCCTTCCCTCCAGCGCCGAAGCAAGCGTGAGCTCATCAGCGTATTCAACATCGCCGCCGGTGGGTAGACCGCGGGCAAGACGAGTAATTTTTACACCTTTGTTTCGAAGTAGATGATTTAGATATATTGCGGTTGCTTCACCTTCCATGTCAGGATTAAAACCAATAATCAGTTCGGTAATGGTGTTGTCGGGAGATTGCAATCGAGTTTCTAGTTCTTGGATTTTTAACTGATCAGGAGTCACTCCTTCGAGTGGTGAAAGTGTGCCGTGGAGAATGTGATAACGGCCATGATACGCGCCGCTATTTTCAATCGCATAGAGATCTTGGGGCTTTGCAACCACACACAACAGGGTTTTGTTGCGCTCGGTGTCGGCACATAAGTCGCAGGGGTTTTTGAGAGAGAAATTGTAACAGGTTGTGCAATATTGAATGGCGAGGCGCAGTGCAGAAATTGCTCGCGACATGCGGTCGAGCGTCATTTGGTCTTGCTTTAAAAGCGCCAACGCATAGCGGGTGGCGGTTTTAGGGCCAACGCCGGGAAGCAGGCGGAAATACTGTACCAATTCTTCAATAGGGCGGGGGAGACGCATGTGATGTTAAAATGGTTGAGATACTAGGCGGGTTTCTAGGTTCTGGAAGCTCGCCATTTCTTCATTAAAGTACAATGTGACTTGCCCCACGGGACCATTGCGATGTTTGGCGATCAGAATATCGGCTAGATGCTTTTCTTCGTCAGGAAGATTAAAGAAGTTGCGGTCCATGGCTTTGCGGTAAATGAACATAACAATATCGGCGTCTTGTTCGATAGAGCCGGATTCACGAAGGTCAGCAAGTTTCGGAATGGCCGGGTTACGTGATTCAACGGCACGCGAGAGCTGCGAGAGTGCGATAACAGGCACGTTGAGTTCACGCGCAATACCTTTGAGACCACGCGAGATTTCTGCGACTTCTTGCACACGATTATCACCGGATCGTTGGCGAGCAGATTCCATGAGCTGTAAGTAATCGATAATGATCATGTCGAGGCCATGTTCCATCTGGAGGCGACGGCATTTGGAGCGGATTTCCATAACGTTTGCGCTCGAGGAGTCGTCGATGAAAATCTTGGCTTCAGAAAGTACACCCATGGCATCACCAATGCGCGAGAAGTCGTTATTGTCGCCTTGTGACGAAAGTTTTCCGGTGCGCATCTTCCAGGAGTCTACACGAGCTTCGGCACAAAGAAGGCGGTCAACGAGCTGTTCTTTTGACATTTCTAACGAGAAAAACCCAATGGCAGCCTTGCCACGGACTGCCGCGTTTCGTGCAATATCTAGCGCAAAACTTGTTTTACCACAGCTTGGGCGGGCGGCAAGAATAATTAAATCCGAACGCTGAAACCCTGCCAACATGTTGTCCATGACCTGGAAGCCACTCGTAATACCGCGGAGTTCGCCACGGTTGGCGTGCAATTGATCGATGCGCTCAAAAGCATCAGAAAGTACTTCACGGATCGGAACAAATGCTTGTTTGGTATATTTTTGTGAAATGGCAAACAGGCGTTGCTCTGATTTATCCAAAATGTCCGAGATTTCATCGTCTTCTTGAAAGCTGAACCCGGTGATATCAGATGCAGCAGAAATGAGGCGGCGAAGCGTGGCTTTTTTCTGTACAATCGTTGCGTAATGAGCGACATGCGAAGACGTTGGCACCATCGAGGATAGCGAAATAATATATCCACGACCACCCACGAGTTCGAGCTGTTTCTTTTCTTCGAGTTTGTTTGCCAAAGATAGAATATCGATTGGTTCGCGCTTGTTCCAGAGTTCCATCATGGCGTCAAAGACCATGCCGTGAGTGTCTTTGTAGAAATCATCACCGCGGACGAGTTCAACAATCTTGATGACCGCATCTTTGTCGATTAAAAGCGAACCGAGCAATGATTGTTCAGCTTCGAGGCTATGCGGTGGAATTCGTTGATCAATCATACAAAAAGAGGGGACAGTGGAGGGCTGTTTCGTATCTCAGTTCGTCAGTTTGTCAGCTTTACCAAACACGGTCAAGGTATATCCTGTGGGGATTGTGGGGAAACTGTTATACTGTATAAACACTATGAAGGAAAGCACTCAAAAACTTGTCTACGCTGCGGCTGCACAGCTCGGTTTTATTATTGGCGTGGGCATATTCAGTGTGCCATTTATTGTGGCTCAGGCGGGCTTTGCGGTGGGAATGTTCTGGATTGCGCTCTTAGGTACGGTGCTTGCAGTGGTGAACATTTTTTACAGTGAAGTCGTTTCTGGTGTTTCTGGTAAGCATCGGTTACCAGGATATGCACTACGGCTCTTGGGGCCACATGCTCAAAAATTGGCATTCGTGACAAATATTCTTGGTTCGTGGTGCGCGATTATCGCCTATGCGATTGTTGGGGGAGAGTTTTGTTTTTCTTTGCTAGCACCAACACTCGGCGGCACGGTGTTTTGGTATATTGTTGTGTTTGGGTTTGCAGGCGCATTGATCATTGGTCGAGGCATGAAACTTTTGGAGCGTACGGAGTTTATTATGACGGCGCTCTTGGTTGGGGTGATGCTTTTGATCATTGCGAGCGGGCTTGGAGAGAGTAGCTGGCTCAATATCGCCGATGGATGGCAAATGAAAAATTTCTTTGCACCCTATGGAATTATTTTGTTTGCGCTCGGTGGCGCTGGTGCTGTGCCCGTGATGCATGAAATGGTGGGCGGGAACAAAAAACAGTTACGCCTAGCGATTGTTATTGGATCCTTTGCAGCGACCGTGCTAACCGCACTTTTTGCCATCGCGGTGGTTGGTGCAACAGGACCGGCGACCACACCAGAGGCATTGCAAGGATTATCAAAAGTGGTAGGCGAGTGGGTTGTCGGCATTGGCCATATGTTTGGGTTGCTCGCGATTATTACTTCGTATCTCGTCCTCGGTCTTAACCTCGATGAGGTATTCCGGTTTGATTTAAAAGTACCGCGTCCACTGGCGTGGCTCTTGGCGTTTGGTGTTCCAATGACAGTATTTCTACTTGGCGCGCGCAATTTTGTCAGGGTGATTGATTTTTCTGGTACAGTATTTGGCAGCATTGAAAGCGGCCTTATTGTGCTTCTGTTTTTAGCACTGATTGTGAAGCAGAAAAAACGATTGGCTTCACGACGCACGCTGCAAATTATTTCAGTGCTATTGCTTTTGGTTTTTGCCGCAGGATTTTTTGCAAAAATAATACAACCGCTGTTTCGGTAGCTTTTTCTATTTTCTGGCGAAGGAGAGAGGGGATAGATCAGGACGTTGTAATTGGTGGATCAAAAAGATCCAAGGCACATTGCTCCGTTATCTTGGAGAAATATTTTTGTTCTTGGCGGTACATAGAGAATTCACGACCATCGATGACCAAAAAATTTCAGTGAAAAAACCGCTTCTGCAGGGGAGAGGTTTTTGGGTGAAACGACCCATTGTGGATAACTATATATTGTGTCGCACAATGTATCTTATGCGACACTACCGAACAAATACATTTGTCGGCGTGTCGCATAAGATGTTGAGATTATATCGATGCTATAGACTCAAGCACCGCATAATCTCAACCAGCGTGCTCTGTTTCGCTACCTTTCAGCTCTAAACCACCATCCTTGGGATTTTTGGATTTAAAC
>CAZHIP010000001.1:251081-266564 GCA_964532925.1 uncultured Gammaproteobacteria bacterium
CCGCATAATCCAGGCTTCGTGCTATGGGGTCCGTTCTTGGTTTTGAACCCCTCTTTCCGCCTTAAACTACCACTCGTGGGATTTTTGGATTTAAACGCGCTATAACCTCGTAATGAATTGTCTGGGTCATAGATGCCAAGGTATCGGCACTAACCTCGTCAGAACCCTGTTTACCAATGAGTACAACCTCGTCTTCGAGTTTTGTTTCGGGGATGTCGGTGATATCAACCATGCACATGTTCATACAGATGCGACCCAGTATGTTTGCACGTTTGCCGTGAATCAAAACATGACCTTGAGATGACAGACCGCGGTCGAGACCATCGGCATACCCAACAGGTATCACTGCAAGCCTGGTGTTGCGTGAAACGACTTGTGTATGACTGTAGCCTACAGGTGTTAGTGCAGGGACCTCTTTAATTTGTGCTACGATCGTTTTCCATGTCAAAACAGGTACTAGAACACCTGGTGTATCAGCGGAGAGCATTTTAGAGCGTAGTTGTTCTGATGGATATAATCCGTAGAGTGCAATACCTGGTCGCACCAACGTGTGGTGGGTGTCGAGTCTGTCTATCACTGCGGCTGAACACGCCGCATGCACTAGTGTCGGAAAATAATTTGCTTGATGTATGAGGTCGAGAGCTTTAGTAAACCGTGCATGCTGTTCACTAGTCATAGGATCACTCGGGTCTTCGCTTGCAGCAAAATGAGTGGAGGCACCCACTACGTCCAGATGTTCGTAGGTTCCCAGTGTCTGTAAAAAGGATTCCAATTCATGTAGGGACACACCTTGGCGTGCCGTACCAGTTTCTATTTTTATGTGCACACGAGCCTTCGTACTCATGGTGCGCGCAATGTTGTGTAGTTTTTCTGCGGTTTCCAGGTCATAGATGACCTGTCCGCAGTCCAATTCGATGATAGATTTTAATGAGGCGTGTGGTGTGTATCCAAGAATGATAATCCCGCGTTCATAACCAAGTGCTCGCGCTTCAGATGCTTCGTATATGCTATCGAGGCCAATATATTGAATGCTAAAGTCATTCTTGATGATTGAAAGAATTTGAGGAAGACCGTGACCATATGCATTGGCTTTGAGCGCAGGTGCAAGCAATACGTGATTGCCTGTAATCTTTTTGAGCACGTCGAGATTGTGCACCAACGCGCTGGCGCTAATCTCGATCCACGTTTTATGTTCGCGTGAGTTCATTTGTGTCGGTAAATAGCTATAGAAAACGGCGCACAGTGAATATGAATCGTAGCACAGAGAGTAAAAAAAGGAATGCGTGTAGTCGTAGTGAAGCTACAGTGTAACTTTGTAGCCTCGCTACGGTTACGAAATACCCAACTCTCATGTGTCGTACAATGTATTATCAAAAAGTGTGTAAAGAGTAGGAAAGAGCTTTTAAAAACAAAAGGCTTCCCTACTCTGGGAAGCCTTTTGTGGTAGATATAAATCTTATACCACCTTTTTGCCCAAGATTTTAAACATCTTTGTGCTGCAGACGGCACAGGTGCCAGTCATGGCGCGACGCTTTACATCCCCTTTTCCATTCATCTCAACCTCTTTGGCATCTTTCATTTCGCGCTTTTCTTTGCACTTCACGCAATATCCCATGGCTACTTCTTCCATATGAGGCGTCAACTTAGAGATTTATGAGTACAGCTTAGCATAAATAGGCTCAAATGTCCAACAATCTGTCTATGGTGTAGCCGGTGATGTGACGACAGGTTGAGCAATGGGTGTTGGCGGTGAAATGGTAGCATCAGTGCTTGGTTGAGCCGTTTCAGCTGCTTTTTTCTCTGCATCAAGGGTTGCTTGAGAGACTCCAACCAAGTATCGCGCGGGCCATGGACGGTAGACGCTTTTGAAGACTTTTTGATAGAGTTGCGCGCCATCACGCATCACGGTATACGTTGCAATAGCAGAGCCGCCGGGATGAGGTTTTTCGACTTGTTTTGTTGTGCCTTCAGGCACTTCTGTGGTTTTTATATAGATGGCATCGCCTGAAGGAGTTGTGGTGAGTGTATGTGGTCCATCAATAGTAGAAGTTCTGCCATCGCTTGTGCCATAGATTTCAAAGGTTGCCTTATCTCCGATTACAAAACCCATCACTAAAATATTACCAGGTGTGTCGTTCACGAACTTGAAGTCGGGTGCTGGATCATAAATGGTAGCATCGAGCCCGGGGCCAATATTTTTTCCGTTACCATCTTTCTCGTAATACGAAACACGATATGAGTGTGGCGAGCGCGCAGTGATGGGGAGACCTGCACTCATTACGGCACGGAAAAGCGTTGTGGAAACCTGGCACAGACCACCACCGAATTCAGGAAGAGTTCTATCCCCTTTAATGACCAGTTCCGGTAAATAGCCGGTCGTATTATCAATGGTACCCAGCGTTTTAATGGTAGAGAATTCTTTGTTTGGTTCAACAAGAATGCCGGTCAAGAATTTTACACCATTTTTGATATTACCTTTGCGATTATTCGGTGAACCAGCAAAAGATGTCGTTGCTTTGCCGATAAGTTCTGTAATACCAAGATCTACAAAATTTGTTGGCAACTCGGGGAGCGTTGACTCGTTTACTGACAGATGAATCAATTTTTCTGTTTCCGGGTTTTTCCGGCGATTGTTGAGTATGCTGAGCACGGCATCAATAGTTGTTTTTTCTTCTAATGCTGCACTTGGTTTTGGCATATGGAAATCTGTTACCTTCCCATTTTCAACCACGAGTTTTGGTGCAGTAGTTTTTGCATTGATGTCGCCAGCGATTGTGGTTACATATGTTGCAATAGCCTGTTCATCGATACTAACCACTAATTGTGCGTCTTCTGCTTTTGATTCGAGCCAAGATCCTAAAGTGGTCGAAGGTAAGGTCCAAATACGGTCTTTGTAGGTTAGCTCAATGGGGTTTTTGATCATGCTCTCCCCTTCTTGCTTGGCCACGTTCGCTGATTCAAGGGTGATTGTTGGTTCAGTTTTACGGCGTTCCGCTACAACAATTTCTGTGTTGGCATTACGAATACGATGCAATACTTCTTGTTGTACCTGATCTCGATTGAGTGCAAGTCCTGGTGAAGTCTCGGTGGCAATAGCTACCGTGCCCTTTTTGAAATCCAAATGTACATCTTGCATCGGAAGGTCGGTGGCATCGGCAATATCTGCAATAGTTTCTTCAAGCTGTTCTGGGTTATATTGTGCTGACAATACAACTACCGTACGACCATTTCTGATCAGTTGTGGAATACTTTTGAACGGTAGTTTGCCGTAGGACGCTGCTTTGTTAATGCTTGCCGCGATATCATAGGAAAGCGAGATATCCTGTGGTTTGATATTTTTTATTGTTTGGTCAACAGCAATACTCACCCCTTTTTCGGCTAAGGGTTTGATTGCTTTGCCGATTGCTTCAGTGGCGTCAGCGCGAGTAAGACCACCCACGGGTACGGTGCCAATCCAGAGTCGCGGCAGCATGCGTGCACCAGAAAGAAATGAGTAACCAAAATACACCGACAATAGTATTGCCAGTGCGGCTAGACTTATCCCTCCTATAATAAAAATCTTCTTCGCGTGTTCGCGCATAAAAGCAGTATAGCGCAAGATTATCAATTTTTGCAATAAAAAACAACCGCCGGAGTGGCGGTTGTTTTTGTGCTTGCTTTATGATGATGAAGCAACGCGTTTTCGTTCGTGTGGTACAAGGATTGCCTTGCGGATGCGCAGTGACTTTGGCGTGACTTCAAGGAGTTCATCGTCGCCGATATATTCGAGACACTCTTCGAGGCTCAAGATACGTGGAGTATCAAGACCAGCAGAGACGCCATCGCCTTTGGAGCGCATGTTAGAAAGCTTCTTTTCTTTGCATGGGTTGACTTCGATATCTTCAGCTTTGGCATTTTGACCAACAACCATACCAACGTAGACTTCAACGCCAGGGCCGAGGAAAAAGACGCCACGATCTTGAAGTGCGCCCATCGAATAGGCCATAGTAATACCGTTTTCCATGGAGACCAGAGATCCGTGTGGGCTGACGGCAATATCCCCCACCTTTTGGCGATATCCGAGCAATAACGTGTTGATGATACCCTGACCCTTGGTGTCGGTCATGTACTCGTTGCGATACCCAATGAGACCACGAGTTGGAATTTCGAATTCGAGGAAGGCCATGCCGTTTTCAACCTTCATGTCTTTCATGTCACCACGGCGTTTGCCCATTTTTTCGATAACTGAACCGGTAAATTGGTCAGGGCATTCCATGGAAACAGCTTCGAATGGTTCGTGAGTTTTCCCATCTACTTCGCGGAAAATAACCCTTGGGCGAGATACTTGGAACTCGTATCCTTCACGACGCATTTTTTCGATCAAGATAGAAAGGTGAAGCTCACCGCGACCAGACACAACAAATGCACCGTCGCTATCTCCTGTTGAGACGCGGAGTGCGACATCGTTTTGCAGTTCACGTTCGAGGCGATCTTTGATTTGGCGTGATGTTGAAAACTGTCCTTCTTTTCCAGCAAATGGTGAGGTGTTGACGCTAAAGCCCATTTTGACGGTCGGTTCTTCGATTTCAAGAACTGGAAGCGCGATAGGGTTTTCTGCATCAGCAATAGTTTCGCCAATTTGAATTTCTGGAATACCAGCGAGCACAACGATTTCGCCAGCCTGAGCGTCGTCAGCTTCTTGTTTTTCTAGACCATGGAAGGTTGAAATAACCGTGATTTTTTCCATGGACTTTTTGCCGTCGCGGTTGATGTGGGCAACTTGCTGGTTCTTTTTGAGTCGTCCGTTCATGATGCGGCCAATCGCAACACGTCCTTTGTAGTTATCGTATTGAATGTTCACAACAGCAACTTGGAGTGGTGCAGCCGGATCACCTTTTGGCGCAGGGATTGTTTTTACAATCTCATCTAAGAGCGGTGAGATGTCAGTCATGGCGTTCAGGTCAGCTTCGTGCCCGGCCTTACCGTTGATAGCAGAAGCATAAATAACCGGGAAATTTGCCTGTTCGTCGGAGGCGCCAAGCATAACAAAGAGGTCGAATGTCTGGTTTAATACCCAGTCCACACGCGCATCTTTTTTGTCGATTTTGTTGATGACCAAAATAATTTTGTGGCCAGCTTTAATGGCTTTTTGCAATACAAACTTGGTTTGAGGCATCGGACCTTCTTTGGCGTCAACCAACAAAAGACAGCCGTCAACAAGGTTCATGATGCGCTCTACTTCCCCACCGAAGTCGGCGTGGCCTGGTGTGTCGACGATGTTTACTTTGACACCCTTCCACTCGATTGAGGCGTTTTTGGCAAAAATAGTAATACCACGTTCGCGCTCGAGGTCGTTTGAGTCCATGATGGTTGTTCCCATGGCATCAGCGTTTCGGAAGGTGTTTGACTGTTTGAGCAAAGAATCCACGAGCGTGGTCTTGCCGTGGTCAACGTGGGCGATAATAGCGACATTTCGGAGGTGTGCAATGGATTGGTGCATATGGGTATTTGTCGCGAAAGTATAGCCTTTTTTCTCAGATTCGTCAAGGTGGTATACTGGAATATATGATTACTACCCCACAAGACGAAAAAGAAGGCGCTTTGGTTCGTGAGATTATCAAGTTAAATAAGACGTTTCAGCATGCAAATAGCTGGTGGCGGGCGCTCTTACGAGGCATGCTGTATGCCGTAGGATCGGTCATTGGGTTTGCGATAATCGCTTTCATCTCTGGTGTGTATGTATGGCGAGTAGCACAGACCGCTGACTTGGGGTCAAAGCTAGAAAAAGCAGTGAGTTCTACAATCGAAAAACAGATAAAAACCCAAGTAACCAATAGTGCTCAGAAGATTCAAGCGCCCATTACCGTTGATCAAAACCTCATCAACGCATTTTTGAAAACCCAGCGTTAGTTGAGAGAGGCTAACAGTTTACCGAGAATTGCGTTTCGTTCACCAAGGGAGTGTGCGTGCATAACAATGAGAATTTTGCCGTCTTTGCGAATGACGGCGTTTCTTTGTGCCTCGACCAGATACCCACTCTTTGCACCCTCTACGCCAAATGCTAAAAGGCTTGTGTTGCGGTTTGTGACAACAATAGGACGTAACATGCTGTCGTTTTGTGTTGCAATTATGGTGTAGGCGGTAGTTACTGATGTTGAGGCAATAAGCTCGTTCGCGAAGGCACGTTCTGCGATCACCGCCATTTCGCGTGGCGTCGAGACGTTGCGCACGTCGAGTCCGGCCACATCATAGAACATGGTGTGTGTGAGCCCAAAGAGTTGAGCTTTTTCGTTCATGCGGCGCAAAAATTCTTCGCGGGGCAGACCAGTTGCGGTGGCTAGAGCATCAGCTGATTGATTGGATGAAGCCACCAAGAGCGCAACGAGAAGGTCTTGGAGTGTCACGGTGTCCCCTGCTTTAAAAGATACTTCGCTCGTGCCGCCCTCAGGATAATAGTTTTTGGGATACTGAATAACTTCTGGAGAAATGCGAAATTGTTGCGACCAATCAAAGTTCATGTCCATAACCACTAGCGCTGTCATAAGTTTTGAAAGCGATGCAAGAGGTAGTACGCGTTGGTCGTTGCTGCCACCAGCAAAATGTAAACCGTCATATGCAACATAGGCGACCCCGGAAAATAGCGGGTCAAACAGGGACAATGATTGTTCAGTGTTCATGGCGTAACGGGCCACGTCTTTTTCTGCAATAGTAACCGCAATCTTTTTTATAGATTCAAACCATGCATCAGGCGGCTCTCCCAGTGAGATGCGAACACCTTGTACAGGATCGATGTACCAAACCACCTTCTCGTGTTCGGCTGTGGCAATAAACTTACCAAGATACGTTGTAGTAGTGATGCTTCGCGGTGCGTTCTTGGTGAGTGCTTTTGTTGGAATCTTTGCTAGGGTTGCCGGAGTGACAATTACCTTGAGAGCCTCGATAACACTCTGTGCCTCATTGGAGTCTTTCAAAAAATACCGCTTCTTGGTGTCAGGGCTGACATACCAGAGGCGATCGTTTTCTTTTTGCATTGCGATAACACCCGTAAGGTCTTTGGGTTGAGCAATTTTTGGTTTTCTGACGATTGCTTTTTTTGTTGCAACCTTTTTGGTTGGTGAAACCACTTTTTTGGTGCTCGCCGCTTGTGAGGTAAGCGGTAACAACAGCAGGATTCCAAGAATAAGAAAAACTCGTTTCATAAGTATATATTGTACCACGCTGGCTCGTGTTATTATGTTGGTATGCAAAAACGAACGAGTATCATCATTATTATAGTGGGGATTGTTGGGCTTGGCATGATTTTTTTGTTCGAAAAACGCGATACTTTTTTGAAAAAAGTCATCACCCCAGTATCTCAGGTTATCGACATACCAAATACAAGTATTCAACGTACCACATGGGAAGACTATGGTCGTGGAGTGGCTCGTCGAGAGTATTGGTTTAAGAATTCAACACAAGGTCGTGCGATCATCTATCGTTTTGATCAACATGAGTTTGTGGCGCGGTTTGTCCACCGTATACCCGCTCTTCCCCTACGTGAATGGCTCACTGCAGACGCAAAAGATACGCTGGTAATCAATGGCGAATATTTTGATGAAAAAGATATGCCGATTGGCTATACTGTGGTTGATGGTACTCGTATAGGACAAGGGTCGTTGACCGGTAAAACAACCACTATGATTGGACTCTCCCCACAAGTAGTTTTTGGCGTGGGGCGCACCAGTGTGCGCGACGGGTTTCAAACGTATCCAGTACTCGTAAAAAATGGAAAAGCAGTGGTTGCTACTGACTCAAAGCAGTATGCGCGTCGTACGTTTATCGGTACGGATACAGTTGGTAATTTTTATGTGGGGGTTGTTCCTGACAGCTCAGTAAGTTTGTATGAACTTGCCCATGTGCTTGCTGACACGGATATCGCGTGGAGTATGGCGGCGAATCTTGATGGGGGGCCTTCAACGGGCCTAGCTTCGCGTTTCATTGACCAAGAAGAACACGAAGAATACTTTGATAGCATGGCATTGATCCCAAACGTTTTGATGGTTGAGCGGCGGTAAATATCTGGAATACAAAAGCCGGCCTTTGCAGGCCGGCTTTGATCATTTGTTAATTGGTGTTGTTCTTGGTTTCAGCAAGGGCCAAATGGGCGGCTCCGTCATTCCACAACCATTTACCGTAACGAATAGCGCTTGAGGCGTACCCGTTTTGGACATTACAGCTATTGTGACACTGGACGGCATACTTTGGATATTTTGCGTATCCATTTTTTTCTAAGTAGCCAAGTGTCCATTCGGCACTACAGCGCAAGTCTTCGGCGCAGGCGATCGAGATTTTGTGGAGTTTGTAGTGAATCTGGAAATAACCACGGGCGCGACCAGAGTCGCCAATGGCTTTACCATCACCGCGAGTTTCCTTCCAAACCATACCTAAGAGGTCTTTTGCACACGCTTCATCGTAGCCGTTATCCTCGCAGACAGAAAGTAAAATAGACTTCATGTCATTTGAGCTTTCGAGGGTACTTTCTGCGGATTCTGTAATCGCTGCAGACGCAGAGCGTGGGGTTGCCATAGAAATGGCGCTAAGCATGATCGTCAGTACGGCAAGACCGAGCAAGAATCGCTTTGTCGTTGTCATAGGCGTTTGTGCTTAAATATAAAAAGCCTTGTTTCCAAGACTCTCGAACGGTTGATAATACCAGAAAAACGCCATTTTGTCAAGCCTTAGCACCTGTTTTTTGTAATGTCCAGTATACAATTATTTTGGCTTATTTAAAGCAAAAAACAGCCCATAAATATGAGCTGTTTCGATCTATCCACACCTTAAAATACCCCCCCCTATTCAGCTGCTGCTTGTTCGGCGACTTCATTCCGTGAGGTGAGTCCACGGATATGGACTATAGTCAGATGAGTGTTTGTGGTTTTCTGGCGGCGCAAGAGTTCCATTAGTGCATCTCGGATAGCATTATGACGGTCTGCCGCACGTGTTTTGTCTCCGAGGTAGATATACCCATTCGAGTCAGCTACCGCGTACGCAATTGGGATGTCATTGCGGATGTAATAGCACACGATCTCGAGCAGATCCGTGAATGGGTTTCTGATAGTGACGCGCCCGGTCCCTATGTAGTTCCACGGGGGTTTTGACATTCGGGAATCCTCCTATGAAAAAGAACTAATCAAGAACGATGTATTGTACGGCAAAAACGACTGCGGGTCAAGGTATCAACCAGTCTTTTTGAATCGCACAGTGATCACGGGTTCGTAGCGGTTCTGTTGACCGTCTACTACTTCTATCTGCTCCCCTGCTACAATCTTATTAAAGCTAAGATCAGAGAGTAGTTCTTGGTCGGTTTTAATGTCGAGGGAGAGTGTTTCCATTTTTGCAAAATCCGTAGCAGAGTCATTTTTGAGCTCTTCTTCCATCTGTTTTTTCTTAGCTTTAAGCTTGTCGAGCTCGTCGACAACATCTTGGTAGGCTTGCAGACCCTTAAGGACATCGCGGTACGTGCCTTTAATTTCTTTGAGGTCTTTTTTGGTGACCTGCATGCGATCGAAAATTTCTTGTAGGTTTTCGGATTCCATAGAGTTGAGTTGAATGTGAAAAGCTTGTCTAGGATACCACACTGCTTCATTCCTGCGTAGACGTGTGTCCATCCACATGTTGGTGGCTGTTGTGATATAGTATCTTCTTATGGATATACACCCACTGGTCGTTCACTTCCCTGTCGCGTTTTTAACTGTATATGCCCTTTTGGAGTGCGTGCCATCGAAGCGCTTGAGGCAATTGCCATCGTGGAATATAGTGAAATTAGTCTTACTTGTTGTAGGTACCGGAGGAGCACTCATGGCATTACTTACCGGAGATATTGCCAGCGAGCTCTCTGCTCCGCCGGAGCTAGTAGTAGAAAAACATGAGACGTTTGCGACTCTGACTACTATAATTTTTGGATTTCTGACCGCAGCATATGTGGTGTATGGTATTCAGCTCACTACATGGCATGGCGTGATCGTCCGCTCTCCTGTTGGTAAAATCTGGGGCATTGTCTCGCGCATTGCTCTTCTGTGTGTGTCGCCGATAGTGGCCATACCTCTTGCTCTTGTGGGTTTGATTGCGGTGACTATTACGGGTGCATTGGGTGGCTTAATGGTCTATGGGCCAAAAGTAGATCCGTTTGTTGGTTGGGTTGCTAAAATATTTTTCCCGAATGGTTTCTAGATAACAAAAACCCCGCTCGTGTGAGCGGGGTTTTTTTGATGCGATCTAATTTACCAGCCTCGTAATTTGCCTTTCACGCGTTTGGCACTTGCGGTGCCCGATGAGTAAAACGGTGCTGGGGTTGATGGGCGGCGCTTGTTTCCGTAGCCGCGGTCGTCTGCTGAGCGCTCAGAGCGAGCCGCTGGCTGACGATCTGATTTTGGGTAAAAGTCTTCACCACTTGGTTTGCTGTGGCTCGGTGTGTGTGGGTTTGAGCGATATGGTGGCTTTGAGCCGGCATATCCACCGCTGCGGCGATCACTCCCACCGGCTGGCTTTCCAAAGCTTGGACGAGCAGGGCGTGCGGTGTGTGGCAGGCTGCGACGACCATAGGTGCTTGGTGTGCGAGGAGTAATATCTTCATTTTTTGTATACGCTTCTGCACGGTGTGGCGGAAGTTCGGGGAGGTTCTTGAGAGTCAGCATGGTGCGTGTCAGACGTTCGATATTGCGGATCTCTGAACGTTCATCGGGAGCGACAAACGAAATAGCGCGACCACTCTTCCCTGCACGAGCTGTACGGCCAATGCGATGAGTATAGTCTTCGGTGTGATCAGGGAGATCGTAGTTGATGACGACTTCAATGTTTGAGACATCGATACCGCGAGCGGCAATGTCGGTAGCAACAAGCACGCGGAATTTACCAGATTTAAATCCTTCCAGTGCAAAGCGACGTTGTGCCAAAGAGCAGTTGGAGTGGATTTCGGCAGAAGCATGACCCATCGTGCGGATGTTTCGTGCAATGCGCTTGGCACCGTGTTTGGTACGAGAGAATACGAGAATGGTTCCTTTATATTCGCCCAACAGTTTTTCGAGCAGTCGGGTTTTGTCAGAGCCTTTTACAATGTATGCTTCCTGCGTGACTTTTTCTGCAGTAGTGCCAGCCTTCGCAATTTCGACGCGGACAGGGGCCTTCATGTATGCATTGGCGATTTTAACAATCTCCGCAGGCATGGTGGCTGAAAACAGCATGGTTTGGCGTTCTTTTGGCACGGTCTTTAGAATCTCTTTGATTTGTGGTTCAAAGCCCATGTCGAGCATGCGGTCAGCTTCGTCTAACACAAGAATGCCGACGTTGTCGACGCGCATGGTGCGTTGGCGCAAATGGTCCATCGCACGACCAGGCGTGCAGATGATAATGCGTGGGCGGTTCTTAAGTTCGGAGACCTGTTTATACATGGATGCGCCACCAATTAAAACAGTGGTTCGCAGTCCAACAGAGCGGCCGATCTTTTGGAATGTTTCGTCGATTTGCAATGCCAATTCACGAGTTGGCGCAATAACTAAACCGATTTTTTCGGTGTTGTTCAAGCGCTGAATCATCGGAATAGCAAAAGCCAAGGTCTTACCAGTGCCAGTTTGGGCAATGCCCATGACATCAGACCCGGTGATCGCGATCGGGATGGATTTAAACTGAATTGGGGTTGGCGTCTTGTATCCGATGCGGGTGATCAGCTCTAGGAGCTTAGGCTGGATACCGAGGCCCTCAAATGATTGAGTGGTTTCTGGGGTATTCATAACCGACCAATTATGCCAGAAAAATAGGCTTTTGTCAATTATTTCTCTTAATTATAACAAAAAACCGCCCCGAAGAGCGGTCTTTTTGCGTGATAGTCGGGATTATTTCATCTCGGCTAGAATCTTCAAGGCAACGTTGAAGTCGTCGGAAATAACGTTGTTAGCGAGGTTTTGGAAGAATTTACCAGATCCATAACGGATATCCCAGTTGGTACGATCAAGAGTAACATTTGAGTCAATCGTCATGGTCTTGGTGACGGTGGAAATGGTGACGGGGAGCTCTACCGGCTTCGAGATGCCTTTTATGGTGAGATCGCCTTTTACGGTGTAGGCGCTTGGTGATGTAGCAATCACTTCTTTCATCTTAAGCTCGGCGGTTGGGTATTTTTCGACATCAAAGAAGTCTGCGCTCTTCAGGTGTTTTTCTAGCATTGCTTCGCCACTCTTTTTACCGGTGGTGATCCCACGAAGAGAATTCATGTCAAAAACGAGTGACCCTTCGCTGAGTGCGCCATTTGTAATTATGAAGGATCCAGATTTCATGGCGAGGGTTCCTGTGTCTTTCCATTCGATAAGAGTTTTTTTGCCTTCCCATTGAGCAATGCTTTTGTCGGTTGCGATGGTGTATGTGCCATCAATAAGTGCAGAAGCTGCGGGGGTTGTTTCTACGGCAGTTACTTCGATAGGTGCTTGGTTTTCGGTGGTTACTACAATGGGGGTCTCAACGACAGGAGTCGGGACCTTTTTTGAATTCATGCGTAAGGAGATGCCGCCAATAATAATTACAGCGATTAAGGCTCCAAGAAGTACAGATTTTTTCATATCAAAGCTTGAAACAAATATTTAAGGGCCAATTATAGCATGCTTATAAAAGCTTGCTAGTATCTCGTGGTGTGAATAGATTTACGGTCCATTCGAAGGCTATGCGAATACGTTTTCTAGTTGAGTGAAACTTGAACAGATATACTGTACGCCAGATGAACCAGGCAATGGGTCCTGATAGCGTGATAGATCCGATACTTCCAATAGCGTGCCATTCCCCTAACGAAACCAGTATGCCCTTCGAGTGGTAGCGAAATGGAGTTAGCGGTTGTTGGTTGATAGTAGCAAGAATATTGCGAGCAACTATCTGTGCTTCCATGGCTGCTGCTTGGGCAAGCATAGGCACGGCGCTGTTTTGTTTTGAACCATCATGGGCAATCGCTACATCACCAATCGCAAAAATGTTTTTGTGGCCAGATACCAGGAGTGTGTTCTCAACAGGTATTCTGCCGCGTTCGGTGAGCATGGCTACAGGTTGTACGATTGGTGGTGTCGGCGCAACTCCTGCTGACCAGATAGTAATACCAGCATCAAGAGATGTGCCGTCGTTGAGCGTAGCATCTGTAGCAGTAACGTGGGTAATAGTTTTATTCCACACTATATGTATGCCCTTTTTCTGTAGGTGTGTAGCCGCAAGCATTTGTAACTTGCGAGGAAGCATTTTTAGAATGACGGAATCTGAGCTGATCAGGTGGATCGATAACTCATTTTTGGCATGGTGGTACCGCTTTTCTATTGCTCCTGCAAACTCGATAAGTTCTGCGGCGAGCTCCACACCAGTTGGTCCAGCTCCCACAACCACGAAGGATAGTATTTTACGGCGTTCAGCTACTGTTTTGCAGGCCTGTGCTTTTTCAAACGCGTGAATAACTCGTTCACGAATGTGCATGGCGTCACCAACTGTTTTAAGTGGCAATGCATATTGTTCTGCGCCGGGCGTGTTGAAATAGTTGGTTTCTGACCCCGAAGTGATTACGAGATAATCATACGAGAGTTCGGTGCCGTTTACCTTTACGGTTTTTTCCTCGAGATTAATCGCGGCATCGCCAATAATGAGTTTGACGCCGCTGTTTGCAAAAATTTCTCCCAGCGACTCAGTGACACTGGTTGGAGTGAGTGAGCCTGTTGCTACTTCGTGCAACAATGGTGTGAATAGGAAATAGTTGGTCCGATTGATCAGAGTAA
Source organism: uncultured Gammaproteobacteria bacterium (assembly GCA_964532925.1). GTDB lineage: Bacteria > Patescibacteriota > Patescibacteriia > GWA2-47-26 > GWA2-47-26 > CAZHIP01. The sequence continues at coordinate 264,833 of CAZHIP010000001.1, forward strand.
CAGATATCTCGCCTTTTTTGATATGGCGGATAAGGTGATGTGCCGTATAGGTTCCACCAAATCCACCGCCGATAATAACAACATGAGGAGTGCGCATGAAAACAAAGATTATGGCGTGTGCGATGTGGTTCGCATAAAGTCGTCGATCGCATCAAGTGCTGCGCCAAAGCTCAAGTCTTTGCGTGGAGTTTCTTCAACAAGTTTTTGAAACTGTTCACGAGCCTCTAGGTCGAGTTTTGCTAGGCGCGTGTCGTTATTGTTTTTTGTCCAATCAATGGCGCGGATGCGGCTATTTGTTGCAGTTACTTCTCTTGTCGATTGCGCGAGATAATAATTTGCAAAAACGATCGTTTCAGATGTTGGATTGTACAGTACGACATAATATATCGGAGAAACTCCTACATCTTGACCAATAAGGTTGTAGAATGAGATCCCGCGGAAGGTATTGTCGGTACTCGTGATATAGGTGAGTGCAGAACGATAGGTATCGCTGTAACCCAGGAATTCTCCCGCCGTAGCAAGAAACGCAGCACGATCAGTACTGCTTATTTGACCATGGTCATAGAGATTTTGCAGTATTTTGAGTGCTTGGGGACGTTTCTCGTGGCTAATCACGTCAACTTCTCCTGTGCTAGGCCCACTGAGCCACTCGCTCACTGTAATTTCGGTAAGCGGAAACTCGTTGTCGGGTGTGGTGACTACGTAGTTTTGAAACTGTTGCTCAGGCGACAATATTTTTACTGACCATTCGGCTGGTGGCTTCATGGTATCCCCTAATCGCAGAGTGAAGATAGCGGTGGTTTCTGGGATTGGTTCGACGATAGGTATTGTTACTATAGGCTGTGCAGGTGGAAGGATTTTTTTTGAAAAAGAAAAAGCGAGGAGGATAAATCCACTGACAATGCCGATACAAATCAGCCAGAATAGCTTTTTGTTTGCCATAGATATAACTCTATCCAAAACCGTGGATCATGGCAATAACGTCTGAATAAGTCGCAGTTTTTCTGAGCGCGTAAGTTTTTTGATTTCAGCTTCTCGTTTGCGCGCGTTGGATTCACCCATAGCTTGTTCTTGCCACACACAGACTACAGGGAGGCGTGAACGAGTATATTTTGCACCCATGCCAGTGTTATGTTTTTGTAGGCGCGCCTTTAGATCGGTTGTAATGCCGGCATACAAAGTGGCATCGGCGCAGCGAAGCAGATATACGAACCAGGTCGACATACCTTATCGTCCGATTGCGGTAGAGGTAAGTTGCGCAGCAATGTGGTCAAGGTCTTGTGTTGAGTATTTGTTTCCCGAGAGATCTAGTGTCTTGAGTTTGGTCAGATTGCCGAGCTCCAAAGGTAATCCAGTAAGTTGGTTGTGTGCTGCATTGAGGAGTTCAAGTTTTTTGAGTTGTCCGATTTCTGCAGGTAATCCAGTGAGTGTATTGTTGCTCAAGTTGAGAATCCGCAGATTTTGTAATTGGCGAATCTCTGCTTGCGGTGTGCCGGTTAATTTGTTTCCGGAAAGGTCCAGTTGCTCGAGAGATGTTTTTGTAAAAACCTCGTCAGGAATTTTGGTGAGTCCTTGATTACTCAAATCGAGAATCCGCTCTTCTGTTTCTTGGAGGGTTGTGCGGGGCATGTCTTTGGTTGTTGCGCATCCAGAACCAAGGAATATCAGCGGTATGATAAGGAATACTATTTTTTTCATATTTTTTTGAAAAGAATAAGGTTATCGAAGCGGA
>CAZHIP010000002.1:0-98806 GCA_964532925.1 uncultured Gammaproteobacteria bacterium
GTGGGAATCTATTTTTGATAGATGGCTTGAGTTGCAGGAAGAATTTGCGCAATTGCTTGGTGTGCCAAAAGAAAAATTACGCCGCCGCGAACATGCCAAAGAAAAACTTTCGCACTATTCACGCAAAACAGTGGATGTAGAGTTCGAGTATCCATTCGGTGGATTCAAAGAACTTTTTGGTCTGGCGCATCGCGGAGATTTTGATTTAACGCAGCATGCAAAATTCTCGAGTGAAAAGCTTGAGTATTTTGACCAAGAAAAAAACGAGCGTTTCGTTCCGCATGTTATTGAACCAAGCTTTGGATTAGATCGTAGTATTCTTGCAGCACTGTTGTCTGCGTATCACGAAGAAGAGGTGAATGGCGAAATCCGTGTGGTTATGAAATTCCCCAAAAATATCGCGCCAGTGCAGGTCGCCGTGTTGCCCTTGTCAAAAAACGATACACTTTCGCCAACGGCGCGCGAAGTATTCAATGCGATCAAAGATCAATTCGTCGTTGAGTACGACGAAACACAATCGATCGGTAAGCGGTATCGTCGCCAAGACGAAATCGGTACGCCCTACTGCGTGACTGTAGACTTTGAATCCATTGAAGATAAAAAAGTGACGGTGCGTGATCGTGACACCATGGTGCAGGAGCGTGTTGCAATCGTAGATCTTGTTCGGTATTTGTCAGAGCATTATAGTACGAAATAGAAGCAGTTTTTTGTTGGGTGTATAATAAAGACACGAATGTACTATCGTGCCTTTATGCGTTTTCGCGCAGTTCATACACTTTTGGTTAGCATTGCCGTACTAGTCTTGGTACTCGGCGGTATTTTTTTCTATGGACGGCCAAGCTCTGCTCAACCAACACTATCTATTGTTGGGGGTACTGGTTTGGAGTTACCCTTTCAGCCGACAGACATGGTTATTCAAGGTTCCTATGCGTATATAGTATTTCCGCAGGAATCGGATAGTGGTTTTCGAATTGTGAACATCTCAAACCCCGCCACCCCCCTTGTTGTTGGCGGTGATACTGTTTTTATGCCTTCAAATGGCGAAATTGGTTCAGCGGGATCTCATATAGCCGTGCAGGGAAATTACGCATATATAACATCCGAGGTAAATGGAAACACCAAGCTATTTGCTGTTGATATCAGTAATCCCGCAAGCCCTTCAATTTCTTCTCAAATTTTGAGTATGAATGGTTCCTCTATGGCGCTTACGGTAAGCGGAAATCGAGCATATCATCTCGATGGTAATGGGGACATGACCGTGGTGGATATCTCTAACCCTACTGGCTCATTGAGTGTTGTTGGTAATACGGTAACCGGTATGCCTAATGGACGCTCATTGAGTGCAGTGGTGGTTTCCGGTAATTACGCATATATTGCAGGGACAGATGACACGGCGTCTCCTTCCCGAAAGAAGTTATTTGTGGTCCCACTAGACGGGGAGCTTGGACCATACGTTATTGGCTCTGTCGATCTTGGTGCGACATCAGACAGCACGTTATCACCAGCCCTCACCATGCACGGAAAATATGCATATATTACCTATGGCGATACAGGGGCTGGTTCTCTGAAGATCGTTTCTGTGGCGGATCCAATCAATCCGACGGATGTGACCGATGCAGTGCTCAGTACGGGTACCCCAGGTGTATCCGGGCTTGCCTATATTGGTGGAGATTTTGCGTATATAGGGCGATACGACTTTGAGGGGCTTGTGCCAAGTAGTATTGCCGCGCTGGATTTTTCGGATCCTATTCATCCGGTAACGTTGGGGGTTTCCGTGAATCTTTCAGCCATGCCGCTTCGGAAAATTATTCAATCAGGTGCGTATCTATACGTGATTCAAGCAGACTTTGCCGATAGTTTTGGAGGTTTCCGTGTTATCGGCACGAATGTCTCTTCTACTCAAACAGCAGGTGTGCCATTTTTTACGGGTGGTTTGCCAGTGAGAGAATCAACAGGTGTTGGAGTGAGTGATGAAGTCGCGGTAAATAGCAGTGAATCACTTGATGGTTCTACAGTGACAACGGGTACAGTTACACTGAAGGCTTGTACTGGCGCAGTTGACCCAACATCATGCGCTAGTCCGGCAGATCCCAATGTATGTACAACGGTTACGGTATCTGGTACACGAATTATTTGTGCGCACGGAGATTTGACCAGCGGAACGGTATACCAGTTTCGTGTCGCAAATACTATCAAGAGCGGATCTGGCGATATGCCATCGAGTGCTTACGAATCTATTTTTTTGGTGGGTGCAGGTGGTGGAAGTAATGGTAGTAGGCGATCTTTAGATTTAATTCCTCCCGATCCAATTACTGAATTTGCCGCAACGACTGATGGTAAAGTCGCAACACTCGCGTGGAAAAATCCCACAGCTCCAGATACTCGAATTATTGAATTATTAAGAAATGGTGGCGGTAATACACCCGTCAACGGAAGCGAGCCTATTAGTGTTTTTTTTGCAAAGGATAACAAATCTCAGTTTATTGATACGGACGTAAAAAAAGGAGAAGAGTATCTATATATAATGCGAGCCCGTGATGAATCTGGAAATTATTCTGTGTTGACGCCCGAGGTATCTGTGCGGATAACGCCCACTCTTCAGCCGCCAGCAGTAGTGATTCCAGTAGAAAACACACCATCGGTGGTTGTTGCTCCGTGGAATCATGATATTTTTGTAAAGGTAGGTACACCGGCAACAAAAACGTTGTCAGAGGCGGATCGTGAGATTATGTGGCGTGATTACATGGCCATTTACGGTAATGAACCTAGCGCGCAAATGATCAGCCTGATGGGATCTGGTACTGTGCCTATGCATGCCTTAGCCTGGGAACGCGCCGAAGCAGACAGTGTTCTTCCGGTATGGCAGAAAATCACCGGTAAGGTAGATCCCAATACGATTGTCGGGCCAGAACGATATATGTATGAAATTATCATGTATCGACTACAATTTGCTCGCTCTCTTGATCGCGAAGAAGGCGCCCTTCAGTGGTTTGTGAGTATTTTTGGTCGACTACCTACAACAGACCTGGATTGGCGCGTAATACACGCCATGGCTTACGCAAAGTAGCCCCTTGTGAGAGAGGCCGGTTTCGCGCTACTATTGGTTCATTGATTTGATTAAACTTTTGCTATGAATGCACAGAAATTCTCTGTTGGGGAAAGTCTTTCGTTTGGTTGGGAAGGTATGAAAAAGCACTTTTGGTTCTTTTTTGTATTGCTGATCTCTAGTTTTATTGCATATCTCGTTATGCGAGTGTTTCCGGTGGGCGACAAGACGCATGTTGTATCCCGTAATATGACGATTGTCGGGTATGCTGTTCTGTTGGTTGGGCTTCTGTTTTCTGTGTGCGTCAACATCGCAACCACGAAGGCTCAGCTTGCAGTTGTTGACGGAAAGATGCCATCCTTTGCCTTTCTCGCACCAAAGCCTTTGCTCTGGTTGAAACTGTTTCTCGCATACATTCTTGTGTCGATCATAAAAATTGTCGGATACGTGTTGTTGATTATCCCGGGAATCTATTTCAAGATTCGTCTGCAATTTGTATTTTATGCTGTCATCGAACACGGATACTGGCCATTTAAAGCCATTGGGCATAGCTGGGAAATTACTCGTGGTCACGAGTGGGATTTATTGCTCTTGAACATTACATCGTTCGGGGTGAACCTTCTCGGCGTACTTGGTTTGGTGGTTGGCGTTTTTGCCAGTGTCCCGACAACGCTTATTGCGCACGCGCACGTCTATCGCAAGTTGTCTCGCTAATCCCTCCTCGTTGGACTATTTTTATGGATATCACTCCCGTAAAAGAACGCTTAAAAAATGGAGTGCGATTCTTGCATGTAAAAACGCCGTGGACAAAAGCCGCGACTATTTTGGTATTGACCAAAGTGGGTTCTCGGTACGAAGATGCACGCACGAATGGTATTTCACATTTTGTCGAGCACCTGATGTTTAAAGGCACGCCCAAGCGTCCTACTACGTTGCATATTTCTGGCGCGCTCGACCGCGTTGGGGCCGAGTATAACGCGTTTACGGGCAAGGATTACACGGGGTACTACATCAAAGTGCCACGTGAGCACATGCCGATGGCTGCAGAAACTATCTTCGACATGCTCCTGCATTCAAAGTTTGATGAAGAAGAGGTACAGCGCGAGCGCAAGGTTATTCTGGAGGAGATTAAAATGTACGAGGAAAACCCCCTCATGCACATCGAAGATTTGTTTGAGTCAACGCTCTATAAAGGTTCATCGCTTGGGTGGAATATTGCTGGCACAAAAGAATCGATGATGCGTATCAAGCGTGACGACATTGTACAATTTGTGAACAGGAATTATAGTCCAAAAAACGTCGTGGTTGTGGTGGTCGGTGATCTTGAGGACTCTGTTCTCGAAACAATTCGGGTGCTGTGTGCAGAATTTTCTTCTCACAAGGGTCCAAGTAAAAAATATCCGCCAGGTGCTATCAAAAAAGGTGTATCCATGAGCGTGCAACACAAAGAAGCTATTGAGCAGGTGCAGTTTTCTGTTGGGTTTCCTGCGTATGGTAACAGCGACAAGCGGCTGCCAGCACTCAAGCTTTTGCACGTCGCACTGGGTGGCAACATGAGTTCGCGGTTGTTTATTTCGGTACGTGAACGACGCGGTCTTGCCTATACTGTCCGCACCGATGTTTCCCCATTTGATGATATTGGTTCATTCCGTGTGCAGGCAGGTCTTGATGCCGCACGACTGAAAGAGGCTATTAAGGTCATCATGGCAGAACTTACCAAGGCAAAAAAAGGCCTGACAAAAAAAGAGCTGAATGATTCCAAAGAATACATTCGCGGTAAAATCAGTTTGGGGTTCGAAGATACTCTCGAGATTGCTGATTGGTATGGCAAACAAGAGTTATTTGAGCAAAAAACTGAATCGCCTGATGAGAAAATAAACGATTACATGAAGGTTACCCTCGAAGATGTAAAAAAAGTGGCGAATGAAGTGATTGATAGCAAGATAATCTCTGCAGCACTCATTGGTCCGTTTGAAACTGAAAAAGAATTTTTGTCGCTACTTAGGGTATGACACAGAAACAGCCACTCATTATTGGTAATTGGAAAAATGTCCTTGGCGTAGGGGATAGTGTGCGCTTGGTGCAAGCGCTCATGGTTGAATTACAGAATGCAAATCATGTGGAAGTGGTGGTTGCTCCGTCTGCATTGGCGCTTCTCTCGGTAGCAGAAATTGTGCGCGATACTCGTATGGGAGTTGCGATACAAACTATTGGTACCGAAGCAGCTTGTACGGGCGAAGTTTCTGCAGAACAAGCACGAGAAGCAGGTGCGACATATGTGATTATTGGGCACAGCGAACGCCGCGTGCAGTATGGTGAGGATGATGACATAGTTGCTCGGAAGATCAGCGAAGCGATGAAGGCGCAATTGGTGCCAATTCTTTGCGTAGGGGAAACGCGCGCCGAACGCAAGGCAAATCGTATCCGCACGGTGTTGAAGCGGCAGATCAGTCACGGTTTGCGCACACTCAAGGCAAGCACCCCTCTCGTTATTGCGTACGAACCTGTGTGGGCTATTGGCGCTAAAAAAGCTGCAACCGTAAAGGTTGTAGCCGAAGCACACGACATGATTCATGCCATACTTGGAAGAAGTGCACGCATTGTGTATGGTGGTTCTGTTGACCAAGAATCAGCCCGTACTCTCGCACACGTGCCGTTCGTCGATGGTTTTCTTGTTGGTCGCGCAAGCCTTGACGCAGCCGCGTTTCATGGCATAATCCAGGCATACACAGAGCGTTAATCCATCAGTCAGGCTATGGCATTGAATATTATCGCACTGGCAATCCTTCTGATCACCGCGTGTATTCTCGGTGCGTTTCTTATTCGTAAACTGCCACAGCTTGCCTCTATTGAGGTTGGTTCGATTCCCGAGGAGCGTCTTTCGGAACTCAAAAAACAGCTTGCGATGGATCGCATGATTAGAAAGGTCCGTGTGTGGCTTACCAATTTTTCGTTTCTGAATGATTTCGCGGAGTATATTTCAAAAAAAATTAGTGCATTGTTTGAAAAGCTCCACATGATTGAGCGACGTCTTTTTTTGAATAAGACGAAAGATATTAGCGGTGTGCTGCATGCCGCACGCTTAGTGCAAGATATTGATCCAGGAGAAGCTGAGAGGTTGTTGCTCGAGGTTATTAAAACGGACCATAAAAACGTTGAAGCGTACGAAAGTTTAGCGGAGATTTATGCAAGTCGTAAGGAATGGCAAGAAGCTGCAGAAGCGTGGCAGTTTTTGGCTAAGCTGAATCCTGCAAAGAAAAGCCGCTACTTGTTTGAGGCAGCAACTGCATTGCGAGAAGTCGGAAATACTGCCCGGGCGCTTGCGGTGGCGTATCGGCTGGTGAAGGAATCTTCGGTCGAACCTCGTGTGCTTGATATTTTCATCGAACTTGCTATACTCATGTCGGATAAAATGAAAGCGATGGAGGGGCTTATAAAGTTAAAGGAAGTAAACCCAGAAAATGCAAAGATCTTGGAGTTTGAAAAGAAGATAGAAGAAATGCTGTAGTGAGGGATGTGTGCCGTTGTAGCTCAGTTGGTAGAGCGCGTCCATGGTAAGGACGAGGTCTCCGGTTCAACCCCGGACAACGGCTCCATTAAAACTTGTACAGAGGTCCGGGTGGGTAGCGAAGTGGTCAACCGCGGCAGACTGTAAATCTGCTGGCTTTATGCCTTCGAAGGTTCGAATCCTTCCCCACCCAACTAAAAACTCAAAAAGTATCGCAACCCTGACTAGTTTGACTAGGGGGGTTGTTTTGTTTTTACTCGTAGGAGTATAGTACATGTATATGCAGGTGAAAGACATTATGCACAAAGAGCCTTTGACGATTGCGCCAGGCATGCGGTGCGATGAAGCAGTGCGTGTGTTTCTTGAGCATCGTGTGAGCGGTGCGCCAGTGGTAAAAGATGGGGTACTGGTGGGGTTTTTGTCCGAGAAAGACCTGTTTCGTGCGATGTTTCCGGACTACAAGGATTTTTATCAGAATCCAGAAACTGGTTTAGACTATAATAGCCTAGAAGCTGGTGCAAGAAACACCGCAGAGCGCCTTGTGAATACGGTTATGAGCACGAGACCGCTCACAACCACACCAGAAACGCCGGTAGTCAAAATTGGAGCCCAAATGGTCGCAACTGGCATGCATCATGTGCCTGTTGTGGAAGACGGGAAAATTATTGGAATGGTAAGTCGTGGTGATATTTATCGAGCCATATTGCAGCGCTACTTTGTTGAAAATGAGGGTAAAAAGTAGCCACCCCTCGCCAGATTTCGATTCTTTTGTTAGTATAGTCCCGACGCACGAATGGTGCCGCTTTAGCTCAGCTGGTAGAGCAACAGTTTTGTAAACTGTAGGTCCGCGGTTCGATCCCGCGAAGCGGCTTTGTTTAGAAATAGGCCTTTTTTGGTTAAAATACAGTTCTGGACAGGTTTTCGATACCATGCTATACTCGTTTCACTTCAAAACCCCTGTATGTCACAAGAAAACCTAGTAAAATTAGAGTGTACTGAGTGCCATCGCGTCAACTACCACTCAACCAAGAACAAAAAGAAGCTTAAGAATCGTCTTGAGCTCAAAAAGTTTTGTGAGTGGTGCAAGATGCATAAATTGCACAAAGAAACCAAGTAAGTACTGCTTACTCAAAAACCTCGCTTCTGGCGGGGTTTTTGTTTTTGTATACCCACAAGCAGAGTTGGGTATAGCAGTGTGGACAACATTTTGACCGCGCGAAGATTGCCGCGGTATACTACAAAACTATTTTTGTATTTTCCTATGATAAAACAATGGTTACTTGGTCTAGCTCTTGTGTCCGTAGTAGCCATTCCACTTGGAGCCAGTGGTGCAACGTATACTGCTGATTTGGGTGTGCGTGCTGCAGACATTGCTTTTGTGCCAGAGAATCTCGTAGTCGGCCAAACAGCTCGTGTGTATGCTACGGTGCATAATTTTGGCACGAAAGATATGCGCGGCGCAGTGTTATTTTTTCAAGGAGCCACTCCTATTGGTGAAGAGCAAATGGTTTCTGCACGTGTTGGTGGGTTTGCTGATGAGGTTTTTGCTGATTTTACTGTACCAAATGGTCCGTTTAATGTGTTGGTCAAAGTACGCGCAGTCGCGCCGGTTGACGAAAACAAAGCAAACGATGAAGCCTTGTCGCCGCTTATTGTACCCATGGCAGACGCGGATGGAGATAGCATTAGTGATGAAAAAGATAATTGTCTAAAAGTGCAAAATATCGATCAGGTTGACACCGATCGTGATGGGCTTGGAAATGCGTGCGATGACGACGATGATAATGATGGATTGTCTGACACAGAGGAATCAAAAAAAGGCACAAATCCCTTAAATCCTGACAGCGATGGCGATGGGGTGAGTGATAGTAAAGATGTGTATCCGCTTGATGCGAAGCGTTCTAAGCAAGAAATTATTGTTGCCAAGCCTCAGCCGGTAACTGTAGCGCCGCCAGTCGTGGCAGACAAAAAGGAAACACTAAAACTCACTCCCACAGCTCAGGCAAAAGAGATTGTTGCAGAAGCAGTATCAGCCACAGTAGGCATACAAGACGAGGTTATTTCTGATGATGGCACACCAAAGAAAACAGATAGCGTAAAAGGAATTGTTCGTGCGGCAGCGAGTGTTGATCGCAAAACGTGGAATACATTTGCATTTACAGCTACTGGCCTGAATACACCAAAAACCGCCCAGTTTTTCTGGGAATTTGGCGATGGCGGAGGAGCCGAGGGCAAAGAGGTTTCTCATACATATAAAACGCCGGGGGATTACACGGCAGTCTTAAGCATTAAGGATCGCAATGCCCAGATTAGTCGTGATACGTTACCGCTTTCGGTTTCGTTCTGGAACTTCGCGAACCCGAAGGTCTGGGTGCTTGTCGGACTGCTTTCGGTCGTCATGCTATGGATGCTCGGCGTACTCTTGCGAAAATAGCTAAAAATTGCTAGTGTAAGGGCACATGCGGGTAGTATTAGGCTGCCCGTTTCGCTTATGAGCAACATTCGAAATTTCTGCATTATCGCCCACATTGATCACGGCAAATCCACGCTGGCTGATCGTCTTATGGAACTCACGGGCACGGTTGATAAGCGGTTGATGAAAGATCAGCTTCTTGACCAGCTCGACATCGAGCGCGAACGTGGAATTACCATCAAGCTTGCGCCAGTACGCATGCAATATAAGGGTCATATTTTAAACCTGATTGATACACCAGGTCACGTTGACTTTGCCTATGAGGTATCCCGTTCCCTCGCCGCCGTAGAGGGTGCGGTACTTTTGGTTGATGCAACCCAAGGCGTGCAAGCGCAGACAATCAACAACTTGAATTTTGCGCTTGAACATAATTTGGCGATTATTCCAGTCATCAACAAAATTGATTTACCCAATGCTGACATTGAACGTGCCGAAGATGAACTGATGAATCTCACTGGCATTGATCGATCAGAAATTCTTCATGTTTCCGGGAAGACCGGCGAAGGGGTTGATAGATTACTTGAGGAGATTATAAAACGTGTTCCTGGCCCGCGTGATTCCGTGACTCCGGTTGGTCATGCAACAGACAGAATGTTGCGTGCACTTATTTTCGATTCTTTTTACGACGAGTATCGCGGAGTGATTGCCTATGTGCGTATCGTGGATGGTGCCATGAAAGCCAATAGTAAAGTTCGTTTTATGGGAACAGGCGCCACGGCAGAAATTCTGGAAGTTGGAACATTTTCACCGAAACTCGTAGCAGCAGCCGAATTAAACGCCGGCAGCATTGGCTACATTGTTACTGGTTTGCGAGAACTCAAGCAGGTTCGCGTTGGTGACACGGTTGCCTCGGGTGCGAATGACGCGCCGGTGGTCGAGCAATTGCCAGGCTATAAAGAAGTTACCCCAATGGTGTTTGCGGGAATCTTTCCTAAGATGGGCGATGAGTTTGGAAAGTTGCGTGAAGCTATGGAAAAGCTTTCGATGAATGATGCAGCTTTTTCGTTTGAACCAGAACGTGCAACCGCACTTGGGTTTGGGTTCCGTTGCGGATTTCTTGGGTTGCTCCATTTAGAAATCATGGAAGAGCGATTGCGTCGTGAATATGACATCGAAGTTATTACAACCGTGCCGTCGGTCGGCTTCCATGCGCTCACGAATAAAGGTGAGGAGATTATGGTTCGCGGTGCGCACGAGTTGCCAGATTTTAATCATTTGTCGATGATCGAGGAGCCGTGGGTCAAGGCGCAGATTATTAGCCCGAAAGATTTTATCGGCCCGATCATGCAACTCATGCAAGACAAGCGGGGACTGTTTTTGAATACTGAATTTTTGGGTGGTACCACCAATGGTCATGAGCGCATGATTTTGCACTACGAATTGCCGCTCGCCGCTATTCTTACTGATTTCTATGACCGCTTAAAAAGTGTCAGCTCCGGCTATGGGTCGCTGAGTTATGACGTGATTGGGTTCCGCGAGGCACATGTGGTACGGCTTGATATCCGTGTTGCCGAAGAAGAAGTACCGGCGCTTGCGACGATTGTCTATGAAGACGAAGCGCAACGTGTGGGCCGTAAAATTGTCTCTTCGCTGGCGGAGACCTTACCTCGCCAACAATTTGAAACGAAGATTCAATCACTCATTGGCGGGAAGATTGTTGCCTCAGATCGCGTGGCTGCATTCCGCAAAGATGTAACAGGAACTCTTTCTGGTGGCGATGCTTCACGTAAGCAAAAACTTTTGGAGAAACAGAAAAAAGGTAAAAAGAAAATGATGGAGCGCGGCAAAGGCAAAGTAGACATCCCGCCCGAAGCGTATTTGGCGATCTTGAGACGGTAGTCTCGCTGTCATTCCCGACGCGATCGGGAATCCCGCACCATAGAAAATAAATGATTGGTTTATGAAACTCATCTCCCTCAATATTTTCGGTGGAAAGTGGTTCGAGCCACTGGTTGCATTTTTAAAGGAGCAGCGCGATAGCACGGATATTTTTTGTTTTCAAGAAGTGTTTAGTACGAGCAGTGATCGAACTGACGCGGGTTGGGGTGCCCGTGCTGATGTGTATGAAAGAATAAGCGAGATATTAACTGAATTCACAGGGTTTTTTGCACCTGGTGAATCAGGATTCTGTTATGAGGGCAAAGCGGATTTTGATTTGTCTTATGGACTTGCGGTATTTGTTCGCAAAGGATTATCCATTAGCACGCACGGCAATATTGTGGCATTTGAAAATCGAGATGACGACCATCTTTATGGAGGCCTTTCAAGAAACCTGCAATATGCAACTATTACCCAAGATGAGAAGCAGATAACCATCGCGAATCTGCATGGTATTTGGATCAAAGATACAGATAAGCGTGACAATGAACACCGCTTGGAGCAATCGATGAATGTCAAAAAGTTCTTAGATCAAATTCAAGGAAAGAAAATTCTCTGCGGTGATTTCAACTTGCGACCAGACACGCGAAGTCTTGCTATACTCGAAGACGGTATGCGCAATTTGGTTAAGGAATACAATGTGCTTTCCACACGCAGTAGTTTTTATGAAAAAGAATGCAAGTTTGCGGACTATATTCTGGTTTCGCCGGATATTAAAGTGAAAGATTTTAAGGCGCTTCCCGTCGAAGTTTCCGATCATCTACCACTCATGGTTGAATTTGAGTAAAAAAAGAAGACGCCCGGCGCGCGAGATGCACGCGGGGCGTTTTTTGTTACGGTGCGTTGTGGGCTAGGAGTTCCGCTGGAAGTGGCGACGCAGATTCACGAGGATGCCAGTCTCGACGTCGCGGGGAATCTGATAGCTCTTGGGGTATTCCCCGTAGTTCTGGCCCCAGAACTCATCCTTGAATGTGTGGCCAAAGATGGTGACAGGGTCCTTGTAGCGCGGAATGATGTGCGAGTGCGCATGAGGCCATTCGTTGGCACCCCAGAAGTAGTTGAAGTGCGGGGCCATAGTAAGTAGGGTGATTGCGTCACTTGCTACGCACTCAATGTGAAACAGCTCCTCGGCCTCATTGTGGGTCATGTGCCGTTTTTGAATGAAGTCGCGATATGCTGCCGCGTACATCCGTCCAGGGAAGTATTGATTTCCGTGGAGGTAGAGTCTCCAGAATTGGAATTCTTTGATGATGTACTGGTCGTACTTCGGGTCGAGTTGAAAGAGCATGGCATATTCTCCTTAGGTTGAATGCCGCGAGTATCTTTGCAGGTTTTTAAAATAGCGTCAATTTATTGACTTTTCTATATTCATTTGATGAACTAGCTTTAGAATCTCGCTCTTTTACCGTCTCAATGGAGACAGCGGAGGCCTTCATGGACCGTGGCGATGTATGGCTCCTGAACGTGTTTCTGGTAATCGGAATCGTGTTGTGGCTCGTCGGCGTTCCCTGGATGTACATCAGTGCAGTTGAGTTCGGATGCGCTGCTCTCATGCTCACTCCCGTAGGTATGCTCGTCTTTTTTAAGACGAGGGAGTGGAACGGCTGGAGCTACGATGACGGCTCACCAGACGAAGATCCTCCCATTCTCGACCGTAAGCTTGTCGTCTTCTTTGCCACCGTTTTTTTGGTAGTAGGCATTAAAGCGTTGTGGCTGGGTAAGATGGAATTTATGGCGTTTTTGCTCACGGTGCTTGGCATAGCGCTCATAGGTATGTTCGTGCTTATGGCGAAACAACGAACTAGTCGCGCTGGGGAGTGAGCGCTGGTCATGAACAACACGCATGAAAATCGGTTTGGTCTTCCGCGGCACATGCAGAGGTTTTGTAGTGTGTGTCGCAGACTAACAGCTGGTGACCAAATACTTAACCTCGTGGAGGAAGCTGATCTTGCGCGGGCACCAGAAGCAATGGTGTTGCGAGTGGTCTCACATGGGTTGTATCAACGGCAGCAGGATCGCAATGTTGAGTGCTTAGAGGTACTCTTGGTGTTTCCTCGCGCCGTCGGAACAACGCGCGCTCTTCATGAGGTCAATATTCGCATGATCTCGGAATCGAAACTGTTTGGGTTGCACCGAAATGCAGAAGATTACTGCGTAGGGGCAACACAGTGGTCGCAGTACGAGGTCACCGGTCTACTCTCTGTCGGTCGGCGTCTTGTCTTTGTACATCGGTCGGGTGGAAAAGATTTGGATCATTCCATCTCCCTCCCGATAGCTCATATTCTGAAGGAGTAGAGTTTGCGTAGTCCGCCCCTTGATTGCAAGGAGGCGGACGTTTTTTATCTTGACGCAACGACTTGTTTTCTATCTGTAAAATCAAGTATCATGCTCCTCTGTCCATTAAAGCTTGTAGAGTTAACTTGTAGTGAGCGAAGCCGAACTATGAAACATCGTAAAATTATTAAGATTATTTGGGTGGTTGTCTGCTCCTTTGTTGCTCTATCGATGATTGTATTTACTGTTGCGCCAGCATTTGGGGGAGGGTACTGATTGTTAATGTAGGTCCCTCGAGTTCCTTGGGACATATTCTTCGAATATGGAAAAGAAATGGATTGTGCGTGAGGTCATGCCAGAAAATGTCCGCGTGGCATTGTCGCATCTTCCACCTATGGCCGCGCAGTTGTTGTTTGCACGCGGTATCAGCACAAAAGAAGCAGCACAGGAATATCTCACTGCGGATTATGCCACAACCTTGCATGATCCGTTTTTGTTTCGCGACATGGAGCGTGCGGTTGAGCGAATACTTGCTGCGATTAAGAATGATGAGCTCATCGTAATTTTCGGTGACTATGATGCTGATGGAGTGACGGGCGCCACCATTCTTTCGACAGCGCTTAGAATGCTTGGCGCACGGTTTGAAGCATATATTCCGCACCGCGAGAAAGAAGGCTATGGATTAAATATAGCTGCGCTCCAAGCAGCAGCCGAAAAGAAAGCAAAACTTCTTATCACGTGTGATTTGGGGATTAGTAATGCGATTGAGGTAGACCGTGCGAATGAACTCGGTATTGATGTGATTGTTACTGACCATCATCATATTCCACCCGTTATTCCAAAAGCATTTGCGATTATTCATCCAAAACTTGAAGGAGTTGGGTACCCGTACCCCAATCTGACCGGTGGCACGGTTGCATGGAAATTAGTCTGTGCGTTGTTTGCCCGCTATCGCGTGTGGGAACATCGTACGCGAGAAATTATTGAAGGCGAGGAAAAATGGTTATTGGATCTCGTGGCCATATCCACCGTTGCTGACGTGGGGGCGCTTGATGGAGAAAATCGTGTGTTGGTCAGATACGGGCTCAAAGTATTGAATAAAACACGCCGACTTGGTTTGCAGCGACTCTACGATATTGCGAAAGTAACATCAGGAAATATTGATACCGGAACAATCGGCTTTCAGATTACTCCACGGATTAATGCTGCGGGCCGTATGGAACATGCGCGGACAGCCTATGAGCTTTTGATGGCAGCGAGTGACGAAGATGCCGCACGGCTTGCAAACCAGCTTCACGAGTACAATACAGAGCGCCAGAAAGCAACTGAGCGCGTGACGCGTGAGGCAATTGCCATGCTGGGTAAAAAGGTGGACGTGCCAGTTTGCATGGTCTATGGGCCAGAGTGGCCGCACGGAGTTCTTGGAATCGTGGCATCGCGCCTCATGGAAGAATATGGTCGCGCAGCAATTGTGGCGTGCAAGACGAGCGAAGGGAAAGTTATTGCCTCGGCGCGCTCGATCGACGGTTTGAATATTTTTGAGGCTCTGTCACTAGTGAAATCATATATGCCGCGATTTGGAGGGCATGCAAAGGCGGCAGGTTTTACGTTAGGTGAAGAAGGGAAGTGGCAAGAGTTTGCGAGTGCCTTGAATGTGGCAGCGGATATACAAATTGCGGGTCGTGTACTTGAGCCAGAGCTCTATCTAGATGCTGTACTTGGTTCAGAGGATGTGACACAAGAGTTGTGGGCGCTTATTGTGCAGATGGAACCGTTTGGTGAAGGGAACGCGCGGCCAAAGTTTTTGCTCAAAAATGCAGTCATTGTTGGCAAAGAACGGTTAGGGGAAGGTGGAAAACACCTAAAGCTTACGGTGCGGTCAGATGCTGATCGTAATCCCAAGAAAATCATTGCATTTAGTAAAGGAAAGACGTGGGGAGAGATGTTTAAATTGGGAGACGTGATTGATGTGCCAGTGGAACTTTCTGAAAACGTCTGGAATGGGAAGACCTCGATAGAAATGCGAGCGCTCGACATGCGGCATGCAAGCGATATAGAATAGGGTCTTACGAATTGTCTATGAGCCAACACAAAAAAATGATCATGTATTCGGATGGTGGCGCACGCGGTAACCCTGGTCCTGGTGGATCTGGGGCAGTGTTGTGGCAGGATGGAAAGATTGTTGGTCGCTTCGGTCACTTC
This sequence comes from uncultured Gammaproteobacteria bacterium, assembly GCA_964532925.1. Taxonomy (GTDB): domain Bacteria; phylum Patescibacteriota; class Patescibacteriia; order GWA2-47-26; family GWA2-47-26; genus CAZHIP01. The sequence continues at coordinate 15,382 of CAZHIP010000002.1, forward strand.
TTGGGCGTGACGACGAATAATCAAGCAGAATACGATGGGTTGATTATGGGCCTCGAACAAGCGCTTGAGCAGGATGTGACCGAGCTTGAAGTGCGCATGGACAGCTTATTGATTGTAAACCAGTGCAATCGTACGTTTAAAGTTCGTGACGCAAAACTTCTTCCTCTGTATACAAAAGCAATGGGTTTGGCGCAGCGGTTTCAGAAGATTGGGTTTAATCATGTCCCGCGCGAACAAAATAAAGATGCGGATGCCATGGCGAACCTTGCTATGGATCGGGGTACAGCAGGCATGTTACCAAGTGGCGGAAAAGTAACAGGTGAATAATATGACCATTCGTGTTCCTGGGGTGAGCTTGATGCAAGGGGTAAACTTAATGCGTCGTGCCGGCTACGCACTTGAACGTGCGCGCGATACCGGTGAGATTAGTTTTGCGCGGCGATTGTCCGGTATTCCTTTCCCGCGATATCACGCATACACGGATGAGTCTAACAATGGACTCGTCATAAAACTGCATCTTGATCAAAAAGCGCCAAGTTATGGTGGATCAAGTGCCCATGCGGGTGAATATGAAGGGGAAACACTCACACGAGAAGTCGAGCGTATTCAAGCGGTTATTGATAAAGGTGGTTGGGATGCACCAATGCCAGACATAGATTAAACGATTTTTTCTGCTATGGCCAAATATATTTTTGTTGTAGGAGGTGTCATGAGCGGTGTGGGAAAAGGAGTGACGTGCGCTTCGCTTGGTGCTATTTTTGCTGCGAAAGGTTTTCGTGTTACGGCACTGAAAGCTGACCCCTATATCAATGTTGATGCGGGAACCATGAACCCAACGGAACACGGCGAAGTTTTCGTAACTGACGACGGCGATGAGACCGATCAGGACATGGGGAATTACGAACGTTTTTTAAATGTCGACCTGCAGTCAGAAAACTACATGACAACGGGTCGTGTATATCTCGAAGTCATTCGGAAAGAACGCAATTTAGAGTACAAAGGCAAAAATGTACAGGTGGTACCCGATGTCCCGCTCGAAATTATTCGTCGTATTACCACTGCAGCAAAAAAACACAACGCAGAGATCACGCTGATCGAAATCGGTGGCACAGTGGGGGAATACGAGAATATTTTGTTTCTCGAAGCGGCACGCATGATGAAGAACAAAAACCCGGATGATGTTGCCATTGTGATTGTGAGCTATTTGCCGGTACCAGATCACTTGGGTGAAATGAAAACAAAGCCGACACAGCATGCAGTGCGATCATTGAACAGCGCAGGGATTAATCCGAACATGATCATTGCTCGTGGGCGTTTACCGCTCGACGAACCACGTCGTGAAAAGCTCGCGCTTAACTGTGGTCTTCCTGCTGATCGCTGTATTTCGGCACCCGACGTTGCTTCTATTTACGAAATCCCCTTGGTTCTTGAGGCTGAAGATGTGGGAAATAAATTCCTTAAAGATTTACACCTCAAGCCGCGAAAAACCAACATGCAGCCGTGGGAAGATTTTGTGAGTCGCATCAAACATTCAAAAAAAGAAGTAAAGATTGCTGTGGTAGGAAAATATTTTAGTACTGGCGATTTTACCTTGGCTGACTCATATCACTCAGTAATCGAGGCTGTAAAGCATGCAGCCTGGGCACACAATGCAAAGCCAGTGATGACGTGGATTGATTCTGAGGGTTACGAAAAAGATGCTGACAAAGTAAACGAACTCAAAAACTTTGACGGATTGATTGTGCCAGGTGGATTTGGAACGCGTGGTATTGTCGGAATCTTGCGTGCCATCAAATATGCCCGCGAACACAAGATGCCATACTTTGGTTTGTGTTACGGTATGCAGCTCGCCACCGTAGAATTTGTTCGCCATGTACTTGGTAAAGGAAAAGCAAATACGATCGAGGTTGATCCAAAAACCCCTGACCCGGTTATTCATATTAACGAAAACCAGGCGCACAATGTGCAAGAAAATCGGTATGGTGGCACCATGCGGTTGGGCGCATACGATTGCGATCTCACCCCAAAGACAAAAACCGCCGTGGCGTATGGTGTAGAAAAAATCTCGGAACGCCATCGTCATCGCTATGAGTTTAATAATAAGTATCGTGAGGCAATAGAAAAAGCCGGCATGCAGATTGCGGGAGTAAACAAAGAAACCAACCTCGTAGAGATTATTGAACTCAAAGACCATCCGTTTTTTATCGGTGTACAGTTCCATCCAGAATTCAAATCCCGCCCGATGAATCCACATCCACTCTTCCGTGACTTTATCGCCGCGGCAATCAAACAGGGGAATAAAAAATAAGTGGGTCCACACATAATAAACAAAACACCCGCCTTGCAGCGGGTGTTTTAAGTTTCTTTGGGAGATTACGCTTTTGCTTTGATTTCTTTTACTTCTGGAAGCTTATCAACAACTTCGACAAACTTGTTCATGGTGCGCTTGCCGGTAAAGTCGGTGCGCTTTTTGGAGTAGAAGTGCACAATGCCTGAGACGACCGAGAAGATGGAGTCGTCGTTACCCTTCATGACGCCTGCTCCTGGGCGAATGTGTGAACCGCGCTGACGAACAATAATCGCGCCTGGTTTAGCGACGTCACCGTTTGTAATTTTGATGCCCAGACGTTGACCATGAGAGTCGCGTCCTAAGGCTGTAGATCCACCGGCCTTTTTATGTGCCATATATGTGTGAGATAATAGTCGACAGATGTGCCAGAAATGGTACGCTCTGTATGTGGCTCCTAGTATACGAATAAACTCAGATTATGTCAAGCGTATTTCTCCCGTTCCGTTTGTTTGCAAAATCCGGCCTTATTAAGGGCTTTCTTTTGATTATGGCGCTCGCAAACCTTGCCTCTTGGGGATTCATTTGGTTTGCGCTACCTCGGCAGTCGAGCTTAAATCTGCACTATACGGTCTTTTTTGGTATCGACTGGATTGGGGTCTGGTGGCACGCTTTTCTCTTTCCGCTTATCGGGCTCGGGATTCTCGTGGTAGACTTTGTGATCGCGTGGGCTTTTGCAAAAAGGCAGCCAGTACTTGGGCCACTGCTCTTAGCCGTGGGTGCGTTTGCAGAGTTGGCGCTTCTGACGCAAAGCATTATTGTGGTAATTTTGAATACGTAACCTAGGCATTGCTATATGGTTTTTAGCGCGGTTATTACTATTGCTCTTCTCACGACAACGTCTTTCTTGCTTGCAATGGCCTGGAATCCCTGGCTTATGCGTTTTTTAGTGAAGCACAAGATGGGTAAACAGATCCGTGACGCAAAGACGGCGCCTGTGATGAATAGTTTCCATCAGAAAAAAGCTGGCACGCCTACGATGGGCGGTCTTTTGATTTGGGTAACTGTGGCAGGGCTTGCAGCGGTTTTATGGGTGGTTGCCACGCTCACCGACAGCCAGTTTTGGAACGAGCTAAACTTTCTCACTCGCCGAGAAACATTGTTGCCGCTGGGTGCACTCGTAGCCTCGGCAATTGTAGGGTTTGCAGATGATCTATTTAATATAAAAAAAATTGGTCCCAAGGGTGGTGGTCTGCGGATGCGACATCGATTGGGGCTCTACACTTTTATCGCACTTGTCGGAGCACTGTGGTTTTATTTTAAGCTCGATTGGGACACGATTCATGTGCCATTTGTGGGCGACTTTTCTATTAGCTGGTGGTATATCCCATTGTTTGTGTTGGTTATTGTATCCACGGCATTTTCCGTCAACGAAGCAGACGGGCTCGATGGTCTGTCTGGCGGAACATTGCTTGCCTCGTTTGCAGCATTTGGTGCCATTGCATTTATTCAAGGTCGCGAAGATTTGGCCGCATTTTGCGGAGTAATTATTGGCGCACTCATGGCTTTTTTGTGGTTCAATATTTATCCAGCGAAATATTTTATGGGAGATACTGGTGCGATGTCGCTTGGTGTAACACTTGGTATTGTTGCCATGCTCACGAACTCGGTTGGATTTTTGCCGATTATCGGCATCTTGTTTGTGTTGGAATCACTCTCGGTTATTTTGCAAATGCTGTCTAAAAAAATCAGGGGCAAGAAAATTTTCCGTTCTGCACCGTTTCATCATGACCTCGAAGCACGCGGTTGGGAAGAACCAAAGATCGTCATGCGTTTCTGGGTTATTTCTGCAGTAACCGCCGTGATTGGTGTGGTGTTGGCACTCTTAGATCGTGGTGTGCGCATCAGCTAAGGGTATGCGACGAAGCATGCATACAGGGACTCGCTCAAACCGCTCAGGGATTTTTGATACACAGCTTTTGTGGGCAGTCGGTGCGCTGATTGTGTTTGGTCTTATTGCACTCACGTCAGCCTCATCCGTACTCGCGTTCGACAAGTTTCACGACAATTTTTACTTTATTCGGCACCAGATTTTATTTGGTTTATTGCCAGGACTCGCGGTATTTTTTGTGGTGGCAAAAATTCCGTATGACCGTTTACGCCAGCTTGCATTACCGCTATTTGGTTTTTCGTTAGTATTGCTTGTGTTAGTTTTGATTCCTGGTATTGGGGTAAAACTTGGTGGTGCACGAAGTTGGTTTAATTTTTTTGGTGCGTCTTTTCAGCCAGCGGAGCTTGCGAAGTTATCGTTTATTTTATATCTCGCGGCGTGGCTCGAGAAAAAAGGGGAGAGTATTACGGATTGGAAAATGGGACTCGGCGGATTTTTGGCAATTACCGGTCTACTGCTTGGATTGATCGCGCTCCAGCCAGACGTTGGTACCATGTTGATTATTGCAGTGATTGCTGGCGGCATGTTTTTTGCTGCTGGTGGTAGATGGGCGCATATAGGGATTTTGGCACTCTCTGCGGTGCTCGCAGTTTTTTTACTCATCAAAGCTGCGCCATATCGCGCCGAACGTTTGCTCACATTTATGAACCCAGCGCATGATCTTCAAGGGCAAGGGTACCAGATTAATCAAGCGCTAATTGCAGTTGGGTCTGGCGGTGCTTTTGGAGTTGGCTTGGGGCATTCGCGGCAAAAGTTTCGCTATCTCCCTGAGGTAACTGGCGACTCAATTTTTGCCATCGTTGCCGAAGAGTTAGGGTTTTTTCTTTCGAGTGGTCTTATGCTCTTGTTTGCCTGGTTTGTGTTGCGTGTGTTGCGTGTGTCGTCACGTGCGCATGATGACTTTGGCCGATTTGCTGCCGTGGGTATTGGTGCATGGATTGGAGTGCAAGCGCTGGTAAATATTGGTGCCATGATCAACATTTTACCCTTGACGGGTTTGCCGCTCCCGTTTATAAGCTATGGAGGCAGTTCGCTGATGATGCTTCTCGCTGCCACCGGGGTTCTCGTGAGTATTTCTCGTGGACCAAGGTTAACAGACCGACGATAATCATATGAAATTTGTTGTATCAGGTGGCGGAACGCTCGGGCCGGTAACTCCACTTCTCGCTATAATCGAAGAGATTAAAAGTCGAGGAACTCACGAGTTTACGTGGATTGGTACCTATGGCGGACCAGAAAAAATACTCGTGGAACAAGCAGGTATTCCCTTTATCGCGATTCCCGCTGGCCGATGGCGTCGCTACTTCACCCTCCGCAATCTCGTCGACCCGTTTCGTGTGTTGTTTGGTTTTGTGCGCGCGTACTTTTTGTTGAAAAAACTACAACCAGATTGTGTACTGACTGCTGGCGCGTTTGTTGCGGTGCCCGTTGCCTATGCTGCAGGAATGCTAAAAATCCCTGTGCTTGTTCACCAACAAGATGTTACCTGGGGGTTGGCAAATAAGCTGATGGTGCGTTACGCAACTTGGGTAACGGTCAATTTTCCTATATCGCTTCGTACCGCACCACTCTCTGTTCGCAAGCAAGTGATTCTTACTGGTAACCCCGTACGGTCGTTCATCAAAAACAGTTTCAAAGATATTTCACCACGAGAACTTCTGCTCCAGAAGTTTCATCTCGAAGAAGGTGTCCCCATTGTGTTGGTGCTTGGTGGAGGTACGGGAGCGTTTCATCTGAACACGCTTGTCGCGGATGCTGCAAAAACATTGACCCGTGATGTGCAAATTATTCACGTTACTGGTCAAGGAAAGGCCGTACCAACGGAAGGGTTAGCTAACAACAACCGCTATCATCACTTTGAATTTTTTACGACCGAAATGCGGGATGCACTTGCACTAGCGGATGTGGTAATTTCGCGTGCTGGGCTCGCAACTATTTCGGAATTGGCGCTCTTAGGTAAGCCGACGATGCTGATGCCGATCCATAATTCTCACCAAGAAGAAAACGCCGACTATCTTTCCAAAGAAGGCGCGATTATTCGATTGCACGAAGAAAAGCTGGATGGTGAATTGCTTGCAAAAGCTATTATGGGCTTTGTTGCTGATACCGATCGCCAGCAGCTCGTGGGTGCACGTCTCAAAAAACTTTCAAACCCCGACGCCGCAAAAGAGATTACGGACTTAGTGCTCAAGCGGTAACGAGTAACACGTATGCTGATCGACTACCACGCGCATGTAAATTTTAACGCGTACAAAGAAGATGGGCTTCATGTTATTGACCGTGCACTTGCGCATGATGTGCAGATGGTGTTGGTTGGTGCCCAGCTTTCAACGTCAGAGCGGGCAGTGAAGATGGCGAGCGAGCAACCAGCTGGTGTGTGGGCTGCGGTTGGTTTACATCCAACACATTTGATTGATCAGGAAATTACTGATCCCGAAGCGTCGTATGTAACAAAAGCGGAACATTTTGATGTTGATGTATATAAAAAACTCGCGATGCATCCACGTGTTGTGGCAATAGGCGAGTGTGGTTTGGATTATTATCATTTTCCCGAGAGTGCGGGTAACGATGAAGTTGCTGTGATCATTGAGGATCAAAAAGAAACATTGCGACAGCACATGCATTTGGCTTCGGATATGAACCTGCCACTTATTTTGCACTGCCGCCCACGACCAGATTCAAAAGACGATGCATATTGGGATCTCATCAATATTATTAAAGAAGAGCGTGTGAAAGGTTTTACGGTGACTGGTGTGGCCCATTGCTTTTTGGGCACCCAAGAAGCGGCAGACGACTTGGTGCAACTGGGTTTTAAGATTGGTTTTACGGGGATTGTGACGTTTAAGAGCGCAACGGACTTACAAACGATCGCCAGGAATCTTCCTCTTGAGTCTATTGTGGTTGAAACCGACTGCCCATATCTTGCGCCTGTTCCGCATAGGGGTGAGCGTAACGAACCTATGTATGTCCGGTATATTGCCAAAAAGATTGCCGAATTGCGTGGGGCTGATGAACAAGAAACTGAAGATGCTCTGTATCGTAATACCTTGGTGCTGTTTCCTAAGATAAAGCCGATTTTGTAGCTAAAAATAGCCATAATCCGCTAAACCCGCTCTAGAAGCGGGTTTTTGGTGTTGAGCCTTGACAAAACAGCCTTTTTGTGGTATAAAGTGACGTTCATTGAAAACCGATTTCTTTGCAATTTCTAGCCTCAAAAAGGCGCGGAATGCTTCATCTGAAGTATTTTTCGCCCCTTCGGGGCTAGAAGTTGTAGCCTATGAGATTTCGAGTGACCAAAACCGGCACATACGTGTGCCAACCCCAAAGGAGGGGAGCATGAATGGTTTGAAGGCCTTGATGATGTTCGTAGCGCTGGTTCTCAGCGCCTGCGACGGCCTCGCCCCGCAAGGGAACGAGCCCGTCGCTTCGCCGCGGCAGTGCCCGGCAGACTCCAGCTGCGTTCCGCCGGTAACGGTGGGGCAGTCCATTCAGTACGGCGACGGGCCGTACTGGTGTGCGACCCAGTCGCAGTGTCCGATGGCCGAGCACGCCACGTGCACGCCGCAGGGAGTGTGTACGTACACGTCCTGCAGTCTGGCCGCGGCCACGTGCCCGGCAGATCATCCGACGTGCGACACTTCGGTGTCGCCGGCGACCTGCAAGGGTGCGGTTGTGGCGAACACGACTCCGCCTGCGCAGATCGATGGTGGCGTCTCTCGAGTGTGCCTCACCGCAAGTGAGTGCGTGATCGAGGGTACGGTCGCCGCGGACTGGCTCTGTCAGTTCAAGGTGGCCGGGTGTGGCACTTCCAATAAGGGGGTGTGCATCCGTAACCGCGACGCACGCTGCGCGAACAACTATCAGGAGTACTGCGGCTGCAACGGCGTGACCCGCTGGAGCTACCAAGAGACTTCTGACTGCGCATTCTCGCAGTACGCATCGGTTGGCGCGTGTCCTGTCGCCGACGGTGGCGCTTCTCCGGCCGATGGCGGCGTGGTTGCCGACGGCGGCGTTGCTCCGGCAGACGGTGGCACTTCGGTGTCGCCGGACGCAGGTGTGACGCTCGACGGTGGCGTGATCATGCCCGATGGCGGCGTGGTTGCCGACGGCGGAACTTCGGTTCCTCTGGACGGTGGCACGGTCGTTCTCGATGGCGGCGTGATTGCAGACGGCGGCACTTCGGTGCTTCCGGTCCTCGAAGACTCATCGCGCGCGGTGGTTCGTCTCACTGTGGATCAGACGCGTATTCCCACCGCCTGTACCACGCCGAAGCTGGTGGCATGGCCGGCGACGCTCATTGGCGGACAGCTCTCCTTTACAACGGAGAAGCTTTCCACCGCGGGTCTCACTCTCGATATCCAGGTCGTCAACGGCTGGGAGTTTGGTCCACTGCGCGCAGCAATTCGATGCGGCACAAGTGGGGCAGAGTTGCTATGGAGCGCTATTCTCGACGGCGGCGTGTTGACTCCGGCGAGCGTTGGTGTGACAGAGGTCAAGCTCTATGAGCGCGGCCTTCTGTCTATGCCGACCGACATGCTCGCGCTCGACAAGGTTGGATTCTGCGGCACCAAGCTGCAGATCGCCATTAGCAAAAACGAGGGCAAGACAAATTGCCCCGCAACAGTTCCTTAACCTCAACCTCTAGCGGTGGGCGTCTTGAATTAAAAACTCAAGACGCCCGCTTTTTCATTTCTGCTGACTTATTTGATTGACCATAGCAGGTGCCGCATGGCATGATAGCCACGATCAGTCTTTGGGAAATCGTCTTACAATTTCACCAGGAGGGCGAGATGAATCTCCGAAGGTTTCTGATGCTTGGGTTGCTTTTCGTCGCTGTGGGTTGTGGTTCCCACTTCCCGCAAGATGTGCTTCCCATGAATGGTCTGCCTACCGATGCTGGCAGCACGCACGTGCGCAGTATCGACGTCATGCAACACCATCTCGACAACGCAAGGCTCCGCGCATGCGGTAACTTTACGCCAAGCCAAGATGGCGGCTCTCTCGATGCTGGTGTCAGTGTCGACGGGGCTGCAGATGCAGGGGTAGTCGTCGTGTTGGGTACATCGATCGACGCTGGGGTGTTTGATGGGGGTAGTAGTGCTCCCATAGTTGATCTGGGATCGCGTGGCGTGTTGGTGGCAGAGCTCAACCGAGAAGCACTACCAGTGCCTTGTTCGAATCCTGGATTTGAAATCTTCTCTCAGGTCATGGTCGGTACTCCTCTGCAATTGAGTTCGATAATGACTCGACGGAATGGGTTTCGCACAGAGATCCAGATTCCTGCAGGGGCAAACGTGCCGGTGCATATGAAGTTCTTTTGTGACATGAGTAGCGGCAGTCCCATCCTGATGGGCGGCGACTCTGATCCAGCGTGCTATACAGCGTCGCTACATACGTTCTTCTCGGAGCTCGCGCTCTATGAGTTGAGCGGCAACGTAGTAGACATGCGTGTTGAACGTCGTGCAATTACGTACATTGGCAAGACTCGGGTATCGGTGACATCCGAACCAGTGGTGCCTGCCACATTCTGCGTTGACGGTGGTCATTAGTATAAAAGGAGAGAGATACTAAGGTTCGCGGGTGCTTTGAAGGGAAACTTTCAGGGCGCCCGCTTTTTTATTTATGGTGGCTCTGTGCCTAGACTTTGGAGTCATTTTTTGCTAGTATTTCGTATATCTTATGAAACAAATTATCCGTCGACTTACACCGCGATTTGTTCTGTCTGGGTATCATCTCGTCATGGCGTGGCTTGCGGCATTGGTGTACTGGTTTCCATCACGAAAAATGATCGTTGTGGGTATTACCGGCACCAAAGGGAAGTCAACGACGTCTCTTATGGTCGCGCGGGTTCTCGAGAAAGCCGGCTACAAAGTCGGTCTGGCTTCGACGGCGCTTTTTAAACTGGGTGAACGTGAATGGTTAAACCCATACAAGATGACCATGCTTGGTCGGTTTAAATTGCAAAAGTTGTTACGTCAAATGGTAAATGAAGGTTGTCGGTATGCAGTCGTTGAAGTTTCGTCCGAGGGGTTGAAGCAACATCGTCATCAGGGAATCAATTTTGATATCGCAATCTTTACCAATCTTTCACCAGAACACATCGAAGCGCATGGCAGTTTTGAAGCGTACCGTGCCGCAAAAGGAAAACTTTTTGCAAAGCTCTGTCCGCACTCGTGGACGCGCAAAGTGATCGACGGCAAAGAAGTTCAGAAAATATTAATTGCCAACCTTGATAATGAGCATGCGCCATTTTATCTACAGTTTAAGGCAGATGAAAAAATTGGTTTTACTATGGGCGATGCGCATCCACCAAAAGGTGTCGAGCGTGTAGTGGCGGCACGATCAATCGCTTTGAATAGCGAAGGAAGTACCTTTGAAGTTGATGGAACCGTGTTTCGATTGGCGCTTCTTGGCACTCCGAATGTAGAAAATGCACTGGCAGCAATTGCAGTTGCGACCGCAGAGCGTATTCCTATGGGGGTTGTGGCGAATGCGATGAGTATGATCCGCAATGTGCCGGGTCGTTTTGAGCGTATGGCGCTGGGACAGGATTTTGAAATTATTGTTGACTACGCACATACAGCTGATTCTTTTGTGCGCATGTATGAAACGCTCGAGATGATTCCTCATCGCCGCATTATCCATGTATTTGGTGGTACTGGTGGTGGCCGTGATAAAGAAAAACGTGCAGATATGGGTCGGATTGCCGCTGAGCACGCGGATCGTGTCATTCTTACGACCGATGACCCCTACGAAGAAGATCCTGCAGGTATCGCCGCCATGATTCAACATGCGATGACCAAAGATATTGCCACGGTGATTATTGATCGACGTGTTGCAATCCACGAAGCACTGCTCTATGCCGACGAACAAGATATTGTATTGATTACCGGGAAAGGCTGTGAACAGCGCATGGCAATAAAAGGCGGTACAATACCTTGGGATGATCGGACGGTTGTGCGGGAGGAGTGGAACAACATTAAGAATGCATAACGATACGCTCGCATGCCTCGGCAGCGTCTATCGACGAGAATATTTAGCTCTTCGGTCTTGAATACAGCGGGCCTGCTGTTAATTTTGTTGTTGCTTCTGGTGAGTTTCGCGCGTGTTTTATGGCGCGATCGTGATCTTCGTCGCGAAGAACATCAGCTCGAAGCAGATTTGCTGACTGAACAATCCGAGCAAGAACGTATGCGCTCGATGGTCGCATATCTCAAAAGTCCTGACTACATAGAATCAGAAGCGCGTAAGACGTATGGTTTTGCAAAACCAGGTGAGCAAGTTGTGGTATTTCAGGATACTCGAGCGATCGGTAAAAATACCGTTATCATAGGATCCTCGAATGCACGAAAATGGTACAGTTATTTTTTTGAGAACACGCAGGCAAAGCTTCGTTAAAGGCAGAGTTTGATTTTTCATCAACCTTTGCTATAATCGGTGCGCCGAGATAAAACATGCGGGATTAGTATAGTGGTAATACGCTTGCTTCCCAAGCAAGAGTCGCCGGTCCGATTCCGGTATCCCGCTTGGAAGTACAATTATATAATAGGCCGGAGTAGCTCAGTGGTAGAGCAATGCTTTCGTAAAGCAGAGGTCGTGGGTTCGACTCCCACCTTCGGCTTTTTTGTATTGAAAAAATTATAGAGAGAAGCCGGTGACGCTCGAGGCGAACACCGGCAGTAGGAGCTATTTTGAATGATCCGCAAGGACAATGGATATGGTCCGGCGTTCATCAAACTCCTGAGGTAAGCCACCGTCATTGGGGCGCGGTAGCGAGAGTTGAGCCCTTTCAAGTGCGTGTACGAGGTCGGTAATAAACCCACGAGCGCGAGCAATGGCGCTGGTCTCGTCTCCATCGCGTATCTCCCAATGCGGGAAGGCAGGGAAGTGTACAACTACCCTCTTGGTATCGTTGTCCCGACGAATGAAGAAGGGGTATACGATTCTCCGTTGGGGGCGACTTTCCTGCGAGGTTGGGGATTCTTGAAATTCTTTTAAAAGAGCCACGATCCACCTCCTTTCTTTAGAAATATGATGCTATAATCAGGATATCGTGTAATTATAGGATAAAGCAAGTTGGTGTGGAAAAACTATTATGCAGAAAGCGTGGTCAGCATTTTTGAAATGCTGTATACTGGAACTACCATGATACGATTTGAAAATGTTGCAAAAGTATATCCGCCAAACATCACCGCATTAAACGGTGTTTCGTTTGCGATTGAGCCAGGTGAGTTTGTTTCCCTTGTTGGCCAATCTGGTACTGGTAAGTCAACGCTGGTGCGTTTGCTTATTGCAGAGCAGCGTCCTACAAAGGGTAAGATCATGATTGGGGATTGGGATATTACTGATATCAAAGAAGGAGATATTCCGTTATTGCGTCGCCAGCTTGGTGTTGTATTCCAAGATTTCAAACTTCTTCCACAGCTTACTGCCTACGAAAATGTAGCCTTTGCGCTGCAGGTTGTTGGTGCGCCTCCAGTGCGTATTCACCAAATCGTTCCACAGGTGCTCAAGGTTGTGGGGCTCGAATCTGAATCTGGTCGTTACCCTAAGCAACTCTCGGGTGGTGAACAGCAGCGAGTCGCCATTGCCCGCGCATTGGTGCATCGCCCTAAGATTTTGATTGCCGATGAACCGACAGGTAATTTGGATGCCATAAATACTCGCGAAATTGTTGATATTTTGAAAAAGATTAATGGTTTTGGCACCACGGTACTGTTGGTCACCCATAACCGTGAAATTGTAAATGGCCTCCGCAAGCGCGTTATTGTAATGAATGACGGCCAGATCTCTTCTGACCAGGCTGACGGGAAGTATTCTCTATAACACTATGATGCTTTCTTTTTTTCGAGTTTGCCGGTTTGCACTGCAGCATATTCGCCGTAATTTGTGGCTTTCTGTGGTCACCGTCACATTGCTTATTTTGCCGCTTATCTCAATGAACATCATTATTGCGCTCGGTGCCATTGGTCGGGCAGCAACATCGGCCGTACAAGATAAAGTTGATGTCAGTGTGTATTTCAAATCAAATGTTTCAAACGAAGACGCGCAGTCTGTTCGTGCAGCGCTCTTGGGCATGAGTGAGGTAAAAACGGTTGAATATATTCCAAAAGAAGCAGCTCTTGCACGCTTCAAAGAGCGCCATGCAGGTGATCCGGTCATCTTGGAGTCTCTCGAAGAACTTGGCGAAAATCCGTTTGGTGCAACCTTAGCAGTGAAGGCTCGACAGATCGATGATTATCCAAAAATCCTCAAAGCACTCGAACGTGATGATTTTAGTAAACTCATCGAAGAAAAGAATTTTGAAGACCACCGTGCAACGGTTGTTCGCATCAATCAAGTGATGTCGAGTGTACGTAACTTTGGTATTGCCATCGCAATCGTATTTATGGTTATCGCTGTTTTGATTGTCGTGAACAGTATTCGTATCGCAGTCTACACACACCGCGATGAGGTTGGGGTGATGCGCTTAGTGGGTGCAGGCAATGCATTTATCCGTGGACCATTTTTGGTCAAAGGAATTGTACTGTCCATTTTTGCCATGCTCATAACTATGCTGTTGGTCTATCCAGCACTCAACTTGATTCAACCATACGTGAACAATTTGTTTGATGGCCAAGGATTGAATTTGATTGGGTATTACAATTCAAACTTCATTCGCATCTTTGGCGGCCAATTCCTTGCCGTGTCCACACTTACTATTGTTGCAACCACACTCGCAATTCGTAAGTATCTGAAGGTCTAGAACAATACATTTGAATCTGTTAAGCTGGCTGTTATAACAGTCAGCTTTTTCTATGAGAGTGCCAACCCGACGAGGTGAGAATAAAATCAAAGATGATGACGCCTATCTTACGCCGGCAGGTATTGTTGAGTTAAAGAAGAGTCTCGAGCGCCTCAAGCTCGCTCAGCCGCGTGCAATTGCAGAAGTCGTCCGAACCCAAGCCATGGGCGATCTCTCTGAGAATGCGGCGTATACAGACGCAAAAGGCAAGCTGCGGGGTATTAATAACCGCATCATGGAGCTTGAACATCAATTAAATCGAGTGGTGCCGATTACTGCGGGTTCAAGCGACGGTACGGTGCGTATCGGTTGTACGGTAACGGTCTTAGTCGTCGGAAAAGAAAAAAAGTTTACTATCTTGGGTTCATCCGAAACAGATCCATCTTCCGGTCGCATCTCATACAAATCTCCCGTTGGTGCAGCGCTCATGGGTCGCGCCAAAGGTGAACACGTGTGGGTTGAGGCAAATGGAAAGAAGGTTGAATACAAAATTGTGGATGTGCGATAGTTTTTATATTAGGAGTGCTTTCTTTTTCTTGTTATTAAATAGGTCATGAGCGAGTTCGTAATGATCATGGAGATGGAGTGAAGCGTAGTTGCAATATTGTAGGCACCAAGAGAAAAAAGAGTGAGTCCGTGTCGCAACACATTCATACGATATAAGGTCGGTGTTTCTGTTTTTGGGTGACGTGCAATTTTGCGTAACGTTGGGACAAACGCAATAAGATCAATGCCAACAGCAATGATGACGGAGATGGTGGGGTCTTTTGTCAGAATCCATGGTACTAACCCAAAAAGCGCGGCGGCCAAGAAGTAGGTATCTTTTTTGGTGATATGCTTGAACCCGTATTGCAGTGAGAAAAAGAAAATAATGACAGTAAAAATTTCTGCTGCGGCGGTGGGTAGTGCGCCGATTCCTGCGCCTTTACTCAGTTGTCCAAAAAAAGTAATCGCCGAGACAATGGTCCAGACGAGCCATGTGTATGGGTGTGGTTCAACCTTTTTGCGAATAATATCGCGCAAGTAGGGGAGGTTGCCAGCGATTGCAATGAGGGATGCAATGACGGCGATGATTTCTTTCATGGGTTCATTATAAACCTTTTATCTCATAAAAACGAAAACACCAACTGCTAAGGCTGGTGTTTTCGTATGAAGTTTCCTTTCCAAAGCTCGGAGACATGGATTCGAACCATGATTCACGGCTTCAAAGGCCGCTGTCCTGCCGTTAGACGATCTCCGAGCACTGTAAAGGAAAAGCGTGGGTATCATACGAGAAAAATTAGCAATTGACAAGTCTAACTATTGACGCATGCGAGATTGGTGTATACTAGGTTTAGGACTATGTAAAGGTCGGTCCAAAGTTCCCGAACCTTTTAAATATTATTAGAATCCTATGAAAGGATTGCATACGGTTACGTGGCTTCTCCTCATTGTTGGAGGTTTGAACTGGTTGCTCGTAGGTCTTTTTAAGTGGGATGTTGGCATGCTCTTCGGCGGCCAGATGGCAGGCGTATCGCGCCTCATTTATGTGCTTGTCGGACTTTCTGCCCTCATCGAACTCTTTGGTCATAAAGCGTGCTGCAAAAAGTGTTCTGGCAGCGCAATGTAAAAAAGAGCTTCTTTGATCTTTGTTTTTCGCACCGGCCCCGACATTGTCGCGGGCTGTTGCGTTTAGAGGCTAATCGGTAATATATATACATATGTCTGCACTCGTAGTTGATATTGAAACCGTGGGGGAAGATTTTAATGCGCTCGACGCAACAACACAGGAAGTGCTTACGCGTTGGATTTTAAAAGAAGCAGGGAATGATACTGCGGAGTACGAAAAAAACTTGGCTGAGTTAAAAGAAGGTCTTGGGTTTTCGCCGCTCACTGGCCAGGTGGTTGCGATCGGTGTTCTCGACGTCGGATACAACAAAGGCGTGGTGTATTATCAAGCACCAGGATCAGAGGCCACCGACCTCGTCGATGGCGATGTCACCTATAAGCGCATGACAGAGGCCGAGATGCTGCAGAATTTTTGGGCAGGTGCGGCAAAATACAATGAAGTAGTGACGTTTAATGGTAGAGGTTTTGATATTCCGTTTCTCATGATTCGATCTGCAATCAACCATATTCGGCCAACAGTGGATCTCATGAGTAACCGGTATTTAAATAATCAGTGGCGCGGACCAAAACATATTGACCTACAAGACCAGCTGACGTTTTACGGAGCTTTGCGTAAGCGTGGCGCACTTCATACATGGTGTCGAGCGTTTGGTATTAAAAGCCCGAAAGCTGATGGTGTAAGCGGAGACGATGTCGCTGCACTCTTTCGTGAGAAAAAGTTTTTAGATATTGCGCGATATAACGTTGGCGATCTCTTGGCGACCAAAGCGCTATACGAATATTGGCGCGATTTCGTAGCATTTTAATGGTACAATAAAAGCACAATTTTTAAACTCCTGTGCTTATGATCCTTTCTCGTTTGATTGGTGATCGTCGCGATGCAGCACTTTTTATTATCCGCGTAGTAGTTGGTTTGTTGTTTATTGGTCATGGGTTAGCAAAACTGCAGGCGCCTATGGGTGTGCAGTCACTTGCGTTGGGGTTAGCGAGTATGGGGTTTGGAATGCCGCTATTTTGGGCATGGGTTGTGGTGTTGGTTGAGGCGATTGGTGGTTTATTTTTGGTGCTCGGTATTTTTACACGCCTATCCGCACTGTTACTTGCTGTGATCATGGTTGTTGCAATAGTGAAAGTGAAGTGGGCTGCAGGATTGCTCTCGGTGCCTGGTAAAGGTTTGGGCCTAGATTATCCATTCATCTACTTAGCCCCATTGCTCGCAGTCGTATTACAAGGTCCGGGCAAATATTCTATCGAGGGTAGCTTCAGGAAAGAACTTTCTTAAAGAATCTAAAAAAGACCTCCGGTAATCGGAGGTCTTTTTTGTGTATGACCGTTATGCCATTGCTTTTTTGAATGCTTCGCGAGCAGTCATTGTGTCCATCCAGCGATGGATGCTCACGAATGGCGAAAGATCGAACTTGATATGGGTGGTATAACCAATCACCGAAGCGACATTGATATCTGCGAGGGTGAATGTTGATCCGACCACAAAGTCGCGCCCAATGAGATGATCGTCAAGAACTTTCATGTAACGAGATAGTGATTCTGTGGCGCGCGCAATCACCGCGGCGTCATTTCTCTTACTCCACGCTTCGCCCATGATTACTTCGCAGTGGACTTGTGGCGCAGTAATTGCCCAGAAGCTCCACTGGTCAACGAGCGCATGTTCTTGCTCGTTGGCACCGAGTAGCTCTGGCTTGTATTTGGAAGCAAGGTAGCGATTGATTGCCATGGATTCCCACAATACAAAACCGTTATCCTCCATTGTTGGTATTTTCCCATTCGGATTGAGCTTTAGGTATGACTCAGCCTTCATGTCTCCTTTTGCGAAATCCATTTCGATGCCCTCGTAAGGCACGCCCGCTTCTTCTGCTGTCCAGTAGCAACGACCAGCCGAAGACATTTTTCCACCATAGATTTTAATCATAGGAAAAGATTATTTCTTAGTGACGCAATAATACCTGAGTTATTCGCGGCGGGCAATTGACACAAAAGTGCTGGGGACAACTTTTATTTATATCGCGAGTATACTGGTTGCGGAGAGTGTTCATTGAGGAGGAAAAAATGCACACCGGACGAAATGGTTATGGTTCCTTGAAAGTGATAGCAGGCTGTATGTCGTCAATGAAGACCGGCTTGTTAGTGATTGAGTTGGATCGCGTACAGCGCGCTTCATCGGCGCGTCGTGGTGAGTTCAAAATTCGCCCTGTCGCGTTCAAATCAGCCAAGGATACGCGTTCGCCGCCAGGTTGTATTGCCTCGCGTATCGATGGTCTGAAGTTTCCAGCTATTGAGGTCGTGACCTCGGCTTGCATATTGGAACAGCTTCCGCCAGAAGCTTCGTTCGTTGGCATAGACGAACCACAGTTTTTTGGCATGGACCTGATTCCTGTTGTTCAAGAGCTTTTGAAGCGTGGCATCGATGTCGTTGCGGCCGGCTTGGATTTGGATTTCAAGAAAGATCCATATCCAGTCATGGCCAACATGACAGGCATTGCAGAAGAGGTGGTGAAAGTTTCTGCTATTTGCGTAGTCTGCGGCAAAAAAGCTACTTACTCGCAACGCCTGTTCTATGGTAAGCCAGCATCGCGCCATAGTCCGGTCGAACTAGTTGATGGTGCTGAAGCAGGCGTAGATTACGAAGCGCGCTGCGGCTGTTGTCATGAGCTGCCAGACTAATGCTCTTCCTTGAGAGGGTTGCCCCGCGCGACCCTCGTTTCTTTTTTATAGGGCTTTGCTACACTTGATTACATGAACTACTTGCATGCAATTATTCTCGGAGCTGTCGAAGGCATCACGGAGTTTTTGCCGGTCTCTTCGACGGGGCATTTAATTCTTACTTCAAAGATATTACATCTCGCTGATACAGAGTTTTTGAAATCCTTTGAAATTATCATTCAGCTTGGCGCCATGCTCGCAGTGATCGGGCTCTATATCAAGCGCATTCCTCAGATGGTGCGCATGGTTCCAAAACTTATTATTGCGTTTATTCCTACTGCGATTGTTGGGTTGACGCTGTACCCCATGATTAGACAATGGCTTGGGAATGACCAGATAGTATTGTGGTCGCTTTTGATTGGCGGTGTCGTGATTCTTGGTATTGAGTGGTTCATGGCAAGAAAAAAAGAGAAATTACAAACACTGGAAGATGTTTCATACAAGCAGGCGTTTGCCGTGGGCTTATTTCAATCAGTTGCCGTAATTCCGGGTGTGTCACGATCGGCGGCAACAATTCTTGGTGGTCTTTTGCTTGGTGTTCCGCGCGCAACCATTGTTGAGTTTTCATTTCTCTTGGCGCTCCCAACGATTGCGGCGGCAGCAGGACTAGATCTTTTGAAAACGCCATTGCATTTCTCTGGATCTGAGTGGGGGATGCTTACTGTAGGTTTTGCTATGTCGTTCGTGGTCGCAGTGTTAGTGCTTCAATGGTTTATCAAATATATCTCACGTCATTCGTTCTTGCCGTTTGGTATATACCGTATCGGGATTGCATTATTGGGGTTCTGGCTCATATAATCTGTATATATGAAAAAAATGAACCCATATATCGGCGGACATGTTTCGGTGGCAGGCGGATTATGGAACGCCTTTGAAAACGCTGCAAACATTGGTGCGGAGTGTATTCAAATCTTTGGTGCAAATCCCCGAGGATACGCGGCGCCAATGCCAAACGAAGTTACTTTGGCAAAATACAAAGAAGCGCGGAACGCCCATCCCGAAGTCAAAAAAGTATATTTGCATGCGGGATATTTGGTAAACCTCGCGAGTCCGAATCCTGAAGCCGTAGAAAAATCTATTGCGAACTTATCTGCGCATTTGAGGATTGCAGAATTGCTTGAAGCTGATGGTCTTATTTTTCACATTGGCTCTGGCAAAGAATCGTCAAAAGAAATTGCACTGGCGCAAGTTGTTGTTGCCATGAAACAGGTGTTAGAAAAAGCACCAGGCAAAGCGAACCTTTTGATCGAAAATGCAGCAGGCGGTGGCGCAAAAATTGGTGCGCGGCCTGAGGAGATTGGTCAGATCATGAAAGGCGTTGATTCAAATCGCGTAAAAGTGTGCATTGATACTGCGCACTCATTCGAAGCCGGACTTGTTGAGGGGTACACCAAACCAAACCTGAAATCGTTTTTGAAACTTTGGAATGATTCGGTTGGACTCGAGAATGTCCACGCGCTCCATGTAAACGATTCAAAGACTGAGTTTAATTCCCATCACGATCGGCATGAAAATATTGGTGAAGGTTTTATAGGTCTTGAGGGTTTCAAAAACTTAGCCACAGCCCCAGAGCTCTGTGACAAAGCGTGGATCCTTGAAGTTCCGGGATTTGACGACAATGGCCCGGATAAGAAAAACGTTGATATTTTAAAGCGACTTTTCTCATAGTTTGTAGGCATTAACAAGGCCGGCTAATCATGCTACGCTAGAAGCACGATTATGGGTGAATCCGCAAAAAAACCAACAGTTCTCATCATCCTTGATGGGTGGGGTGTGGCTCCGGAAGGTGAGGGTAACGCAATTCGCAAAGCACGGACGCCGGTTATGGACCGGCTTATTCGTAATTATCCAACATTTACTTTGCGTGCAGCGGGCGATGAGGTAGGCCTGGCGTGGGGTGAAATGGGCAACTCGCAAGTAGGCCACCTAACTATTGGTGCCGGTCGTGTTGTATATCAAACCTTGCCGCGTATCAATAAATCCATTCAAGACGGATCATTTTTTGAAAATGAAGCTTTTCTACAGGCTTGTGCGACCGTGAAAAAAAATGGCAGCACGTTACACTTGGTTGGTATGGCGTCTTCTTCGGGAGTTCATTCTCACTCACAACATTTGTATGCACTCCTTGAGTTGGCTCATCGCGCAAAAATAAAAGACGTTGCCATCCATGTGATTCTTGATGGACGTGATGCCGCTTATAATTCCGCTCCAATTTTTATAAAAGAATTAGAAGATCAAATACAGGAGATTGGTGTTGGGCGAATTGCATCGATGGCGGGTCGTTACTGGACCATGGATCGCGACAATCGCTGGGATCGGACACAAAAAGGTTTTGAGGTCTTCGCGTTGGCAAAAGGTGAGCGAGTAGAAGATCCCCTTGGCGCACTTGAAGCATCCTATGCGGCACAAGTCTATGATGAAGAATTTAAACCAGTGGTGGTTGGTGATGGTGTACCAGTGAAACCAACTGATGCGATTATTTTGTTTAATTTCCGCGAAGACCGCATGCGAGAGATTACCAAAGTTCTCGCGTTGCCAACATTTGAAAAGTTTGATCGTGGGCTATATGTAGTGCCAGAAATGATTGCAACCATGACACAATACGAGAAAGATTTACCTGTTACGGTTGCCTTTCCTCCGCAAGCGCCAGAAACATGTCTGGCACGCGAAATTTCTGAAACAGGTATTGCCCAGCTTCATATTGCAGAAACAGAAAAGTATGCGCACATCACCTTTTTTCTCAATGCATACCGAGAGGAGCCATATCCAGGAGAAGAGCGTATTATTATTCCCTCGCCACAGGTAACATCATACGAAGAAGCACCGGAAATGTCAGCGAAATTGATTGGCAAAACCGTACTTGAGACTATTCTCAAGGGTAAGGCAGAGTGTATTATGGTCAATTTTTCCAATGCGGACATGGTTGGCCACACTGGTAATATGAAGGCGACCATCCGGGCGGTTGAAGTCATTGATGCGCAAATTGGCCTTATTGTTGCGGGGGCGCTCGCGCATGGTGGCTCAGTGGTGATTACCGCAGATCATGGCAACGCCGAAGAATTGTTAAATTTGCAAACAAAGATTTTGGACAAAGAGCACAGCACGAACCCTGTGCCCTGTATTATTGTGAAGAAAGAATTTGAAGCAAAAAATGCCGAGATTGAAGCCGTTGGCGGAGACCTCTCGCTTTTACAGCCGCGCGGCACCCTCTCTGATATCGCGCCAACTATTTTGAAAATAATGGGCCGCCCTATTCCCGAAAGCATGACCGGCGCACCGCTTATTTAATACGTATGGTCAATTTTAATCATGTTCACTTTGTAGGCATTGGGGGGATCGGCGTATCTGCGGTGGCAAAATTTTTAAAACTCCACTCAATTCCTGTATCTGGTAGTGAGCATCATGTCTTTGAGGTAGTTGAAGACGTAAAAAATCTTAAGATTCCCGTAACGATTGGGTTTTCTCCGGTAAATATTCCGCACGAGACAGATCTCGTGGTTTATTCAGATGCGTTTCGCGATAACAATGTTGAAGTAAGCGCAGCACAGGCGCGTGGTATCAAAACAGTTTCGTATGCAGAAATGCTCGGAATGTTAACTTCGGGCACACGTCTTTTTGCGGTAACAGGAACTAATGGGAAGAGTACGACCACTGCGATGCTTGGAAAAATTCTTGAAGCGGCTCAATTCGATCCCACGGTCCTTGTTGGCACGAAGGTGCCTGGTTTTAAAGAGGGAAACTTGCGACCCGGCGATCCAGACACCTGGGTCGTTGAGGCAGATGATTACCGTGAACATTTTCTATCGCTCTCTCCAGCGCATGCGATTGTAAATAATATTGAACTTGACCACCTAGATTATTATTCTAATCTGGGTTCAGTAGAAAAAGCTTTCATGCGTTTCGTGGAACGCATCTCACCAAGTGGAACCCTTGTTCTAAATGCCGACAACGCACCCACTTTGGCGCTCAAGAAACTTTTTCCGTCTGCAAAAACATTTAGCATCAAACATTTAGCCGATTATGCAGCAAAAGATATTCATGTAAGCCACGAAGGCGGTGCACCAAGGAATATATTTTCAGTTGCCGAACACGATGCCGTGATCGGAGAAATTGCTTTACGAGTTCCCGGTGATATGAATGTCGCAAACGCACTGGCTGCGCTTGCTTTGGCGCGAGAACAGGGAATTGAGTTTGCGGTAATCAAGCAAGCCCTTGAAGCCTTTGCAGGGGTCTGGCGCCGCTTTGAATTAATTGGGGTAGATCCAGTCGTAATTACCGATTATGCGCATCATCCAACCGCCATTAAGCCAACGATTACCGCGGCTCGGGAGTTTTATCCCGGCAAGCCACTTATTACGGTATTCCAACCGCACCAGGAAGATCGCTTACGTGCGCTGTTTAACGAGTTTGTTGAAGCATTCGATGGTGCCAATACCGTTGTGCTCGCGCCAATTTTTAAAGCTACCGGACGCGAAGGTGGCGAACCGATGAGCAGTGAAAAGTTGGCGGAAGCAATTCGTGTGCGCGATGCCGTGCGCGGTATTGTGCGTGAAGTTGTAGCGTACGAGACCGAAGAAGCAGCCATGGCGCATGTTGCAAAATATGCGACGAAAGATTGCGTGATTCTTGCGATGAGTGCGGGTGAGCGATACGGCGTAGTGCGAGAGTTGCATAAAACGCTTCACGAGAAATTTGTATGATCAATATTCGCGAAAATATCTCGCTTAAAGCAGAACACACCTTTCATTTGGATGTAAGAGCTTCTTTTTTTGTTGAGATTAATTCTCGCGAGGAACTGATAGCGTTACTTGCTGATCCAATTTATAAAAACAACCGTTCAGTTATTATCGGCCATGGTTCAAATATACTATTTGCTAAGGATTTCGATGGTTTGATTATTAAAATGAGTATTCTTGGTAAGCAAGTGGCGTCAGAGACAGACGAATCTGTAATTCTCAATATTGCCGCGGGTGAAAACTGGCACGACCTAGTTATGTATGCAGCAGAACATAATTGGGGTGGCATAGAAAATCTTGCCCTCATTCCAGGCACGGTCGGTGCGGCGCCAGTCCAAAATATTGGTGCGTATGGGCAAAATTTTGAAGATGTATTTGTGTCGCTTGAGGCTATTGATCTAGAGACGAATGAGTTAAAAACATTTTCAAAAGAAGATTGTCGATTTGGATACCGTACTAGCTTTTTTAAAGAGGCAGGACAAGAGAGCTATGCCATTGTGAGTGTGCAGATATGTCTTCAGAAACATCCAGAGCTCGAGTTGTCCTACAAATCTCGTTATGAATCACTTGAGGGCGAGCTTGCAACCTTTGCCAAAGCGCCTTACTCAGTGAAAGATGTGGCCCAAGCAATCATTGCTATTCGTTCTCGCAAATTACCAAATCCAGATATCGCCGGTAATGCGGGAAGTTTTTTTAAAAATCCTCTCGTTGATAAGCAGAAAATTATTGAACTCCAAAAGACACTGCCACATTTACCATTTTATCCAGCCAATGCATGGTCGGGTGATTCAAAAAATATTCTGGATATGCCTGACGATACGATGTATAAAATTCCTGCTGCATGGCTTTTGGAAGACATGGGCTGGAAGGGGAAACGTGACGGAAATTGTGGTACCTGGCCAACCCAACCGCTTTCAATTGTAAACTATGGAGATGCTACGTCGCGGGAGCTTGTACTATTTGCGGAATCTGTACAAAAAGCTGTGCAAGAGCGCTATGGTGTCGCTTTACTAACGGAAGTGGAAATTATAGGGGAATAAGTGCTATCATTCATATAGTCTAAATCCCTAATGTATTCGCCTATGAACATCTCATACGCGTTCAAGAACATGTCGGACGGGGAAAAGCAGGGTTTTTACGATTATTTTGATAAAAAGATCGATAAAATCGAAAAAATAGCAGCGCTACTGTACGGAGAACCTAGCCTTGATGTGCATGCGGAAAAGTTCGTAAAAAATAGTGCATATAAAGTAAGTTTGCGTTTTCATGGATCTCCAGATGTTATGGTATCAGAAGATGATCACACAATAACCGAAGCTATTGATCTCGCGGAAGGAAAACTCGTAGAACGATTACGGAAGCTAAAAGATAAAATGCGAAGCTAGTTTGTTTTTACTATGACCTTATTGGTGATCATTGGTTTGACGATGCTGGGTGGGCTTGTAGGGGTGCTGGGCGCCTGGTTAGTGCTGTTCCGTTTCCGTAACCGTGGATCTGATTTTACTAAGCATTTTGTTTCACTTGCAGCAGGTACTATTTTTGCTACAGTATTTTTAGAGATGCTGCCAGAGGCAATTGATCATTCGAAAAACGTCGAAATGGTCATGGGGACAACGCTCGTTGGCTTGGTATTTTTCTATCTCACGGAAAAAATATTTTTATGGTCACATCACCATGATGATGAAGATGCTGTTCGAGAACATTCGCACAAAGTGACTATTCGCATGATTATGGTTGGCGATACTGTGCATAATCTTATCGACGGTATTGCGATTGGTGCAGCAGCGTTAGTCTCTCCGGTTGCTGGTCTGCTTACTGCTATTGCGGTGTTTGTCCATGAAATCCCTCAGGAAATGGGTGATATGGGCACCATGATGCACATGGGGTACCCACGGAAAAAAGCCTTTATTTTTAACCTGGTGTCTTCGCTTGCCAGTGTCGTTGGTGGGTTGACCGTATATTTGTTTGGCATCTTTCATCAAGTTGGTATTTCAACAGTGCTCGCATTTGTTGCGGGTGGTTTTCTCTATATTGCAGGCGCGGACCTCTTGCCAGAAGCACATCGTGAAATTAGTAAGAAAAAACAGGTTGCGACGCATGCACTTACCTTTGTTCTTGGTATTGCGGTATTGTGGTTTTTGACAGAACTTCTCCATGGGCAGCATTGATGTACAAGTATTCAATGTGATTCGGAGTTTTGTTGGCACTACTGATGCGCTTGATTTTTTTGGTGTTTTTTGTGCAAGTATTCTGTTGCCGATCATGATGATTTCATTGGTCTTTAGCGCTCGTTTTATGCGCCGTAAAGACCATGTTGCACCACGAGACATTATCCTCCAGGCATTATGTGCAGCAGGTTTAGGTTTTTTCCTTCGCGAAATGATCGGACTGCTTCATTTCCGCGCTCGACCTTTTATGTTTCATTCGTTTGAGCCACTTATTCGCCTTAGTTTTATTGATTCTTCGTTTCCATCCGGGCACGCCATGGCAGCATTTGCGTTAGCTACGATTATTTTAAAATACGATACGCTGTGGGGTGCCATTTTTGCAGTATTTGCTGGTTTGGTTGCCTGGGGCCGTGTTTATGTTGGCGTGCACTATCCGTCCGATGTGATTGCGGGTGCTATTCTGGGCGTTTTGTCAGCGCGATCAATCGAGTGGATCGAACACTATGAGTGGTCAAAAATTGGGCACCGCGTAGGTATTCGTCGGTAAACATATATGATGAAAAAACTGGTTTTTATTGCCGCATTTGCTACCGTCGCATATTTAGGGTGGCAAACGGTACAAAAAAACGGTGCACCAGAAACAGCAATATCTATTCCTAAAGGATCGAGTTTAGGGGAAATTAGCCGCGTATTGAAGGATCAAAAACTTATTAGCTCAGAAACGGTTTTTAAGGCGTTTGCAGTGCTTTCTGGTTCAGCAGGTACATTGCAAGCAGGAGATTACAAGCTTCCTGAGAATTTATCGCTCACTCAATTATTAGGAAAACTAAAGAGTGGGGAAGGGGCTTCGGCTGACCAGGAGGTAAAGATTCTTGAGGGTTGGACACTGAATGATATTGCAAAAGTATTAGACGCTAGGGGAATTCCGACGGAAGATTTTTTTGCACTTGCAGGCAAGCCACCAACCATAACAATGCGGACAAAACCCGCGCCGTCGTTGTGGTCACCGCAATTTACTTTTTTAGATAATAAACCATCGGGTGCCTCGCTCGAAGGGTATTTGTTTCCTGACACTTATCGTTTTCACAAAGATGCCACAGCAGAAGATGTGCTCACCAAGATGTTGGGCAATTTTAACAGCAAAGCTGCTGCCTTAATTACTGATGCAGCAAAGGAGTCTGGTCGGTCTGCATATGACATTTTGAAAGTTGCTTCTATCGTTGAAGCAGAAGTTCCACACAAGGAGGATCGGCCAATTATTGCAGGTGTTGTCTGGAAACGGCTCTCTATTGGTATGGGTTTACAAGTTGATTCCAGTGTAAATTATGTTACTAATCACGGGCACGCTTCTCTTATCGCAGATGATCTCAAGATTGACACGCTCTATAACACCTACAAATATCGCGGTTTGCCGCCCACCCCGATCGGTAATCCTGGGCTTGATGCGATACAAGCAGCCATTTCACCACAAGAATCTTCGTATCTCTACTGGCTCTCTGCAAAAGACGGCACCACTATTTTTTCAAAAACGCTTGACGAACACAACACCGCTAAGGCAAGGTATCTGAAGTAATCATTTCAGTGTGTCTTCCCCGACTACGATCGGGGATCCAGTTTCATGGGAAAATAAATAATGAGCTGAAATATTTTGGTATGAAAATCAAAGTTCAGGAAGGCAAGCTGGAAAAGTTTGTCTGTGATCTGTTAGTTTTGAAATGGGTCAAAGGTCAAAAAATGGATGGATCAACCGGGAGTGTCGATAAACTCCTTGGCGGACTTTTGAAAAAGATGATCCAGGATGAGGACTTTAAAGGTGCTGAAGGTGAGTGTTTTGTATTTTCAACGCTCGGTAAGGCTAAAGCAAAGAAAATTATGGTCCTCGGTCTTGGTGAGCAGTCGAATGTTACGCCCGAGTTGGTGCGACGTTCTACTGCGCGTATTGTCCAAGAAGCACGCAAGCAGCGCGCAAAAAAGATTGCTACCATTATTATTGGTACTGGTACCGCAGCGATTGACCCGTATGCTGCAGCCAAGGCAATGGCAGAAGGAGCGCTGTTGGGCAGCTATGTATTTTCAAAGTATAAATCAAAAGATGCAGAGAAATATGGTGCTTTTCCCGCAGAATTGACCATGGTTACTGCTGGAGTACATGAACGTGCATTAGGAACCTTTGCAGAAAAAATGCGCGAGGCGTTGCGTGGCGTGCGTATGGGGGTCGAGGTGGCCCAGGCAACTATTATCGCTCGCGATCTCGTGAACGAACCCGCAATGCATATGCACC
This sequence comes from uncultured Gammaproteobacteria bacterium, assembly GCA_964532925.1. Taxonomy (GTDB): domain Bacteria; phylum Patescibacteriota; class Patescibacteriia; order GWA2-47-26; family GWA2-47-26; genus CAZHIP01. The sequence continues at coordinate 42,915 of CAZHIP010000002.1, forward strand.
CCAAACAGTTTGCGGATGCTGCGCGATTGATCGTTGCAGATACGAAGCGTGTAACGATCACAGTGAAGGGGAAAAAAGAAATTGAAGCGCTGGGTATGGGTGCGTATCTAGGTGTGGCGCAAGGATCGCAGCATGAACCACAGCTCATCCACTTGGTATACAAAGGCGCTGGCACGCCAAAGAAAAAAATCGCGCTTATTGGCAAGGGAATTACGTTTGATTCAGGCGGCCTATCCTTAAAGCCATCGCATGCCATGGAAACCATGAAGTGTGATATGGCGGGTGCGGCAACCGTGCTAGGTGTTTTTTCTGCGCTTGCAAACATGGATATCCCAATCGAAGTACACGGCATTGCGGCTGTGTGCGAAAACATGCCGTCGAGCAAAGCGATGCGTCCGGGCGATGTTGTGCGCACCATGTCAGGAAAAACAGTAGAAGTGTTAAACACCGATGCAGAAGGTCGCCTGACACTCATTGATGCTATTACGTATGCCAAAGAAAAAATAAAACCGGATATCATTATTGATCTGGCGACACTCACTGGCGCTTGTATTTCTGCACTTGGTGAAGAGATTGCTGGATATATGGGCAACAACGCTGAACTATTGGCTGCAGTCAAAAAAGCCGGCGAACAATCGGGCGAAATGTTGTGGGAACTACCGTTGCCACCAGAATATAAATCGATGATGAAAAGCCATATTGCGGATTATACTAATGTCACACCGTCGAAACGCGGTGGGGGCGCGATCACTGCTGGGCTTTTCTTGCAAGAGTTTGTTGGTAAAACACCGTGGGTCCACATGGATATTGCTGGCCCAGCTTTTGCGGAATCGCACACCATTTCCTACATGCCATATGGCGGCACTGGTTTTGGGGTGCGCACACTGATTGATTTTCTTGAAGAGTACTCAAAATGAAGAATTTTGAAATTGAAGTCTACTCAGTCACCCAAGTAAACGCGTTAATTAAGACCGCGCTCGAGGAGAGTGTTGGTCTTATTGCGGTACAAGGTGAGGTGACGGGATTCCGCGTAACAAAAGAACGGCTAGTTTACTTTGAGCTCAAAGACAAAGAGTCAAGAGTTTTGTGCTTCATGATGATTTGGGATTTGAAGCAACCGCTTGCCGATGGCATGGAAGTGAAAGTCTACGGCATGCCATCACTCTTTGTTAAAAGCGGCGGATTGCACTTTCGGGTCCATGAGGTCGAGTTGGTCGGCGAAGGCGCTCTCAAACGGGCTTTTGAGGTTTTGCGGAAGAAATTAGATGCCGAAGGTCTGTTTGCCCCAGAAAGGAAGCGAGCCATTCCAATTTTTCCAGAACGCGTTGGTTTGATTACCTCAAGCGATGGAGCTGCATATACCGACATTGTGCGCGTACTTGGTAATCGCTGGGGCGGATTACAGATTTTTCTGTATCCGTGTGGCGTGCAAGGATACGGTGCGGCTGAAAGCATTGTGAAAGGATTTGAGTATTTCAATCAACACGAGCACGTCGACGTTATTATCTTGGCACGCGGCGGAGGATCATTGGAAGATCTACAATCGTTTAATGCGGAGATTGTTGCGCGAGCTATTTTTGGTTCGCGCGCACCTGTAATTTCTGGAGTTGGCCATGAACGCGATGTGACTATTGCAGACTTTGTCGCTGATGTACGCGCATCAACACCTTCAAACGCAGCAGAGCGCGCGGTGCCAGATCGCGAGGAGATTGCGTATCGTATTGATGCCATGGCTCACACTCTGTACGAGGGTGTATTAGAACAACATCATGTGTATCATCGCGGCATTGAAAACGCACTGAATGCATTCCTTCGACCTATCAAAGAAGTAAAGCATGCATTGAGTCGGTTCATGCATTCATTGATTACTACAACCAATCATTCGATGCTTGGGGCAAAGAAATCGCTCGTGGAGATGGATCGACTCCTTGCCTCATTGAATCCGCGGTCGATCATGAAGCGAGGCTATAGTATTGTGCGAGTGCAAGGAAAAATTGTTCGTCGAGCAAAGGATCTAGCCGTCGGGAGTGAGGTAGAGGTAGAATTAGACCAGGGCCGCTTTAAGGGCTCGGTAAAGGAGATCGTATGACCACGAAGACAAAAACTCAAACGTTTGAAACTGCCTATCGCTCACTCGAAGCGTTGGTGCATGAAATTGAAACCCGTGAACTCGAGCTTGAGGAAGGTATTACAAAATTTGAACAAGGTTTGGAATTGGCACAGTTCTGCAAAGAACGCCTAGCAAAAGCAGAACATAAGGTGGTTGTTATTAAAAAGAAATTTGCCAATGTACTCAATATGAAAGCCCCTGATGACGATGCCGTTGACCCACCAGGTTTTGTTGGTCTTGGTGAAGACGAAGAACCTGATCTCACCATAGAGGATCCCGATGAAGAAAAATCCGGCGTTGGCGGTGAAGATGAGGCATAATTAAGGCATATTCTTGACTGATTCTTTGGCTTCGGGTATAGTGTTCTCGAAGCCAAAGACAGCAGGAACACGCTTTAAACCCAGGTTTTGACCTGGATCCCGCCGAGGTTATACAACTGGATTCTCTCTCGACAAGGTGTCGAGGTCGTCTAAGTCTGTGGCTCTCACAAAGGTCGACAGATTTTTTTTATTTAGAACTCTCGTTACTATGCCAAAAACACGAGCACAAAAAGGCCAGTTAGTTGGAGATCTCGCTGATAAAGTCGGCAAGATGCAGTCGGCGATCTTCGTAAACTTTTCCGGCTTGAAGGTTAAAGATGCCCAACAAATCCGGGAAAAAACCTGGGGTACCCAGACAGAATATGTCGTTGCCAAGAAAACATTGTTGTCAGTTGCATTCAAGCAGGCTGGCGTCAACGTTAACCCACGCGAACTTGATGGTAACATCGGTGTAGCATTCGGCTACGACGATTCGATTGGTGCCATGAAGCTCATGGGTGACTTTGCCAAAAAATACGAAGCCTTGAAAATCATTGGCGGCGTATTCGAAGGTAAGTTTATTGGTGCGGCAGAAGCTATCGCGCTCTCGAAGCTGCCATCGAAGCAAGAATTACTCGGCCAATTAGTCGGTCAAATCCAAGCTCCGATCTCAGCATTCGTTCGCGTCCTCAATGCAATCGCACAGCGTTCGAACTCGTAATATCTTCAACATAACACTTACTTATATGGACGAACAAAAAAAAGAAGTTCCGGCCAAGTTCACGGACTTGGTTGCCCAGATCGAAAAACTTTCAGTACTCGATCTCGCAGAATTGGTTAAGGTGCTCGAAGATCGCTTTGGTGTTTCCGCAGCAGCTCCAGCCGCAGCAGCAGCTCCAGCCGCAGCAGGTGCCGCAGACGCCCCATCAACATTCAATGTTGAGCTCACTGAAGGTGGTTCAAACAAGATTGGTGTGATTAAGGCGCTCCGCGAATTGACCCAACTTGGTCTCAAGGATGCCAAGGATTTGGTTGATGCAGCCCCAAAGATGGTAAAAGAAGGTGTCGGCAAAGAAGAGGCCGAAACCATGAAGAAAAAGATCGAAGAAGCTGGCGGCAAAGTTACTCTCAAGTAATAGCCCGACGGATTCAAAAAAACCTCCGAGAATTCTCGGAGGTTTTTTTATTCTCGTCTTCGTATTTATAAATGAGTGAGTGGAACAATGACAATGTTCGTGCCTATCAGAAGGTATCCGATTTTGGCAGCTTCGTTAATCGCCACACCTTGTGCAGTCTGCCCTGGAGGTAGTTCGTACTGCTTCGCGAGTTTGCCATTTTTATTAACCGCAAGGAGTCGGTTGCCACCCTGGTCAAGAATATAGAGAAAGGATGAGTTCGCAATTGTACTTATACGCTTAATATCAGACAGCGCTGGTTCAATCATGCCGAGTGAAAATGGTATCGCGGTGCCTGTCCGGTATTTTTTAACTTCGTTCGGCAATGCAACATACACATCGCCATCAACGGTGATACCGCGTGGATCCGTCATGGCGGTAGGGGATTTGAACCACGGATTAACACCACTCTCAGCAATACGAACGACACCACGTGCTAGATCAACGCCATAGAAACGCCCACCATATGCAGCAATGGTGTTGATTGTCTGAAGCACCGCCGGGCCATTAGTGATTTTTTTCGTTTTTGCATCAACGAGAGACAGGGTGCTGTTCTGATTTTTCACTACTAACATTTTATCAAGATCATCAACAACAAGTGAGGTACCTGCTACCGGCAAGACGGCGAAATTTTCAAGCACGTTCTCGCGATTGTTCCAGCGCAGAACTTCGGCGCCGCGCATCGCATAAAGACTGTCGCTGAGCACACTAATTGCCTCAACCCCAGTTGCGTCAGAAATAAGCACTTTATCTGTTACCACAGAAACTGCACGTCTTAGATCTGTGCGCATGATCGCCATACGGCTCTCAAGCTCGTTTTTACGTCGAGCAATATCTTTGTTTCTGATACGCGGTTTATCTGCAGTTATTGCGTTGAGCCGTGTGCCCGCTTCTTTTACGAGCACTACGGCCCGATCTTCGTTTTTGTATATAAGATTTGACTGTGCATCATCTAAGAGGCTGCTGATAGCAATGAGCTCCTGGTCTATCTTTGCGCTGCCAGACCCATAGCCAAAAAGCGGTGCAACACCCAGGCCAACCAAGAACAAAAGTATGCACACCGTAAGCCCTGCGCTCGCGATCTGCAGATTGCGGGGCAAGCCCATGAATCGATTCAACGCATTGCGGCTAAAATTTTTGAAATAATTCGAGCGTTCACCGGCAACTGATCCACTAGTAGATCCCGATTTTCCTGCCACAAAAGCATTGCCCATTTTGCGGAAAAATGACCGTGGGTCAAATGTTGAGGCTTTGTTTACGCTTTGCTCAAACTGCGAACGAGTATCTTTTGCCCATGACTGCATTCCATCAATTGCCTCAGCGATAGATGCTACTGGCGCAAACACATCTTCGCTTTTTTTAGCCTCTGTTGCTGCGGCCACAAACACTTCGCCCATCGAGCTGTCTTCTGAAAGCGCAATGGCGCCCGGCACCGATCTACCAGATTTACCAACCACAATACAAAAGGATTCTTCTGCTTCCTGTCCATCTAGCTCCTTTTTAAGCTGCCACAGACCATCTTCGCTGAGCGCCATATGCGCCACTGCTTCTGGATTGGTACGATCGCCAGTAGGTGTGGTGTATGCCACAAAAATACCATTTCCAATTTGGCCAGTAACATAGGTAAACGCTTCGGTGGGTGAATATGCATCCACGGGTAATGTGGTTACCTGAAAACCATCAGCACCATTTGGTTCGGCTAAAAAACACTGAATTGGTCCGTGTGCATGAAAGGTGATGGTATCACCTTCAGATTCGCCAACCAGTAAACCCATGTCGCTATCAGAAATTTGTCTGCATGCAATTTGGATTTGTTCAAGCGTTTTTGCGAAGGGGAGATCACGATCAGTAATACGGCTAATTTCCTCCGCAATCGTTTTTGTAAGAATCGGGCTCTCTGCAGAAAAAATTGCAATACGCGCATGCGAAGTCGGCGAGCGCATGGGACGCTGCCAAATTCGAGCTGTTCTATTTGTGTCGCTCGAGATACCTTGGAATGATAAGTCTGCCATGACGAAAGAGTGAATATTAGAGCAGAGAAAAGCAATATAATGATAGCGAATATTGCGAGATAAAACAACATATCGCAGTGCAAAAAGTCAACTGTCCTAGGTTCTGTTCAATAAGAGCAAGGATTGCTCAAGTGCAGATATTTGTTTATACTAATCGGGCGCGAACACAAAATGTGTTCAGGCTTATTTATGGCTACAGACGGTTTTGGAGTCGAACAATTATTTGGGTCAAAAGTGCGGGCGCGTTTATTGCGTCTATTTTTTGAAAATCCCAAAGAAAAATTCTTTGTCCGAGAGCTGGAACGCCGTATTGGCAGCCACATCCACGCCATTCGGAGAGAATTGCAAAATTTGGAAACCCTTGGTATCATAACGGCCGCCGAAGATACGGAATCAGAAGGCAAAAAGACCAAGCAGACCCGTCGATATTATACCGTACGAGGGGAGTCGGAACTCTTTCCCGAACTTCAGAATCTCTTCCTGAAGTTTCATCTCTTTATCGAAAAGGGTTTTGCCAAGAAGGCTACTGCCGAAGGAACGATTGCCTACTTGGCGTTAACAGGCTCATTTGTTGGTGCGCACGAGTTTCCTACGGATCTGGTTATGGTTGGCACCATTGAACGCACTGCTGCTCGTCGCCTCATTCGCTCATTCGAGACAGAGCTCGGTCGCCAGGTGAACTATACGCTGCTCACCATCAAAGAATTTGAAGAACGCCGACGCATGACTGATCGATTCCTGTATGGGCTCCTTGAGCAAAAAAAGATTGTCTTAATTGACCGCCTATTTTCATGACACTTCACGTAATAGTAACTAATGAAACGCTTGAAGCGGCCTTGTACGAAACAGGGCCGCGTTTGGTTGTGAAAGACTACCATGACATGATTGCTGCGGTTGCGGAACTTGAAGCGCGTTTGAGTAAAAAGGAGTCACTTACTGGGGTACTTGCTGAAATTGGTCCTGTGTCGTTTACGCGACACCGCCAGACCATTGCACTGGTTAACGCACTGGCCACACTGCGCAATATTCCAGTTCTGGCACTTGAATACACGGAAGAAAAACCCTCCGAAGCTCTTATTGCAAAAACAATTGCAAAACTAGAAACAACGCCTAGAGCGATACCACTCGTGCCGCACTATCGCGCCGAGCCGACCATTACTATCAAGAAGTGATATGGAACCTCAAAATACCGCGACTGGCCTTCACGAACAGACGCTGGGGCAAAACCGCCTCCTCGAAATGATTCCTGCGACACTGAGCTGGGGCACACTGATCATGTCTGTTGTCATGTCGTTTTTTCAGCCAATGCTTGCCATTGTCTTCATTCTTTTTTTTGATGTGTATTGGCTGTTCCGTGTCGGATACTTTGTATTTTATTTAACGATTTCCTGGCGCCACTATCAAGAAGATATTTTAGTTGACTGGAATACAAAGATACAGACACTGCCACACGCAAAAAATATTATTCATCTCATTTTTTTACCGACCGCTGGCGAAGAATACGACGTTGTCCGTGCCACTCTTTCTGGACTCGCAAATAGCAAATTCGACACATCACGCATGTATGTAGTACTCGCAGGAGAAGAGCGTTTCGCAGCGCACTTCAAAGAAAATGTTGCGAAAGCTACTGCTGAGTTCGGGCACACGTTCGGCAAGTTTGTGGCCACTGTGCACCCAAAGGATATCCCTGGTGAAGCTAGGGCAAAGGGGGCAAATATGAATTTTGCTGCTCGTGAGGTACGCCGCGATATTATCGATGTCGAAAAAATTCCGTACGAACATATTATTGTCTCTGCGTTTGATATCGACACTATTGCTCACCCGCAATACTTTGCCTATCTGACGTATAAGTTTTGCACCGTACCAGATCCGCTCCATACGTCGTATCAACCGATCGCCCTCTACAATAATAATGTTTGGGAAAGCTCCATGCTCGTGCGTATTGCTGCGTTTGGAACCACCTTCTGGCTCATGTCTGAACTTTCACGCCCAGAACGACTCTACACGTTTTCGTCGCACAGTATGCCATTTACCGCACTCGTAGATGTTGGCTATTGGCAAAACAATATTGTCACCGAAGATTCACGTATTTTCCTGCAGTGCTTTATGCGCTACGAGGGTAATTATCGCGTGACACCTCTTTATATGCCAGTGTCGATGGATGCAGTGAGCGGTGCGACTTATCGTAAAACACTGGTGTCTCTATATAAACAGCAGCGTCGATGGGCTTGGGGCGTCGAGCACTTTCCATATATGGCGATTGAATTTAGTCGCCATAAGCTTATTCCGCTGGGTAAAAAAATTAAATACTTCTGGAACCTGACCGAGGGCATGTATTCGTGGGCAACCGCACCGCTCCTTATTTTCATTTTGGGTCGTTTGCCATTTTATGTTGGCAGCAAAAAACTCGAGTCAAGTTTACTATTTGCTCGGACGCCGCATATTTTGAGTATTCTTATGTTGCTTTCGATCGCGGGAATTTTTATTTCCATGATACTCATGGTAAAACTTTTACCACCGCGCCCAGATACAGTTTCGCGCGCAAAAAAACTCAGCATGTTCTTGCAATGGGCGTTACTGCCATTTACTATCACATTGCTCTCGATTCCCGCACTTGATGCTCAAACTCGATTGGCTTTTGGTAAGTATTTAGGTTTTTCGGTGACAGAAAAAGTCAGAAAAGAAAAAACGGATGCCGGTAAAGTCTTGCGATAGACCTTTATGCCTCGCGTACAAGTTCAGATTGTCACCTGGAACAACCGCAAGGACATTGCGGCGGCCATAGACTCAGTCATGCAACAAACATGGAAAGATTTTTCAATACTAGTGATCGACAATGCATCTGAGGACGGAACATTGGATATGTTAAAAGGCTACGGCAAAGAAATCACCGTGCTGGCAAACCGTAAAAATCTTGGGTTTTCTCAAGCGCATAACCAGGCGTACCAATTTGCACTGCAATCACGAACAGCACCAGAGTATGTCTTGGTCATGAACCCTGACGGATCACTCACGCCACGATTTCTTGAAACTCTGGTTGCTTTTGCGGAAGCACACACAGACGGAGCTTCATTTTGCGGAAAAGTATTGCGTGAAGCCGCCGACAGCGCTGCCACTATTGATACGACTGGCATCATGATGCAAAAAAGCCTCCGTGCATATGATCGTGGAGCTGGAGAGATTGATCGCGGGCAATACAATGAAACCGATCATATATTTGGTGCGTCGGGTGCACTGGCGCTCTATCGCATTTCAGCACTCAAAACCATAGCAACAGATGGCGCCATGTATGATCCGCATTTTTTTATGTACAAAGAAGATGTTGACCTTGCGTGGCGGCTCGAGCGAGCAGGGTATTGTGCCTACTATGTTGCAGATGCACTGGCGTATCACATGCGGAGCGTTCGCGCGTCAGCCCACGGTTTTTTGGGAAAACTACGTGGTGAAATTAAGAAAGATCCATACAAAAAATATTTGAGTTATCGTAATCAGAGGCTTCTGTTAAAGAAAAATCTTTCCATGGGTGCCTTGTTTCGTCACTTGCCCTGGATTCTCGTCGACCAGATATCTGAAAGCGTACTCATGCTTATGTTTCATCCGCGTTATTTTTTCCGTGCTCATATCGATATCCTTCGACGTGCCACAAAAGTACGCGTAGCAAAAAAAGTATGATCTCTATCATTATCGTCGGCTACAAGTCTCATCAACTGCTCAAGTACTTTTTTAAAGCTTTCGAAAAAGTCGCTGTTTTGGTACCGCATGAGTTTATTGTTGTCGATAATGCTTCGCATGATGGCACCAAAGAAATGTTGGAAAAAGATCACTCACAAGTTACCTATATCGAAAACACAGACAACCTTGGCTACGCGAAAGCCTGCAATATTGGTATGCGTGCTGCAAACGGGGAGTTCTTTCTCTTCTTGAATCCGGATATTATCGTCATGCCTGGTTCGATCGAAGCATTATTGCAATATCTCGAAAATCACGCCGATGTTGCTGTTGTTGCACCAAAACTCACCAAGCCAAGTGGGCTTTTGCAGGCTACGTGCAGACGCTGGCCGCAATTTGGAACACCGTTTTATCGTTTACGGCAACTAGCTCGGTTTACATTTATCGCTCATCGTATTGCAGACTATCTCATGGAAGACTATGACCACCTTGAGCCCCGCGAAGTCGATTGGGTGATTGGTGGCGCAATTATGGTTCGTCGCTTAGCCACCGTTGATATTGGCGCATGGGATGAACAATTCTTTATGTATTTTGAAGATGCAGACTGGTGCCGCAGGTTTTGGGACAAGAATTGGAAAGTTGTATATCTTGCCACAACATCGATGTTTCACTATTACGGCCAAGAATCTACGGAATCACCATCCATTCGCTCGATTATTACTTCTCGCACAACACGTGCACATATTGCAAGCTGGCTCAAATACATGCGGAAATATTTCCGTAAAAATATTCCTATTGCGTCACCATCTGGTAGAGGACTATAATGGGGGCATATGAAGAATAGACAATTAGTAAAAACTCTATGCTTTGGCATGGCTTTTTTTATTCTTTTAAGTTGCGTTAACACACCAAAAGCGCGGGCGGCAACGGCGACGCTTTTAACTTCAAACATTTCAAGTCTCTCCACAACAACACAGGTTGTTATTGGCTCAAATATATTTTTTGTAGCAACAGGAGCATCTGCAGGAGAGGAGCTATGGAAAATAGACACTAGCACAAATACAACCTCTCTTGTTAAGGATATTTATTCTGGCAGTTCCTCCTCATCACCAAGTGATTTAACCGCAGTTGGGTCATCACTCTTCTTTATTGCAGAGAACGGCACTCATGGCCGTGAACTCTGGAAGTCCGACGGAACCGAAAACGGAACAGTGCTCGTAAAGGATATTTTGAGTGGTGCAGGCTCCTCAGCCAGTAGTGGAACCTCTCTTGCTAGTATTAGTGGGGTTGCCTTTTTTCGAGCAGATGATGGTGTGAACGGTGTTGAACTCTGGAAGTCCGACGGAACCGAAAACGGAACAGTGCTCATAAAGGATATGGAGCCTGGGTCAAACAAAGGAACTCCCTACAGCTCAAATCCTCGCAATTTTATAAACAATAATGGCATTGCGCTTTTTGCTGGCTATGACTCAACAAATGGCCGTGAACTCTGGAAATCCGACGGAACAACAAATGGCACAGTGCTTGTTAAAGATATTGTGTCTGGATCAAGCATCTCTGACCCTACCATGCTTGCGAGTATCAATGGAGTAGTTTTTTTTACAGCAGCTGATTCAGCTGGTCGAGAACTCTGGAAGTCTGACGGTACTGAAAATGGCACAGTCATGGTAAAGGATATTTACTCTGGCGCATCAAGCTCGGATCCTGGTAGAACCCAGTATGCAACGCAAGCCTATGGTGTGCACAATAATGAACTCTATTTTGCAGCAGATGATGGTACCAATGGATGGGAACTCTGGAAGTCTGACGGAACCACCAACGGTACTGTGCTCGTGAAAGATATTTATTCTGGCGCATCAAGTGGTGAACCTGGTCTACAATACAATGATGGTTTTATATCTTTTGGTTCTTACCTTTATTTCAGTGCTCGTAGTAGCCAAAACGATTACGAGCTGTGGCGATCAGATGGAACAGAAAACGGAACCACATTGGTAAAAGATATACTTCTGGGAAGTGAGGGTGGTTTTGTTGGCAGCAGATTTTTCCTTCATGGTAGTAAAATTTATTTTTCAGCATGGTCCAATGTTGGATGGGAGCTTTGGAACTCTGATGGAACAGCTGATGGCACCAGTTTTGTTATTGATATCAACACCGGATCACCTTCCGCATTCCCGTGGCCAATTGCTGCAGTGGGTGATGTTATCTATGTGGTTGGTTCAAACACCCCAACATTTACCGGAAGCTATGCCTATTGGTCTGTCGACACTACAGTGACTGCTGCTGGCGGTCGTTCATATGCAGACACTACGCCCCCCGATGCGCCGACGAAATTTACTGCAACTTCTGATGGAAAAACCGTCACACTAAACTGGGCAGGGCCAACTGCCTCTGATGTCACCCGCATTGAAATCCTACGCAACACCGGCGGATCATCCGCAGTTGATGGGGGAACACCGATTGATGTATTAAAGATTGGCACCACTACGTTTACAGACACGAATGTTATCCCTGGAGAAACATACACATATATTATTCGCCCCCGTGATGGCGCAGGGAACCTAGCTGTTACAGAAGAAGTGAAGGTAAAAGTTGAGGCTCCGAAGCCAGCAGAGGTTGTTGCACCATCTGCACCTACAACCCCAGCTCCGACCCCATCAACACCTGTAACTCCTGTGGCACCAGTGTTACCAGAAGCAGTCATAACCCCAGTTGCTCCACCAATATTTACCCAGCAGGATTTCTTTATCAACGGCACGCCAGCTACAAAAACTCTTGGTCAGCGTGAACGTGAAGCTCTGTGGCGTGACTATGTTGCCGTATATGACACTGAACCGACTGCAAGTGCGCTCGACGTGATGGCCACAGGACAAGTCCCTCTGGTTGATATTGCAGCAGAAAAATCCCAAGCAAAAAACGTGTTGCCGTATTGGCGCGCAATTACCGGCAAGCGCACACTCGTGCCGGTGAGCACGTGGGGATTTAGTGTATACAACACTCTTGTCTATCGTCTCCGTTACGAGCGCGATCTCAAAAAAGAAGCTGTGGGTATCAAGCAATTCAAAAAAACATTCCGCCGAAATCCTGCAACACCTGTAGAGTGGGCGAGTGTGCGCGCATGGGCATACATCAAGTAAGATATCCCCACCATTGTTGGATTACATATCGTCATCTATAATTACAGCATGCGACAGTCAAAAGTTTCAAAACAGAATGGAGTCCCGCATAGCCTTGGCGAAGCGGGGAAGACTCCATCGAACGTTTTACAAAAAAAGCGATCAGCAAAACTCAAGCCCGGTGAGTTTGCTTTACTTATGGAAGAAATGACCACCGCAAAGCCAAAAACGATCAAACGCGGCAATGTAAAAACAAACAAGGCTGCAGTTTATTCTTCAAGTATTTCAATTCCTTCAAAAAAAGATAAAAAGGATCTTGCGAATATTGCCCATCAAGTCAATGTTGTTTGTACACCATGGTATAGCATTTTGCTTTCTCGCCGCACATCGTTTCTTCTTGGTCTCTGGATAGGTATTGCTGGTATGGGCCTACTTTCGCTCATTGCATGGTCGCTTATATCAAATCCATCAGCTTTCAATACCGCCGTTTCTATTACCCAAACAACTTCACCTTCAACCATCACACAATAAAAAAAGAGCCGCCACACAGACAGCTCTTTTTTTATTTTCCTGAAACTTTTGTACTATCTTATTTTTTAATCCACTCTCTAGTGATCCATTTCTTCACGAGTGCTTCTTCGATGTCGATTTTCTGGGTTTGCGCAATCACTAACACAATACCAAGGACATCAGCCAGCTCTTTGGACATTTCTCGTCGCGTAGTCTTGGTTGGTAAATATTTTTCCGGTCGACACCGTTTATTGTGGAGAAGATACGATTGAACAAATTCACCAAGCTCTTCGGTTAGTTTTAATAGTAGGTAGTCTTCTGATATTTGAATACTATCTCTTTTTAAATTGCGAAGAAAAACCGCGGAAGCATTCTTTTGTAACTGTTTGATATCCATAGACATTTAAAAACTCAAATTCGGTGGGGGGGAGATTCGAACTCCCGATACCTTGCGGTATACTTGCTTTCCAAGCAAGCGCACTAGGCCACTATGCGACCCCACCAGGTTTCTAGTCGCTCGTAGAATATCCCATAAAGCACAAAAGATCAATCGCTTCTTTTTCTAGGACTTATTCGTACGAATAAGTCCATAGAATATTGGTGAATGAAAGGAAAAATGATAAACTTGATGACACTCGATATGGAAAATCCTCTCATCTATCTTTTTAAGAAAACATGGCACTACGCTGGCAACCGTCGGCGGAGTATTGTTTTGTATATGGCCATGTGCACACTGGCCAGTATCGCATGGGCGCTTGATCCGTTGGTCATAGGAAGTTTATTGAATGCTATCCAAAAGGAAGGTGTTCATATTGCAACGTTGCCAAAACTTTTTTTGCTTCTCGGTATATTTTTGCTTCTCGAGATTATCTTTTGGGCATTACACGGCCCAGCGCGGGTGATAGAAAATAAAATCGCTTTTGTTGTCAGAAATAATTATAAAAATTATCTTTTGGACGGTACACTTGCATTGCCAATTGATTGGCATGCGGATCACCACTCGGGCGATACGATTAGTAAAATAGAAAAAGGTACGGATGCACTTTTTAATTTTTCAGGAAATATTTTTCAAGTCCTGCAGGGATTCATTCTTCTTGTTACCGCATTCGGAGCATTGTTTTTTTATGACGTGTATGCAGGCATTATTGCCGTTGTCATCAGTATATTCACGTTTTACTTATTAGTCATTTTTGATAAAAAACTAGTTCCTGGATACAAGGCAGTCAACCGGATGGAAAATACAACATCAGCAAAAGTGTTTGATGTATTGAGTAACGTAACCACCGTCATTATTTTGCGTGTTGAACCCTTAGTGCTCAAAACGATAAATCTGTTCATGCGCAAACCACTTAAGCAGTACACTATGAATGCCAAGACCACGGAACTTAAATGGTTCTGCGCATCTGTCTGTGGTCGTTTTATTATGGTAGGTGTTCTGGCGTGGTATTTATTGTCGCATGCAGCTAGCGGAGTTGTTTTAGTAGGTACGATCTACATCTTGTACGGATACACGAACCAGATTCGAGAAATATTTTACCGGTTTGCTTATATTTATAACGATATCGTCCGCTATCGTGCTTCGGTTTCAAACGCGGAAGAACTGTCGATTAGTTTTCAAAATATCGCTGGGCAGCGACGATCGCGCTTACCAGAAAAATGGTCAACGCTCTCGATTCACGACTTATCGTTTTCCTACCATACAAAAGAAGGTGCTGACCTCCATTTGAACAATGTTGGCTTGAACATGAAGAAGGGTGAGCGCATTGCGCTTATTGGCGAAAGCGGTGGGGGAAAGACAACATTTCTTAAAATTCTACGCGATTTATATCATCCAAAATCGCTCACACTTACCATTGACGGGAAGAATATTTCTGGTGGGTTTACGGCCATTAGCGACTCGATTTCGCTGATTCCGCAGGATCCGGAGATCTTTGCCACCACAATCCGCGAAAACATTACCTTGGGCGTTGAGTACCCCGAAGAACGGTTGAATGTGTTTACGCGCATGGCTTCGTTTGTTGATGTAGTAAAACGCCTACCCAACAAGATGGAGTCATCGATTGTAGAAAAAGGTGTGAATCTGTCCGGCGGAGAGAAGCAGCGTTTAGCATTAGCCCGCGGATTGCTGGCCTCTGTAGATAAGGATATTATTTTACTCGACGAACCAACCAGCAGTGTCGACTTCCACAATGAATTGGAAATCTTCAAAAACATTTTTACTGCGTTTGAGAAAAAGACGATTATCTCGTCAGTCCATCGACTGCATTTGTTGTCGCTGTTTGATACCGTTTATTTCTTTAAAGGAGGAAAAATAATTGCTTCGGGATCATTTGAAGATCTGCAAAAATCATCCACGGATTTTCAAGAACTTTGGCAAAAATATATTCAAACGCGCGATAACATTACATCCTAGCTTTTTCTTGTGGTCTTATTCCTGCCTACCTACCGTTAGGCAGGAATAGGGAATAGCGGTAGGATATCAATAATAAACCTTAAGCTTTATATATGTCCTTGGACTACATTGTGCAGCATATGTGGGTTCTGTCGGTTTTAATCGTATGGACGCTTGTCTGGAAGGGTGTAGCGCTCTGGAAAGCGGCTCGTGCGAATTCAAAGCCATGGTTTGTGGTTCTGCTTATCGTAAACACGGTTGGTCTCCTCGAAATTCTGTATATTTTCCTTATCGACAAGTGTATTGCAAAAAAGAAATAACTGTTTTCATCCACAGGTTTCTTTTGACAAGCGTACGAACGTACGCCACAATGTGTAGCAGGAGGATTTAAAAATAGTAAGGAACTGGATTCCCGACGCGATTGGGAATGACACACCCTGATATGGATAAATCCTATTTGGATAAAATTCGAGAGTTTTACAAAGAGAATCGGCGGATGCCCAGCCACAGCGAGATTGGGGAAATCACCGGACTCAAGTCAAAAGGCTCAACACATAAGCTGGTCAACAAACTTGTCGAACAGCATCGATTAGAAAAAGACACAGCAGGGAAGTTGCTTCCGGGTGCAACATTCAACGGTCTTCCGTACGTTGGTTCGTTTCGCGCTGGATGGCCAACACCAGCCGAAGATCAATCGGTTGATACGATTAGCCTCGATGAATACCTTATTGCTCGTCCAGAAGCCACCAGTATTGCAAAGGTAGAAGGGGACTCCATGATCGAAGCAGGTATTTTGCCTGGCGACATGGTTCTCTTGGAGCGCGGATTGCAGGTACGCAATAACGACATTGTACTAGCCCGCGTTGATACTGATTTTACTCTCAAATACTATCGCAAAGAAAAGGGGAAACCGGCTCGCTTGGTGGGAGCAAATCGTAAATACAAATGGCCGATTGTCGCACTCGAACAGATTGAGATTATTGCAGTTGTTCGCGGAGTTATTCGGAAGACACGCTAACAGTGTGCAAAAGACAATCGAGATCCTGGGGCAAACAATCGAATACACGTTTAAGCAAAGCGCTCGGTCGCGCGGTGTCAGGTTAGCTATACATGCAGATGGTCGCTTTGTCGTCACTGCGTCGCCCCGCGTGAGCGTGAAACGGATCGACCAATTCATACAAACAAAAGCCGCATGGATTACCCAAACCACCGAGCGAGTTGCCAAAGCACCTAAAAAACAAACGCTGGGCGAAGGAACCCGCCGAGAGTACCTCCAACAGAGAAAAGAGGTGCTTGCACTCGCAACCGACCGATTGAAACATTTCAACCAGATCTACGGTTTCAAGTACAAAAAAATTACCATCCGCAACACTAAGTCGCGCTGGGGTAGCTGCTCGCGGAAAGGCAATATCAGTTTTGTCTACAAGATCTTATTTCTTACACCCGAACAATCCGACTACATTATTGTCCACGAACTTTGTCACCTCGGCGCATTTAACCACTCGAAAAAGTTTTGGGATTTAGTGGCAAAAACAATGCCGAATCACCGTGAAATTCGAAGATCTCTAAAAAAGTTTACTCTGTCATGAGTTGGTGGTGGTATAATGAGTCTATGAAGATCAGTCGATCTCTTGGTTCGCGAATCGTGCTGCTCATAGGATGCCTCATTGCAGGCATCCTATTTGTTGTTGATAAACCTACCTCAGAGCTGGATGTGAGTGCACCCATTACCGTAAATACCCGCGAAGAACCTCTACCAGAAGGCTCATATCGCGTTATAAAGACTACCGATGGCGACACTATCGACGTAGAAATAGCAGGAAAAAGTCAGCGCGTACGTCTCCTGGGTGTTGATACCCCCGAAACAAAAGATCCGCGCAAGCCGGTGCAATGTTTTGGAAAAGAAGCCTCTGCATATACAAAACGGATGCTTGAGAATACCGTTGTGCGACTTGAAATTGACCCAACACAAGATGCCACTGATATGTATGGCCGCTGGTTGCGATACGTATTTTTACCCGACGGCACAAATTTTAACGAGCAACTGATTGCGCAAGGATACGCCTACGAATATACATTCAAAACACCAGGCCAATATCACGCAGCATTCAAGGCAGCTGAGCAAACAGCACGCAATGAACGACGAGGATTGTGGGCGAGCGATGCCTGCAATACAAAATAAATATGCGGAACCTAAAAAATATTGCCGCATCCGTACTCATGGTAAGCACGTTGTTTATATCCATGCGCACAATCAAAACATATCAAGCAACGAGCAAAACAACGAAACTGCACGCATTGGCTGGCAAAGATTTTGAAATGCTTACTCCGACAAAATTCGAAAACTGCACATCACAACATACCCAACCAGACATAGCATGCACACCGGGCGCAGTATTCACTGATATCCTACGTGGTGATCTTTGCAAGCGGGGATATGCGAGCACAGTAAAAGCTGTTTCAACAAAAATAAAAACCGCCACATACACCGCGTACGGCATTACAGAAGAAGAAAAGAAAAATTATATCCTCGACCGATTCGTTCCTATCAACCTTGGCGGCACGAACGACCAATCAAATATCTGGCCGCAATTAACAGGGAACAGCGCCAATAAAAATAAAGTTGAAAGTTTCCTGTTCGAAGAAATGTGCGCAGGTCGAATCACTGTTTCCCAGTCACAAGAACTCGTGAGTACGAAATGGCAAAAAATCTATAACCTGATCAACTAAAAAAGCCCCGCGCGTAGCAGGGCTTTTTTAGTTCTAGCAACTACTATTTGCGAAGAGCGCCACCCCATTCAACAACCGTAAACCCATCGCGCGTAATCTTTGGCAACGTGAGTGGTTCTACTGAAGCAGGAGCGTCGAGGCCGCGGTATTCCATAAACACACGGAAGACGTGATCTGGGCGCGGAGTAATGCGCAGCGGTGCATCGCGATCGAAGTATGCTTGTGACACAAAAGTGACGAAGACATACGGCGTCTTCGGCATGCGCGGTACCCAGAACTCACGGAACTCTGCGCTTTCACGCTCAGTGAACCCAATAATCGCGAGTGTTTTGGTGAGCCATGCATCCGTTTCAGCACCCTTGATCACAAAGCCCTGCGTTGGCGTCTTATAGTCTACGCCCGTACCTTCCCAGAAGAGGTTAGGATAGGTTTTACCATCAGCTTTGTTGATGACATAGCCATCGGGCTGCGCAACCACGCTCCAGCCTGTTTTACCGTGCTCTGGCTCAGACTTCGTCATCTCACCCTTGAGTCCAACACTGACGCGCACATCCGTGTTTTTTTCTGGATACAAGTAGACAACTGGTTTACCACACTCGGCCATCGGAGCAAATTTCATGCTTGTAAATCGAACCCACTGCCCAAATGGATCCTGCCAGTAAAAGATCGGGCGAGCAGCGAGCATTTCCTCAATAGTGTAAGTGCCTTGGCTACCGTCCGGCTTATTGTAATATTTATTGGTTTCGTAGAAGGCTTTGAGCTCTGGGTCCTGGATATTTTTAATTGTATATATCGGCTCATTATTGCTGGTCATGCCAGCTTGTACCAAACGCTCATCTTTTTTTACCTCACTCGCCGGGCGAGTTGCATAGCAATTACGCGCCCCACAGCCACCGGCATCCGTAAAGATGTAGTCCACGGTGTTCAACGTCTTGTCGGTCCAGGTAATTTGCGGAATTTTTCCGTCTTTCATAAACGGCATCACGAGTTCATAGCGTGCGTATGAGTGATCCGGTCGCAACAAGTATAAACAAGAACGATCTTTACTCTGATAAACCTGCCGGCCATCAGCTGTGGATGTAAACGGCTTTGCATCGATCGTGGTGATCAAATTGAACTGTTCAACATCTGAATATGCAGGCTGAACAAGAATATGTGTACCTCCCTTAAAGCTAACCTGTTTCGGCATCTCCATGCCTTGCAATGTGATATCCTGCGCGTCTTGTAAGTAGGCATAAATTGGCACCAGCGAAGATGCGGGGCGCAACTCGATACCATCGAGTGCACCTGTAAAATTCTTCAAATATTCCTTACTAAAACCATACGTAGTAAGCGCGAGAATCTTACGTGCTCGCGAGTCAACAATCAGACGAGCTGCGATTGGCCAAGTGCACATACCATCACAAGGGATACTCGCCAAAAGAACCATGTCTCCGTCACGGGTACCACCTTTGATTGTACCAATCTTTTTAAATGCGAACGTTACATATGAATCCTTTTCCTTGGGTGTAATCGCGCCGTACTCAATCCCTAGCGCCTCTGTTATTGTTGCGTCACTAATATCAATCGGAGCAGTGGTCCACTCAACCTCAAGATTTTCTTTAGCAGCAAGTGGCGGCGTATCTACAGCCGGAACACTTGGTGTTGTTGGTACTTGCCCTGCATCAACGGGAACCTCTGGCGCAGTCACTACCGGCGCACCAGAAGAGTTTAATTTTTTCGTAACCACAACTCCTACTGCCGCACCAACTACGAGAGCACCAACAACCGAAGCCAAAACAACTAAAACCGGACCACGCGGACGCGACGGAGAAATAGAGTCTTCCATAGAAAAATTAGTTATTCAATATCGTTAGTATACCACCTGTTTGCATGTACTCCTTCGAATGATTCGGCAGATCACTTACTTCCAAAAAGTCCTTGAGTATCTGTTGCCGAGTTGCCCCAACCGCGAGCGATGGCTGACTGTTCACACTTTGCGTAGGATACAAAAATATTTTTGTCTGATCGGCTCCAATAACAAAACCAACCATGAGACCTTGTTGAGTTTCTTTTGAGAAATACTGATCAAAACTAAAATTACCCAACGACCAGAAAATCGGCTTATTATTCCAAATTTCCATACCCTGGACTACGTGTGGATGCGTACCAATCACGGCGTCCGCGCCCCAGTCGACGAGCTTTCTGCCAATAACTCGTTGGGTCTCAGTTGGTCGGTTTTTATATTCAGCGCCCCAATGAATTTGCACGAGCACGATGTCGTTGTTTGCTTTGGCGTCTTTAATCGCACGCAATGTCGCAGTCTCATCGAGTTTTTTATCCGTGATATTAAACCCAAGCATCGCCACTCGTTTGTCGCGAACAACCGTTTCCCAAGGTTTCACGTCATCTCGGATTTGCGAGCCAGCATACCCAATACCAACAGCATCAAGAGCTTTTTTGGTGTCCTCATATCCTTGCTTGCCCTGGTCAAAAGCATGATTGTTGGCAAGATTGACCACGGTGTAATGAAACTTTTTCAAAAGCGAGGCGATGTGTTCATCAAATGCAAAATCAATCTCTTTTACTGGTGCGCGACGAGCGCTGATGGCACCCTCGAGATTTCCGGTCACGATATCGATACCACGGAAAAATCGATCTTCGGCACCGCGAATTTTTTCGTACACATATTCATTTCCACTCTTCTCCGTGTGTTTGCGCACGTTTCGATCAAACATCATATCGCCCATGGCCAATATGGTAACGGGTTTATCCTGAAACACGAGGCCAGAAGAAAACCCAGCCAGCACATGCGAAGTTGTTTCAAGGACTTCGTCGTTTGATGCGCTATTTGAATGAGCGAGAAGTTGCATATGCTGAGACTTTTCTTGTTCCATTGCTTTCAGAAACACGCGCAAACTCTGGGGTGAATCAATCTCTAGCTGAGGTAGATCATCGTATGCAAAACGACCAAGCGCAGCCATACTGGTCTCATCGTGAAAATCAGCAACCGATCGTGGTAGATAATGAGAAAAATCAACAGAAGCAACCACGAGCGTGTGGCTATCAATAGGCAGTGCTTGCGCAAGCTCGTCGGCGGCACTATCTTTCAGTCGATCATTTACGAGAACTGGAACTATGCGTGCATCTGGTAATGATTTCTTAAAAAACGAAACGAGTGCTGCAATTGAATGCTCTGCATCAAGAGTACTGTCATCGCGAGTAACAACGTTTGCATCGAGTAAGCGCGCTACAGCTTCGGTATCTGCAGACAAAATCCCATACGCAGTATTCCAGTCATAGTCGCTTGTTACTGCACCAACGCGAGCACGGCGTAAATGATCAGGGCCGATAACAATAACGCGCGTAATATCTTGTTTTGAAAACTGCTCCATCACGCTCGCAATAAACGGTGCTGCAACAAGATGATGGGGTAGAGTAATACCGCGCGTCTGTGGCAAAATCTCGGGAACATACGCCGCTTGATTATAGATGTCATCAAAATAATCCGTGGACATGAGTGTCGAGGTATGGCGAGGCTTTGCTTTGTATCCTTTGTCTACTAGAGCCGTCAGGGTTTTTGTTGCTTCGTTACCGCGATACAAAAGCGCCGTTGTGGTGGCTGCACTGACAACGGTGATGCTGATAATGCCGAATATCCAATATGATAGCCTCATAGTATGTTAGTATTTCACGACAGGAGCTGAAACACCAGCCATTTTTGCATAGTATGAAATTAAATATCCAGGCGATCATTTTTGATTGGGGCGGAGTATTCGTTGACCCAGAGACAAAACAATATTATCCAGAAGGTGATGCTGTTCTTGGTTATTGCAAATTAAAAGGATACCGTCTTGGTCTCGTGGTTATTGCAAGCAAGTTCGAAGAGCGAAAAAAACAAATTGAAGAATCCCATCTGCGTAATTTTTTCGAAACATTTCATATCGGGTCACTGACAACAAATCAAATCTGGGACCCAGATTTTCTTGGGAAAGATACGCTCTATGAAGACGCTGTTTCATTTTTGCAAATTCCTCGCAACGAAATTTTAATCATTGATGACCGCATGGTGCGCGGCATACGATATGCAAACCAAAATGGCCACCCTTCCGTGTGGATTCAGAAAGGGAAGTTTGCTCACGAGACACCAAACGAAACAACGGGTAAACCAACGCATCGCATTTCTTCATTGAGTGAGCTAGTGCATCTTATATAGTTCTTTATAAACCCCAGTTTGCCGTTTTCCCCTGATTTGTTAGGATACTCATAAGAACACCTAATATTCATTTCTATGGCAAAAGCGCTCAGCAATGAAGAAGTTCGCACAAAACTCACAAGTCTCAAAGGATGGACGCTCGAAGGGCCGGTCATCGCACGAACGTTTGAGTTGCCGGCGTTTACGGATGCCATGATTCTCGTGAACGAAGTGGCTCAGCTCGCCGAAGATGCCAATCATCATCCGGATATTCTTATTATGTCGAACCGCGTGCGCTTTTCGCTCGTAACACGCGATGCAAGTGGCGTGACCGAAAAAGACCTTGCACTTGCAAAACAAATCAATGAAGTAGAATCTATTATCGAGCGAGATGAAGAGTAAAATTCATGACCGGTAATCCAAAAGACGAAGTAAAAGGTAAGGTCGACATTGTCGATCTGATTTCGTCGTACATCCCCGTAAAAAAAGCTGGAACTATTTTTAAGGCACGCTGCCCGTTCCATAACGAAAAAACACCGTCATTTACTATTTCCCCATCGCGCCAATCGTGGCATTGCTTTGGTTGCGACAAAGGCGGCGATGTGTTCGCGTTTCTCATGGAAAAAGAAGGATTGGAGTTTGCCGAGGCATTAAAAATACTAGCCGACCGCACTGGCGTACAGTTGCCACAATGGAGCCCACACGAGAGAACAGAACGCCTAAACCTCACCGAGATTTTAGAAGTAGCACAAGATTTTTTTATTAAACAACTTGCTGGCCCGGCCGGAGAAAAATGTCGCGCGTATCTGACCAACCGTGGGCTACACGGACAAATACTGCAAGATTTTGGTATCGGGTACGCACCAGCCGAGTGGGACACACTCCTCAAGGCTTTGCGAGTACAATTTAAAGAAGCGGACATTGCCCGAGCTGGCATGGCCATTGAGCGGGCTGGTGGTCGTTACTATGACCGCTTTCGCGATCGTCTCATGATCCCATTGCGAAACCTACACGGATCACCTGTTGGTTTTACTGGCAGAATTCTCGAGGGTCAGTGGGCCTCAAAAGCTGCAAGCCCAGATCACGACGAGGCCAAGTATATGAACACCCCCGAAACGCCAGTATTTAAAAAGGGAAATCTTTTGTTTGCTCTTGATCGCGCCAAAGACAGCATCCGTCAATTGGATCACGCCATCCTAGTTGAAGGAAACCTCGATGTGGTGACGTGTCACGCTGCTGGATATACGAATGTTGTAGCGCCGTGTGGCACCGCGCTTACCATTGAACAATTAAACTTAATTAAACGATTTTCGAATCGCGTAAAGTTTGCGTTCGATTCTGATAGCGCTGGCGAAAAAGCAACCGTGCGTTCGATTGAGATTGGCCGCGAGGCAAAAATGCAGATGAAGATTATCACCATTCCCGAACCGGGCGGCAAAGATCCGGACGAGTGTATAAGGAAAGCTCCAGAAGTCTGGAAGTCGGCGTTAAAAGACGCACGCGATGCTATGGATTATTTCTTTGATAAGGCCCTGACACAAGTAAATCTCGCTACACCTACCGGCCGCGGACAAATGAGCACGCTTCTTATGCCAGAGATTGCACTCCTACCAACCATGGTTGAGCAAGACTTTTGGCTCACAAAGCTCGCCGGCGTACTTCAGACTGATCCAAAGTTGCTCTGGGAAGAACTGCGTCGATTGCCAAAGAAAACCAGCGGTCTGGCCACAAGCCCCGTAAAACCAGCCACGACACCCAGAAAAGAGGCAAAAGACAAACTAACCACCATGGTTGAGCAGATTTTAGCTCTTACGCTCGACAACCCACAGTTTTTATCTATATTTGCTGAAGCAATTGACCCAACTCGAATTGAAGCAGGAGATTATAAGACCCTTTGCGAAGCTTTGATTGTATGGTATAGTCAGGCCCAAACCCATGAGGCTCAAGAACTACGCTCATGGCTTCTTAATTTTGGGGGTGACCCCTTGGTTCAGGCATATGATGCTCTGACCATACTCGGAGAAGCCACGTGGGGTAGTTTGCCGGACTCGGACAAGCGAGCCGACCTCATGAAAACAATCGAACTTTGGCGTGCAGAATCAATCCAGCGAAGGCTCGAGCGCCTGGCTCGCGATATGACTGTAGCCGAGAAACAGCACAACAGTGTGGAAATCGAATCACTGGCTCGCGAATTTCAAAAGCTCAAAGACGAAGAAGCTTTACTTAAGACCCATGCCAAACAAACAGAAAACAAAAAAACCGGTGGCTCGTAAACCGGCTGCTCGACCTGTTCCAAAGCAGTCAAAAAAACCTGTCGTGAAAAAGACGGTTTCCAAGAAAGCTCAAAAACCTGTCAAAAAAATAGCGTCGAAGGCCGAAGCACCAAAGATGCGGCCTATTCCTCGTGGACCAAAAGCTGAACCACCCGGAGACGCAGCAGTCATGCAATTGGTCAAAAAAGCACGCATGCGTAATTTCGTTACTGAGCACGAAATTATTCAAACATTCCCGAATGTAGAAGATTACTTACCGCAATACGAAGTATTCCTCGACCGCCTCGAAGCCGAGGGTATTCAAGTTGCAGAAGCAGGGGAAAACTTAATGAAGTCAGTGAACGCACCACCACCCGGCAAAGAAAAAGAGAAAAAAGACTTTGATCTGGGCGACATTGCGACCGACTCGGTGCAGATGTATTTGCGCGAAATCGGTAAGACGCCACTATTAACCTCCGAAGAAGAGGTTGCACTCGCAAAACGCAAAGAACGAAACGACCGTGATGCCGAAAAGAAACTGATCGAAGCAAACTTGCGTCTCGTGGTTTCTATTGCGAAACGTTTTGTTGGCAAACAACTCTCGCTTTTGGATTTGATTCAAGAAGGAAACATTGGTCTGTTCCGCGCGGTCAAAAAGTTTGAACACCGCAAAGGTTACAAGTTCTCAACCTACGCCACTTGGTGGATTCGTCAGGCTATTACGCGTGCGTTGGCTGACCAATCCCGCACCATCCGTATTCCGGTGCACATGGTTGAAACCATCAACCGGTTTAAGACTATCGAACGTCAACTGATTCAAGATTTGGGTCGCGAACCATTGCCAGAAGAAATCGCCGCAGAAATGGGCGAAACCCTCGACAAAGTAAACTATATTATCAAGATTTCCCAAGAAACGGTCTCGCTCGAAACATCTATCGGTGACGATGGCGATGACGGTGATTCAACCCTTGAAGACTTTATCGAAGACGTCAAAAATGTCTCGCCAGACCGCGCTGCTTCTCAGCAACTCTTGCGCGAATATGTCCAGCAAGCGATTGCTGATCTTTCGCCACGTGAACAAAAAATCTTGGACATGCGCTTTGGTCTCACGGATGGCATCACCCACACGCTCGAAGAAGTGGGTAAAGAGTTTGGTGTTACTCGCGAACGTATCCGCCAGATCGAAGCAAAAGCCCTCGACCGAATCCGCAATCACAACATCATCGACAAATTGCGGGATTACTAGGTTGGTTGACATAACGGTAGGAAAAGGTACAATATTTCTCGCGTACAAACGCGAGTATTCCGAGGTAGCTCAGTGGCAGAGCAGTGGACTGTTAATCCATTGGTCGTGGGTTCGAATCCCACCCTCGGAGGAAAAAGCCTGTCTTCGGACGGGCTTTTTTAGTAGAGGAGCAAGCAAACAATTTTGCTTACGGTGGGATTCGAAGGGCGCGAGTGCGCGCAGCGCCCAGGCCTGAGTCGGAGCGATGGGAAACCACCCTCGGAGCCAAAAAACCCACCGCAAGGTGGGTTTTTTCGATGCTCTAGTCAGAACAGTTGTATTTTAAAACATATTCGCGTAAAATAATGCCTTTGGTGAAGCTCATCACCGTTTTATTTCTGCATATGAAAACCATTCAAAAACTCATTGGTCGTGAAATTTTAGACTCTCGCGGTAACCCAACTGTTGAAGTTGATTGCGTAATTGATGGCCATGTCGGCCGAGCCGCAGTACCATCCGGCGCTTCCACGGGAACTTTTGAAGCAGTAGAGTTGCGCGATGGCGGAACTCGGTATGGTGGCAAAGGTGTACAAAAAGCTGTTGGCTATGTAAACAACGAAATCGCAAACGCAGTCGTAGGTACGTCATTTGATCAAGCTTCACTCGATGCGGCACTTATTGCACTCGACGGAACACCCAACAAAGGAAAGCTCGGAGCTAATGCTATCTTAGGCGTCTCCATGGCTTTTGCGCGCGCGACAGCATTGGCACAGAGTAAAACACTCGTGCAGTACTTGCACGAACTACACGGTTCTCCTGATTTGGTATTACCGACGCCAATGATGAACATTTTAAACGGTGGCCAACATGCCGCAGGATCCACTGACTTGCAGGAATTTATGGTCATACCAGTTGGTGCACCGAATTTTAGCGAAGCCCTACGCTGGGGTACAGAAGTATTTCATGCACTCAAGGGTATATTGAAAGCAAAAGGACTTTCAACACTCATCGGAGATGAAGGTGGCTTTGCACCAAAACTGAACGGCAACGAAGAAGCGCTTCAGCTGATCATGTCTGCAATTGAAAAAGCAGGATACAAGCCCGGTGAACAAATTGGAATTGCTATTGATGCGGCGGCCAGCGAATTTTATGTCGACGGCAAATACGAACTCAAAACAGAGGGAGTAAGCCTCAGCTCAGACGAGATGATCGCGCGCTACGAAGAATGGACAAACCGCTACCCGATCGTCTCGCTCGAAGATGGATTACACGAAGGGGACTGGGCCGGCTGGGCAAAACTGACCGCAACGCTCGGCAGCAAACTACAACTGGTGGGCGATGATTTGTTTGTAACCAACACCGAACGATTACAGCGCGGCATTCGTGAAAAATCAGCAAACGCGATTCTCATTAAGCTCAACCAAATTGGCACTGTCAGCGAAACACTCGCCGCAATGAAATTAGCAAAAGAAGCGGGCATGGCGTCGGTTACATCACACCGCTCCGGAGAAACAGAGGATACATTTATTGCAGATTTGGCAGTGGCAACTGGCTGTGGCCAGATTAAAACCGGGTCACTGTGCCGCTCTGAGCGCGTTGCAAAATACAATCAATTATTGCGCCTAGAAACAGAGCTCGCTGACACCGCACGCTTTATGGGTAAAAAATCACTAGCGCTATCACAGTAAACTCCGAGCGATACATCCTTATGGCAAAACCGACAGTCTTAATTGTATTGGATGGATGGGGATACCGCGAAGGCACAGAACATAACGCCATCGCCGAGGCAAAGACTCCGTTTTTTGACCATTTGCAAGCAACCTATCCGCATTCATATCTTGATGCCAGCGAACACCATGTAGGTTTACCTGGCGGGCAAATGGGAAACAGTGAAATTGGACACATGACCATTGGGGCGGGTTTTGTTATTGAGACAGATTTGGTTCGCATTGGAGAATCAATACAGAACGGCTCTTTCGAAAAGATTACTCCATTGCAAGATATTCTCTCATCAGTCAACCAACAGCAGGGAACACTGCATTTGATCGGCATGATCGGGCCAGGTGGTGTCCATAGCCATAGCGACCACCTTATTGCGCTCATGAAGGCAGCAAAAAATGCAAACGTTACCGATGTTATGATTCACGCAATTACTGACGGGCGAGATCTTTCACCAAAAAGTGCAGTGCAGTATGTATCTGAGCTCGAACACACAATGCAAGAAATCGGTGTTGGGTGTATCGCAAGTGTATCCGGCAGATTTTATGCCATGGACCGCGATAAACACTGGGATCGCCTTGATGCTGCGTTGTCAGTAATCACGGGAGAGGCGACTGCGCCTCGTACAACACAAAGCGCGGGCGACGTCTTGCGTCAATCATATGAACAAGGCGTGACGGACGAGTATGTTGTCCCGACTATACTTTCCGGCAAGACAGAGCCCTCATTGCATAAAGCGGACGGTATTATTCTCTTCAACTTCCGCGCTGACCGCATGCGCATGATCACCAAGCGATTACTCGAACTACAAGAATCTATTGGCTTTGGTTTGGCAACCATGACCGAATACGATGAGACCTTCTCTTGTCCTGTATTATTCCCACCAATCGTTATCCCAACAACGCTTGCCGCTGAAGTTTCAAAAGCAAACCTCACGCAATCTCATATTGCAGAGACTGAAAAATATGCCCATGCTACGTATTTTTTGAACGGTGGTCGCGAACAACCACACCTAGGTGAGGAGCATATCTTGATCGAAAGCAGGAGAGATGTACGAACTCACGATGAAGCTCCGGAAATGCGTGCGGCAGAGATTGCTGAAGCTGCTGTTAAGCAATTAACAGACGGAAAAGATTTCTTGTTTATTAATTTTGCAAACGCTGACATGGTAGGGCACACAGCAAATCGCCCAGCCGTAGTTACCGCCATCGAAACCGTTGATTCAGCGCTCAAGAAAGTGGTTGATAGTGTCTTATCTGCAGGCGGTGTAGCAATTATTACCGCTGATCATGGCAACGCTGAAACCAACCTTGACTCAGAAACACAAGAGCAACACACGGCTCACACTACCAATAAAGTGCCGTTTATTGTCACAAAAGGCGGCCTTACACTTGATCACGGAACCCTTGCGGATGTTGCACCAACCACACTTGCTATCATGGGACTTCCTATTCCTCCGAGCATGACCGGGAGAAATCTCGCAAGCGAACAATAGTGAATTATTTGCTATACTTTTCTTATGCGCAAGATACGCCTAGCATCTTCTATTCTCGCCATACTTCTTGGGCCACCTATCTTCATCTATGGCGGATATGACGACAGCCCAGGGGCGCAACTCCTCGGTGTTATCTTTGTTGTTATTGGCATTATCGGAATTATAAAAAGTCGGAAGAAAAAAATTGACTAACACAATGCCGGAAGAAAACATCCCGCACAAAATAACGCCTCCAGACTTCAAAAAGGCGATTGCTTCTAATAAGGTCGCTCAAGCACTCTGGGATGACGTTACGCCGCTCGCAAAGAATGAGTGGATCTGTTGGGTTACCTCAGGCAAAAAAGAAGAGACGCGCAGCATTCGTATCGAAAAGGCGATCTCAAAAATGAAAGGTGGTATGCGTCGACCCTGCTGCTGGGCCGGTTGCCCTCATCGATAAACAGGCTTAAGTCTAATTATATCTATGTCCACACAAAAAATCACACCCTTTCTCTGGTTCAACGACAAAGCAGAAGAAGCTATTAACCTCTACGTCTCGATTTTCTCCAGCGCACCAGGCGCAACAGAAGAATCAAAAATTATTGGCATAACCCGCTACCCAGATACCGCAACCAACCCGCAGATGCAAGGATTGGCAGGCAAAGTTCTGACAGCGGTGTTCGAACTACGTAGTCAGCGATTCATGGCGCTCGATGGCGGTCCATTTTTCAAACCAACAGGTGCAATGTCGCTCTATGTGGAGTGCTCAACCCAAGAAGAAGTTGATCATTATTGGTCGCGACTCTCCGAAGGAGGGGACCCTCAAGCACAACAGTGTGGCTGGCTCATGGATAAATATGGATTCTCGTGGCAGATTATCCCAAAACAATTGCCAGAACTCATGACCAACCCAGACAAAGAAAAATCTGGCCGCGTCATGCAAGCTATGATGCAGATGAAAAAAATCGTGATTGCAGACTTGGAGGCGGCAGCGAATAATAGCTAACCAAATACTTATGAACCTCCGCCATAAATACGTTCACGCAACTGTTCGCGTGCTCTTGGGTCTCATGTTTATCTTTAGCGGCGTATCCGGCTTTTTGGCAGGGAAGTCCATGGAGGGTGTGCCGGCAGACATGGCTCAGAATACGCAAGCACTCTGGAACATGGGCATTTTCCAAATGATCAAGGTGACGGAAATCATTGGTGGCATCATGATGGTGGTCGGATTTTTGCCGTGGCTTGGCGCCATTTTTGTAGCACCGATCTGCATTGGCGTTCTCGTGGTAAACGGACTCACCGCGCCAGCATTTTTACCAGCGGGGGTTGTCGTGACTGTATTGAACGCCTATCTCGGATACGCATATTGGCCAAAATACAAAGCACTTTTTGAGCGCCGTGCACCCTAATCGCCGAGGAAATTTTATATCTCTTGCCAAATAGTAGTGCTTGATATATAGTTTACATGTAAAGTATTTTACTCAGTAAGCTATGGATAAAAAGCTACAGTTTTTTCTGCAGATGCAGAAAGTAAACAATAATGTCACCCGTCGCTTTGATCGCGGTCTTAGTGGGCTCGGATTTAACGAGTTCGCAATCCTGCTTCACCTGAACCAATCAGAGTCGGGGAGCATGTCCTGCGTTGCGCTTGCTGAGGCTCTGGGACTTACCGCATCAGCTATTACACGTATCCTCGGTCCTATGGAGAAAGTTGGCTATATCAAGCGCGCACCACATGAGCAAGATAAACGCATTAGCCTCATCTCCATCGCGCGAGGCGGTACGGCATATCTTGAGAATAGTATGGAAAATGCTTTGGATCTGTCTGATACCATGCTCCCCAAAGAAGTACTCAAAGAATCTAGCATTAGCGATGCCATGACCACACTCTCCAACTCACTCAAATAACACACTGTAATTTCTGCCCACTATGGCACTCAAAATCGGTATCATCATAGGCTCAACACGCGAAGGTCGCTTTGCAGATAAGCCTGCCACCTGGCTTTGTAATCGCATGAAGGATTACAGCGATGTTTCTGTGGAATTAATTGATCTCCGCGAATACCCGCTACCGTATTTCAACGAAGCGATCCCGCCGTCAATGATTCAGGAGCCCTACGCCGATCCGCAGGTACAAAAATGGACCCAGAAGGTCGCCGAAACGGATGCATACATCATCGTCTCTCCTGAATACAACCACGGTTACTCCGCGGTACTCAAAAATGCACTCGACTACGTATCCAAAGAGTGGGCAAACAAACCTGTTTCTTTTGTCTCCTACGGCTCAGCCGGTGGTGCGCGAGCAGTTGAACAATTGCGTCAGGTTGTCATTGAGCTACAAATGGCACCAATGAAATATGCAATCCACATGATGTGGGATGTCATCGCCGCAATCATGCAAGACCCATCAAAAAACCCTGCAGTCTTTGAACAGTTTAACAGTCGCGCCGACGGGATGGTTGATCAACTTGTCACGTGGGGGAACGCGCTCAAACAGATACGAAAATAATAAACCCCATGGACTTTCCAATCCATCTTCTTATTATATTCGGTGCTGTTATCGTTGGTTTTTTGGTTATAGATTTAGGATTTTTTAACCGTCAATCACATCGCGTATCCACTAAATCAGCTGCACTTCAGTCGCTTTTTTGGGTTCTCCTGTCGCTCGGGTTTGGCTTCTTGGTCAATAACGCCATGGGCAGAGAGGCAGCTACGCAGTTTTTGAGTGCCTATGTGACCGAAAAGATGCTCTCGATCGACAATCTGTTTGTCATTCTGCTTATCTTCAGCTTTTTTAAACTTGAAGAAAAATACCATCACCGCGTACTGTTTTGGGGCATTCTTGGCGCAGTGCTTTCTCGCGGCCTCTTTATCGGCATTGGCTCCATCATCATTAGCAAGTTTCACTGGATTCTCTACATTTTTGGCGCAATACTTGTTTATACCGGCATCAAACTCTTCAAAGACAAGAAAGAAGAGCATATCAATTTTAACGACAACAAAATCTTGAAGTTCGCACAAAAATACCTACCTTTTACCACCAACCACCATAACGGAAAATTCTGGCTACAGGAGAATGGGAAAATAAAGCTCACGTTATTGTTCATGATTCTGCTTCTCGTGGAATCGACTGACATCCTTTTTGCAGTGGATTCGATTCCTGCCGCGTTTGCCATCACACAAAACCCATTCCTTGTGTTTACCTCAAACATTTTTGCGGTCATGGGACTTCGTGCGTTATTCTTCTTGATCGAAAATGTTTTGCATAAATTTCACCATCTACAAAAAGGTCTTGCGTTCATCTTGCTATTTATTGGGACAAAAATGCTCCTAGGAATTTTTGATGTGCACATGTCGTCGCTTGCATCTTTTGGTGTCATTATGTTTGCGCTGATTGCATCGCTTGTGTTATCTGTAATCTTCCCAAAGAAAATATAATAAACCTTACAAAAAAGACCTAGCATGAGCTAGGTCTTTTTCTTTTAAGCGAACAATCCTGACCAGTAGGGCCAAAATTCCACAAGAATAGGAATAGCGATAATCAAATAGAGTGCGACGAGCCATATCCAGTGATATTTTACTGACCACACGGCAACACTTTTTGATACTGGCAAATATCCTGCATTCAGATTATGCAATTTCACATACAGCGCAAGAGGAATTGTCACGGCCCATACCACCATACAATAAGGACACAACGATCCGATGCGATACACGCTCTCGAAGGCAAGCCAATAGACAAACACTGCTGAGAGAGCTGTTACTCCTTGCAACCCAAGCCAGAACCATTTTTTGAACTGAGCACCTGATAACAACGCAAACCCCACCGTTGCAATCATTGCAAAAAACGCAATACCGATAAACGAGTTGGGGAATCCTAATACTTCTGCCTGCGCAGTTGCCATCACTGAGCCACAGCTAATAAAGGGGTTGATGTTACACGGCGGAATATATCCTGGATTCTGTAAAATCCTCATTTTATCGACAGTAAGAAGCAAAGATGCAGCAAAACCAATAATGCCCGCAACGACAAACAAAACTGCAAACGTGCGTGAAGGTGACTGTTTTTGTATCATAGCTTTGTAGCATAGCACAATTTTCGTACGCAAAAAACCCTTGACATTTTTTCAAAAAGAGGGTATTCTTGAGCCGCTTTGGTATCCCTTCGCCACTACTTCACCATCAATACAAGGGGATTCAGTGAATAAAGCGTTACAGATTCCAAGCCCGGAAGAAGTATTTGTACTTTTACAGAAAAAGGTCGGAAGTGCCCGCTTTCATACGCAGGTAGACCTGTTTCCGAAAATCGCGATTGCTGTCGGAGGCAAATACTTGACCCCGACCCAGATCGCGGACGCCCTCTACCTAGCGTTTAGAACCTATACGACCAACTTCGAGAAGACGTTGATCGAGGCAACAATCGCTCTTTTGGGTCGGATCATCGCCGCGTTCATCTCCGACGAGATTCACGCCAAGCAAATCCATATTCTCCTGGTTCCCCGAGTCGCCTACACATAACGGCGACGAGGGAGGCCGATCGATCTCAGCGCGCACCATTCCCATGGTTCGCGCTTTTCTTTTTGTAGTCACGTATATTGTCTGCTACTATATAGTCTGTAATCTGCATTTCCAAATACCATGACTATTGGATCAGAGCTCACCACGCTCATCTTGGGCGCAACACCGATTTCCGAAATTCGCGGCGCTATTCTCTACGGTATTGCCGCCGGCCTGCATCCTTGGGCAGCGTATTTTTTGGGCCTTCTCGGCAACATCATACCCCTCATCCCTGCGCTACTACTTCTCGAAAAGGGGAGCCAGTGGCTCTCTGCCGTCTCGCCAACCATGCGGCGATTTTTTACTTGGCTATTCGCGCGCGTACAACGAAAACATAGCGCACATTTTGAAAAATGGGGTCTTCTTGGCCTCTTTATTTTTGTAGCCATTCCTCTCCCTATGACAGGTGCGTGGAGTGGTGCTGTTGCTGCATTCATTTTTGGTTTGCGTCGATGGCCAGCATTTCTCATGCTAGTTCTCGGGGCCGCCGCCGCTGGACTCATTGTTCTTGGCACTGTGCAGACAGGCATTAGTATTTTTGGTACATTTTCATAAGAGTATGGAGAATAAGTCTCCCTGGATTACTCATCTCGGGCGCACACGAGAAATTCATACTATTCACAGCGACCATGTTGCTGATATTGCCATCGTTGGCGCAGGTATTGCCGGCGTCAGTACAGCCCATTTCATTCTCAAAAACACGCCATTTGATGTTATCTTGATTGACGCAAACAAAGTTGCTCATGGCGCAACCGGACACAATGCAGGCCAACTACTGACCTATTTTGAAAAACCGTTTGCAGAAATGGTAAAAGAATTTGGTATTACTGCCGCTGCGCATGGCGTGAGTGCTATTGAAAAATCATGGGAATTACTCGACAACATTATAAAAGAACACCACCTCAAGACACCCCTCTATCGTTTCCAAGGATATGCGGGTATCGCTACCGAACACCATATCCATGAATATCTTAACGACAACGCTTGGCGCGCAAAAGCGGGGATACCACTCGAGGAAATGACCATTGCAAACGATACACCGGTAGCAATAAAAATCCCACAACATTACCGCGGCCTCTATACGAGTGCACCACAAAAAAAGATCCTTGAAAAACTAGAAACCGAAGATCCTCAGTATATCGCCATGCTTTCGAATAAACGCGGCGTCATGAATAGCGCACGATTCAGCGAAGAACTCATTAGTGCATTACTCAAAAAATATCCTGGCCGTCTCACGCTCACTGAGCACACTGCGGTACGAAAAGTAATTCTCACCAAACACGAGACCCGCCTCATGACCGATCGCGGGATTATTACTGCAGCAAAAACAATTCTCTGTACCAATGGGTTCGAATACCTCTCGATTGAAAACAATGGCGGCGCACCCATTGATACCAAGTTTCACCACATCGTAAACGGCGTCATTGGATACATGGCAGGATATACGTTGCCGCATGCATTGCCTGCTGTAAGCATGAGCTATATGCAAATCGCACGTGGTCCGCACAATAACACTGGCGCGCCCTATTTTTATATTACCCGACGGCCGCACGAGCAAGTAGCAACACCTGATACCAGTCTTCTCTGCATTGGCGGCCCCGAGCACGATTTACCCGATCGCGCAGTCTATCAACATGAGGGTGACTATTTCAAAACAGCCGAGCAGGAAATCGACGAATTTGCTCAAATGACCTTTACCGACAATGCGCTCCATGGGGCCAAACCTGCATTCCGCTGGCAAGGGCTTATGGGCTACACCCCTAACCGTATCCGCATGATTGGCGAAGAACCCTGCAACCCCCGACTACTCTATAACCTGGGTTGTAATGGTGTCGGACTACTGCCTTCCATCTATGGCGGAAGCCGCATTTCAGCGCTCGTAGGAGGGGAGTATCTTGACCCAAGCATCTTTGACCCCCACGACCAGCGTTGTGCATTACCACCACACCACCCTCACCATAAACCAAGAAAACAGCTTAACATAGAAGAAATATAGTCCTATACCCTTGACATTTTCGCAAAAATAGGCTAGTATCTGGGCATCAATGGGAAGTCGTGCCAACTTCTTGTTTTACGAAAGATTACGAAATATTCGTAGTTTCTGGTAAGGCAAATGTCTTTGTTCTTCAGAATTCACCGCGAAGTGGCAATAGTGCCAAAATTCTCGAAACCAGGAGAGCATCCATGAGACAGGTAAGTACGCGAGACTCTAACGCAACCTTCGTCAGGCTCACAGGAGTAGAGGACATGGCAAGCATCGAGAAACGCCTTCTGACGCCCGTCGTGCTTAGTGGCACCATCCGGCTGATGGGCGCCAGGGAGTTTCCCATCTCCTGCCTCATTCTCCTCGTCGACCGACTGATCCAGGCCGGCGCGAAGAAGGTCGAGTACAAATCCGCGGCAGTCCGTGGACACGGCTGGGAGCTCGCCCACGGGTCCTCCATGGGCCTCATCGGCCACTAGCCCGCTCTTTTCCCGGAACGTGCGAATCTTCAAGATCCGCACGTTCCACCGCTTCCTTTGCATTGAACACAAAAAATGTTCAGCATAAAGGAAGCGTTGTTTATATCAACTCTCAACGTGGTTCTTTAAACCCGAAAGGAAATTGCGATGAAATTTTTCGCAGTTTTAGCATTGAGCCTCGTCTTGTTCGGTGGCACGGCCTCGTGCACGAACACGTGCACGGAGTTTGTGGACTTGGTGGCTGCCCGCAAAAATGGGTCTTGCCCCTCGAAAGAATCCGTCGTGGCGATCAAAAATCGCTGCACGGGCAACAAAACAGAGCTCGAACGGCTCGCGTCGCTCTTGCAGACCTGTAAAAAGGTCCGCGAATCGAGCCTGTAGTGGGCGGGCGAGCGTTTGTGTTCATGTTGGCAATCATTACAGCATGCACACTCATCATCCTTTGTGGTGTGCAGTCCTGCCGCACGGCGCTGTACCACCACACTTATGGAAGTTGCGAGCGAGCAGCAGCAGAGCTCGCCGCGCGCACGATGTGCCCGCACAAAAAACTCCTTGCATCACACAAGGAGTTTTGCGCAGAAAAAACACCTGCACAAATAAAGGCCATTGAGGCTACTTGTGCAAAACAGCGAAAGGAAAACAGCCTATGAGGAACGGATTCCGGGTTGAGACTCGCATGTTGCAGACAAAGGCCGACATGCCACCAATACCAGTTATCGTGATCATATACGGTAACCTCCTGGTGTCAATGTCTATGGATAAGCCACTTCAGACAGAAGTGCGAGCATTTGCCGAAGAAGCCGTTCGCAGCGGGACCAAACCCCACCTGGTAGTTGCACTCCAGCTCTCTGGACGCCGCAATGGAGACATCAACGAAGAAGACGCTGTTCTCGGATACTTAATGGGAGAAATCGGAGGACTCCTCAAGCAGTATTTCGAAAAGTATTACATGCTTCGAGAGAATCGCGCTCTCCCTTGCTGGGTCTACGGGCACCACGACGTCTACATGGAAAAGACGTCGCCCATTGAGTGGCACAACTTCGAGCTGGGGTGGGTACTCCGCCCCTAACACCCCCGCCGCGCGCAAGCGATGGCAACAACCGGCGTTCATGCACCAGCATGGGCGCCGTTTTTCATTTCCGCAAGAAGTGCTAGACTAAAGGTATATGCAACCCACACTTGGTCGATTTCCAATCGCAAAGATGATCAAGGGTAAAACGGTACTCATCCGGGTTGATTTTAATGTACCTCTGGGCAAAAATGGCAAAATCCTCGACGACACGCGCATTCACCTTGGTCTACCATCAATTCAATACGCGCTCAAAAATGGCGCGGCAAAAATTATTATCATGAGCCACCTCGGCCGACCCAGTGGCGAAATAAACCCAGAGTTATCTTTAAAAAAAGTTGCTGCACATACCGCAAAACTTTTGCGTGCACCCGTCACTTTTATCAACACGTGGGACTTTGCGGAAATCAAGAAAACTATTTCTGAATCCAAAGATACAGTTTTCATGCTCGAGAACGTCCGCTTTCAAAAAGGAGAAGGGTCGCCCAACTCAACATTTGCAAAATCACTCTCCACACTGGGCGACATTTTCTTAAACGACGCGTTCGCCACCGCACACCGCGCTCATGCTTCTAATGTTGGTATTACCCGCTATATCCCGAGTTTCCCTGGACTACTCTTAGCCAAAGAGGTCGAGACATTGAATCAACTCATGAAAAAGCCTGCTCATCCACTTATCCTCATTATGGGTGGCGCAAAGATGAGCGAAAAACTGGTTACCATGGAAAGCCTTGGCCGCACTGCCGACACCATCCTCGTTGGTGGCGGGCTTGCCAACACGTTC
The DNA here is from genome assembly GCA_964532925.1 of uncultured Gammaproteobacteria bacterium. Classification (GTDB taxonomy): domain Bacteria; phylum Patescibacteriota; class Patescibacteriia; order GWA2-47-26; family GWA2-47-26; genus CAZHIP01. Next base: position 80,642 of record CAZHIP010000002.1, read on the forward strand.
TTCAAGGCACAAGGGTTTGAGGTTGGTAATTCGCTCGCAGAAGATGCTCTCATGAGTAAAGCGCGCTGGCTCTTGCATCGCGCACCCATCACATTACCGGTTGATGTTATGGTTGCTGATCCAGCTAATCCAACAGCAACCCGCGTAGTGGAGATCGACCACACAAGCAAAACAGTTTGCAACGCCCCCGAATGCATTCTCGACATTGGACCAAAAACACGCGAGCTGTACGCAGGAAAAATCAAGGAAGCAAAAACCTTACTCTGGAATGGGCCCATGGGGCACTACGAGATAAAGCCCTTTGATCGTGGTACAATAGCCATTGCGAAAGCTATAAGTGCTCATGCGCGCAAACATGTCATGAGCATTGTAGGCGGCGGTGAAACCATTGATGCGTTAAATCGTGCAAAAGCCGCACGCAAAGTAAGTTGGGTCTCAAGTGGCGGGGGAGCATTACTGCTGTTTTTTGGTACGAAACAACTTCCTGCACTCGCTGCTCTTACAAAAAAATAGTATTAATTTATGTATTACCTGATATGAACGACGCAAACCAAGAAAAACATTCTACTATTTGGCCACGCTGGCAAGATAACCAACTTTTCACGGTACTGGTAGCGATAGTAGCAATATACGCGATCGCCTGGCTTGGTTCGAGCATAGACTACACCAAGAAAAATACGAGCTTGCTTGGCCGCTCGAGTTTTAACGTCTTTACGGTCAACGGCGAAGGGAAGGTTACTGCTGCTCCCAATATTGCTTCAACCGAAGTAGGTGTAACCACTCAAAACGCCAATGCTGCCACCGCCCAAGATGAAAACAACAAAAAAATGACCGCTCTGACGGCTGCCATGAAAAAGCTCGGCATTCTTGACGCAGACTTGAAGAGCACCAACTACTCGGTCTACCCACAATACGACTACACAAACGGCCGACAACAAATCAAGGGCTACATGGTTTCACAATCACTCCAGGTAAAAGTCCGTGATTTGAGCAAGGTAAGCGATGTTCTCAAGGTTGCTGCCGAAAGCGGGTCTAACCAGGTATCTGGACTTTCCTTCACCATAGATGATCTTGCAAATCTACGAATCGAAGCTCGCAACAAAGCGCTTGAAGATGCCCAGAAAAACGCCACGCAAATTGCAGAACAGCTAGGTCTCAAAGTTGGTCGTGTAACTAGCTATTACGAAAACGCTGGCTCACCAATCAGTCCGGTTCCATACTATGCAAAAGATCAAGCAATGGGCATGGGCGAATCAGTATCAGCACCAACGATTCAACCAGGTTCAAATGAAGTCATTATGAATGTTTCGGTCACCTACGAATTGTTATAAAACCAATGCGTCAGTCTATTGCAAAAATTCACGCACAAGAAATACTTGATAGTCGGGGCAACCCGACTATCAGCGTTTCCGCTCATCTCGAAAACGGTGTGCGTGGTACAGCAAGTGTTCCATCTGGCGTATCAACCGGTAGCCACGAAGCCGTTGAGCTACGCGATGGCGACAAAAAACGCTACGGTGGCAAAGGTGTCACCAAAACCGTTCGCATTGTCAACGAAATTATTTCGCCCGAATTGCACGGTGCAGATCCATCCTCACAACAATCTATTGATCTGCGATTGCAAGACCTCGATGGTACCGAAAACAAGTCTCGATTGGGAGCAAATGCAATACTTGGGGTCTCTCTTGCGGTTGCTCATGCGGCGGCCAAAGCCTCAAAGCTCCCGTTATATCGTTATGTAGCTGCAACCTATTCATTACCAAGCACGCACTACCACCTACCGCGCCCCATGATGAATATTGTGAATGGGGGACGACATGCAGACTGGGCGCTCGATGTACAAGAGTGCATGATCATTCCGTTTGCAAAAAACTTCGCAGAGCGCGTGCGTATTGGCGCCGAAGTGTTTCATGCGCTGCACGATATTTTAAAAAAGAAAGGATTATCGGCAATGGTGGGAGATGAAGGTGGGTATGCGCCACGCCTTGGCTCAAATGAAGAAGCACTACAACTCATCATGCTAGCAATAAAAGCAGCAGGGTATACAGCAGGAAAAGATGTATTCCTTGGATTAGATGTTGCTGCGTCAGAATTTTATAACGAGAAAAAAGATATTTACGAGTTAAAGCGTGATGGAAAAACAATGGACGCCATCGGTCTTGGTACCTGGTACTACGAACTACTCAACAAATATCCCATCCTCTCAATCGAAGACCCTTACGCCGAAGATGACTGGGAATCCTGGACTGCATTTATGCGCGCACTGAAACACAAAAACCTGAAGACACATATTATCGGCGACGATCTGTACACAACAAATACCGAACGCTTAGAGCAGGGAATAGACCAGGGTGCATCCAACGCGATTCTTATTAAGCCAAATCAAATCGGCACACTCACCGAAACCATCGAGTGTATTCAACTCGCCCAGAAACATCATATGGCGGTTATTATCTCGCACCGCTCTGGTGAAACGCTGGATACCACTATTGCAGATCTCGCCGTGGCTGTGAGTGCTGACTTCATGAAAGCTGGCGCGCCGAATCGCGGCGAACGTGTAGCAAAATACAATCGCTTGATGGAGATTGAGCAAGAACTGCATAATAACGCATGAAACGCAAAACATTTTGGCAACGCATTGGCCCAGGTTTTATAACTGGCGCCGCCGACGACGACCCGTCGGGCATTGCAACATACTCACAAACTGGTGCGCAATTTGGCTATTCACAACTCTGGACAGCTTTTTTTGCCACACCATTCATGATTGTAATTCAAGAAATGTGTGGTCGCATTGGCATGGTCACCGGTCAAGGTTTAGCCGGCGTCATTCGCAAACATTACTCACGAAAAGTACTTGGTATTGCTGTGGTGATTCTTTTTATCATAAACACCGTCAACATTGGTGCTGACCTGGGGGCCATGGCTTCGGCGAGCGAGCTCATTACCGGTCTTCCATTTCTATTTTGGATTTGTGCGCTGACCGCATTCACCTTATGCATGGAAATTTTTATCTCCTATAAAAAATACGCGCGATTTCTCAAATACCTTACATTCTCGCTCTTTGCCTACGTGCTCACTGCATTCTTGGTAAACGCAGACTGGAGCGCTGTTATGTGGTCAACCCTCATTCCGTCTCTTGTCTGGAAAAAAGAATACCTCTTTAACATCGTTGCGATTCTTGGCACCACAATTTCACCCTACTTATTTTTCTGGCAAGCCGATGAAGAGGTGGAGGAGGAGATCGATGAACATAAACTCGTCAGCATGGGTGAAGGCACACCTCGTGTCACCAAAAAAGATTTGCGCAGCCTCTGGATCGACACAAGTATTGGCATGTTTTTCTCAAATCTCGTGATGTTTTTTATCATCATAACCGCTGCAGCAACCCTTGGTGCACATGGCATCACTCGCATCGACACCGCAACCCAAGCAGCCGAAGCGTTACGTCCGTTAGCTGGTAATTTCACCTTCATTCTTTTCACTATTGGTATTCTTGGTACTGGACTTCTCGCCGTTCCAATTCTCGCCGGGTCTGCATCCTACGCGATTGCTGAAGCATTTGGATGGAAAGGGGGATTGTACCGAAAATTCAAAGATGCGCATGGATTCTATGGCGTCATGATTTTGGCGACCCTCCTTGGTATTCTCGTAAACTTCTTAGGCATCCCACCGTTTCGCATGCTGTATTACACTGCGGTTTTGGGAGGATTCGCAGCACCACCACTCTTGGTCATCATTATGCTCATCTCTGGCAATAAGAAAATCATGGGCAAACATACCAACGGATACGCTTCCAATATCCTTGGCTGGCTCATTACTGGCATTATGACCGTTGCCGGTGTTGCACTGTTGGTGATCTAATGTGTAGTTGTCATCCTAGCAAAGGCTGGGATCCAGAGCGTTTTATGTGCTTGAATTTTTTTGTTTTATCTGATAGGCTCTAGTCTGAAATTGAAATATGGGGGCGTCGTATAATGGTAGTACAAAGGTCTCCAAAACCTTTAACGTGGGTTCGATTCCTACCGCCCCTGCGGAAAAAACACTCGAAAGAGTGTTTTTTCTTTTGGGACAAAAGCTGAAATCGAAGGGCGCGAGTAGGGCTGAGTGTGCGCAAGCCCGCGTGCGCAGCGCCCAGGCCCGAGTCGGAGCGAGGGGATTCCGTACGCCCCTGCTTTAGAGCCTCGCCCTTGTGGCGGGGTTTTAAATTTGAATGGAAACTGCTAGACTCTTAAAAAGGATTATGGACGCCCAAAAGCCTATATTATTCGTTGATTATAATAAGGTAATTTCATACTATAATTTTTGGTTTTCCCTAGAAAACCCAGCCCACAAATACCACTCTTATTTAAACCTTATCGAGAGATTTCTTTTTCGCGAAAATAAACCTCTCGTAGACCGCTGGATGACTGGAGAAGAAAACACGGAATCGATTCATGAAAAAATCTGCTCTACCCTCGATATCGATTATAAAATACTCCTTAATATCTTTATAAATGACTGCAAAAATCTTGATGCTCCATCAATTATTTTAGATAAGCTTGAGCAAGCTGAAGGATATTTTATCCGCATACTAAGAACGGATAATATGGACAGTTTCTCTCGCTTCACCTTACCCAACAACAAAAAGCTAGCATCTGTTTTTGATCAAATTGATAACTCCTATGAACTCAAGGAGTTAAAGACTCATAATAATGGTTCGTATTTTATAAAAACTGCAGAAAAATACAGCACAGATATTAAGGGCTGCTTTTTAATAGATGACTCTGAAAAAAATTGTACTTTTTTTCAAAAACTTGGAGGCACCGCAATACAGGCGACGGGAGAACATGAAGTGGCTAAAAAAATAGAAGATTTGATTAATAGCCGCATGTGCCACCGCTAATACTAACAACATTTATTCTCGCGCTGCTTGTAGGTATACATAGCCTCAAAAATGCTGGAATTTACCAATGGGTTATTTCATGGCTATTGCAACCATCAAATAAAAACTCCGAGGAGACATTAAGTGAAGGCAAGAGGCTTTTCCTGCTTTTGCCGGTATATCATGAGCAAGGGGTTATAAGCGAATCCCTTATTTTTTTATCTAAACTTATAAAAAATCAGCCAAATACTTTTCTTATCGTAATCCCCACAAAAAAGGAAGACGCACCCGGGTCAATAGACCCAACAACAGAGGATCTTGCTTGTGCTGTAATTAAAAAAATTGGAAACAAAAATATCCAAGTGTGGAAATACCCGCATAAAGAGGGTTTTATGGCGCATCAGTTAAACTTTGCGGCAGAAAAAATTAGCAAAGATTACCCCGACGGAGAAAACTGGCTATTTGTTTTGAATATTGATTCCATATATACCAAGCCAGCACTTCACGCAATATTTAAAAAAATTAATCAAGGAGGAGAGCGCGTATACCAATTCAGTGCTCTGTTTTTAAAAAACTTTTCGTCTTTTCATGGCACCAGTAAATATTTCCTGCAGGCCATGGCAATTTTCCAATCCAGATGGACACTGACCCATGAAATTAGGCGCTACCTAGTAAACTCAAAAAATAACTTCTTCTCTCGATATCAGTTTGCTCATGCTGTGGGCCATGGACTTTTGATGCCCGTTAAAATGTTCGAACGGTTTAAATTACCCGAGGATATGCCCATAGAAGATTCACCTTTTGGCTTTATATTAAGAGCCCATGGCATCCCAATAGAGCCAATGAAGATTTTAGAAATAGGGGATAGCCCAAATTCTATCTCCGAAGTATATAAGCAAAAATATATGTGGTCGTTTGGACCGCTGTGGTATATTCCGTACTTTCTCAGTTTTAGAAAAAAATACCCTACAATATTTTCAAAAAATCGCTTTAAAATTTTAATTCTTACATCCCAAGGAGTACTCTCCGCTATAGGATGGCTTTTCTCTTCCTGGATATTACTATGGCTAATTATCAGTATTGCATTTGTTCCATTTTTGCTTAAATTATTAATTATTGTTTGCTTGGTATTATATAGCTTCGATTATGTTCTCGCCCTATTGTTTTTTATAAAACACAAATATATCAAATTATCTTTTTTTGATAGCATCGCCTTGTATTTAAACTTATGGGCAATCATCCTAACCCACAGTTTCCCAGCGGACTATGCATTATGGCACTCTCTCATTAGAGGCTTCAATAATGCAGACATTAAAAAAATAAAAAGTTCCCACTCAGTATGAATATCTTGATCGTTGGTGATGTAGGCGAACTAAGCCACTCCTGGCGACACATCGGAGACGAGGCGATGCTATATACAAATATTAAAAAAATTCAAGCTAAAGACCCGCATGCAAAAATTACTCTATTATCCAATACTTTGAGCCACAGCCAACTTAATCTGTACAAGGAGATCTTAAACTCCGACTTCAATACATCTAAAACGCGTCTTCTAAAACTTGCTGGATTCGCCGTCTTAGTCTTTGCCTTGAAACACCTCAAGCTGAACTTTTTTAGATTACCTACAATAATTAAAAATCAAGACTACATATTATTTTCTGGTGGGGGAAACCTGAACAGCTTATTCCCAGGCATACTTTATAATCGTACAAAAATTTCTCTAATCGCACGCATTTACAATAAACCATTAATAATTACCGGACAGACTATTGGACCAATTTTTTCGCAACAAGATAGAGTACTCTTAACTATTCTGCTCAAATTTTCTAAAATTATAGGAATTCGAGATAAAAGTTATTCCTCAGAATACATTCGCCCTACAAGATATCTACTAAAAACAAAATCCGCCCCAGATGATGCATACCTTTTTCCATTGCAACCAGAAAAAAACATACAGCTGTCCATTGATCGTTCTTTTTTCAATATCGGTATATCCTTGAGAGATTGGGACAGTGATCTATTAAAAAAGACTCTGAAAGAAGTTTTTACGGTGCCCTTCCATTTGAACTCTCCTAAACCAATAAGGCTTTATTTAATTCCACATATCATAGACGAACATGACAAGGGAGATTTAGAAGCAATGCGAGAGATATTCAAAAACTCTATCCTAAACACCATAGATCTAGACCACAGACTCATCTCCAGTAACCAAAACATCAGCCCAGAAGAAATAGTATTCCGATTTACGGCTGCCATGGATATGGTTATTACGACGCGATATCATGGGTTAATTTTTTCACTTGATGCCTGTGTTCCTACTCTTGGTATTTTTGAAAATGAATATTATAAAATGAAATTACTTGGAGCTTTTGAAACTATCTGCCCAAAACTCAAAGAAACCTGTACTTTTGAATTCAACGAAATAACACCGCCACAGTTAATAAGAGAAAAGATTGAATCCGTGTATGCCAACAGAGTTAAAATATCAAAATACTTACAAGAAGCACGGGCAGCTATCTGCACCAATGAGTTTAATCTATATTCAGTGAATGATATAAAAAAGCAGTGACAAAGCCCGAGACTTCATCACTGCTGGAGAACGAAGGCAAGAGCCAGACGAGCGACCTCTTCTTTGGGAAGCCGTGCATCTATGGTGAGCCACGATCTGCCACCGCTACTGAAATTAACAAAGAAGGCATGTTGCTCATTTATGAAGCCCGGATCGAGTAGATGGGGCAGGCACTTGGAGGGCCTAAGGTGTGTGCGTGATGCGATTGTTGCGGCATCAGCCTTAAGATAAATCCAGGCGTCTGGCTCAATCTTCTCAGACTTTGCCCACAACCCAGAGACTTCGGCGTCGACATCGAACTTGGTAATCATCTTGGCTGCATAATCAAATGCTAGACAGGTAAGATAGGTTCTATCGATGAGAACGAACTGCTTTACCTGCGACGCCATACTCCTACGCAAATCGTCGAGCCGCAGCTTCTCGACTTGCATAAAAAAATGGTCAGCAGCAATTGCGTCGCTCCTAGTCTTTGGCGGAAACGCAGGGAAAGCATGTGAACCTTTCAGGTAAACACCGTACTCCTGAATCACAATAGCATCTAATCTAGTTGCCAGCTGATTTATCAAAGTGCTTTTACCCGCGAAGACTGAGCCCTCGACAGCGATTATCTTCATTAAAATTCTCCTTTTGATAATCAGATAAACCTATCACTTTCGGCAATTTTGGTCAAAAGAGTCAAAAGATAGGAACGCTAATATATCCGTTATTCATCTGTATCGCAGTTCTAACATCCTTCACGGTACGCTGCGGAAAAAACACTCGAAAGAGTGTTTTTTCTTTTGGGACAAAAGCTGAAATCGAAGGGCGCGAGTAGGGCTGAGTGTGCGCAAGCCCGCGTGCGCAGCGCCCAGGCCCGAGTCGGAGCGAGGGGATTCCGTACGCCCCTGCTTTAAGACCTCGCCCTTGTGGCGGGGTTTTAAATTTGAGAAGATAGACTCACTATGATTTACCTTATATTCAAAATATGAATCCCGACAATCCTCCAGAAAAGGTTCTCGCAAATACTGAAAATGAATCAACTTCAGATCTTCAGACTCCAGATACGCTTTTCATGAAGTCAGATTCATTTAAATTTTTTAAAGAGGAGCGAATCGCGCCGCCGAATCAGAACGCTTGGACTAAAGTACTATTTGAACTTGGGCCGGATGAAGTAGAAAAACACCGGCTCTTTTTGGGTGCTTTCGCAAAGCCAGAGAAAGAGTCGAAGAAAAGTAGCGACCTTGCAGGGGCATTGGCAAGGTTTCATCCAGAAACGGCTCGGCAGGTGGCCAAAATAAGCGAAGATGAAGCAGAAGAAAAATACGGTGCGCTCGTTGAAGAGGTACAGACTCTTCGTCTAGAAGAAGGGCCGATGGAAGAAGATCTCCAAAGCCTCAGAATAAAAATGAAAGAGGATATGGACATGGGTCAGTATGTCGATGAAGTAGAGAATAAAATTCTTGGTGCAAAGAATCGAATACAAGAAATTAACCGTCAACTTGATATGATGGAGGCCGTTTTTTATATATCAGATGAGATAACAGAAAAACGATTTGCTTCTAATTAACTCGCGATTAGTGTTCCAACATCCTACACGGTACACTGCTTTAAAGTCCCGCCCTTGTGGCGGGGTTTTAAATTTGAGAAGGTAAATTTCATATGAACATCCTTCAGCCACCATCCTCTCAGTGGACAATAAAATTCATCAACGAATGTGAGACCATTCGCAAAACCCTAGGTGATGCTGCATTAGATATCCAACACATCGGCAGCACTGCAATTCCAGGTATTGCGGCAAAACCCATTATTGACATCGCAGTTGCTATTCCTTCGATTGAGCACGCGAGCGTACTGATCGAACCACTTGAAAAAATCGGCTACACCTATTTTCCTGAATCATCCTCTCAGGAAAGACTATTTTTCAGAAAAGGGGAACCCGTAGAATTTCATTTATCTTTAGCGCAAAAGGATAGATTTGGTTATTGGAAACGACAAATCTTGTTCCGCGACTATCTTTGTAAACACCCAGACGCTGCTCGCGAGTATGAATCTCTTAAACTAAAACTTGTAGCAGAAGACCCAACGGGAGGAAATAAGTATCTATCTGGGAAAAGTGAGTTTGTAGAAAAAATACTAATTGCAGCTGAGACTGAGTTTCGGAATACTAATGTAAACCGCAAATAGCTTCACCGCAGTTCTAGCACCTTTCACGGTACGCTGCCACAGAAGTCTCTGCTTACACGGCAGAGATTTTTTTATACCGCAGATGGGGATAAAAAAGCCGGAGTTTAAACCTTTCACTACCTCTGTTTATTTGATAGTCTAAACGACTATGGAACGACCATCATTTGAATCGACTGTCTGGAAACAAGAAGAAGAGCCCAAAGCCTATCGAGAAGCCATGGCTCAATCGCTCTTAAGAGCTCGAGCCTACAACGGCACTGAGGCAAGCTATGAAGAACTGGTGGCTCAACTTGTTACCCTTGAGCAAGTAGCCAAAGAATCACCATCGCTGAAAAAAGAAGACCCTATTGATCGTGAAGCTGCTGCAGCACTGTCGTTTACGCCAACCCGTCCCCGAGATATTCAAAATATTTTAGACGTTGCAATTGATGCACGAAATAAGGTGCTCCACAACGCTTTGGTTAAACATACGCCTGAAACGATCAGCGCGACCACGGAAAAACAATCTCCCTTATTAATGATCCACGTAAACGGCGTGCTGATACCAACGAATCCGCGACCGCTTCCTGCAAGCGATCAAGCAGGTCAACCCTTTGAAGCTGTGCGTATAGAAAATCGAATGCGAGACGTGATGAGTATTTTGGACAAACTAAACGTCCATATCGACGATCTTATTGTGGTGACGGGAAACGTTGATAAATCTATGATGCGTGAGTTAAGTTACGCGGCAATCCGTATTCCTCGTATTAATCGAGCGATACTTGTTTGCGATCAAGTAAGCGAGGCAACTTTTGTGCTTCGTGGAGATATTGGCTCAAACGATTTATTGAATAAAAATAAGGAGGAGCTACGAGAACATTTTGGGAAAGATTTGCGAAAATTAGTTCGACGAGCAGATGATACGAACGAAGGCTGGAAAGAAAAAATTGAATTGCTCTTGAGCACTGATTCGGCGTGGGATGACCCTACGGGGCCAATCGTTAAAAGACCCTTAGGGCAAAAAATTAAGGTTGCAACACTTGGCGAGGAAACGCTTACCAGTAAACTCGCTGCAGCCGTAGGCTCGCCAGAAAAATGGATTACAATGAACTCTTTGCAGCGTCGGGATCTTTCGGCTAATGGATTATATCTTACTGCCCTGACAACCATTTTCGGTATTCAAGAAAATGCACTGCAAAGCAAGAAAGGCTTTTTCCAAATGGGCCTCCTTGTCTTTCCAAACGATCCAACAATAAAAAAAGCTTTGGAAATAGCAACGCGCACCCCGCTTGAATGGCGCGCCGCAGTAGCAGCTAAAATAACACCAGAACAATGGGTGACGATGACACAAGAGGAACGAAGAATGCTTGATTTTGATGGAATTAAATTGAGAAAATTGAGCGCGGTATTAGGAGAGATCTCAACAAATTGGTGGGATACGAAGGTATTTCTTAATCTCGGATTAGCTATCTTCCCTGATAATAAACTCATTAAAGAAAAACTCGCCATAGAAAATCGAACACCCGAAGAATGGCGTAACTCCATTCGTGAAGCAGTAACTGCAAATGAGTGGCTAGAAATGACAAAAGAAGATCATTCAAATCTTTCTTTTGATGGATGGACTCTTTCTGAAATCGCGGCTTTGTTTGGCATTACAGGAGGACTAACAAGACATGGTAAGCCTTTTCTCCAGCTAGGTGCCGCGATTTTTCCAGAAGATCCAGCGATTAAAAAAGAACTCCTCATGTCAGAGCGCACACTTGAAGAATGGCGCGTGGCGACCCAGGCAAAAACAACCCCAGAAAAATGGTTGGCAATGTCATCCAGAGAGAGAAGAGACTTTGATGTTGATGGCCGCAAATTCACCATGCTCTGTTCAATGTTTGGCATACCAAGCACGACAAAGGGTAAGGTAACTGCGTTTCTTCTGTTGGGTCAAGCGATTTTTCCTGATAGCGCACTTATTAAAAATGAGGTAAAAAAAGCGGAGGCAGCACAGAGTACATTTACTAGCTTGGAAAATCGAACACCTGAAGAATGGCGGAATATTCTCTCTCAAAAATTTACCCCAGAGAGTTGGCTAAAAGAACGGCGAGCTGAATTTAATGTAGATAATTTTACATTCCCTTTTCTGCTAAAAAAATTTGGTATAAAAAATAAGGTAAGACGCAATGTACCATTTTTGGAATTAGGCTTAGCAATTTTCCCTGATAACCAGTTGATTAAGCAAGCGTTGAACGTGGCAATTGAACAAGAAAAAAGATACGATCTAACAAAGGACCGAACTCGCGATGAATGGCGCGCCGCTATTTCACAAAAGGTAACGTCTGCAGACTGGGTATCTATGCCACACGATAAATGGCGAACCATTGATGTTGATGACCATAAGCTCTCTGCCCTTGCTAAGATTTTTGGGTTTACTGAAAAAGTACACTCAAGAAAGGATGAATTCCTAAAACTAGGTCTTACTATTTGGCCAGATGATCCGTTAATTAAAAAAGCGCTAGAAGAGATTCAAGGGTAAACGCTCGGGATACTAGTGTATCCGCTATATAGCTGAATAGCAGTTCTAGCACCTTTCACGGTACGCTGCCACAGAAGTCTCTGCTTACACGGCAGGGATTTTTGTTATACCGCAGATGAGCAGAAAACTCGATACTGCATCTATTGCATAGACAGATACCCAAATGAGGTATACCGTTACTCATAGGTCTATAAGTAACAAATTATGATACAACAACAGAAGTAAGCAGCAGAGTCTGTGTCTGCCTCAACTACGATCTTATACACCTAATAAAACCCCTATGCTTTGGACTATCGCCGTTATACTCATTGTTCTGTGGTTACTGGGGCTTGTTGCTTCATATACATTAGGCGGCTTCATTCATATTCTCCTTGTTATTGCCGTTATCATGATCCTTGTGCGATTGATTCGTGGAGAGAAAGTGCTATAACCGAACGCGCTACATACATAAAGACAGCGTGCTAATAATTCTCCAAAAACTAAACACAGACACTCCGTCAGTAGGATTGAAATCAAAAAACACATACATCAACCTCGCCCTTGTGGCGAGGTTTTAAATTTGAGAGGATACATTCTTATGAGAATTACTGTTTATCTTGTCCGCCACGCAGAAGCGCAGGTAAACGTAGACCCTTTATCGAGCAATAAAACAGACACCCTCACAGAAAAAGGATTCCTGGAAGCACAGGCTCTCGCGAACTATTTCAAACAAAAGCCCATCGAAAACATTTTTACCAGCAAGATTAACCGAGCTCAATTAACCGCCAACGAAATTGGTAGCGCAATGAGCATCAAACCCGTCATAGTTGAATCACTTAAAGAGCGGAAGGTTTCATACGTAAATCCAACTGAATATGTCCACGTAGAAGACTTTGATAGTCTTTTGCTAAGGTTAGTTGAAACGAAAAGTTTTCTAGAAAACCTCTCACATAAACGCATCGTCGTTGTAAGCCATGCACTCTATGTAAGAGCGCTGATATCATTTATTACTTTTGGCGATCTCCTTACTGAAGAATTACTGCACTGTATAACCGAATCATTCATAATTGAAAACGCTTCGATAACAAAGCTTGAATATAATACAGACAAGCAACGCTGGCATGTGCGATCTTTCAACGAGAAGCAAGACTTTTTTAATCACTGAATCAACAGCTTTCGCGAGCTGGGCTTTTTTATAGATGCAAAAAGTGTAATCCTCACCTAGTCAATTTATGTTGACTTCGACGGTTTCTGGTGGTGCCATGAAGAGAGTAGTTAACATTCACTTATATGCGAACACATTATCGTGTTTTAATCGTATTTTTGGCTCTTATTCTCGCATTTCCACTCGCACTTGGCGCCGCAACACCCGTGCGCTGCGCTGACAGTTATATTTGGAAACAGCTTCGTATCGGCGGGGGAGGATGGCTCACAGGACTAGATATTTCGCGCGACGGAAAAACACGGGTTGTCCGTACTGATACGTATGGCGCGTATGTATGGAACAGCAGTCAGTGGAGCCAAGTCGTTGCTTCTCACACTATGCCTGCAGACGATGTCGCGGTTGATAAAAATGAGGGTGTCTACGAAATCCGTGTAGCACCCAATAACGCGAATCGTATCTACATGGCATATCGTGGTTTTGTCTACCGCAGCAATGATCGAGCTGCGCATTGGACCCGCACGACATTTGAAAAAGTAGACATGTATCCGAACGATGCATTCCGTATGCTGGGCGAAAAAATGGCAGTGGATCCGGCAAATCCAGATATCGTATATGTTGGAACTCCAAAAGATGGCTTATTTGTGAGTCATGACGGCGGCGCACACTGGCAATCTGTAGCGAGCGTTCCGAAACCCGATCAGGTTAAAGATTCATGGCCAGGTATGACTGGCATCACGTTTGACCCGAGCTCTGGCACAAACGAAAACAAAACGAAAACAATCTACGTCTCAAGTTATGGGAATGGTGTCTGGCGATCAACCGATACTGGGAAAACATGGTCGCGCGTGAGTGACGGACCGAACTCGGTAATCCATGCCGCGGTCGCACAGGATGGCACATACTACGCAACCGATGACGATAGCAATACACCGAATCATGTCTGGCGACTGGATGGATCAACATGGAATCAACTCGCACCACCCGCAAGCCACCAATGGCATTCAGTAACTGTTGATCCTCGTGACCAGAATCATATCGTCCTTGTTCGCGATAGCGGTCATATCACGCAAAGTTTTGATCGCGGCAACATCTGGACCGAGGTGATCTGGAACATGAACCGCCAGGCAACAGATATTCCGTGGCTTTCATGGACCAATGAAACCTACATGACGAACGGCAATGTCCTCTTTGATCCTACGGTGCCGAACGAGCTGTGGTTTAGCCAGGGCATTGGCGTGTGGACCACAAAACTCCTCCCCAGTGGCACTCAAACTACCTGGACCGCAAAGACACGCGGAATCGAACAGCTTGTTGCGAACAGCATTATTACTCCACCAGACGGAAAACCAGTGCTCGCGTCATGGGATCGCGCCATATTCACCGTTGATAATCCAGACGCGTACCCGACCAAGCACGGACCGACGAATGCGTTTAACGCTGGGTGGTCCCTTGATTACGCATCAACAACGCCGTCATTTCTCGTCGCCGTGGTTACCTGGAGCAAGAATGAGTCCGGATACTCGACTGATGGCGGAAAAACATGGACGCAATTTGTAAGTTCTCCACCAAACGCCCATGCCGGCACCATTGCCGCAAGCACAACCAACAACTTTGTCTGGGTCCCCTCAAATAAGTCCTCGGCATACTACACGAAAGATCGCGGACGCACCTGGAATGAAATCAGCTTGCCCGGCGTTACCGATGGCGGAGCAGGATTGCACTGGGCATCCTACCTAAACCGACGACTTGTTGCCGCCGACCGTGTGACTGAAGGTACCTTTTACTTGCACCACACACCAAACGGCCTCTATCGCTCACAAGATGGCGGGGCAAATTGGTCGCTCATGCATAAAGGCGAGGTGGTACCATTTTCCGGATTTAACGTTGAGCTCAAAGCAGTACCAGGACGCGCAGGACACCTCTACTTCACGGCAGGACACCAAAGCGGCGCAGAACCAGCCGGAGATTTCATGCGATCCACAGATGGGGGAGCAACTTGGAAGAAAGTACCCCATGTCCTCGAGGCGTACTCCTTTGACTTTGGAAAACCTGCACCAGGGAAATCTGATCCGTCAATCTATCTTGCTGGTTGGGTCTATGACGAATACGGCATCTGGCGATCTGACACAAACGGCGAGTCGTGGGCGCGAATCGGAAAATATCCCCTCGGTAGCCTCGATCAGATCAAGACACTAGCAGCTGATAAAAACACCTACGGAAAAGTCTATCTTGGATTCATGGGGTCAGGGTATGCGTTCGGGCACACCACCTGTCGATAGCTGGGAAAATACATTTTGTCAGCCTATGTACTACCACTCTTTAGTGGTAGTATTTTTATATGAAAAAAATACTCATTACTACAGTCACTATAGCCATCGCAAGCACCAGCGTATTCCTTGCTGTTCGTGACCACAACCGACCAGCCTACCAGAAATCGAGACTGCCTATTGAAACGCGGGTAAACGATCTCTTGTCCCGCATGACGCTCAATGAAAAAATTGGCCAGATGGTTTTGGTAGACAAAAATAGTGTTCCGCATATTCCCGATGTAGGTATTTACGGTATTGGTGGAATATTAAGTGGTGGGGGAGGAAAACCAAAGAACAATACCCCGCAAGGTTGGCGCGACATGGTCGCGGAGTACACTAAAGCCTCGCGAACCTCTCGGCTGGGTATTCCAATTCTTTATGGTGTTGATGCCGTCCATGGGCACGGCAATGTGCCCGGCGCGACCATTTTTCCGCACGCGATTAACCTCGGAGCAACAAACGATCCGACCTTAGTGAAAAAAATTGCACACGCAACTGCCGAAGAAATGAAAGCCACTGGTATCATGTGGTCATTTTCACCAAATCTTGATGCGCCGGAGGACATTCGCTGGGGTCGTGTATATGAAGCATTCTCGAGCGACGCATCAGTAAACGCATTATTGGGATCCGCATACATAGAAGGTTTGCAAGGTAAAACACAAAACGACACCCAAGTCCTAGCAACCGCCAAGCACTATCTTGGCGTTGGCGGCATGAAGTGGGGAACTGCGGGAAATAAAACCTATACCATTGACCAAGGCGCTACGTTGGCAGATGAGTCTATCTTGCACGCCTACTACCTGCCACCTTTTAAAGCAGCTGTTGATGCCGGTGTACTATCAATAATGGTAGGACTCAATAGTTTTGGCGACCAGAAAATGTCTGCCAATACATATCTTCTGACAGATGTTTTGAAAAAAGAGTTTGGATTTCAAGGTTTTGTGGTTTCTGACTGGTTCGGTATATACGGTATTCCGGGTGGTGATTACCATGCAACAGTTACCGCTATCAATGCCGGCATCGACATGGCCATGCTCCCATTTGATTACGCGCTTTTCATGGAAAACATGACCAAAGCGGTAGAAAAAGACGATATTCCCATGAGTCGGATTGACGATGCAGTACGACGAATACTGCGTGCAAAATTTGCCGTTGGTGTATTTGAAAAGAAATCGATCGACAGCCTTCGGGCAATTGGATCAAAAAAACACCGAGCCTTGGCTCGAGAGGCAGTGTCTGCATCATTGGTACTTTTGAAAAATGAAAACCAGGTCCTGCCGATTTCACTAGATGCGAAACGAATCTTTGTGGCTGGAAGCGCGGCGGATAACACCGGCAGACAAAGCGGTGGTTGGACGATTGAATGGCAGGGCGTCGATGGCAATGCGCTTCCTGGTGCAACATCAATACTTGAAGGAATTCAACACGGCGCAGGATCAGATACCACGGTGATATACGATGCACAGGCCAACTTCGTTGCCGACACGAATATGGCAGATATTGGTATCGCTATTGTTGGAGAAAAACCCTATGCCGAAGGAGTAGGAGATACCGCAAACCCAACACTATCACCCGAAGATCTTACTGCAATTGCATCGTTACGCAACGTGAGCAAAAAACTCGTGGTGATTATTGTTTCTGGGCGACCACTCGTACTCCCTGAGTCTTCGCATGAGTGGGACGCACTCGTTGCCGCATGGCTACCGGGAAGCGAGGGTGGGGGCGTTGCGGATGTTTTGTTTGGCAAACAACCTTTTACCGGCAAACTACCATTACCGTGGCCAAAGAACCTCAAACAACTGCCATTCACTCTCAACGGTACATCTCACGATGGAACCGAACCACTCTTTCCCCTAGGATTTGGAATACGGTAGAGAAAAAACTTTTTCCTAGTCGTATTTTTTGGTATACTTTCTGCTTATGGGAACACTTGTACTTGTTCGTCACGGTGAATCGCGCTGGAATCTATCAAATCGATTTACGGGGTGGGTAGATGTACCACTCAGTATCAACGGTGCCAGTGAAGCAGAACGCTGCGCAACATTCTGTGAGCAGTTTGATTTCGACGTTGCCTTTACCTCAAAACTCCAACGTGCGCAATCTACACTCACTATTATTCTCTCCCACCAAAACCGCACCGGCATTTTCCAACACCAAGACGAAGGCCCGCATTATCGGTGGTTTTGTGATTCAAATACGTGTTCGACCGACTCAATTCCTGTCTACGATACCCGCACACTCAACGAACGATACTATGGGCAACTCCAAGGCATGGACAAAAAAGAGGCAGAAAAAAAATATGGCCCCGAAAAGGTGATTGAATGGCGTCGCTCCTACAGCGCTCGTCCACCTCGTGGTGAAAGCTTGAAAGACGTAGAAGCACGAGCTCGACCATACTTGCTGAAGCGAATTATTCCGCTCATAGAACAAGGCAAAACAGTGCTTCTGTCAGCACACGGCAATACATTGCGCACCATCATCAAACACCTCGAACATATTTCTGAACAAGATATTGCCTATGTTGACCTCCCCGAAGCAACGCCGCTGGTCTACACGTATGCAAACAAAAAACTCAAACGTACGGCTGGCGAATATCAGCTTGATCGTCCGCTTCGA
>CAZHIP010000003.1:0-79196 GCA_964532925.1 uncultured Gammaproteobacteria bacterium
CTACTCCAGAACCGACTCCTGAGCCCACCCAGACTCCCACCCCAGAGCCAACTCCTACGCCTGAACCTACTCCTACTCCCGAGCCAACGCCTTCTCCTACCCCTGAGCCCACGCCGGAGCCAACCCCTACGCCAGAACCTGCTCCTACCCCTGCTCCTGAGCCCACCCCCACCCCAACACCCGACCCAACACCTACGCCTCCACCAGCCACGCCTCCTACTTCAACATAGCAGTAAGCTTCTGTAGCCCAGGAAACAACACCTGTAACAGCAATCCATCTGGAAGATTTTAAGAAAAACATGCAGAAATTTCTTCCATTTTTGGAAGATCTCCGCAAAAGATTGCATCGTGGAGTAATTATATTTGTCGCATTCTTTTGTATTGGTTTTCTCTCTGCTGGAGTAATCTTAAAAAGAATACTGAGCTTCGTTCACGTTGATAAGGTTACCATCGCCGCTTCTTCGCCGTTTCAGTTTGCCGATATAGCCATGGATATCGGCTTTTTCCTTGCGCTTATCGTTTCTATTCCATACATCATTCACAGTTTTTACGTCTTCATTGTTCCGGCGTTAACCAGAAAGGAAAAAATACAGCTTTTTAAATCCATCCCGTTAAGCGTCGGGCTATTCTGCTTCGGGTTTATTTATGGTTTTTTCATTCTTTATAACGCCCTCGAGTTGCTGGCTACTATTAATAGCAGTTTAGGGATCGCCAATTTTTGGAATGTCAGCCAATTTTTATCACAAATGTTTATCACTGCGGCTTTGCTAGGACTCGTGTTCGAGTTCCCTCTTCTCTTATCTCTATGCATAACACTCGGGATACTTACCCCCCAACACCTCAAAGAGTATAGGCGTGCCGCGTATTTTTTAGTCGTTTTTATGACCTCTTTACTTCCCCC
This sequence comes from uncultured Gammaproteobacteria bacterium, assembly GCA_964532925.1. Taxonomy (GTDB): domain Bacteria; phylum Patescibacteriota; class Patescibacteriia; order GWA2-47-26; family GWA2-47-26; genus CAZHIP01. Next base: position 902 of record CAZHIP010000003.1, read on the forward strand.
AACCGATGGTATATCATTGCTAGCGATGGCACTTCCGCTTGTGCTGTTGTACGAAGCGACAATATTATTTAATAAGAAAAAAGTATGTTTGGATTAGGCACTAGAGAGTTGGTCATCTTAGCTGCTATTCTTGTTTTGCTTTTTGGAGCAAAAAAGATTCCCGAACTTGCTCGTAGTATTGGAGACGCTATCCGGCACCTCAGGGGTATCTCTTCTGCCGCAGAAGACAAAAACGACACGGTAGACAAGAGCAATAAGGGTAAATAAATCTTACGGGTGGCATAATCAATGCCCTACTCGTAATTAAAAAATTAATTAACAAAAAATATGTTTGGCTTAGGCACTAGAGAAATAGTCATCTTGGCGGCTATCCTTGTTTTGCTTTTTGGAGCAAAAAAGATTCCCGAACTTGCTCGTGGTATCGGAGATGCTATCCGGCATATTAAGAACGGTTTTTCGGACGACAAAAAAGATAAAGCAGAGTAATTATTGGTGAGATGTAACAAAAATCGAGGCGCTATAAGCGCCTCGATTTTTCTCATTGTTTTTTCTTATAAAAACAGGACCGCTTTGGGGGGCGATCCTGTGAACGGGTCTTTCTTGGTTATATTGGTGAATGTTTATGACGAAAGATTTACAGTAAGGCTCGAACACACATCGAACCCATCGGTGCGCCCCTCAAGACACAGAAAATGTGCGCCCGGAACGCTTTGCAGGCTAACATCGCCCATAAAGCGATCTCCGATCTGGCCGAAAGATCCCCCGCCAGGTGCACTTTTCTCGTTGGTGCCACCGCTATTAGCACACATAACAAGACTCACGCCCGTGCGCTGATTCCGAAGAACCACCTTCACGGGAATCGTGTTGTCGTTCAGGGTTCGTACGCGGACGAGCTGCTGATCGACAAACTCGAACTGCAGCCGCACACCGCAGGGAATATTCGTAGCGTTGACGATCTGCCCCGGCCCACCAGAAACCGTACTGGCTGGCACCGGCACAGCAATCTCATGACTCTCTTTGCCGCAGGCTAACACACACACCAAAACCAAAGCTATCAAAGAACGCATTTCTTCCTCCTTACGGTGATTACAAACCCGAACAAAAAAGAATAGCCTAACATCGCAGAAAAATCAAGTCTTTTGCGACTATGGACAGCACTTCCCCGTTTTGCTAGAATTGTTCGCGAAAGACTTCATAGTGCCTGGGTAGCGAAGTGGGTATATGTGCCAGTGACACATACACGGGCCTTAAGCCCAGGAAGAGTGCAGTTCCGCCTCACATCAATCGGATCTAGAATGCCTGGGTAGCTCAGTGGTAGAGCGCAGCCCTGAAGAGGCTGGCGTCGTCAGTTCAATTCTGACCCCAGGCATTGTGGATCTGATTTTTTATATCCCAAAGAGGCTCATGTCGTCAGTTCCCCACCTCCGCTAAAGCTATGGTGGACAAGAATTCTGACCCCAGGCACCATGCAGTTTTTTCTTTTTTGCAAACAAAACCCTTTACGAGTTTTCCACAGATAGAAAGTGTTTTCATTTGCGACACCATTTTTTTCTGCTATAGTAAGCATAGAACCGTCGCCTCATCGGTTATGAGGTGCAAAAAAAGAGGAGAGATCATTATGCGATCTTGGCAGCGGTTAGTTCTTTGGCAAATCATTGGCATGGTCAACGGGTGCAGCAATGTCCACTCAGAGACCACATCACCTAATTGCGACGCTGGATCAATCGTGTTTGACGGAGGAATGAACACGATTGACGCTGGCCGCACCCCAGATGCGGGATTATCAATTCCGCGTCTGGACGGTGGTGAACAATCACTCTATCGAGCTCAGTGGGGTGTTACCGCTCCATTGGCACAACTCGTGAGCGAAATCTACACCGTACCGAGCGGCTGGACGAATCTGACCAACCGACTCGCGACAAGAAACCAGAGCCATCTGCCACCACTCCAAGAGCGCTACGTGACCGCATTTGACACACTGGAGTCGTTTACTGAATCCGCAGCAGCTAGTTTTTCTGTAGTCGGAAACACACTGACAACACTGCGCCTCCCTCTGGTATGGCCACTATGGGCCAACAACGATGGGTGGGATGACCGCATGGTGACTAGTATTCAAACTCTGCAACAGCATGGGTGGGAAATTCGCCCGGAGCTCATGCACAACGAATCTTATCCAGCGGATCTCGATACCGGAAACCCAAATAACTCTGGCTGGGCTCATACGGAGTATGTAGAAAAGTTTACTTCATTTGTTAACGCTAGTGTGGACAAATTAAAGCATGTGCTACCTGCAGGAACAATCATGTATCTTGCCGTTGAACCTGAAGCAGTACTGTGGAACGGATACCTAAACGATGAAGGAAAGTGGCCGCCAGGAGGGACACGCTCCGGGTATGGGTTGGCGCAAGGCCTCATCAACCTACGCAATGCACTTCTTGCTGCCGTGCCCATTGTTCGACGTGCTGGCTTTCGCGCAGCGTTGGCCGTCAATGTCATGCCAATATACAGAAACACGCCCGATCCGATTGGTATGCCGCTTGCAGGATACCTGCGCAGTTGGTGGTTGGCAGACCAGTTGATTTTGGGGCCATGCATACAGGAGTCTGAAATGTTTTTATTCGCCTGCACGCGCACAGAACCACCGGGACTTGATACTCTAGGAATCACCTTCTATGGCAACGCTGTTGCCCGTAATGAGTCAGTTTCCTTTGGAACAGCAACCATTCCGCCACAGCCGCTTGCACTGCTCTCATACGAACTCCAACCAAATGCCACACTATTTCAGGGTATCCTCGCTGACGCCATCGATCGCTACCGCCAACATCCGGTGCGTATAGAGGTTGCTGAATTTGGATTCTCTGGTGGCGACATGGAGCTAAAGGTGTCTCACCTCATTAATTACAAACGGGCCATGGCATGCAACCAGATACAACACGCAACCATGCATACACTCTTTCTTCGCACCGCAGAATTCAGCGCATACGAATGGAATTTTGGCATCATCCGAGATTGCGGCAATGATTATGACTGCACCATAACTCCCTGGGGCACCCAATTCATGAGAGAAATCTCGTATCCATCGCCGCCAAATCCATGCATTGAATAACCGCTCTTCCCGACCCCCTGCTGGCACGTTCCGCTGGGGGTCTATTCTTTTTTTTCATTATGCAGTAGTATGGGCGTATTGTTGGGTGATCGCAGATACTCAACTTGAATCCCTTTGAACTACTGGTTGCGGGGCGTAGCCCAGCAGCCTAAGGCGCCTGCTTTGGGAGCAGGAGATCGAGAGTGCGAATCTCTCCGCCCCGAAACCAGTAATTTAAATAAAAAACAGCCCATTGGGGGCTGTTTTTTATTACGCGTCTTCAAAGCAAAACTCTTAACAACGCTAACTATTTGCACAATCATACCTCTTATTGTATTCTCTTGGTGTGTTTTTCGATCCGGGGATCCAAAACACCGTGTTCCTTTGGAGGGATGAACCTAGTCGAATGGGCAGACTACGCAAAGCAGCGTCACCCCAACGAACCTCTATGAGGTTGATCCATGTAACGCTTGCTCAGGCGAACTGGTTCGTTCATTGCAAGGAGGTTAACCATGGGCGGTCACAATAGCTAAGCTGGAGCACTAGTTTTAGTGGCAGCCACCGCGACCCGGCCACTATGTTGACTCTTGAGTCGACAGAGTATCCGTCGGGTCGCTCTTTTTTTTCATCTCAACCCCAAACCACGCAAACTCGTATAAACCGCGCATAGTATCAGCAAGCTCTTGGCTTTCGATAATTACCACTACCATTTTTGACTTAAACGTAGCCAACGCCACACGTGATCCATAGACAAAGATATCTCCCTCAAATTTAAACGGCAGCAAGTTATCGGAAATGTGTCTATTCGTAAGATGCTGGGGATCACGACGTGAATTATCCCCTCTTTTACCAGAAAACATGCATCTTGTTTTTATATTATTCTGATCCATCCAAGCCCAGAGCGGCTGTAGCTCATCGGCCGGGACCATACTCCTAATTGCATCGTGGTCACCAAACTCATCAAACGTTGCTGGCTTTACTTGCATTACGTCACTGACAAAAGCCTGCACACCCTCCTTCCCTTCAAAAAATTTTACCAGTGGTCGTTCACCGCGCTGCAACAACTTGAGATCGGGTAACAGCTGTTCCACTTCTTTAAATGTTGCTTCGAGCGTCTTCACGCGGCCACCAACAAAAGAAAGGAGCCGCTCTGGCGATTCGGCTGCATAGAGCTTCTTTTTTCCTTTCTGCATGGAACTCATGAGCCCATGAGAAGAAAGCGATTCGATAACCGCATACGTGGTCACGCGCGAGACATGTGCTTTGCGTGCCAGATTCTGTACCGAGGCTGGCCCCATCTCAAGAGACAGTAAATAAATAGCGGATTCTGATTCGGTAAATCCGAGCGATTTCAGCAGCTTGCTCCATTGTTCGACCATATAAAAACAGCTTAAATAAAATGAAGGGTCAGACCGTATAGCATAACTGTACACTATTACACCGTAAACTTCCAGTCTTCGCCCTCACCTGCTACACTGTGCCTCTATGGAAGGCCTCTACGGTATTCACAAAGAGAAAGGGCCAACGTCGCATGACATCGTCAATACATTGCGACGAATTACCGGTATTCGCAAGATTGGCCACGCTGGAACACTCGACCCTCTTGCCAGTGGCGTGCTCATTGTTGGTATTGGTCGCGCGTCCACGAAACAGCTCGATCAAATTGTAAAGTTCGAGAAAGAATACGTTGCAACTATTCATCTCGGCGAATCAAGTACCACCGATGACGCCGAAGGAGAAAAAACACCCAAACCACTCAACCTACCGCCAACAAAATCGGCCGTTTTAAAAATACTCAAAACTATGGTTGGTGAGCATGCACAAATGCCTCCCAGCTATAGTGCACTCAAAATTAAAGGTAAGGCAGCCTACCGTATTGCGCGTGAAGGTAAAATCCCCGAACTAAAACCCCGCACAGTGTTTATCAAAAGCATTACCCTTAAAAAATATCACTGGCCAACAGCATCTATTCAAGTGGTATGCGGACCTGGCACCTATATCCGTGCCATTGCCCGTGATCTGGGATTACAACTTGGCACGGGAGGGTATCTCACCGACCTCATTCGTACCCGAATTGGCTCATACAAACTAAAAAATGCACTCACTCTCGACGAATTTGCAGCCAAGGCAAAAGAACACGCCACATGAGCAGACTTTAGGTAAGAACACCTACCGCGACCAAGCACTTGAAAAAATACCATTCTTCGTGTATACTGGCCGATTCAAGATTAACTCTTGACTAAGGCCCTCTTATGAAGAAAAAACTCTTAATCGGAATCAGTGTTGCCGCAGTTATTGCTGTTGGCATAGTGGGTATTCGCGCTACCAACACATCAACCCCAACAGAGCTCGTTACAGTGACTCGCGGAGCCATATCAAGCACCACAAGCATTACGGGCACGGTAGAGGCTGTTTCCAAATCAGACCTCGCCTTTGAACGCTCTGGCAAAATCACCACCGCAAACGTACGCATTGGCGATCGTGTTGCTGTGGGACAAGAGCTTGCTGCTATTGATGCGAGTGACTTGCGCGCACAACTAGCACAAACCATCGCCGCTCGCGACGGGGCCCGTGCACGTCTTTTGCAAATGCAAAAAGGAACGAGGGGCGAGGAGATTGCGATCGCAGAAACCCGCGTTGCAAATGCACGTGCTGAACTCGCGAATGCGACCACAAAAGCATCGATTGATCTTGATAACGCCTACGACAAAACAATAGACACACTGTCAGATGCATTTACCAAATCAGAAGATGCGGTGCGCGTAAAAACATTAGGCATGTTTACGAACTCCAGCTCGACTTCTTACCATCTCAGCTATTCAAGCTGCAATAGCCAGGCACAACTTGATGCAGAAAATCTACGATCAGCCGCCGAAACAGAACTTAACCGGTGGCAAAACGATCTGTCTGCACTTACTGTTTCTGCAACCGCAGCTGATTATGATCGCGCCATTACGAGCATCCGCGCACGCGTGGTGGTCATAAAATCATTCTTACAACGCGCAAACGATACGTTGACCATTGGATGTGCAAACACCGATTCAACAACGTCCACCTACCGCACCAATATTGGTACGGCACTTACCAATGTAAATACTGCCGCGACCGCCCTCACCACACTGAGCCAAACCATTGCTTCACAAAAAACAACCAACCAAAGCCTCCTTACCAGTGCACAGTCCGCGCTCAATAACGCCCAAAACGAACTCACCCTCAAGCGTGCGGGCACCACATCCGAAGACATTGCTGCGCAGGCTGCTGTCGTAAAAGAATCTGAGGCAAACATATTGAATATCCAGGCACAACTCAATAAAACCATTATTCGCGCACCGTTTGCCGGCATCATTTCGCGCCAAGATGCAAAAGTTGGCCAAATTGCCGCGCCAAATATCGTTCTGCTCTCCCTTCTCAGTGACGGGTTGTTGCAAATCACGGCAAATGTCCCAGAGATTAACGCTTCTCTGGTAGTACTCGGCAACGCCGTAACCATAACGCTTGATGCACTGCCAGGCGAAACATTCACGGGCCATGTGCAATACATTGAACCTGCAGCGACCGTTGTCGATGGGGTCGCCAACTACAAAACAACTATTACCTTTGACGGTTCTGATGCACGCATCAAGAGTGGATTTACCGCAAACCTCCTCATCGAAACAGAGCGCAAAGAAAACGCACTACTCATTCCAAACAGCGCACTCAGCGAAAATGAACGCGGTGCATTTGTACAAAAAGATGTCGCTGGGCAAACAGTCGAAACCTCTGTCACTGTTGGTATGCGTGACACCAACGGCCGTGTTGAAATTACGAATGGCCTTACCGAAGGCGACCGCGTGGCTATCCCCGCAAAGAAAAAATAATATTCTGCGATCTTCCAGCTTCCCGCTATTTACCTGTGAGATAATAAAAGGCTTGCGGACACCATTTTGTATATACACTACATGCAAAAAATGCGCATCAAAATAATTTTTGCCGCTCTCGCACTTGCACTCTTGCCTGCAATTGGACATGCGCAAATAAACGATGAGGCGCGCCCCCTTCCCAATGACGACTACATGGTAGGGACCGTAACCCGCGTTTTTGGCGCAACGGACCGCGACCGTCCAACAGGCTCCGCGATTGTCCAAAAAGTACGGATTAAAATTACGCGCGGCATTGAACAAGGCCAGGAAATAACCGCCGATAATAATGTCCCTTCGAACGATCCTGCCGGATTCTCGCTCGCTGTTGGCGACCGAGTCGTGGTTGCAAAAAACTATGCCGTTGATGGTGACTTCTATTGCGTAACCGACCTGGCACGCACGCGGCAACTCTGGGTGATTGGTGCATTTTTTGTGATTTTAGCCGTCATGCTCGGCAGAAAACGTGGTGTGACTTCGCTCGTGGGACTCGCTATTAGTATTGCCGTGATTTTCCTCTTTATTATTCCGCGCATTCTTGCAGGCAATAACCCCGCAGTAATTTCAGCTATCGGCGGTGCCATGATTCTTTTCCCATCTCTCTACTTGGCACACGGATTTCGCATTCGGACCACCATTGCCCTCATTGGCACCATGATAACGCTAGGAATTGCGATTATTTTGGACGTCATTTTTGTCCGCTATACTAATCTTTTGGGAACCAGCGAAGAAGCGGCTTTCTTCCTCTCCCTAACACCGGATACACCGATCGATGTCGTGAGCGTACTCATCGGAGGTATTATTATCGGAACCCTTGGCGTTCTCGACGATATTACTACGTCTCAGGCAGCCATTGTTCACGAACTCCATGACGCCAACCCAGCACTGTCTTCTTACGAGCTCTATCGACGCGCGCTTTCGGTTGGCCGCGAACACATCGCCTCACTCATAAACACACTCGCACTGGCCTATGTGGGTGCTGCGCTTCCCGTACTTCTTCTTTTTTCGGTAAATAAAATCCAGCCGCTCTGGGTAATCATGAACAACCAAGATATAGCAGAAGAAATCGTTCGTACCGTTGTCGGATCATCTACTCTCATCCTTGCAGTACCAATCACGACTGCGCTCGCTGCGGCTTATTTTGGCAAGCGTGTAAAACAGTAACCATATGGACAACCTTGAATCGTGTATCATAGAAAAACTTGTCTTTGGCGGGCAAGGACTTGGTCGCATGAGTGGTAAGGTTGTTTTTGCATGGAACGCACTGCCGGGCGAAACCGTACAACTCAATCCCATTACCAAAAAGAAAAAAGATTTTATTGAAGGCGTTGGCGAGATTATCGGCAACTCATCGCCACATCGCATCACTCCCAAAGAAGAACATTTTTTGTCGTGCAGTCCATGGCAAATCATGGATTGGGACACAGAGCAGGAGTGGAAAACAGCAATCGCCAAAGAAACCTACGAACGTCTTGCTGGTATTACCCTCGATACACTGTCGATCATTGGCGAAGAAGAGCACCAATATGACTACCGCAACAAAATGGAATATGCATTGATTGAAAAACCCGATGGTACCGCGGGCATAGCTTCATTCGAACGAGCCACTCACTATATTCGTGGCATTACACCTTGCCTGCTTGCGTACCCAACTCTCAATGAGGTCGTCGAGAAAGTACTCACATGGATGGATGCAGAAAAACTTCCTGCACGTATTTTCAAAAGCATTATCATTCGCGCAAACAGAAAAGGTGAAGCAGTCGCAGTATTGTTTTCACTGGATCCTATTGCACCCAAGTCGCCTCCCCCACTCGATGCAAATCTTTTAGGTGTCCAGATCTATGTATCGAATCCGAAATCCCCTGCTTCAACTGCCGACAAATTACTTTTTACTGCAGGCGCAAACGAACTCACTGAAACTGTTTTTGAAAAAACATTTCATTACGGCGCGCTTAGTTTTTTCCAGGTAAACTTGCCCATGTACGAACGTGCACTGTTTGATATTCAAAAACATATTCCAAAAGACCAGGCACTCGTCGACTTCTACGGTGGCACTGGCTCGATCGGGTTATCCATCAACACAAACACACCGCTTACCATTGTTGATTCAAATGCTGAATCCATCGACTACGCCAAGAAAAATATTACCGCACTCAAACGAGACAATGCCGCCGCCGTCTGCGCTCCCGCCGAAAAAGTTGTAGAACACATTACCGAGAGCGCCACATTACTGCTTGATCCACCGCGCGCTGGCATGCACCCCAAAGTAGTAAAAAAAATACTCGAAGTATTACCGCACACCATTATCTACCTCTCCTGCAACATCTCAACGCAAGCCCGAGATCTCTCACTCCTCAAAGATTTTTACACGATCACCTTTTCTCAGCTCTATAATTTTTTTCCAAGAACTCCGCACATCGAGGGACTTGTGGTCCTCAAGAAAAAATAACTATGCCGACCACCGAACGTCTCGCAAAACTCAAACGCGCTGCATCACTACGGCAAAAAGATGTTGTCTTAGTAATCGAGGATATTCACGATCCTCACAATGCGCAAGCGATTATGCGCACAGCAGATGCATTTGGCATTCAAAACGTACATTTTATTTTTGAAACAGAAAAACGCTACAACCCCAAGCGCGTTGGAAAATCGAGCTCTTCCTCTGCCATGAAATGGCTCGATTACACTATTTGGAACTCAACCAAAGAATGTCTCACCTCACTAAAAAAACAAAAATTCCATCTCGTTGGGACTGCACTCACTGATACATCCGTATCACTACAACGCGTAACCTTCAAAGCACCAAAAATCGCTCTGCTCGTCGGCAACGAGCATCATGGTCTTTCAGAAGAAGCATTAAAGCGTGCCGATCAACTCATCACTATTCCCATGCGCGGCATGGTGCAAAGCCTCAACGTTTCTGTTGCGACTGCCATCGTGATTGCCGAACTAACCCGACAACGCACCAAGATCAAAAACAAATCACTTACAAAAAAAGAACAGGACGCACTCATTGCATCCTGGGTTGATCGCTAAATTCTTTGCACTACTTCGTGCCAATCACCACAACGGCATCAAATTCACTGCTGTCTGGGAGTGTTCCCACCGAAACAACTTCGTAGGTTTCGCCAACAACAGCGCGCAAGCTTTCTGCTAAGTCCTGACTCCCCGCTTTCATGCGGACAGTTGTTTTTTCTTGTAGCGGACGCTCGTTCCCAATGACTGGAACAGTGAATCCTGCTGCTTGCAGTTTTTTCTTGAGATCCGCGGCTGCACCTTTGACAGGAATTGTTGAATATACCGCTACTTTTATGGTGCTCGGCGTAGGAGCTGGGGTCACATCAAGCGTTTCTGGGTTGGCGGGAGTAATTTTATAGTGCTCCGAAGTTGCCTCGCCAGCATTTTCAACAATCGCATTTTGCGTATCGAGGATCGCTGGCGCAGGATTTGCTCGCGGTGCACCAAATACATACCAATACCCAAGTGCGGCAACCAATACGCTTGCCATACCAAGAAACACACTGGCTGCTTCAAGTCGCATGACGCGTACATCGGTAACTGGTCGCACAACCTCCATGTCGGCGAGTTCCGGTGCAAATGATGCGAGCTTTGAAACTCGCGATCGCGGTGTTGTAGTTTTTTTTGTTGTAGTTTTTTTGCGCGGAGGCATACATGTTTTTTACCAAATCTTTCTTGTCATAAGTATATCACATGAGTTGACCCACCCATCACACAATGCTAAGGTATATTTTAATAGAAATAAGCAAAAACTATTATGATTACGATCAATTCTACCGTTCCAGATATCGCATTCAAGGCGTTTCAAAACGACAAAGACTTTGATACAACATTGTCTAACTTTAAGAACAAATGGCTTGTCTTGTTTTTCTACCCAGCAGACTTCACGTTTGTCTGCCCCACAGAACTCCAAGATGTTGCCGCGCACTACGACGAGCTCCAAGCGCTTGGCGCAGAAGTGGTTTCGGTAAGCACCGATACTGTATTCGTCCACAAAGCATGGCACGACAGCTCACCGGCAATCAAAACGATCAACTTTCCCATGGCAGCAGACCCGACCGGCATTCTCTCTAAAACATTCGGCACCTATATTGAAGCAGGTGGCGATGCAGGGCTCTCTCTCCGCGGCACTTTTATTATCGACCCGGATGGCGTGCTCAAGGCATACGAAATTCACGATAACTCGATTGGACGTTCGGCTGCAGAACTCGTGCGCAAAATTCAGGCAGCAAAATTTGTCCGCGAACACGGTGGTGAAGTCTGCCCTGCCAACTGGAAACCTGGCGCAAAAACATTGAAGCCCGGCATGGATCTGGTAGGAAAAATCTAATCACTATGTACGAAATACAAAATTTTGATCACCTACTCGGCACTCCTGGTTTTTCTGACCAACTGCTCAAAAACCACTTCACGCTGTATGGTGGATACGTTACCAACTTTAACAAGCTGAACGATATTCTTGTCGCAATCGAAAAAGATGGAAAGTTCGGTACCCCAGAATACGCAGAATTGAATCGTCGATTGGGGTGGGAATGGAACGGCATGCGCTTGCACGAGCTCTACTTTGGTAACATGACCAAAGAAAAGACAGAGGCGAGCGTAGAACTGAAGTCCGCCATTGAAAAAGAATTTGGCTCATTTGAACTGTTCACCAAAGATTTCAATGCCATGGGTGCCATGCGTGGTATTGGTTGGGTAATTCTCTATCACGACACCACCGCAAACCACTTCTTCAATGTATGGGTGAACGAACATGACGTTGGACATTTTGCTGGCGCAACCCCACTCTTGGTCATGGATGTTTTTGAACACGCCTTTATGCTCGATTATGGCATCAAGCGCGCTGATTACCTGATGGCGTTCTGGAACGCAATTGACTGGAGTGTGGTAAGTGATCGCCTAAAAAGCTAGGCCTTTTCTTTTCCCGCAAGGTGCGTTACTATTGTCGCGTTCGAACAATGCTAAAGTGGCGGGCCTGCCCGTCGAAGCTTTAGCATAGGCGGGTATCATATAACGGCTATTATTTGAGTTTTCCAAACTCATCACGTGGGTTCGACTCCCACTACCCGCTAATCAAAGGCACCCCTTTATGGGGTGTTTTTGATTAGCGTGGGGGTCGAAGCCGATTCTGAAGAGTGCTTTGAATAGCACTCTGAAAAACGGCCGGCTGCGAAGGAGTCATTGGACGCTTTAGCTGGCCAGTAGCGGGTGAGCAGGACTCCCACTACCCGCTCCAAAAAATCCCGGCACACCGGGCTTTTTTGTTTCTCAAACCCCTGTTACAATAGCCGCATACTTAACTCCTAGTCTTATATACTCTATGCCAGACCAGTTTACCGAAACCTCCCATCGTTCATGGGGTAAAAATATCCTGAATTCATTTGTCGGCGCACTCGTTGGCATTGCACTCTTCGTAGGTTCATTCGCCGTACTCTGGATGAATGAAGGTCGTGCCGATGTATCTAAAATTGCCGCACGAGCGGTCCCTGCCAATGCATCAACACAAGGCCAACTTGTCTATGCGACCGATACCTTAACCGCAGCAGCACCTATTGGAGACAGCGAGTATTTAAAACCTGGTCCATATATTCGCCTGGAACGCAATGTTGAGGCGTATGCATGGGTAGAAAAGACAACCGAGAAAACCACCGAGAAATTGGGCGGCGGCACTGATGTGACCACCACCTATGACTACAAAAAAGAGTGGGTGAAAACACCCGCGGATGCAACCACGTTTAAATATCCCGATGGACACGGTAACGCCACACTCGCTATTCAAGGCCAAACCGTATACGCCTCACCCGCAATGGTAGGCACCTATACCGTTGATGCCAAAACCATGGAGCTCCCCTCCTCTGAACCCATCACACTCAACAAAGATGCAGTGATCGTAAATAATGCAGTCCGCATGGATGGCAATTACCTCTACTCTGGCAAAGGAAGCTCGGCAACCCCAGAAATTGGTGATGTTCGCATTTCGTTTACCGCACTACGGGCTGGTGCACAGGTTACCGCGTTCGCTAAACTTGAGGGATCTAGCCTGGTTCCCTACTTCGAAAACAACAAGACAAAACTCTATCGCGCACTTACCGGCACTCGAGATGAGTCTATTGTAACTCTCGCAAGCGAGCACAAAACCATTGGTTGGCTCTTGCGTTTGGTCGGCTTCCTCATGATGTGGATCGGTCTTGCGCTCTTCTTTGGCCCCATCAATGCGCTCTTAAAAGTAGTGCCGTTCATGGGATCTATCGGAAAAGGATTGGTTGGTATCGCCATGTTCTTTGTGGCACTCGCACTTTCGGCCGTAACCATTGTCGTTGCCATGATAGCGCACAGCGTTCTTGCGCTCGTTATTGCCTTAGTGATCGCTACAGGACTCATCATCTTCTTTGTTCGCAAGCGCAAGAAGTAAACAGCGCGCAACAAAAAAACACCCCGACACACGTCGGGGTGTTTTTGTACCTCTAGCGTGCAATGCCTACTTCTTTTTCTATTGTCGCAATCTTTTCTGCGTGAAACGGTTTATCATCTTCGATTAACTTAGAAATATTGCGCACCACTGCATCTGGGTCCGGCATTTGCTCAAAAGTAAATCGTCCTGTAGCGCCTGCAGTTTGCACGTGCACCGTTCCATAATCGAACAATGTTGCAAAAATACCTTTCATTTGCGCAGTTACATCTTGCACGCGATAGAGCCGTGTCTCCGAAATAGCTCGCGCAAACAAACCTTTGAGCTGAATATCCACAATGCGTTCATTGGTTACAATCCACACATCAAGATAATAGTCGAAAAATTCCGTCAACCCAAACACAAGGATAAACAACCAATACACTCCGCGAAATAACGTAAACGCAACAAACCCTGGTTGGTTTTCTAGTACACCTGGTGCAACTAAGCTAAAGATATATTGCAAAACAAATGGCACGACACCCAAAATTACTAGCAAGAAAACAGGACCAACAAGAGCAATGAGGTCGGCCCGCAACACGTACATTAGTTGTTCGTACTCTTTGCGTTCAGGAAACGCTTTCCAAATATTCATATTATTGTCCAATAATATCACTCGCCGTACCAATGCGGGCAGTTATAAACGGTGCATTCCAATCAACACCACGCAAGGCTTCGATTGTTTGAAAAGAAACAATGCCTGCAATCGCAAGAAATATGAGGAACACAATAATTGCTGTCGTGCCAAAAAAACCAAAACGGTGCAACTGCAATAAGTTGATACCAGCAAAAACAACCACAATAAACACAATGATCGCGGCTGGCACCAAGAGCGCCCACAACGGAATAATCATAAAAGTCTGCTAGGTACATTAATGCCTAAGTGTTCGTATCCTAACCGTGTTACCATGCGCCCTCTCGGCGTACGCTCCAAAAACCCTGCTTTAATGAGATATGGTTCGTACACATCCTCGATAGTTTCTTCGTCTTCCTGGATAGCCGCGGCGACAGAATTGACCCCCACTGGCCCACCGCCAAACCGCTCGATAATAGTGGTAAGCAACCGCCGATCAGTGGCATCAAGACCTCGGTGATCGACTTTGAGTGCCGTAAGTGCCTCTTCTGCAAGGCTCGTCGTTACCACCCCGCCCGTTTTTACTTCGGCATAATCACGCACGCGACGAAGCAAGCGGTTTGCAATACGTGGCGTACCGCGAGCACGATGCGCAATCACCGAAAGTGCTTCGTCTCCTGATGCCAAGTTTAGCAAATTCGCACTCCGGCGAACAATCGCTCCGATTTCTTTTGGTTCATAAAAGTTCAAGTGATGTGTCACCCCAAATCGATCGCGCAGTGGCGATGACAATAAACTCATGCGGGTCGTAGCACCAATCAGCGTAAAGCGCGGAAGATCAATGCGCAAGGTTCGCGCGGTCGGCCCTTTCCCGATAACGACATCCAGTGCGTACTCCTCCATGGCAGGATACAGTACTTCTTCTACAGACTTATTGAGACGATGAATTTCGTCGATAAACAGAATATCTCCTGCAGATAGGTTCGAAAGAATCGCCGCCAAATCCCCTACGCGTTCGAGCACCGGGCCAGCCGCAATCTTCACATTCGCGCCCATTTCTCGACCAATAATATAAGCAAGCGTTGTTTTCCCTAATCCTGGGTTTCCATAGAGCAAAATATGCTCAAGTGGCTCATTGCGCCCTCGTGCAGCCTGGATCATGATGCCCAAGTTGTCTTTCAGCTCCTGTTGGCCAATAAAATCATCCAGAAGTTTTGGTCGCAAAGTTTGATCGAGTGTTTGCTCAATCGCCTCTGGCGCCGCCTCACTGACAGCTTCTTCAGTAACCTCAATTTCTTCCATAAGAAAGCATTATAACCGTCTTTCTACCTTGCGGCTACATGAGCAACAAACGCGCCATGCGGATCTCGTCAAACGAAAAATCATCGCCCAAAATGTTCTTTACCGGCGAAAGTGGTCGCCCACCACCCTCGAGCACACCGACTTTCGTAAATGCAGCCATAATTTTCTTGAGCCGTGTGGGAGAAAAATCGTCGCGCAAACGTGAGACATCAAAATCTTTGTCGCGCTCGAGTAGTGTTTCGATGTGTCCAACAATAGTTCCCACGGTCAACTCACGGGCCTTCGCAATTTCTTTTAATGTATGGCCCAAATGAAACAATGTTGCGGTTTCATCATAGGTGTCTTTTTTGTCTTCAGGATCAGGTCCCGCGACACGCCGTAAAAATGTCTCATGCCGAACTTTTATTTCTTCTTGAGAAAGAGAACGAACATCGGTAGCATATTCTTTTGAAAACCGTCTGAACTCATCATCTTTTTCTAATACTTCATCGTGCACCATGAGCGCATGATTATTCATGCCTTTGAGCGACAATCCCGACAGCGACCGCAATCGTGACAACGCGACGTAGCCCATACCTGGTTCAAACGACTGTGACAAATCAACTTCCGCGGCATCCAAACTCATGCCTTGGCTTTTGTGTACGGTTATTGCCCAGGCAAGTCGCAGTGGATATTGGGTAATTTCTGCTAATTTTTTGCCATTATCATCAATGCGCCACGAATCCTGCTGAACCTCAATCCGCTGGCCATTCGAGGTACGAACAATAATCTCATCTTGGTCGCATGCTTCAACAACCCCGAGCGTGCCGTTGGCAAACCCGAACTCAAAATTGTTTTTCACAAACATAACCCGCGCACCAACCTTGAGTCGCAACGCCTCGGGTGCCAAACAACTTTTCTTTAACGAATCCACAATCACATCACGTCCATTTGAAGACATGCCATAGGTGTATATTTTCCCTGGCAAGCGCACAAGTTCGCGTTCATTTTCCTCATCAACATCCGCGTTGTGAGTGTAGAGCTTGGTTGGCTCGGCATTTATTTCTGGCGGTGCTTTGTGGCGCGACCACAGTATTCCAAGAATATCTTCCGTAACTGCATTGTCACGAATTGCGTTTAATATCCCGACATACACTGGATCATTTTGCCGATGTTGTTCTTCGAGATAACAAACAACAAACTGCGACTCGCTCCAAGCGCTCGAGTGATACGCGAACTTACCCGGTACTTGGCCGCTTCTCGAAACGGGTGGTAATTGAAAAAAGTCTCCACACACAATAATTTGCATGCCACCAAATGGCATGTCGATGCGCCGTAAAGCCCTAAGCACACGGTCGACCAGGTCGAGACGATAATGGTGCAGCATCGAAATCTCGTCGATAATCAAAACATCCGTGCCGTCCATGCGTCGCGTGATGTACTGCTTCTCGGTCATTGCCTCAACCTCTTCGGCGGACAACGCACTCTTGATCCCAATCCCCGACCATGCATGAATGGTCATGCCCTGCATGTGCGTTGCTGCAATGCCGGTCGATGCCGTGATCGCGACGCCAACATGATTCTTTTTTAAATACTCAATATAGGTGCGCAGGGTATGCGTTTTACCGCTTCCTGCTGCACCAGTCAAAAAAACATTTGCTCCGGTTTTCAAAATCAAAAGCGCCTCCTGTTGAGTCATAGTATATTTTACAAAGTGCCCAGAGAGGGACTCGAACCCTCATGCCCATAACGGGCACGACATTTTAAGTGTCGCGTGTATACCATTCCACCATCCGGGCGTATATGAATGTACCAATAAACTACCCTTTTCAGGGATTTTTTTCAAGTTTTTGGCTTAAGTACCTAGAAACTTCTTCAAAAAAATTGTATCATGCACTCATGAAACGAGAACCTCTTATTCGCGTTGAAAATCTTCGCGTTGTTTACAACGAAGGCAAAGATAACGAATTTGTCGGGTTGAAAGACATCAATCTTTCTATTTATCCCCAAGAATATGTTATCTTTTTCGGCCCATCCGGAAGCGGAAAATCCACGCTTCTCTATGCCATTTTAGGTTTGCAAAAACCCTCGGCAGGGAAAATTTTTATTCACGACAAAGACAGCCTCAAGTTCAACGAAAAAGAGAAAAATGAAATGACCTCGAAGGTCTTTGGCATCGTTTTCCAACAATACAACCTAGTGTTTTCACTCTCCGTACTCGACAATGTTACCTTGCCGCAAGTATTTTTGAATGTAGGCACTGCCGAGCGCACCGGACGAGCCCACGAATTGCTCAAGCGTTTTGGTATCGAAGCACGCGCCAAAGCAACACCATCTCTGCTCTCTGGTGGCCAGCAACAACGAGTCGCTATTTGTCGTGCACTCGTCAACGACCCGCAAATTCTTTTGGCTGATGAACCGGTCGGCAACCTCGACTCGGAATCCGCCGACGTCGTCATGAAAACGATTCAAGATATTAACAAGAAAGACAAGAAAACGGTTATTCTTGTCACGCACGATCACCGGTATCTTCCGTTTGCTGATCGCATTTATTATTTCAAAGATTCACAACTGGAGCGCGAAGAAGTCGTCGCCAATAAAGCTTCAGACCTTATTTCAATGGGTAAACCCGGCGAAGAAGGCGGCAGAAGTGACCTCGAAAAAATCGCGCGTGTATATCCACATTTGTCGACAACACAGCTCAAAGCATGGAGTCTGACCAACTGGCTTGTCGAAGAACTTACTGCAGAACAGCTTGGGCGTATGGAACATGCTATGGAAGATCTTTTGGGTGGTAAATCGAGCCAGCATACATTTTTCAAAAAACTCCACACGCCATTTTCTGAGGGTGGCATTGGTCTGTATATGTCCACCGCTATCAAATATAGCGAAAAAATTGAAAATATTTTGCGCACTGCCCACAATCTCAAAAAAGAACTTCGAACACCTCACACGCACAAGCAAGCATTGGGTACGTTGCGTAAATTTATCCTCGACGAACACTTGGGCGACCTCACTCGAGAACAAGTTGATCGCGTCATGTCTATTATTTCTACTCGATCACTTGCAACAATATCCGCAGAAGACGCCCTCACGGCGCTCAAAACTCCGTTTGATGAGGGTGGTGTTGGCCTGCGCACCATTACAGCCGAGCGAATTTCTGATAAAATTGAAGCAACCGTAGGACAGCTCGCGTAATTTTCTCGCGCAGGTCCTTGGTATTTTCATGCATACACTCGATGCGCTGCGTTTATCAACCCGCATGTTTCGCACGCGACCAATGCGAACATGGCTGACGGTATTAGGTGTCGGCGCAGGTGCCGGCGCAGTTTTGTTTTTGGTATCTCTTGGCTACGGTCTTCAAAATATTATTCTCGAAAAACTCATCTACGATCAAGCACTTCTTTCTTTACGTGTTACCCCTGCTTCAGAAAACCTCGTCATTACCAATAAAACCATCGAGGAACTCAAGGCATTTCCGGAAACAAAACAGGTGTCCCCCATGACCTCCTTCACTGGCCAGGCAACTATTGGCGAATTAAGTGGAAATGTTCAGCTGTTTGCCGCATCGGCGCCTTTCTTTGCATCTTCTGGTATCAATGCAACAGCAGGTAGCCTATACAAAGATTCTGACCCTCCGAGTGTGGTGGTATCAGAAACCACCCTCAAAATGTTTGGCATCACCGATAAAAACGCTGCGCTTAGCAAAACGATTAAGCTGGAGGTATTCGTTGCCACCAAAAACGAAGATGGCACCGACGCGGTTACCATCCTTGATCTCCCGAACTCCTACACCATCAAGGGCGTGTTCGAAAGCGGGCAAGAAAGCACTATCTTTATCCCTATTGCGGAAATTAGCGAAAAAATTACCATTGACCATTACGATATTTTGCAAGTTACCGCCACCTCTATCTCAACAGCCACCAAACTCAAAGACACCATTATCAACAAGGGTTTCCGTGTCTCCTCGATCTCGGAAACCATTGATCAAGCCAACAAAATCTTCTCAATTATCCAGATCATCCTCGGGGTATTCGGTGCATTTTCCCTTGTCGTCTCCTCTATTGGCACCTTTAACACGATGACTGTCACGCTTCTTGAGCGCACGGGCGAAATTGGTATCATGCGGGCGCTCGGAGGTAGTCGCGGCGACATTCAGCGTGTTTTCTTGGCAGAATCTATCATTATTGGCGGTCTTGGTGGCATGACTGGTGTAGGGCTCGGAATTCTTGGCGGTGAAGTGTTTAACTACGGTATTAACTTGTTGGCAACTCGTTTTGGCGGACCGTCAATTCAATTGTTCTATTATCCTCTGCGTTTTCTCTTAGGCATTATCGCGATTTCCACCATCATTGGATTCCTCGCGGGTGTATTCCCTGCCCGTCGCGCCGCACAACTCGATCCATTAGAAGCATTGCGATACAAATAAAAAATCAAGTTGTCCACAACTAGTACACAGGCAAACCAAAATGGTACAATTACTCCATGCCTGCCATTCGTTTTCGTGTTCGCCGCGTGAAAAAACGCTCCACACTTTCACGCTGGTATTCAAAAATAATTAAAACAACAAATCGCGCCATTAGCCGATCTGTTTTTGCTATTCGCGTGCGTCGCAGTTTCCGTGCACTCCCCTCTCATCTCCGTACAGCAGTCATTGGAGTTGTGGTAATTGCGGTCGCAATACCTGCTGTTTTCCTCTACCCAAACTCAGCGCATGGCGCGAGCTACACTTTTGCGCAAACAGACTGGCAAGGCGGCACTGATAGTGACACTGGCGCAGAACATGCTACTAACCAGACCGGTTGGACCAAATATTCCAGTATTTCCAACATGTCCGGCACCACCTCCGCCGGCAATGCGGTCTTAACCACTGCTAGCTACACCGCAACCGACGACGGCACCCTAACCTCAACGGGTGCCGCAACTGGTGGCGGATTTAGCAGTGGCACCATCTCGAGTACTGCGGTTTCAGGAAGTGGGGCCAGTGGCGCCATAGCTCTCGATGGCTCAGCGACAGCTATTAATAACTGGTCTACTGCTGCAGCAGGCATTCCCGGCACAGTAACATCTGGAGGCTACATGATTCGGAATGGAACCGATGACACCCTATACCTTATCGGAGGTGGCACTACTGGATTATACAAATATACAATCTCGAGCAATCTCTGGACCACATTAACAGCCATACCTGCAGCTGTCGGCATAGGAGCCACCATGCTTCGCGATGGCTCCAGTGATGATATTTACATCACTCGCGGTGGCAGCACGACTGCATTTTATAAATATTCAATTTCTGGTAACTCTTGGACAACGCTCGCAACAAGTCCTGCAGGTTTTGGCGCAAGTAGCAACATGATTCGCAATGCGTCAGATAACGATATTTATGCCGCCCAAGGTGGTGGCTCAAGCGCCTTTTACCGTTACTCGATTTCCGGCAACACATGGACCACCTTAACTGCAATGCCTGGAGCATATGGTGCTGGCGGAAAAATCCTACGCAATTCCACTGATAATGATATTTATGCCCTCCAAGGTAATGGCAGTAGTGGCTTTTGGCGGTATTCAATTTCCGGCAACACATGGACATCTCTCGCCGTGTTTTCTGCTCTGGCCTACGACGATGCCTCAATCATTCGCAACGGGTCCGATGACCTCTTCTATGCCACCAAAGGCGCCGCAACAGGTGGCTTTTACTCCTACTCAATCGCGGGGAATGTATGGACAACACTCACCTCAGCACCCGGCAACATCCACCTTGGCTCAAAATTGATTCGCAATGGATCATCAAATGATGTCTACCTCACGCAAGGCAATGGTACGGGCTTCTATCGCTACTCTATTTCCGGAAACTCCTGGACAACACTAACTGTTACCCCAGGAGCTATTGGCAATGGATCCTTTTTCTCTTGGGCATCCTCAGAAAACACTATATACATTAGCCGAGGTGCTGCTACGAATGGATTTTTTGCTTATTCTGTTTCTGGAGGCACATGGACAAGCTCCTACACTAGTAGTCTCACTGCAACTCTTGGGACCGTTGGTGCGGGTGCCCAAATGCTTCGCAATGGCACTGATGATGAGGTTTATGTAACCCAAGGTGGAGCCACTGGTTTCTATCGCTACTCCATCTCCGGCAACACGTGGACAACGCTCGCTACCGTACCTTTTGCGGTTGGTGCCGGGAGCTCTATGATCAGAAACAGTAACGACGATCACATCTATCTAATTCGCGGTGGAGCACTTTCTGGTTTTTTTCGCTACTCTATTTCAGGCAACACATGGACCACACTGTATGGAACCCCTGGCGCGGCTGGTGCTGGAAGTACCATGATTCGCGCAGGATCATCTGATGATATTTATTTATTACGTGGCGGAAGCACTACAAGTTTTTATCGCTATACTATTGCAGGAAACACTTGGACAACGCTCGCTGTTGTACCTGCGAATACTGGTGTTGGCGCCACTATTATTAGAAACGGGACCGATGATGACATTTACGCTCTCCAAGGGAATACCGGCACTGGACTCTATCGATACTCAATCACCGGTAACTCATGGACCACGTTAACAATAGTGCCTGGTACTACTGGTGATGGGGCAGCTATGCTACGCAATGGGGCAGACAATGATATCTACATTTTGCGCGGTGGTGGCAACAATAGTTTTTACCGCTACTCTATTTCAGGAAACTCCTATACAGCTCTCACTGTCGTACCTACTGCATCAAACACGGGTGGGACCATGCTTCGCAATGGATCAGACAACGATATTTACATCTTCCCGGGATCTAGTGCCACCTTTTATAAATATTCCATCACGGGCAACTCCTATACAGCAATGCCCAATGTGCCAGGATCTATTAGTACTGGAGGTGGTGCCATTCGAAACAGCGCAAACGAAAACAACTTCTATATCCTTCAAGGTGCGGGTACGGCGTTTCATAAATTCACCATCAACCAAGTTGTCTACAACGCCTCTGGAACTTTTACTTCGGCAACAATTGATACCGCGGGCGTGACTGCCTATGGAAATGCATCATGGACCATCTCACTGCCGACAGGAACCACGGCCACTGTGGCAACGCGAACAAGCTCTGATAGTAGCTCATGGTCTGCGTGGAGCGCCGAACTTTCTACCGCCGCAGGCTCTGCTATCACCTCAAACACCGACCGATATATCCAGTATCGCCTCACACTAGGAACATCTGATTCTGCCCTTACTCCCTCTATTAGCGATGTCACGCTTGCTTATACTGCATACAACACCTCTGGCAACCTAGTTTCTTCTATCTTTAATGCGAGTGATGCCACCAACGTGATCGGAGGTCTTGCATGGACCGAAGATGCAAGCCTCCCATCGGGCACCAGTGTAACTATTTCGCTTCGTGCCGCCGCATCTTCTGGTGGTGTTTCTGGCGCCTCCTGGAGTGATTTCACAAACGCGACCGCAAACTGCTCAAAGTCTACGGGTACAGTAACCTGTACGAGCGCTGCAATTCCTGTTGGATTGCTAACCAATGCACAATATTTCCAATACAAAATTACATCAGCGTCTACTAATGGCGGCGCGTCCCCAACCATTGGGTCTGTGACTACCACCTACGTCGTCAATGCACCGCCGGAATTACAAAATGTCACGGCAACACAAGGCTCTGACGGTTTAGTTACCATTAGCTATGATGCTCGCGACCCTGATACAGCCTCGGGATCCCCCGCAAACCAAGGTCATGTTACCCCCTCTTTCGAGTACTGGAATGGCTCCAGCTACAGCGCGATAACAACACTGGCAGTAGGAGACACTTCGAATAAGGCAGTCAATGCAGATGGCACCACCTGGACCACACACACGGCAACCTGGACAGCCACGACTGATTATTCCGGCCAATACATGAATAACACAGCAAAAATTCGTGTTACCTTAAACGATAATGAAGCTGCGAATAACACAGCAAACTCAGAAAGCGCCACATTCACGCTTGACACCAAGGTGCCAGCCAGTGCTTCAGTGCTCGCTGACTACTCAACCGCCAACTCAGGCAATAGCTACTTGGCAACCCTGACGCTCGCCGCAAGCGACGACACCGCACTTACCATGATGATCTCAACGACCTCAAACCATGCAAGCCCGCTCTTTTCTGGTGCCTACGCCACCTCAAAAACCGTTTCTGTCGGCAACACACCAGATTCTCCGGACACGATCTATGTTCGCTTTACTGATGCCAAGGGTAACATCACGAACGTATCAACCACTCCGCCTGCCCGCGGCACAAACCTCATGATCCAGGATATCTCAAACATCACCACCGCCCCCGCAGAGTACCGCTTGTTCGTTGCATGGAAAGCTGTGTCCCCGACCGGTTTTGGCTCATACAAAGTCTATCGTTCAACCGATCAGTCCGTCTGGTCGCTCCTCACCACCATTGCCACCGCAGGAACCAACTACTACACCGACTCAACCGTTTCCGCTGACACTGCATATTATTACCGCGTAACGATATTAAACAGCAACAGTGATATTTCATTCGTCTCCGCTACGGTAAACGGTAATGCGAATGGTACTCAGGATCCAGGCGAAGGTGCCGGCGGTTCTTCGGTGGCTCCTGTTCTCTCAAGCGTCACAGTGGGCTCTATCACTCCCACGACCGCCACGGTCACCTGGGACACGGACCAAATTTCCAACTCAGCAGTCAGCTACTCAACCACCGCCGCACTCTTTAACACCACCACGTCGGTCTCATCCATGCTTGATACTGCCGCTGGTGTTGGCCAACACAGCGTAGTGCTTTCTGGGCTCACTCCTAATACCACCTACTACCTCCGCGCAAGCTCTACGAACACAACCGGCTCAACTGGCACCGCATCAAATGGTGGGAACGGCTACACCTTTACCACACTTTCAGGACCTGCCATTACCGCCACCGGCACCGCTCGCACCGAAAGCATCAGCAACACCTCTGCTACCATTGTCTGGCAGACATCCTCTGCTGCTGATTCCGAAGTTATCTACTCAACCAGCCCGACGTTCGCAAGCTCAAGCACTACTTCATCGTTAACCATGGTTACCGACCACTCAGTCACCCTGACAAGCCTTTCCGCCGCCACCCAATACTTCTTCTATGTGCAGTCAACGGATGAAAGCAACAATGTTGAACAAGACAAAAACGTGGTTGACGGCGTAGCCCGCTACTATTCGTTCACCACCTCAAACGATTCCACTGCTCCAACCATATCTGCAGTGAGCGCAGTCGCTCAAACCACCACCGCAGTTATTCTCTGGACCACAAATGAATCAGCCACCTCACAGGTTGAATACGGCACGACCAACTCTTACGGCACAAGCACCACACTCGATTCAACCCTCACCACACAACACTCAGTATCACTATCCTCGCTTACCCCTGGTACCCTCTACTACTACCGCGTCAAAACAACCGACACAAACGGTAATCTTTCCACTGGGTCTGAACAAACCTTCACCACCGGCGACTCCACCGCACCGGTGATTTCTAGTGTTGCATCAGGTAGCCTTGCGCTCACGAGCGCGACCATCACCTGGACCACCAACGAACAATCTAATAGCGTTGTCGAATACGGAACATCAACGGCGTACGGCTCTACTGCCGGCAGCGAAGTGGAAGCAGTCACCTCTCACTCGGTCACCCTCTCAAGCCTTTCCGCTAACACGCTCTACTACTACCGCGTCAGGTCTCGTGACGCATCCGGCAACCTTGCAACGAGTGATAATAGTGGCAATGGATACACCTTTACCACCGTAGCTGACTCAACTGCGCCAACGATTTCTAATGTAACTACTGCACTCGTCTCTGATACTTCTGCCATTATTACCTGGACAACCAATGAAGTTGCAAATGCCAAAGTTGAATATGGGCCAACGATCGCGTATGGCTCATCAACCATTGTTACCGCTTCATATACCACCAACCAAACAGTACAAATAACCGGGCTCACCAAGAGCACCCCATACTTCTTCAAAGTTATCTCCATTGATCCTTCCACCAACTCGACCACGAGCGACAATACTGGTGCGGGTTATACCTTTACTACAACAGCAGACCCAGTAGCCGCGAGTAGCGGTGGTGGAGGTGGTGGCGGCTTCTATCCAGGAGATGTTACTCCACCAAATATCTTGGATGTAAAAATTAATAACATCACCAGCTCAAGTGCTCGCATCGAGTGGCTTACAGATGAAGCCGCAAACACCATGGTGAGCTACAATGCTCCCAACCAACCTGCATTCCTCGAAGGAAACTCCGACGACAGCGCTCCAACTCATGCGGTCACTCTTACTGGCCTGGAACCTGCTACCACCTACTCATTCCGCCCCATCTCCTACGATGCAAAAGGAAACAAAGGCACCGGAGAGTTGAGCAAGTTCACTACACTCGGGAAAGATGGAAAAGTAATTGCCGCTCCACAAATTGGCACACCTCCGGCTCCAGCGACTCCTGCTACTCCCGCACCCGCAACACCTACGCCTGCAGCCACGAGCTCATCGTTATTGGATACCTTAAAAACAATTATCAGTAATCCGTTGCTTTCCGCATTACCGGAATCAACCCTCATCGCACTCCTCAATGATCTATCCGCCAAAGCAATCTCTCCGCCAACTATTGTAAGCAATAAGGCTGATGTAGAAGTGAAGGGCACTGTCGCCACTATCACCTGGAGTACGGATAAAAAAACCATTGGTGTGGTTGCATATGGGAAAATCGGTGAACCTTTAAACGAGAAAAATCAGTTCAGTATTGCCGGCAACATCAACACCTATAACACGGACCATAAAGTTGTACTGGACGGATTAGACCCTGCAACTACCTACAAATATGAAGTACAAGCAAAGGCTGCCTATGGTCCCGAGGCAAAGTTTGTCGCTGGTACATTCAAGACAACCACAGAGTTGCCCGTAATCTCGAATATCAAACTCGATAGCATTAACGACAACTCCGTCACTGTGCAATGGAAAACCAATACTCCAACGAGTGCCTCTGTTGAATACACAAACCGCGATACTCAGGTCACTCTGGCACAGGGCGACACCTCTCTTTTGAGAGATCACTCAATCACCGTCAAAGACCTGCTTTCGGGTGCCCCCTACTCTCTCGTGATTAAAGCATCAGATGAATTCAAAAATGAATCCGTTTCTGGTAGTGTGCCGTTTACCACTGGCAAAGACGTGCTTGCCCCAGAAATCACCAAAGTTACCGCAGAATCCACCATCTACCCAGGCAAAGAGTCCCGCGTGCAGACGATCGTCACTTGGACAACCAATGAACCTGGTACCTCTCAAGTCTTCTATCAAGAAGGTGTGGGTGTTGATGCTAAGGCTATCGAACTCTCGAAAGACAACACGCTCACCTTGGCTCACACAGTGGTCGTCACAAAATTTGCTCCAGCTTCGATCTACAAGTTCTGGGTCGTGTCAGTCGATGCTTCAGGAAACTCCACGCGATCAAAGGACTACACCATTCTGACACCACAACAGAAAGAAACCGTGGTGGATGTGATCCTGAAGAACTTCGAGCAAACCTTCGGGTGGACACAAAGACTCAAGGGAGGCAATTAATACGTGAGATGTAAGATGATAATAAAAAAACACCCGGTTTAATCCTGGTGTTTTTTTGGTGCGGGTAGAGAGAGTCGAACTCTCATCTCTGCCTTGGCAAGGCAGCATAATAGCCGCTATACGATACCCGCCTACGCTAAAGCTTCGGCGGGCAGGCCCGCGTAAGGCACTTAGTGTTGGCGCTGCAAAATCACTACGAACGAGGAGGAGTATAACAAAAGATTAGTCATGAGGCAAGCCCTATTTGGGGGCTCGCCATACCCGCAGTCGGTGTACCACTCGAACGAGACATCCTTTCATTTTCTCGAGCGAAATGGCGCCTTTTATGAGCAGACTCACAAGAATACTTCCCAGTGCCACAAAAATGGCTGGCCATGGGAACGAACGAGGTTTTTCTACAGGTATCACCATCTCAACAACCGGCTCTACTTTAGTAGGCGGTGGTGGTTTCTCTAGAGTAATTTCTGCAAGCGTTCGTGGCACAATACGCAAACCCGCATTTGATTTCCGCACCTGGCCAGTGACGACTACCTTGTCACCAATGCCAGGAACTATATTCTCCTTGCGATAATTCACTGCGGCCAAAGAAACTCGGAAGGAATGATCTCCATCTTTAATAGTCGCTATATTCCCCTTCTTTTCACTCACCATCCCACTCGTTCGAAGAACCTTCCCCACCATCTTGTCGGTAATACGTTCGAGTGAAACCAGGGGTCTTATTGGCTGGCTTTTACTGGCGGTTGTTTTTACTGTACTAGGTTTTGGTGTTTTTGGTTTTGTAGACACCACTTCCACGACAACTTGTTTTGTGGGTGCAGTGTTTGGTGTTGGCATTTCTGCTACAACCACATCTACTTTGTTTTCGCGATCAGGGCTAGGGGTAACCCACAACCAATCACCCGAAACCATTGCGAAAGATTTACCAACTGCGGCACCCCGATACATTATCTTATCTTTTTGATGCCGTTTCTGATCATACAGCGCTACATACCCTTTTTGCTTGAGAGTGTATTCGTCGAGTGGCACAGCAAAAAACCCGTGAGGTGCAATAACAATATTTGAAAGATTTATTTGATGTTCTTCGTCATCTTTAAGACTCCACCCACTCAACCTGATATAAGAATCTGTCGTATTTGAAAGTTCTGCAAACGGTAAATGTTGTAGTGGGTTTATCTCGGATATAACCACTGCTCCGTCTGGAATAGTTATCATATCTGGCGGCACTCCCTTGGTATTCGTGTCGCCTTTTGTTGCATTTAGTGCGATAAAATCCTTACTATCAACTCCTGTGTCGTACCCGTCAGATCGGCGACCAATGCTTTGAGGATCCATCGCTCTTAGTGCATTATCAACGCGATTTCCATCATCCCAACTCCCATAACTCACACGATCATGTACCTCGCCCTTGTCGTCACGCAACACAACCACATCACCAGTGTTATTGAGTACACCTGGTACATCTTTTACCACAAAAAACTGCCCTGGGATCCATGTGCCTACCAATGTTGTTTTTGCCCCTGACCCATCTTCAATCGTCCAACCCGCAAGATCAACCGATGTTTCTCCGGCGTTATATAGTTCAATCCATTCAGTGTCACCATCACCCGGGTCAATCATCAATTCATTGATTCGCATGACTGCACTTGGGTTTGTTTTTATAGTGCGTGAAGATATGCCACCGGCTGCCACCTCGCGTTGCAAAATAATATTCGGAAACCCTTTCGTTGGTTCCTCGGTCATGGCAAAATCTTGTGCATTATTCCCTGTGCTCAGCGCACTGCTTTTTCGTGCGACTGCCTGATTTGTTTTAATACTCGCCGCATTGTCACTAAGATTTCCATCGTTCCATTTTCCGTAACTGACCGCATCAAGCTCTATGCCGCTTAAAAGAATTCGTACTCGGTCACCATCGTTATTTATTTTGGCACTCGAAAGATCAAAAGCCTTAAGACTGTTTCCCGGCATTTGCCCAGACAAAGAAAGAATCGGCCCAACTCCGTCTTCTAAGGTTACACCCGAAAGATCAATTGAATTTGCGGTGGTATTTACTAATTCCACCCACTCACTACCACTCGATGGTGCGGGAAACACTTCGTTAATCAACAGACTCCCTGCAGAAATTGCCGGCAACGTACTCGGTTGGCTTGTTGTTGCTTCCGTGGTTTGAGGTGTAATTACAGCAGCTGTTTTTGTGCTTGTTGGATTTGGGGTTGTTTGTAAGAAAAAATCCTTACTGTTGTCTCCCGTGTCCTCACTACCTAGTCTTCTCTCAAGGCTTTGTTTAGCCCCTGGATTGGTTTCAAAAGCATTAATGCGAACAAGTACTCCCGTGGCACTTCCCCACCCCAGAGAATCGATTATATCGCCTGTGTTTGCATCCCCACGCCGCAATGCGATTGAATTGTTATCCGAAAGTGTTCCGCTATTGGTTTCATTGGGTATCACCCCTGGTTGTAAAAAGTTCGTATTTGCCCATAAAAAGTACTCGCCGGCTGGAATAACCACCGAAGATGTCCATGATTTTATGGTGGTATCTGTAGTACCGGTGGCCGTGCGCTTTACGAGGCGATATCCAGTAAGATCAACAGGTTGGTTTGTTGGATTATAAAGTTCGATAAAATCCTGGTCGGTGGCACCAATACCACCAGTAATCTGAACCTCGCTAATTACCACATGATCATTTGCCGCAAAAACGCTATTGGGCAACAAAAAAATTGCGATAACAAAAACCTTCATTACGTGAGTCCTCCGCTCCCACATAGTATATCCCCCTTAAAAATGTGTTTCAATTATATCAAACACTTTTATTGCCGTCTTGTGGAAAAGATAAAATTCGCTTATTCTACTGGCATGCCGGAGTGGCGAAATGGCAGACGCACCAGCCTTAGGAGCTGGCGAGGCAACTCATGAGGGTTCAAGTCCCTCCTCCGGCATATTAAAAAAGACCAATGGAAATCATTGGTCTTTTTTAATACGGTAATTACGTCTTATGTTCTTTTTGAGTAAGCACGTTAATGAGAATAAATTGCGAAAAACGGATAAGCTGATACGCAAGGAACGATATGAATGTTTCGTAAAAACGACGTTTTTTGAGATGATCTTTCGTCAAAGGACGACATTTTTCTCTCATCACAGTATTTAGATACTCACTAAAATTTGAACTGAAGCTTTTGTCAAAAATATCAATATTGGTTTCAACTAAACCGTAGGTGCTTAAGAAGTTCAAATCGTGGGAACCGATAGTTGCCCACATCCCATCAGCTACAGCCGCTTTACCGTGCAAAATAGAAGGTTCGTATTCGTAGATTTTTACATTGTATTTTAACAACCAGCCATACAAATAATTCATTGCCAGGCGAAACACTGGTTCATCGGACGATTTCGACAAAATAACGTTCACCTGAACCCCTCGCGCCGTTGCTTCACGAATAGATTTCCTTAATGTATACCCCGGCATAAAATATGCCCCAACAATAGTGATGTATTGTTCTGCACTACGAAATGCATGCCGATAACTTCTAAAGATTTGACTCTTCTTTCTGATCCCGTCATTCATAAGAACCCGCGCCAGCGTCTTCCCTTCTCGGATTGATTTTTCACCGGCTGGATTTAGATTTTTAACAGAGGGCCTCCTTGTAAATCGCTTCCGCCAAATACTTTCGCATATGTAGGCAATATCCCGACAAATATCTCCTTTGACCAAAACCGCGAAATCAAACCACGCCAGCTCTTTTTTGCTGCCTAAATAGTTATTGGCAATATTTACTCCCCCCACCAATGCTTTTTTACTATCAGCTACCGCAACTTTATGATGAAGCCTCCGACCAAAATGAAAACCCCTTACAGATACAAAGGGTGAAAAAAAACGAAATTGGATACCAGCTTTCCTTAGTTCTTCTTTGAATTTTGTGGAAAGCCCAAATGAGCCGTATGTGTCGGCAACTAAAAATACCTGCACCCCTCGCAAAACCGCTTTTTTAAGAGCCTCCGCAATCCGTTGACCTGCCTCATCTTCATCAAAAATATATACTTGCAAGTGAACAGTTTCCTTGGCTTCATGTAGTAATGTTTCTAATACATGAAAATACTCTTCACCCCCTGACACGAGTGTAAGATCAGCGTCTACGTGAAAAGCTTTAAAAAAATTCTTATTTAAAACTTTCATTCTATTAGTATACTATCGCTGCAACAACTCCACTAATCTTGCTTAATCGGCATGATGATATAAAGATGTCGCGCGTTACCCTTGGGAGCCAAAATACACGGATTAGCGCCGTCAACGATCCTGAATTCAATATCAGTAGATACAAGACTGTTTACTCCCTCGAGAAGATAGCGATAGTTAAAGGTGATTTTTGTTTCTTCCCCTTTTATTTCTGCAGGCACCGATGTTGCATAATTACCAAACTGCGTATTGCCTGAATCAATCTTCACAATATTGTTTTCTGGATCAATCGAAAGATGCACATCGTTCACGCCGGTTTTTGAAAACAAGCTTGCCGCTTTAATTGCCTGCACAAAGTCTTTTTTCACCACCACGACCGATGTCTTTGTCTCTTTAGGAATAATTTGTGTATAGTCTGGGTATTGTCCGTCGACCAAGCGTGAAATAAGCTCTACCCCGCTTCCCTGGAAGGTTACTTGGTTGGGTGAAATAACCAATGTTGCTGTGGTATCAGCGCCTTTTTTCTGGTTAAAGATACGAACAAACTCATGGAGTGTTTTTACCGGCACAATCATTGAAGCAACTGCACCCTCCGAAGTAACCGTACATGGCACCTGTACTTCTGCGAGGCGATAACTGTCAGTGCCGACGAGTTTCATTACTTTTGATTCAGCGTCATACGTAAATAAGACACCAGAAATTTCTGGACGCACTTCACCGGGCGAAACTGTAAACAAAATACTTCCTACTGCTTCGAGCAATAACGGTAAATCGAATTGGACCACCAGCGAACCTTCAACATCTGGAAGTAGTGGAAATTCTGATGACGGCATCCCTTTGATTTTTGTCGCACTTTTTCCACAAGCGATTTCGGCACCATCCCCCGTAACCACAATATCTATTTTTTCATCTGGCAATACAGACACATAGTCCGCTAATAATTTTGCCGGCAATGTATATTCACCATGCTCTTCTATTTTTGCACGCACTTTTGCACGAGCACCAAGTTCGAGATTTGTCGCACACAAGACCAACCCATCTTCATCGGTCTTTAAGAGAATATTACTCAGGATGGGAAGATTCCCTCCTCGGGTTGCAATATTACTCACTACATTGATTCCTCCAACGAGATTATCTTTTGTACAACTTATCCTCATAGTCGTGTGTTTGAATCTATTCTTTTAATATATATGTAACCAGTAATAGTTCTAGTATAGGAGTGGAAAGCGTGGATAACTGGTTTCTGGTTGATATGTTAAGGCTTTTGCTTGTGGATAGTATGGGAGAGATGCTCTGCGCGCTTTGTATAACTACTGGGTAACATATAAACGTTGTTTAATGTGTTCCATATCTTGCTTCAGTTTTTGATCATTTTCCAATCCTCTCCCAATCTTTGCACAGGCATGGATGGCAGTTGTGTGATCCCTTCCTCCAAGCTCTTGTCCAATCGCGGGATATGAATATTTTAATTCTTCGCGCAACAGATACATAATAATTTGGCGAGGGAATGCTAAACGTTGCTCTCTGCTTTTTCCAGCAATTTCGTCGAGATCTACGTCAAAAAATGTCGCAACTGTCTGAATAACATGTTTTGGGGTGATCGATCGTTTTAAGCTGTTGCTCGCCGGTGTGAGAATTGTTTTTACAAAATCAAGAGTAAGCGGAGTGTTTTTGAGTTGATGAAAGGCAATCAGTTTATTGAGTGCTCCTTCGAGTTCGCGAACATTGTGGTGAATAACTCCCGCCACATATTGGATTACTTCACTATCAAGTGCATATTGTCGTTCAAAACATTTCTTTTCTAGGATTGCTACGCGGGTTTCAAAGTCTGGTGGGTTAATATCAGCAACCATCCCCCACTCAAAACGAGAGAGGAGGCGCTTTTCCATAGCATTGATTTCTTTTGGTGGGCGGTCAGAGGACAGTAAGACTTGTTTGTTTGATTGGTGGAGTGCGTTGAAGGTGTGAAAAAAAGCCTCCTGTGTTTCGTTTTTACCCGACATAAATTGCACATCATCAACCATCAAGAGATCAACACCACGATAGCGGTCTTGAAATGTTTTTGCTTGGCCAGTTCTCACTGCATTAATAAAATCCGAGGTAAATGTCTCGGAGGTTACATAGAGAATTTTGGCACTAGGGTTTTGACGCACAATCTCGTTCCCTACTGCTTGGAGTAAGTGGGTTTTACCAAGTCCGACACCACCATAAATAAAGAGTGGGTTGTAGGCCTCACCAGGTCGTGCTGCAACGGCGCGGGCCGCAGCTGACGCAAGCTCGTTTCCTTTGCCAATAATGTAGCTGTCGAACGTGTAGCGGGAGTTTAACCCCCAACGGCTTAATGATTCGCGGTTTGGGGTTGATTCTCGCAGAGGAGCAGATGCGTCGCTTGGGCGCACGAGACTTATGTTTGTTGGTTGAGGTGGAACAATTGACCCAACATGAAAGGAGAGTTTCTTTACAGTACGATCGGTAAGCTGTTGCAGGCGGCTTAAAATAGGTGCATGGTATTTCTTCTCAAGCCAAGCTTTGGTAAAATTGTTGGGTACAGAAATAGCGACAATCCCATTCTCCATACTTACGATTGCTGTATTTTTGAACCAAGTAGTGAAATTAGCCTTGGAAAGCTGGAGTTCGAGTTCGCTTAACGTGGCTTGCCAAAGTTGTTCAGGGCTCATAGAGTAAGGGTCAGGGTTTTTCAGAGGTTTTCAGTATAACAGGGTCAAGTTGTCCCCAGGAGTTGATAAAATGTGCACTTCCTGTGTATACTGTGTGCACCATGCATTATAAGAAGCACTAACTAAAAAAGCAATGCCAAAGCGAACATACCAACCCAAGAAGCGCAAGCATGCCAAAGTACACGGTTTTCGCTCAAGAATGAGCACAAAAACCGGCCGTACCGTATTGGCCCGCCGCCGCGCAAAGGGTCGAAAAAAGCTCACGGTTTCCAAGCGTACGGTAAAGGTCTAACGAGTGAATATGTGTTGATGATAGGCGGATGCGGCACAACGGCTGCGTCCGCCTATTTGTTACCCTCTTTCTATGCTTTCTAAGGAGAATCGTCTTCGTGACGATAAAACTATTGTAAAAACGCTCCGCCTTGGTCGCCGTGTAAATCACGATGCGCTTTCTTTGGTTATCAATAAATCAGTCACCTCAAAAACAAAGATCGCGGTGGTCGTCGGGACAAAGATTCACAAGCGCGCCGTTATCCGCAATCGGCTCAAGCGTCGCACGCGCGAAGCTTTGCGATTACTCACTCCCCGCTTGCAACCAGGATTTGATGTAGTGGTGTTTCCGCGCATGCTTGTCGATGAGATTTCTTTTGTTGAATTGCAAAAAATTATTGAAGGTCTTTTTCTAAAAGCACGATTGCTTGTATGAGCGACTGGTTGAAAATTCCAGTGCTTATGGCCATCCGGGTTTATCAAAAAACCCTTTCGCCTGACCATGGATTGTTAAAGATCTTTTACCCGCGCGGGTTTTGCCGGTTTAATCCATCATGTTCTCAGTATGGTTGCGATGCCATAGAAAAATACGGCGTAATCAAAGGCGGCTTCAAGGCTATTCACCGCATCCTCCGCTGCCAGCCGTGGAGTAAGGGCGGCAACGACCCCCTTCTCTGAAACTAAAAACACCCCGACGAGTATCGGGGTGTTTTTTTATTTGCAACTACTTATTTTACCTGATCAGTGATCCAAGCAATTGCTTTGCGGTTTACGGCAATGGTGTGCGCGTATTCACGAAGCTCCTTTTTACGATCGTCTGACCAATCGCGGCCAGCGAGTGCGCCAGGAGCGACGACTTCACATTGCACGAGAACATCATCTTCACTTGCGGTGATGGATTCTTTCTTTACAATAGCGCGAAGCAGGAGACCAATTTTTACGCGCTCAATAGCTTGTGGGGTAATCTCGAGCATGAGTGCTTCGCGGGTCTTTTTCATGTGCGAGAGATACTCGTCGAATGATCCGCCTTCTTCAACAATGCGAGCCTCAAACTCGCGCATCATGCGGCGAACCTCCTCGTTTACTAAGTTGTCGGGGATGTCGCTGTAGTGAGTGAGCTTCATTGCGGCTTCGAGTATTGCAAGCTCGTACGCCTGGTCGTCTTTTTTGGTAGCATCATCCGACAAGTTCTTGTGGATGAGCGTCTTGAGATCTTCGACGGATTTCTGTCCAAGCTTTGATGCAAACTCATCGTTTACTTCTGGGTGATCAACCGCGTACACATCTTTAATGTTCACCGAGAAGTCGATTTTTTTACCCGCGATATTTTTGTTGTAGTGCTCTTTAGGGAACGGGAGCGTGAAGGTTTTTGTCTCTCCTGCTTTTGCCCCTTTGATCTGGTCTTTTAGGCCCGGAATATAATATTCCTCGTTCATATAAATAGCGTGAGATTTTGTCTCGCCGCCTTCAATCAAAACGTTGTCGAGGGTCATCTGCATATCAACGACAACTTTGGACATGTCGCCAACAGGCTCGGTCGTCATGACTTCTTTCGATTGCATTTTCTGTAAATCTTTTACAACCTTACCCACGTCAGCATCTTTGATTTCTGTGTGTGTGCGTTTTACTTTGAGTTTTGAGAAGTCACCAACAGTAACCGATGGCACAAGTGCCACTGCAGCCCGAAACTTAAACGGATTACCGGGAGCGAGAGTCAACACTTCGATATGCGGCTGACCAACTGTTTCCAGGTTCTTTTCTTTGATCGCCTTGGTAAAGAAGTGTGGAACTGCGTGCTCTGCTGCTTCCTCCATTACAATCTGTGCACCAACCGAACGCTCCACCATTTCGACAGGGGCAGCACCTGGACGAAACCCAGGGACAGCACGTGCTTTCGAAATAGTTGCAGCTGCTTTGGTGCGATAGGGGTCCATTTCTTCTACACTCACTTCAATGGTGAATGTGGCAATACCTTTAGCTGTCTTCTCATCAAGAATCTGCATGGATGTGTGAAATTATCGACCAACCAAGAAACCAACAATCAAGAGTGCGACAATGTTGATGACTTTGATCATTGGGTTAATAGCAGGGCCGGCGGTGTCTTTGTACGGGTCGCCAACAGTGTCGCCAGTGACTGCAGCTTTGTGTGCGTCAGAGCCTTTGCCGCCATGGTGACCAGCTTCAATATACTTTTTGGCGTTATCCCACGCAGCGCCTCCGGTGGTCATCGAGATACCGACAAACAAACCAGTGAGAATACAACCAACGAGTAAACCTGCGAGTGCTTCTGGGCCAAGAATAAAGCCCACCAAGATTGGAGCAACAATAGGGAGGAGTGCGGGGAGAATCATTTTCTTAATAGCAGCTTTGGTGACGATATCAACGGCGCGAGCGTAGTCTGGTTTTCCAGTACCGTCCATAATGCCCTTGATTTCGCGGAACTGACGGCGAACTTCTTCGACCACATATCCTGCAGCTTCACCCACAGCTTCCATGGCCATAGCCGCGAACAAGTATGGGAGAAGACCACCAATCATAAGTCCAACAAGCACTTTATGGTCGGATAGAGATACGATTAAATTTTCACCACGATTAATAAATTCCTGGGTATACGCAGCAAAGAGAACCATGGCAGCAAGACCAGCGGATGCAATAGCATATGCCTTGGTTACTGCTTTGGTGGTGTTTCCTACTGCATCGAGTGGGTCGGTAATGGCGCGGACGGAGTCTGGAAGACCGGCCATTTCTGCGATACCGCCGGCATTGTCGGTGATTGGGCCATAGGCATCAATCGTGACGATAATACCAGCGAGAGACAACATCGACATTGCCGCAATGGCAACACCATAGAGACCTGACAACTGATACGAGACCAAGATACTACCTGCAATGGCGGCAATCGGAAGACCTGTTGAGCGGAGTGAGATAGCGAGGCCTTGGATAATGTTCGTGCCGTGTCCGGTTGTTGAAGCGCGGGCAATGGCTTTGACTGGCCCCCAGTTGGTGCCGGTGTAGTACTCGGTAATAATTACCATGAGTAATGTGAGGACAATACCAACGAGTGAAGTACCAAACAAGCGAAGTGGCGAGGTGACAGTACCCGTAAAGCTTGCGGTAAAAGCACGAGTAACAAAGAAGAATGCTACGGCGCAGAGCACGCTTGCAGTGATCAAGCCTTTGTACAAAGCACCCATAATGTTTTGGGTCTTACCCAGGCGAATCGCAAACAAGCTGATAATCGAGATAACAATTGAAACCGCACCCAAGACGAGTGGGTATAAGATAGCAGCTGTAGATCCAGGGAAGACGAGTGAACCGAGGAGCATGGCGGCAACGGCAGTAACGGCGTACGTTTCGAACACGTCAGCAGCCATACCTGCGCAGTCGCCAGCATTGTCCCCTACTTGGTCAGCAATAACGGCAGGGTTACGCGGATCATCTTCGGGAATTCCTGCTTCTACTTTACCAACGAGGTCAGCACCAACGTCTGCAGCTTTGGTAAAAATACCACCACCAAGACGGGCGAAAATCGACACGAGCGATCCACCGAACCCTAACCCAATAAGTGAAGTGAGGTCGCGAGTGATCCAGTAATAGACCGTAACGCCCAGAAGACCAAGACCAGCCACCAAAAGACCAGTAACAGCTCCGCCGCGGACAGCGACTTTGAGCGCTTGGGCCAAGCCTGACTTCGCAGCTTCAGTGGTGCGAACGTTTGCTTTCACTGCAATGTTCATACCAATAAAACCAGCGATAGAAGAAAGAATTGCGCCGAAGGCAAATCCGCCAGCCATTTTCCAGCCAAGAACAAAACCGATGAGCAAAAATAAGATAGTTCCAATAAAAGCAATGGTGCGATATTGTCGGCTCATGTACGCACGAGCACCTTCTTCGATGGCCATGGCAATACCAACCATCTTTCCTTCACCTTTTGGCATTTTTAAAATTGAGCGAACAAGAACAATGCCTGCGATAATTGCTAAAAGCGCACTTCCGGTAATAAGGAACAGTGTCGAATTGTCTTGCATACAAACTACTGGATAAAAGGGTTAAAAAGAGTGTATTTGGGTACAAGGAGGGCTTCGTAAAAACACATTCCTTGTGGGCCAATTACGTTTATGACGGCCAAATTGTAGCATGGTAGAGGGTTAATTGACAAGATTACCCCCCAAATGGCATCATGAAGACTACATGAAGGTCCGGCTATTGCATCTACTGGTGCGCGCCGCACTATCCGTCGAACGGCTTTTTGCCTTTACTGGCGGCCTTTTAGGACGGCGCACCCGACAATTAGGCACATGGTTAGGCACGAGCCTCGGTTCCATCTTACCGAGCGTTTTTTTGTTACTATATCGCGTGGGAAAACGAGCCACCCGCTTGCTTTCAGGGGTGCTTGATCCAGCGGAAAAGCGTTTTTTTGCTATCACAGCACATCGCTACACGATTCACGCTATTGCTATCCTTATTGTGTTGTTTACCGCCTGGTCGTCTTTGGTTTCGGCGACAGAACAAGATGTGTTCGCCCCCAATGATACGCCGCTTGTGGCAATCACCGGCAATGAAGATGAGGCGTATATTGATAGCGGATTTGGAGAACAGTTGTCTGAAGGCACTCCTCAACCATTCGAGCTCGACGTACCACAAAGTGTTATCGAGGAGGATTTATTTTTGGCGCTTGATGGCGCCGCGGTATGGGCAACACCCTCTGCACCACAAGGTGGTGTCACGCGCACTGGCATCGAAGAGTATATTGTTCGTGAAGGTGATACGGTTTCGAATATCGCCGAGCGTTTTGGGGTGAGCCCGGGAACAATTTTGTGGGAGAACAAGCTGGGTCCATATGATCTTATTCGTGCGGGGCGCAAACTCGTTGTGCTTCCAGTATCAGGGGTGAGTTACAAGGTGGGTAAAGGTGAAACACTCGAACAGATTGCGAAAAAGTTTAATGTTGAAGCAGAACGCATTGCGGAATATAACGAGGCTGCAGCTCTTGGTAAAAAATTGGCGATCGGCGCAAACCTGGTTATTCCGGGCGGTCGACCATATGTCGCTCCACGACCAGCGGTTCCAGCATCTGCCCCGACACGTCTGACTACGCGTCTCAGCACACCAAAATCAATCTCTGCGTTACCCCCTGCTCCCGAGGCGGGCACACGACTCTTGTGGCCAACGGTATCACACCACATCAACCAATACTTTAGTCTTCGCCATACAGGTCTTGATATAAAAGGTGATCTTTCGTCTCCGCTCTATGCTGCGGATGATGGTGTAGCGGTGACAGTTGAATATAAGAAAACAGGATATGGTTTGTCGGTGGTGCTTGATCATGGCAATGGTATTCGTACGCGATATGGCCATGCGAGCCAGATTTTCGTTACCCAAGGCGAGACCGTAAAACGAGGCCAGATTATTGCCATGATGGGTTCAACAGGGCGTTCAACAGGCCCACACCTTCACTTTGAAGTTCTTGTCGCCGGCCGCCGCGTGAACCCATTCGGGTATACGCGATAAGGTTGACAATTTACTAAGGTAACGCTATGCTCAAGCGTCACTTACTGACGCCTGCGGCAGGCCATGCCGAGCACTTTACATGGGAGCTAAACGTGATTGACTCGCAGAAGAAGGAAAGTTTACTGAAACATGTTCGCGAGCTCGAGAAAAAGTGGGAATTCTTGAAGTCGCAGAGCGCACTCGATGTTTCCAGGAAAGAATCCGAATTATGGGATGCGCGGATGGCGATTGGCCATGAATTGGCCACGAGCTATATTGCCATAGGCCCGCTGCAGTTGAGGTCTCACTTCCAGCAGGTGATTGGAATCTGTGAAGATATTCCGATTCGAGTACGAGGAATCGTGATTCAGGTCGCATCCCGGTCTAAGGTCATGGTGACTCGACAGATCAGGGAGGGAGACGACTTCACGGTAATTATTCCGCATCACAATGGGTGCATGGAGCTTTTGTACATCGACCACAAGGAGCATAATCGCCTCCTGCTCGTTACCGCCTACACCGCCAATGAGGCAAAAGCATTTTTTGACTCCTATCAGAGATAGTACAGCGCATCTGCGCAACAAAGAGCCACCTCTTCGCTGCCCTCCAGGTGCGCTCTTTGTTTTTTGTGGGTGTCGAGTGTTTCCTCCTCTTAAGGTAAGAGGAGGTTAGGAGGAGTTACTTTGTAATTTGGTTGCAATTTCCCCTAGTGTGCACCATACGCCACCTCTGTTTGCGAGGACTTCATTATTCCAAAATCTCAAGACATGGATACCTTGGGCTACAAGGAAGGTGGTACGGATAAGATCGTATTCCTGGTGATCTTTTTTATTATGCTGTCCTCCATCGAGCTCAATTACCAGCTTTAATTCTGGGCAATAAAAATCAAGAATATATGGGCCATTTCCATATTGCCGAAAAAATTTAAATCCTTGAAGCTGTCGACTGCGTATCATGTTCCAGAAAACAGTTTCCGCGTCTGTTTGATGTCGCCGCAGATCCCTTCTTCTAGGTTTGAATTTCGGGTTATTGATGTTGAATGTCATAACTCACCCTAACCCTCTCTTAGCTTAAGAGAGGGAAAAACTCATTACATCAGATCCAGTTTTGGTCTATATTGTAGGGCCTCCGCAATGTGGGGTGCGGTGATGATGTCGGTGTTTTCCATGTCGGCAATCGTGCGGGCGAGTTTGAGTGTTCGGTGGTACGCGCGAGCAGACAAATGCATTTGATTTACGGCGTTTTTGATGAGTCGTTCTGCTGTCTCGTCTATTGCGCAAAACTTTTTTATTTCATGGACGCCAAGTTCTGCATTACTTTTTCCTTTACCACTTTTCTTTGTCCGTTCGTACTGTCGCTCTCGCGCTGCAATTACCCGCTCGCGCACTTGAGCCGATTGTTCTGCTACAACGGTGGTGGTCAGTGTCTCGTAATCAAGTCGTGGCACTTCGATAACCAGATCAAAACGATCTAAGAGTGGGCCGGAGAGTTTTTTGCTATAGCGCTGGACCTGAAACGACGAACAACTACAGCGATGTTTGGGGTCGCCAAAATAGCCGCATGGGCACGGGTTCCGCGCAGCGACCAAAATAAAGTTGGCAGGAAAGTGTAGTGTCCCTTGTACGCGCGAAATCGTGATCATGCGGCTCTCGAGCGGCTCACGTAAACTCTCCAAGACATCACAGTGGAACTCAACAATCTCATCAAGAAATAAGGTGCCGTGGTGCGCTAAGGAAATTTCTCCTGGCCGCGGGTTTGATCCACCTCCAACAATCGCGGCGGACGATGCACTGTGGTGGGGTGCACGAAACGGATGCTCGGTCATGAGCGATTCTTTTGGAGGTAAGAGCCCGGCAACAGAATAAATCTTGGTTACCTCGAGCACCTCGTCAAAGTTCATTGGGGGTAAAATGCCCGGAAGCGCTTTGGCAAGCAATGTTTTACCAGAACCCGGCGGGCCTTGGAACAAAATGTTGTGTTTTCCTGCTGCGGCTACTTCAAGTGCGCGCTTGGCATGCTCTTGTCCTGCGACAAAACCTAATTCAATGGCTGGCACATCCCGTGGTTGCCATTTGGTTTCTATTTGGGGTGATAGAGTCTGCATATTCTGAAGATGCAAAACCGCCGCGCGCAAATTTTTAGCAGGAGTAATAGTAATACCAGAAATAAGAGCTGCTTCAACGGCGTTGTCTTCTGGCAGAATAATTTCGGTAATGCCTGCAGCCTTTAAGGCAAGTGTCATGGGCAGCACGCCGTTTACTCCACGAATAGAGCCGTCCAAGGCGAGCTCTCCAATAAAGGCAATAGTATTGAGAGGTTTTGTTTTTTGGGTAATAGAGATTATTTCGGCGGCAAAAAGAACCGCTATGGCAACCGGCAGATCGTACAGTGTCCCCTCTTTTTTTAAATCAGCCGGCGCAAGGTTTACGACGATTTTTGTGTGCGGAAAATCAAAGCCGCTATTTTTGACAGCGGCGCGTACTCGTTCGCGCGCTTCTTGTACAGCGGTATCAGGAAGCCCAACAATAGTAAAAGCTGGTAGTCCATTGGCTACATCAGCTTCAACATATACAGGTGCGGCCTCCAAGCCGACGAGTGCGGCAGATAAAACACGAGATGGCATACTTCCTCCTAAGTATGAGATGACTACAGTATACCCTACTTTATATGTTTATGCTCGAGGGTGTCGAGTTAGGCTTACTAATAAGAGCACTGATCCGGCAATAATAAAAATATCAGCAAGGTTAAACCATGATATCCAGATATGGAATGTGTCGAGTACGCCGCCAAAATGTAGGCGGTCGTATGTATTGCTTGTGGCTCCACCCACAATAAGCGCCGCAGGAATGGCGGTTGCAAACGTTCGATACACCTTGAGCTTGAAGCACACGAGCAAGAGACCGATAGATGCCAATGTAAGCAAGATTGCAATAAGGCCAGGCGGTGCAGCGATGCTAAAACTAAGACCACGATTTATGGAAATTGAATTTGGTGCAAAAGACTGATACAGCAGTTTGATAAGCCGGTCGAGAATAAAAAAACCAAGAGCAAAAATAAATAAAAACAACGGCCCAGAAGAGGTGCCGTTGTTCTTTATGTCGATCAATTTCGTGAAATTAAATTTCATTGAGCATCTTTTTTTTGCACTCGATGCAAGAACTCGAGGTTGGTCGTGCTTGGAGGCGGCGCTCATCAATTGGCTTTTTGCAGTATTTGCAAACGCCATACGTGCCGTCCTGGATTGACTTCAAGGCGCTGTTTACATCACGGAGAGCTGTTTCGAGGGTATGTTCAAGAGTGAGATTGTCGCTATAGGTTGCTACTTCCGATGCGCTATCTTCTTCTTTATCGCCGTATTCAGGAAAGTTTGTAGCAAACCCTTCTTTTGATCCTTTGTCGCGTGTAGCAAAACTACCAAGCTCGGACTCGAGTTTGGTCTTTTGGGCCAAGAGACCCTCTTCTACTTCTTTCAAAAACGTCTTTGTGGGCATACCAGAAATCAGGAGTTATGTTGACTACTACTATAGGGTGTCAAAGGCCTTTTTGTCAATGTAAAGATCGGAACAGGAGAAACAAATCACTGCAAACAGTGGATCTTGGGGAAAACCGGGCATGTGTCTCAAAACCTCTATTTTCTGCTAAAAATAGAGCAGAGACGAGGCTTGTTAGAAAAGAAAATGTGGATAACTTTGCCAGTTATCCACATTTTATACAGGTATTCGTGTGTGCTATCTGCGGAAGGATTTGCCTCCTTGTGGGCGATCGCCACCACGTCCAGACCTAGACGCCTCCGGATTATACCCTGCTGGTGGCTGCTCGGCATCCTTATCAATGCGTGCCTTACGTGAAAGATTGATGCGGCCCATCT
Organism: uncultured Gammaproteobacteria bacterium; assembly: GCA_964532925.1. GTDB lineage: Bacteria > Patescibacteriota > Patescibacteriia > GWA2-47-26 > GWA2-47-26 > CAZHIP01. The sequence goes on from CAZHIP010000003.1 coordinate 44,258, forward strand.
CATCAATTTTGATGACTTTGACTGGCACCATGTCTCCGATTTTGACGACATCTTCAACTTTGCCGACACGCCAATGTGCGAGTTCGGAAATATGAATCATGCCGTCTTGGCCAGGAAGAATCTCAACGAAAGCTCCGAAATCCATAATGCGGACCACTTTTCCTTCAAACTCTTCCCCTACTTCTACCTCGCGGGTGAGGTTTCGAATCCACTCCTGTGCTTTTGCCATACCGGTAGCGCTGGTTGAAGTGATAAAGACCAGACCATCGTCTTCGATATCAATAGCCACACCCGTTTGCGCAATAATTTCATTGATGACTTTGCCGCCAGAACCAATAACATCGCGGATTTTTTCTGGATTGATGCGCATGGTGACAATGCGTGGTGCATATTGCGACAACTCTGGTCGTACCTCGGCAATCGCCTGCTTCATCACATCCAAAATGCGCATGCGAGCTGTCTTTGCGCGTTCAAATGTTTCTTTGATGATATCGGCGGTAATACCTTTGGTTTTGGTGTCCATCTGAATCGCAGTGATACCAAGTTCAGAACCAGCGATTTTGAAATCCATACCACCTTCACCATCTTCAAGATCTTGTAAGTCGGTAATTACGCGCCACTCGCCTGCTTCGTTTGAAGCAAGACCCATGGCAATACCGGCAACTGGTCGCTTGATTGGCACACCGGCGTCCATGAGTGAAAGTGTTGAACCGCACGTTGAACCCATTGAGGACGAACCATTGGATGAGAGCACTTCGGATACGACGCGAATGGTGTATGGGAAGGTTTCTTTGTCGGGAAGCATTGGTTCAAGTGCGCGTTCTGCGAGTGCACCGTGGCCAATTTCTCGACGACCTGGACCGCGCATTGGTTTGATTTCACCAACGGAATATGGCGCGAAGTTGTAGTGGTGGAAGTAGCGCTTTTGCCCAACAAACTCCATACCTTCAATCGTTTGGACAACGGATGGTGCGCCTAAGGTGACTGTCGAGAGCACTTGGGTTTCGCCGCGAGAGAAGAGTGCGGAGCCGTGGGTGCGTGGAATCAGGCCAACTTCGGCAGTGAGCATGCGGATGTCGTCGATACCGCGACCATCAACGCGCTTGCCTTCCTTGATAATCATTTCGCTGACAAGCTGTTCAATAAAGTCACCGACGAGAAGAGATGCAGCCTTGCGAGCATCTTTCCCATGTTCGAGTGTTTCCAGGTGAGTGTCGAGCATGGTTGCCAACTCCCCTTTCATGTTGCGGCGTTCAACTTTTGACGCGCGCACATTGCCATAGAGAAAATCTTTTTGTGTTGCGAGGAATTCTTGTGCAGCGGCAAGAGCTTTTTCGAATTCTTCCGACACTGCTTCGGCAGGCTTTGCGGCAAACCGTTTTGTTTTACCAATCTTTGCTTGGACTTCGCTAATAAGCGCAATGGGTTTTGCAAGATGCTTTTGTGCAAAGGCAATAGCTTCAATTGCATCTACCTCGGAGACTTCTTTGGCACCAGCTTCGACCATCACTACTTTGTCGCGCGTGCCGGCAACAATAAGATCGAGGTCAGATTTTGATTGTGCTTCGAAGGTTGGATTGATGATGAGTTCGCCGCCAACGCGTCCAATGCGGATACCTGCCAATGGGCCTTCCCATGGAATATCGGAAATGGCGAGCGCACATGATGCGGCAAGCATGGCGACAATGTCAGATTCGTTTTCTTGATCAACAGACAAAACGGTCGTGACTACTTGGGTGTCATTTGAAAAATAGGATGGAAACAGTGGTCGAATAGAGCGGTCAATGAGGCGACCCGTGAGAATAGCTTCGTCTGATGGTCGACCTTCGCGCTTCATAAAGCGTGAAGACTTGATGCGACCAGCGGCATAGAGGCGTTCTTCGAATTCCACCATGAGCGGGAAAAAATCAACATCGCGCTTGGTGTCTGCAGCCACGGCGGTGCCGAGTACCACGGTGTCGCCGTAGGACACAACGCAACTTCCACTCGCCTGTTGTGCGAGCTTGCCTGTTTCGATAACCAATTTTTTACCTCCCCATTCTGTTTCAAATCGTTCCATATAATTATGAATTGTGATCATTATGTGTGTCTTCGGGAAATGTTACATCGGAATCTTCGCCATTGTGCAGGATCGTCCAGTGAGTGCTTGGAGTGGTATCAAGAGCGTCATCTTCGGTCTTGTCTTCGGGTGCTGTGTCGATGGTTTCTTCTGCTGCGTTGGTGCCAATGTCTTTGCGGCGACGACCGGCTGTGCCAGGGCGTTGTGGACGAGCGTCGGAGTGTTCAGCGCCAGTGCGTTCCATGGGGCCAATGAGGTAACGGCGGCTGTTTTCGGAAAGGTTGGTGTAGCCATCAACGATTTCGAGGAGTTTCGAAGACATGGTCTCCTTAAAACTCATAACCTCAACCAAGCAACCTTTGGTAACTTTTAAATATTCGAGGAGTGGATGGAAATCGCCGTCGCCAGAAATCAACACAACTGCATCGACTTTATCTGCAAGTTTGATGGCGTCAATACAAATACCAGTGTCCCAGTCTGCTTTTTTGGCACCACCAATAAAGGTTTGTAAATCTTTTTCTTTTGTCTCGATCCCGGCCTTGCCGAGCGCATCAAAAAATGGACGCTCTTCGCCAGTTTTGGTGCGGACTACATACGCAATCGCGCGTACGAGTCGGCGGCCACCAACGGCATCTTCGACGATGTTTTTGAAGTTAACGCGTGCGTTGAAAAGGTTGCGCGCTGAGTAGTACATGTTTTGCGTGTCAATGAAAACAGCAACACGCTGATCGGGGTGTCGAACCATCATAATAAAAAAGTAAGTAGTTAAAAACGACGAACCAGCTTTTTTGAAAAGAAGGCCCCCAAACGAGGGCCTGCTCACTTATTTCAAACCGAGTTTTTTGACCAACGCATCGTAACGTTCGGCGCTTTCGTGCTTCAAGTAGCGAAGCAAGCGGCGGCGTTCAGAAACCATGCGGAGGAGTCCACGGCGGGACGAGTGGTCCTTGCGGTGGGTTGCCAAATGGTCGGACAACTCCTTCATTTCGTGAGACAAAATGGCCACTTGAACCTCCGGAGAACCGGTATCGGTTGCGTGGATTTTGAACTTTTCGATAACCTTATCTTTGAGCTTCTTGTCTAACATAGGTTTTACTTCGTTTAGAACGGCACAGCCATGGCCAGACCGCCTTGTATTCAAATTACATTAAGAATGCCACTCTATCATAAAACGGTAAACTACGCAAGATCGGCGCATGCTGACAATTTGGGTGGATTCACGTAGAATACACGTTATACGACGCATATATGGACATCTTGGGGTATAAGCGCCAATTCCTCGAACACCTAGAGATTGAGAAGAACCGTTCACCCAAGACGGTTCAGAATTATGATTTTTACCTCGAGCGCTTTCTCAAGTGGGCAAAATACCCGTCCCCTGCCAACCTGACCGCAGAAGTTGTCCGACAGTTCCGCCTGTGGCTGCACCGCCAGGTTGATCGCAATGGTGAACCACTCAAATCAAACACACAGAACTATCACCTGATTGCACTCCGCTCGTTTCTCAAGTTTTTGGCACGACGTGATGTAGAAACATTGTCTGCCGAAAAGATTGATCTTGCTAAAGGCGAACAGCGTATTGTGGAGTTTTTGGAAGGTTCTGACTTGGAGCGGTTTCTCAATGGTCCACTGCAAGGAGACAAAGGACGCACGATTATTGGCAAACGTGATGCGGCAATTCTAGCGCTTCTCTTTTCAACGGGTCTTCGTGTATCAGAGCTAGCACGACTCAAGCGCGACGATATTAACCTGAAGCGCGAAGAATTTACGGTGCGCGGGAAAGGGCGGAAGCCGCGCTTGGTATTTGTCTCCCCTGCGGCGCGCATGACCTTGCTCGCCTATCTCGAAGCACGCCGTGACGAAGCGGAGTCGTTGTTTGTCCGCCATGATCGAGCAAAACCAAAAGGCGGAGATATTGAACCAGAGCCAATAACCTCTCGTTCGATTGAACGGCTTGTTGCCCAATATGCCAAGGCTGCAGGGATTACCAAGCGTATTACGCCGCATGTCCTGCGTCACTCGTTTGCTACTGATTTATTAAGAAACGGGGCGGATATTAAGGCGGTCCAATCGCTTTTGGGGCATGCTTCTATCACGACGACCCAAATTTACACCCACGTAACCGACAAGCACTTGCGAGAGACACATAAGAAGTTTCACGGTAAAAAGGGTGGTGGGTCTTGATTTTGGATTAAAAATCTGATATCCTTTGGCCTGTTCAGTCCCCGCTTAGGCCCCTGTAGTTCAATGGATAGAACTCCGGACTTCTAAGCCGGATATGAAGGTTCGATTCCTTCCGGGGGCATAGAACATATATGAAAGAATCTGGACCACTATTTTTTGCAGCCGAACTCAGTACTCCGCCGACGCTTGATTTGCATGAACGTCGTAGTCAGGATGATCATGAGTTGGGGCACGCCATTGATCAATTTTTACATGATCACCGGGGTGAAGTCATAAAGATAGTGACGGGTGTAGGCTCTGGGAAGATGTTTGCGCGGGTGCTAAAGATTTTGGAGGCTCATGCACTAACCGAGAATGTGCAGCCAGCACAAAATAAAGGAGATATATTGGTTCATGTTGCTGAGTAGAAAAGTATGGCGACTATAGCTCAATGGCAGAGCACTGGTCTGTGGCACCAGCTACACGGGTTCGATCCCCGTTAGTCGCCCCAAAAGAAAAGCACCTGTTTCGGCAGGTGTTTTTCTTTTGGAAACAGTTGACAATAGAGCGATTTTGTGGTAGGTTTTGGGGTCCACAACCAAGGAGGACTAGCATGAGTGAGGGTTTCCCGTTTTGTAAGCGGGATCGTAACAACCCGATCGAGAATGCCTTAATTGGCTATTGCGAGGGGTTGTTTCGCGGGATGAAAGATTCGCGGTGTGTTAGACCCGAGTGCGCGCAAGGAGTGAGTCGTCCTTTGAACGCACGCCTGCTACGCTTTGAGCAGACCTACGGCAAAGAGGCTGTGGACAAGGTCCGTCTCTATGCTATGCTCAAAGGGAGGAGTACCACGTTCTGCGTTGGGTGTCAGTTTTTGGACACCGCTGATCGCAGCACGCCTCTGTTCCTTGAACAACTTGCTCGGGAGACTCTTCAACCCGAGTATTACAACAGGCTTCTGGCGAATTACCAGGAGCTTGTAAGAAAGTTTGGTGGCAGATGAAAACGCAAAAGAGGACGACGACCATAGTCAAGGATCCGTTTCAGGAGATTCTCCTCGAGGAGGCTGCATCTCTGAAGCGCGACCACCCAGAGGTTTTCGCTGATGCGCAAGCGCTCTCTGCGGAGACGCTCCACGAAGTCGCTCATGCGTGGGCTTTCTCGCGCGACGATGACCTTAAGTACACGAACCTCGCGTCGCGCACCGCCGACGAGCTCCACACGCTCCTCTTCCCTGAAGAGTAGCGCCACATGCACCGTCCCTCGCCCCGAAGCCCGACCAGTGAAAACTGCTCGGGCTTCTTTCTTTTTATGCAAGATCTTGACTTTTTGGAGAAAATGTGAGATGGTTTCCTGTTCCCGTCAACAAAAAACGAACAAGGAACGGAGGTATGTGTGCCCCCAACGAATTTAATTCCTCGGAATCACGAGGATGAATTCCAGAATGCATCCAGGGAATGGGTGCGGGATGTCATAGAATGGCTTCCCGCGGCACCAATCTCGGATGGGGTCTTCGAGGAGATCCTTCTGGAGATTTCCGATTACGTCAGGGAGCTCGAGAGCGAGCTCGGGCAGGAGACTGTCTGGCGTTGCCATATGTACGCTTCTTTGCGAGGTAGTGGCAACTACCTTAAAGAGGTGTACACTACATTTGACCGAGAAGGTTCCCCGACACTGCTCTTCCTTGAGAGTCTTCTCAAGGAAAAGATCCCGGAGGAGTTTAAGGAGTTTCAGAGGGAGATGGAACGACCATCTATCCTCACAGGAGGTAGTAAGTGAAGAAGGAAGCGTTCCAGCACGCGACTCCACTGGCCCAAGAAGTTGAGTCGTTTCGCCGCAGCTACCCGAAGGTGGCAGCTAAGGTTTGCAAGGGGGGTCTTCGACATGGAGACTCTTCGAAACCTCTTGCTGATTCCTAAGGGGTTCAGCCTTCTTGCGGCCCTGGGTGAGAGTGAGCTGGATCGCGCACTGCGATCTTAGGCCTCACTTCTCGCTCCCCGCACTGTTACATCCGCCGCGAAGCCCGACCAGTATCAATGACTCGTCGGGCTTCTTTCTTTTTTATCTGCCTGTTTTGGTATACACTCAATATCTATGGCAGGAGAAGCAACGCATATTATTTTAGCGGATCGCATACTCGCTGATCGCGGTACGCAGTATAATCGGCGGGATTTTATTGTGGGAACGGTTTTTCCCGACATTCGGTATTTGGGAGACCTCGATCGAGATGTGACCCATCTGCGCGAAATTTCGATGGAGCATGTGCTCAGCGAAACAGATTCATTTATTGCGGGAGCGAAGTTTCATAGCTTGGTCGATAAAGTACGGAATGATTTTATTAAAACAGCAGGCATGTATGATCTGTGTCCTCCGTTTTTGTATGATCAACAGTCGTTGAAATTTTTGGAAGATGAATTATTTTATCCGGAATACGGGTTGTGGGCGGATGCCTTGAAATATTTTGAGCAAGTTCGCGAAGTGCCGGTAGCCTACCCAGTTTCCGAAGAGATTGTGGCTCAGTGGTATGCAATTATACGTGGGTATGTGGCAGTACCGCCCAATGAAGTTTCGCGTTTGCATTTACTTGTTGCAGAGGGGTACACCAGAGAGGCAGTAATTTTGATTAATGCGTACATCGAAGAGCTGCGCAAAAACAAAGCAGTGACAGATCTCATGAAAGATTTCTATACACAGTTCCCTACTCTCATTTAAAAAACAGCCCGAGGTTATCGGACTGTTTTTTGTTTCGAGTAAACGTGTTTGTTACCAGCTCCCAATACGGTTGCGACACGCCTTCCAGTCGGCAAGGAGTTTTTGTTGTGTCGCGTCGCCGCTCATTGTGTTACTGGTTGGGTTGGTAAAACCAGTGCGGCCAGAAGAGTTCTGGAAATTCGCCCACTCTTGGCAGCAAGCGCCAGCGGAACCAGAGCAGGTTGTCACAGCATCGAGCATGTTTTCTTCCATGGTATTGATGAGTCGGAATTGCAAGAATCGCGCAATGCCTAATGATGAAAACAAGAAGACGGCACCAATAGATGATTGGATCAGAATCTTTTGTGCTTTCTTGATTGGCTCCGGTGATCCTTGGGCGTTGAACCACAGCACCCCCGCGTAGACAATACGAATAATAAAGATAAGACCAACCACGCTTAACGCACCGGCAATAATGCGTGCGGCAACAATACGCGGGTCGAGTGCGGTGCCGGTCGCCACCAAGCTTGCAAATTGAGCAGCTTGCGATGCGCCACCAATAATCTCGTTCGCGAGTCCTTGATCGATTGGACCAGCGGCAAGTGCTTGGGGGAAGAGTAATGTGAAGAGGTGAAACATATTTTAGGGGGTGATCCGACCGCTTACTCCTTCGAAAGGCGCTGCACCTGGTGGTGCGGTGTATTGGAAATTACCACCCGAGCTTTGTGCGCCAAAGAGAAGGCCGCGCAATACAAAGTTGGCGAGAAGATATGACATCAAGAGAATCAGAAGTCCGATAGATGCGCGCACAATACGTTGTCGAGATTTTTTGACTTGATCGCTATCGCCGGCGGCAGTCATCCAGCGAATACCTGAGTAAATAACCATACCCAAGAAGATGGTTCCGGATATGGCAAAAATAATATAAATGACACGACCAACGCGCGCAGGGAGGTTGGCGGATGCGGAATCTACTTTGTATCCCCCGCTCGTGAACAGCGACTTCGTGGTTGCTTTGAGGGTTGCATTGGTGCCATTTGCCTTTTCTATAGCTTTATCTAAAGCTGCTTGGTCAGCAGCGTCGGCGGCGGAAGTTGCAGCGGCACCCGCTGCTCCAAAGGCATCTTGATTCAGGGAGTCAATTTCACTAGTATCTTGTGCATGACTTGTGTTGAGTGCTACCAAAGATAGCGTTGCAACAAAGAACGGTATCGCAAGAAATTTTATAAAGGGTTTGTTCATATGGTTATGGCGTAACGCTTTTTTGCAGGAACGAAGTGATAAAAGTGGTAATCGCCCACGCCGCAAGAATTATGGATAATCCGATAACTGCTTTGGAGGCAATGCCTTGGGCTTTTTTTACGGATTCATCATTGCCACCCGCGGTTGTCCAGAGATATCCTGCATAAAATAGAAGTGCGAAGAAGAGAAAGCCGATGACTGTGAGGACGAATTTAATAATGGCAACAACGTAGGCGCGGACGTCGTTACTTGGCACACAGGTTTCAACTCCTTGCGCATTGGTCGAGCAGGTCATGTCGCTCGTGGGCGCAGTATACCCGGCGCCTTTTAGGAATGCGCGGGTAACCGAAGAGTTTGGGGTTTGGTCACGTTGGGCGGCGGGTACACTGAAATCTCCGTTAGCATTCCGCACAGCCTGCTCGCCATCAATTACTTGCATCGGTTCGTCTCCTGGAAATTGTTGCGCATATACTGGTAGCGCACACACAAGTCCTATGAATAAAAACAATAGGACTTTCATTGTATTATTGTTGCGCATAGAAGAGGATGAATTGAGTAATTGCACCTGCAAGAATGGTGATGATGAGACCGATAGAAGCACGGGTGAGGATTTTGGTTGCCTTTTTGATGTCTTCATCATCGCCTCCGGCGGTCATCCAAACGTATCCGGCGTAGGCAATAAGTGCGAAAAAGAGAAAGCCAGTTGCAACGAGTGCGATACGGACAATGGAACCAATGAGCGTAGCGAGTGCCACCGAGCTATCCCCGCTTGCGCGAGTATACCCCGCACCTACTTCTGCAATATTTTTTAGTCTAAAGCGCAAGGAGTTCGTGGTCGTCATTTGATCGGTAGCAGCAAGTACTCGCATGGGGGCGAGTATCGCAGCTACCGTAAGTATGGAGCGTCGCAGCATAGATTATGAGTCGGTAGCAGGAGTCTCAGTAATTACTGGTGGTGTTGTGGTTGATGATTGGAATGCCGAGTTGATAACGCGATCAACCACAAAGGTGGTGATGGCATAGGCAGCGACCACAATCACGAGACCAATCGTCGCACTTTCAAGAATATTTTTTGACTTTTTAATTTGGTCTTCGGTGCCCCGCGCAGTCATCCACAAGAATCCGGCGTAGACCATCAAAACACCAAAGATGACACCCATAAGCACAATGAGTGACTTGATCAGCTGACCAATAATAACTTCGGGCGGTACAGCTCCTTCCGGAAATCCAGCTTGCTTGGCTACTGGTGTAAACATGTTCAAAGATCCTTTGAGTCCTGTTTTTGTGGTAGTAATCTCATCTTGCAGGGTTGGAGAGGTGCTGGGTGCAGCATGAACGGTCGCCACCGGTGTTGCGAAGAATGTGAGACCCAGGATTGCAGCAAAGAGAGCCTTTTTCATAGGAGGACTAAGAACCCACGCTTGAAAGCAGTGTCTTTAAGACAAAGTTCGTGACGACATAGGACATGAAGACAATAACCATACCAAGGGCTGCTTGTTCGATCATGTCTTTTGCTTTTTTGACTTGTTCGTTGCCGCCACGTGCAGTCATCCACAAGAATCCGGCGTAGACCATGATGCCAAAGAAGATTACGCCGACAAATGCGAGGACATAGCCAATAATAGTACCAATAAGTGTTGCGGGGCCGATTTTGGTGTTCCCTGCCCCAGGAATACCGGCTGATTTAGCAGTTTGATCAAGGCCAAACGTGTTGGGGGGTTCTGTTGCAGCAAACGCGTGCGTTGAAGCTAGTAGCGCTGCTCCGAGAATGATGAGTGAGAAGGCAAACGCAAAGATTTTTTTGTAGTGTTTCTGCATAAGGTTAGGTGGCGATGCCGGTAGTTGCCGACAACAGTGATTGAAGTACAAAGCGTGCAATGACGTATGCAGAAAGCACAATGGCGAGACCAATGATTGCAGAGGTGATGGTGCTCAGAGCTTTTTTATTCGTGTCGGCATTACCGGCTGAGGTGAGGTAGCGGAAGCCTGCAACAACAAGGAGTACCACAAAGAAGACGCCGAGTAGTCCAAGTACGATGTTGATGATATCAGCCGCAATGATCCGAACATCTCGGCTCCCAAGGCCAGTGTATTCGCCGTATTGTAGGCCAAGGTCTGGTTGCGCGTGGGCGATGCGCGAAACAAACACCACTCCCGCTGCCGCTAGATAAGAAAGTCGTCGTGTGTACTGTTTGAGTAGTGGCATAAAAATAGTATTTCTCTCGCCTCCCCTTCCAAAAAATTGGAAAGAGAAGCCAAAGTGCGATTAGACGTTAACCGCTTCGGTGAGTTTTGAGATAACGAATGTTGCGATAGCATAGGCCGACAAAATAATTGCCAAACCAATGACACCGGACTTGATAAGACCTTGCGCCTTTTTCACTTTTTCATCAGAACCTGCTGCGGTCATCCACATAAAACCACCTGCGAGGATGATTACCACGGCAACGATACCCAAGATCGAGAGTGCCGAGTTGATGAGTGAGGCAACAGTGACTGGAAGCGATTTAGTTCCCAAAAGAGTTTTGGTTTGAAATTCACTTCCGTCTCCAACTCCGAGCTGGCCTGCAGTTATAGCATGAGCAAACATCGGCATGGCAAGAATTGCTACCATGGCCACCATCAAAATACCTTTTTGCATTTTTTTCATATTCTCACCCCCTTTCAGTGTTAAGTCTTTGCACTATATTGCCTGAGCACAGGTTGTTGTAACAACCGGAGTCGAAGGCCTACCGATGGTACCCTTCGACTAGCTCAGGGAATATAGCGGAAGACAGTTATTCATAGGACACGAGCCAGGCACCTTATGGATGCGCGGTTCGCGTCCTACAAAAGATTATGGAGTAAATGTACCCTGCAGTGCACCCAAGACGTAGCGCAAAATGATGTAGGCAGTAAAGATGAGGAGAATTCCTGCAACAGACCACTTGATAATCTCCTGGCCTTTCTTTACGCCTTCGGAGCTACCGCCAGCGGTCAGCCATAGTATACCGCCATAGATGAACATGAGTAAGGCCAAAGAACCCACAATAGAAAGTAGGGCCTTAATAACGCGACCAATGAGTTCTTCTGGGCTGGTGGTGCCGAGTGGATTTGGGAGAGTTACTCGACCAGAGAGTTGGGCGGGGGTGGCGGTGGCTGCGGGGGTTGGAGAGGCGGCGGTGGTTGTGGCGGGCACCATTGTTACAGTACACGTCTGCCCAGATGGAATACAGGATGTGCACTGTCCTCCTGCGGCTGTGCAGAGTGCAAGGGTAGCGTACTGAGAAGTTGCTAATTCATTTCTGCAGCAGACATAAGAAGTGTCGGGAGCTGCAACAGGGGCTGCACAAGTCGCAGCAGCTTCTGTACCTTCTTTGCAGGTTCCTGTAAGACCGGTGGTGCCGCTTGGAGAGCATTGTGGATTGCTGTTGGTGCATAGACTGAGCGAGTCGTAGGTCCGCAGAGCTCCACCCTCAGCCGAGCAGCACCAAGCTTTAGCAAAAGAAATTTTTGGAGTGAGTATGCTAAAAAATAAAACAGAGACTATTATTGCAGTGCGCCAAAATGAGTGCCTCATATCTTCTATAGTTTACAGCATTGCACGTTCGCAGCGCCAGGGCATAACCCGGTTTTGCAGGTGCTTTGTTGGACGGGAGTCAGTGTAGTTTTGTCGGTGCATTGATAGGTGCCCTTGTCGTCATTTATTAGTGATGCATCTGGTGGCAGAGAATTGTAGCGGCAAATATCAACACAGACGCCTTGTATAGGTGCGCGACCACCTATTGCAACGTCTGGCCCGTAATAACAGACCATGTTTGTTTCTTCGTTGTCGTTACAGTCTTGGCCTTGAATCCCATTGACTGGGCAATCCGGTGTTGCATCAGGGTCGACGACGATTTGACCAACACTATTCGTTCCTGTGCCAATGTCGGCACCGATTGATTTGGTGACAAACGTGACAATAGCGCCAGCGCCAAAGGTAATCATGATGGCAATAATCGAATTGACCATGAGGCTTTTGCCTTGCTTTATCTTGCCGCTCTCCCCCGCCGAGAGAATAAAGTAATACAGCGCACCCCCAATAAATACCGCAAGGGCGACGCCGCCCGTAATACCAAAGATTAACCGCACGATATTAAGAACGGTGACAAAAATATCGTCGACCGAGTAGTTGCACGGGATATCGGTTTTGATCCCGCCTTTTGTGATTGCTGCATCTGCTTTTGTGCAGGAGGTGTCAAAAGTGCCGTCTGCTTTTGGTCCACATCGATTGCACATGCCTTGAATGCACTGCATGTCGACTTTGTCGAGGGTATATTTGGGGGTTTCTCCGGTTGGAGTATTTTTGTGAGCAGTAGCGGTGAGGTATTGCGGGCATGTGCCTGTTGGCTCAGAAAGAATCGCTGCGTGGGCGCGGTGACCCGCGAACGTTGATGCAAAAAGCAATACCGCAAAGATACCAGTTTGAATATGTCGACGAGAGATCATCGTAGTGTCTGGGTTACTTTTGCAGCACCGAGGCGGAGAATGTCGCGGAGTTCGTGCTCCCCTTTTAATGCCTCGTCGATCATACTGGTCATGGCAGCTTCGGCGGCAGCGACGTTGGCACCGCGGTACCAACTTTTGGCAGTGAGAATTTCTGAAACAAAGACACCAACATCAGGATCTTCTGATCGCGGAGCAATGAGTGCGCGCAGTGCTGGTGGCTTGCGGGTGGCATCGAGATACAAGCTTGCCTGTTTAGGTGCTGCGGCGAAGTTCACAAAGTCCCAAGCGACATCAGGGTTTTTGCTTTTCTTTGAGACGGACTCAACAAAGTAGTTGGCAAAGTTTACCGCCGGATTTCCTTCAATTTGTGGCACCTTGGCGATCTCGAGGTTGAGTTTTGGTGCGCGGGCTTTGATGAGTGGTACGTGGTACGAGTAGCCAAGGAAAAACGCGGTTTTGTTGTTGGCAAATGCGTCGAGTGAGCCTGGCATGTCAGCGTTCCAGCTATAGCTTTCTTTGGCAGGGTTTGCAAAGTCGGTGTAGAACGTGAGTGCTTCTTCGCCAGGTGGAACATTGCGACGTGTGAGCGTTGAAGGTGTTTGGTCAAACAGTGCGCGCGAGTTGGTGCCATCAAGCATTTCAGCTCCATTTTGCATCATGAGAAGACCTAAGATGTCTGCAGCACGTTCGATGTTTTTGCTGGTACCAAGTGCGGCACCTGATTGCAGAATGGTGGTGCCAGCTCCTAGGCGGGTAATCTTTTTTGCGGCTTCACGGAATTCCGACCAGGTGCGGGGTACCTCGGGTACGCCAGAAAGATTTAAGAGGTCGCGGTTTACAAACAGTGCGAGTGTATCGATACCAAGCGGCAGGCCGTAGACACCTTCGGCGGAGGTTGGATTGGTTGGGTCTTGGGGAGCAATCACATCTGCGGCAACGATGTCGGCAAACGTGTTTTTGATATCACGAACGGTGGGTAGAGATGTGGTTTTGAGCACCGTAATAACCTCCTTTTTCAGTGTTCCTTGAGTGATTTGGTATGGCAACGTGACCTGTCGCGGCATGGGCAACAGCTTGGACTGAAAGCGACGGATTTCTGTGTTGTGGAGGGAGACGATGTCGGGCCCGCGGTCTTCGGCAAGTGCGTTTAAGAGCGCTGGTTCGTATTCTTCGTAGCGGAATTTGCGGTAGACAACAGTGACGTTGGGGTGCAGTGCGTTGTAGGCTTCGATGATGGGTCGTACAGTGTCTTCGCCATCAAATACGCGCCACCAAGTTAGAGTGATTGGCTTTGATGCCCTTGTGACTTCAGCTGATTGTCCTTGGCAGCCAAAGCCAGTGCCAGCGAATACGAGGATTCCAATAGTAGTTATTGCGGCGATCCGGGAGGCGATGGCACGAAGGCGTAGCATAGGGTTTATGGGAGACTGTGCAAGAATTTACTAAAGGGTTTTTTGAGTTCTTTGTGTTCAAGTGCCAAGGAAACATTTGCCTCGAGCCAGCCGAGTTTTGATCCAACGTCGAAGTATTGTCCTTCGAATCGGCGTGCGTAGACAGCGCGCTGTTTGCACAGAGTGGCAATGGCATCAGTAAGCCAGAGCTCTCCACCTTTCCCGAGTTTGGTATCTTTCAATATCCCGAAAATATCTGGGGTGAGAAGATATCCACTGACAGAAGCTAAAAGTGACGGCGCTCGTTCGGGCCCTGGTTTTTCGACAATAGTAGAGACCTTGAATGTGTTGTGAGAAATCTCGGCGGCATCGAGAATGCCATAGCGAGATGTCCCCTCTTTGTCGGTATCAATCGCGGTAAGAACTGGGTCACTGTACTTATTATACACCTCAATGAGCTGTGCGAGGTGTGGTTTCTTTTTTCCAAGGAATAAATCATCACCAAAAGCGACGATAAAAGGTTCGTTGCCAATAATTTTTTCGGCACACAACACCGGAGTACCGTTTCCGTATGGGCCTTTTTGGCGAACATAGATGAAGTTTGCCATGTCGGCGATACGCTTCATTTCTTCGCGCATTTCTTCTTTGCCTTGTTTGGTAAGCCAGCTTTCGAGTTCGTAGTTGTAGTCAAAGTGATCTTCGACCGCACGTTTTGCGGCGCCGGTGACGAGGATAATATCCTCAATCCCCGCTTTGACTGCTTCTTCGACAATATATTGCACGACGGGTTTGTCGACCACGGTGAGCATTTCTTTTGGTTGGGCTTTGGTGGCAGGCAGGAACCGGGTGCCATAGCCAGCCACGGGAATCACGAGTTTGCGAACCTTCATATCAGAATAAGGTAGCCCTTCGACCAGCTCAGGGAATATTTATATTGTCTGAGCTGGTCGAAGATGTTCAATATTAGTACTTCGGTGTTGGTGTAGGGAGGTTTTGCTTGTAGATGTCGGGGTCGATAGTTCGGGTGAAGCACTGGCGGCCAATGGCATGTTCCCAATTATCGCCATATGGTGCGTAGGCAGGATACGGGCGTGTAGAACCATCGAGATTTGAGTTGCCGCTTTTTGAAGCAGTGGCGAACGTACCACACATTTCGAACGATAGCGGACTCTTGATTGAGTATTCGTACGCGGTACCCGTTTCTGGATCAATAGGTGCAGTAAATCCAGTGATATCGTCATGCAGTGCTTTGAGGTCGGCGGGCAGTTTGCTCTTTTGTGACCAGTAGCCAATGACCTGGCCTTGAATTGATGAAAGGTCGTTGACGCGGCGGTCGTCAAAACGAATAGCGCGTTGTTCTGACGGTGAACCTGCAATAAAGACACCAGAAACAAGGCTTATGAGAAGCACGATGCCAGTGGCTATCGCCCAGATTCTCGGACTCATACTTGGTTTTCCTGAACGGTTGAGATCCCAAAGGTAATAGCCAAAAACCGCACCAGCGACGAGGAGGACTGTGAGAACCTTGAGGCCGAATTGTGTTGAAAGATCGCCGCTGTAGAATGTGTACACCAGGCGTGCTAGTTCAACAATGATGGTAACCGCTGCAGCAAACAAGGTGAAATACATGAGCCATTTGCGAATGCGGAGGTCGTGGCGACTCGGAGTTTTGTTGAGGTCACGTTCGAGCATCCATGAAAGACCAAGGAATACCGGGAAGACAACAATCAGCGTCGAGGATGTCCAGCGTACGCCATCGAGTGGGCCCATAATGCCATAGGAAAGCGCGTCGGGCAGTAAGATGTTTATGTATTGAAAGATAAGCGTGATAAAACTCACAATCGACATATAGAGCGTCGACATCATGAGCAGGTGCACAAAGACTTCTCGGGGGGTGGCGTATTCGTTTTTGTTTTCCATAGAAGGAGGATTAAGAGGATTCGTTAGATACGGCCTATTACTCTTTAAATTACCGTATTTTTGCTATCGGGGCAAGGTACGTTACCAGATGATTTTAGTGAGCTCGCGGGGGTAGCGAATAAGATGAATGCCGAATTGCGCCTTAAATTGAGAAAACCCTTTCCAGGCATGCGGATCTTTGGGTGCCCAGAAGGTGCCAAAGTTGAGGAAGCGGATGCCGCGGCGGATTTCGTGCTGAAACCACGCATCGATAAGGCCAGTGCCGACCGATGTGTTTCGCGCGCGTTTGGCAATAAATGAAATGGTGTGGTTTGAGATATTCGCATCGGGTAAGTCGAGTACCGCGAGCCCGGCAATGAGTGAACCACTGGTATCGCGGGCACCAATCATGACAAATCTATCGCCGTGGTGTTTGGTGTTGTAGCGTAATATGCCAATGAAAGGATATTTTGTGATCCATAAATGACTTTCTTTGCGGTATGCAGCCATAAACTCATCGGGACTAACGGGTCCAATGGTGTAGGTTGATTCGCGTAATGATTTGCGGCGGTGTCGTTTTGCGTGTTCTGTCCAATCTTCCCAATAGGCGGCGGGATTTTTAATTTCCGCAAAACCGGTTTGCTTGATATACGGTTTTTGTTTTTTGCTCCAGCCTTTGGGGGTGTCGGTGCGCGCGAGCCGGTGCCAACTGACAAAACCAATCCCCTTTTGTTTTGTGGGTGTTGGCTCGATGTCGGTTGTGTAGGATTCAAAGTAAAATGGACCGCGGCGAACACGAGTGCCGAGTGCGCCGGGTGTGCCAATAATTTCTCCACTGGAGTTATGCTCAAGGTAGAGTCGTGATTGTTTTGGATGGAGGTATTCTTTTGGTAGTGGATCTCCGGCGGCGCCGCGACCATGGTGTTGGTAGAGCGCAAGATGGTTATAGCGATACCGCCAATAGTCATGGCGGCCAAGCACGCGATCAAACATGGCAAGCATTTCGGGTGAGTGAAATATGTTTACGAGCATTGAGCCTTCGGGAGCGAGAAGGCGCTGGATTGCATTCGCAAAAGCAGCATCAGTAAGTGCAGGCGCTACGTGTTCTCCGGTAAAGAGATCAACGATAATGAGGTCGTATGTGCCCGTAAGATTTGGTACCAGCTCTGTTGCATCGCCAATAGTAATGGTGAGTTTTTCATTGAACACAAAAAGTGTACAGCGTTTGGCAACCTCAAGCATTGCTTCATCCCACTCAATCGCATCGATCGTTGCGTCACGGAAATATTCTTGTAATAGCCCAACTACCCCGCCAGCACCAAGACCAAGCAGCAGTATCTTTTTGGCACGGAAGTTTTTAGGTAACCGTAAGAGTGCGCGTTGCCACATGGTGTTGGTGTAGGGAGTTGTTTCATCCCAGAGGTTCACGTGGACAGACCACTTGCCCCATGAGCGGGTTGCGGAAATGCTAGCGTTTTTTTCTGATGACACACTGAAGTGCTCGTACAACCAGCTCATATGATGCCTTAGTATAACGTGCGACTAGACTTTAGGGTAGCGGAAGCACGAGGTAAGGTGATCGTTCACCATGCCCGTTGCTTGCATGTGCGCATAGATGACAGTGGGGCCGAGAAATTTGAATCCGCGTTTTTTGAGATCTTTTGCCCAGGCTAGGGCTTCGTCGATGTATGGCTTGTAGTCGGTTTTTGCCTCGATGCGGTTTTTGATTGGCTTGTCCCCCACCCACGACCACATGTATTTGGAAAACGTACCAAACTCTTTGCGTATCTCGATAAATCGTTTTGCGTTATTGATCGCGGCTAGGATCTTGAGTTTATTTCTGATAATCCCTGCATCGTTCATGAGCCGCGTAATGTCTTTGTCAGTGTATTGGGCAATTTTTGTATAGTCGAAGTGGTGAAATGCTTGTGCGAAATTTTTGCGGCGATGGAGAATGGTGCGCCACGAGAGTCCGGCCTGGAATGACTCAAGCACCAGGAATTCGTATATTTTTTTGTCGCTACGCACCGGAACACCCCATTCTTTGTCGTGATACCGCTCATATAACGTGTCCCCGGGCGTAACCCAGGGACAGCGGAGGAGGTCTGAAGGCATATGTTTTAGCCGAGCTTTTTCTTGATCTCGCGCAATTCTTTGTGCACCGCTTTGAGTTCTTTGCGAAGATCTGAGAGAGAGGAAACTTCGAGCATTACTTCGTCTTCGGTTTTTTCGATAAGCTTTTTCTCGCGGCGGATACCTGCAAGAATGATGTTATCGCCGATAAAGAAGGAGACGAATAAACCACTCGAGAGCATAATCACAATACTTGCAACTAAACTCCAAGTGTTGGAGAGGTTGATTTCATCAGCAAGACCCCAGATACCTCGCCAAAAGATCACAATTGCAGTGCCTGCAATGAGGGCATAGAAAACAGGATAGTGGCTCAATGTACCACGGATCTTGTCTTCTAGTTTGTCGAACAAGCTAAAGATTTGGTTCATTCTATTTATCGATATTGATTTGTAGTGGATGGGTCATGGGGGTTGTGACGCGAATCGATGCAATAACCTGATCCCAGTACTGCCAGGCGCTCCCCTCCCAGCGACGGAAATTGATCTGTTCGCCATCCGTTGAGATATGCATGTCGGGCGTTGGGCTTGGGTTCTGAGCATCGATCTTTACTACGTAGCGTTGTCCTGCTCCTGCGTCCATGCGATATCCTGGCGGTAACTTGAATGCTACGCCGGCTTCTTCGAATGTTTGCCAGGTACTTGGAATGGCAGGCTGGGTAATAATTGGTGCGATAGTTTGTACAGCGAGCGGCGTGCGCACGCGATCTATGGCGTACACCACGCCAGTGATAGCAAGAATGACGGCGACGATAATCAGGATATTCTTTTTCATAGAACAGAGTAAACGAGAATTAATCTCAACCGCTGTATGTATTATCACTCAAAAAAAACGCGCTGGCAATGAGCGCGTCTTCTAGTTGTTGTGTTGAAAACATTCACAGGGCTTATCGCGGAGCAGTTCTTTTTGCTGTGCGATGGTATCTATGAACGCGTCTTGCGTCATGCTCCCGGTCGCTAACGAGGGGTCGAGTGGTGAGTTATGTTGGTAGTCACGGCTTAGCATTTCTTCGACCAGTGCCTCGTGTCTTGCGTATAAGGCGCCGAGTTTCCCAACCCACCGCTTAGTCTCGGGATGGTTTGCATACCCACCTACTCCCCCGTGTTTGGTGAGGATATTCCAAAGGCCATGGAGTTCTCTGTGTTCGCCCAGCAAATGCTTGCGACACAAATGCTTGGGGTGAATGTCCCAGACGCGCATGGTTATGAAAGCGTTTTTGTTGTTTCTTCTGCTTCCGGCGGATGCCACTTGTGAAGCGGTTTGAAATCACCACCGACAATACCGGCATCAAGCATGGCGGTGAGCACCGCGCGCATGCATTGGTAGTCGGTGCGGAAATCGTGCGTACCAGCCATCCATGGAGTACTGCCATCTTCGGGGTCAGCATCGAGTGCCGACAAGATCTCTTCGGCGGCAAACCACTTAATCCCTTGGATTTCTTCTTTTTGTGGGGTCAGGTCTTCGAGTGCACCGTCATACACGGTAACAAAATCTCGAACCCAAATGCGTGGCTTTTCTTTTTTGCTGGTGCGCCACGGAATGAGTTGGAATGGCTTCACGAGCAAGCCAATCTCCTCTTCAACCTCTTTGAGTGCGGAGATTTTGAATGACTCCCCTTGCCCAACGTGGCCGCCAAAATGGGTTGACCAGGCACCAGGGAAATGTTCTTTATCAAGGGATCGCTGGTGGCACAAAATTTGGCCGTGAGAATTCAAGACGTAGATATTGGTTGTGCGGCACCAGAGTTTTTTTGCGTATACTTCTGCGCGCGACAAATGCTCACCGGTTGGTTCGCCGGTAGCGGGATCGATGATTTGGAGTAGTTCTTGATGGGGTGACATAGTCGCAAAAGACTACCTGATTTTGGGCAAATTGTCAATGTTATTTGGGACCGAAGACCGCCTCCAGTTCTATTGCTGGGGTGTGGTTATGCGAGCTTTTTATATCCAAATCGACGCAATTCCAGTTCAATATCTTGATAGGATTTACCACACAGCAGTCCGCCAGCGATAAAGTCTTCTTCGGTGACATCTACCAGACAAAAGTCTGGCGGAGTAAATGATTCCATATCGCCTACCGATTCAAATTCGAAATCCACCAACACTAATCCAGCGAGATCTTCTTGGAATACATCGACTTCCGCTGTTTTGTTCTGGTGCGGATACAGGTATCTGGTTTTGTGGATGCGCTTCCCTTCTACTGTTGACGACAGCGCCTTGAATTCCTCTGCGCTCAAATGAATAGTTTCTTCGTTATGCATTGATCCGCTATGGTCCCCAGCAGGTGTCTTTTTTGTGATTTCAAAGCGGTCTCCATTTTGACGTAGGCGTAGCTGAGGGTGCTCCTGGTTTTTGGGGACGTAGGTATCAATGATCTCCTTGCTCGGGAAGGATGCAAGGTTTTCTGGGAGTTTTTTTGCAAGATATGTTTTTTCAATTTCGAGCATAGAAGTTGTTTATCTATTCTTCAAATTGCTCCTCCGTATTTGGCACGATTGCCGCATGGGCTTCGGGGAGCTCGAAGACGTATAGACCGACTTCTGATTTATAAAAACGAGCTTGAGTGTTTTTGCCTGAAGCGCTCTCTCCAAAGTTTTTGATTTTTTCGTTGTAGAACTCCCCAGAAAGCGGGTAGATTTTCCCTGCGCCTACATGTGGTAGTTGTTTTTTAATATGCTCCCCCATTGGATGATTCATGTCTTCGCTCTTATAAGATAAGCCAGGAGAGATTGGTTCTGTTTTTGTGTGAAGGTTTCCGGCTACGACGAGTGTTGGGTGCACGGAGAGGCTTGCAAGGATATTTTTTGCCATGGCTTCATCGCGAGCATCCCAGGTGGAGGTCATTCTGCCATCAAAGCAAATAATGTTCTCTAGGATTTTTTCTTCGTGGAGTTGTTTGAGAAGTGAAAAATGGCCAGCAGTGATACGGCCATCAGTACTGCCTTGGATTCCAGTGAAATCAATCTCACCTGTTTTGAGAAATGTGTCTATGGTTGCCTTCAGCTCGGGTCTCCACTCGATTGCAAGGTTACGGAATCCGAATTTTTTAAAAAGTGTATAGATAATATCCGCATTTTCTTTGACTCCGTGGGTCTCGCCAAGCAAAAATACACCACTTGCTTCAATGTCTGCGTTTAATGCGTCGGTAGCGTCACTATTAAATTCAGTAGGAATTTCAAAGATCTCGGTTTTTCGTACCGCGTCAATGAATGCTTCTTTCCGGGATTCAATGTTTGGCGTGAAAGATTCCATAGATGGATTACCTCACCTGATATGTTTCCAAGTCTACACGATCGAAATCGATAAGCTCTTTTCCTTTGAGGTTGTAGAAAGAATTTTGGTAGGGGTTTTCTGGCCAATCAAGCTTAAACGGGTTGAGCTGATGCAAATAAACAATTGATTTAATGGGGCGGCCGGGATAACAGAACAAAACCCATTTTTGTTGGTTTTCAATATAGTCGTTCGGGAGTTTTACTTGGTTCTTGTTGAGCAAATAAATCATCAAGGCTTCTTCGAGGAAGAAGTTTACTTGGTTGCCCCCCATCTCGCGGCCAAATACCTCACAATCTTCTTTCAGATATTTTTGAAACTTTTCATCGCTCTGGTACATCTTTTTTACCTGCTCAAACAGGTGGTTAAAATCTTTGGTGCCAACATAGAGCTGGTTCCAAACCATGTAATTGAATGCATGCTGAATTTGTAGTTCAAGATAGTTTTTCTCGATTAACTTTTGCATGGCATTGCGATGGTCGATGACCACATTCATAGATGAATGTTTGAGTTCGGGGGCCGGTCTGTCGCTGTATAAATAGAGAAAATCACTATAGATAAAATTGCAGCCAATCAGGGGTTTGCTGACCTTGCTTGGTGTAAAGTGGCGAATGTCTTCGAGGCAGTGCTCTCCATCTTGTCGTCCGGCGAGCTTATTCATCGACAACCCAAACAAAAGTAGGCCTTTTTCAGAAGGCAGTTTATTGATATCGAAAAATTGATTGGGTTCGAGTTTGGACATATTTTGTAAATCGGAGGGGGAGAAATTCCTCGGCCATCCGAGCCTCGTCTGTAAATTTCTGCGCTCACTCGAAATCTATGCGACGCACTCGCGCCATTCTCATCTCTCCACAAGTGAAATAATTCACTTACTACTCTCGTTCGCTAAAGCTCACTCGGAGGGGGAGAGATTCGAACTCTCGATGAGCTTTCACCCATACTAGTTTTCGAGACTAGCCCTTTCAGCCACTCAGGCACCCCTCCATGAGGCTTCTACCATATCGTAATTAGTGGATTTTTGAAAGAGCTCCCCTATTTTCCACCCAGGAGGAAGATGGCAACAATCGCAAGCGCAACCCCTGCGATTTGTTGCAGAGAGAGGGTTTCGTGAAAGAGAAAGAAACCAACGGCGAGATAGCCAAGCACGCTCAAGAGGCTCCAGATAAGTGAAGTCACAATAAGTCCTTCACGTAAGAGTGTGGGAATGTAGACTACGGCGCCGAGCGCGTAAGTGCCGACAGCAACCCAAAACAGGAGTCGCGAAGGTGCGGCTGCCCAGTATTTTGCAATGATGTCGCTCGCGATTTCGATTACGGCGGCACCAATGAGGAGAAGCAGTACAGGTGTTTTATTGAAGAGATCGATCATGGGTGGTTGGTTGTAATGTACATGCAAGCGCAAAGATCACCCAAAAAACGACGGCAAGGTCGTTTTTGAAATACGGAACGTCGACCAAGCCGTGAATCAAGATGATGGCCATGGCGGCAATTACCGGTAGAAGTGCAATGTTGCTATGCAGCTTTTTGAACGTGTATATATAGAACCACAATACCAATCCACAAAAACTGATCAATCCGAGTAGTCCGATTTCGCTCCAGAAGTTTAAGAAAATGTTATGCGGATACTGGAAGATCTCTATGGCAGTTGCTTTGTGGTATGGCTTTAGGGCGACGGGAAACCCGTTGAGGCCGGCACCAGCAATAGGACGTGTTTTTAACATAGTGAACCCTTCGCTCCAGCCGATTTTGTGTACGCGACCAGACCAGTTATTGAGGAGGAGTTCGTCGCGAAGAGGTTTTGATTGCAGTGCACCACCTCCAAGTGCGGTAAGTATAATGAGAAGTGTGATGAGTGTTTTCCATTGTTTCTTTGCTCTGCAGCACGTAATTGCCATAATGGTTGCTCCCCCGCTCAATGCGAGAATGGCTCCTGTTGAATGCGCGAATATGATTGCAATAAGTGATAGCAGTATTGTTCCTGCAAAAAAAAGTGAACGTGCTAGGTGTTTTTTTGAAATTTGAAACACAAAGAATGGAATCAGTGGCGTAAGAAATAGGGCGAGTGCATTGGGGTATGGAAAGATGCTCGTCACGCGGCGTTCAGTTACCCATGCTGTCGGAATGCCGATGCCGGTGAGTTTTTGAAACACTGCGTAAAGAGACAATGCGATCGCTGGTATAGCAAACGCGGTAATAATGTTACGAGATGTGAGAATTTTTTTGTGCAGGAGATCTTGGAGCACAAAGAAAAACAAGATCGGTTCAATAAAATATGCACGCCAAATACCAAGTGCGCCGCGTGTGTCGGGTGCTACAAAAATACTGATCGTTGCTGCTGCGAGAAAGGCACCGACAAGCACCAAGAATGCTTTTGGTGGAGTGGCTGGTCTGGTGTCGTTTTTAATATACTCAATCCCCCACACTAAGAGCGTGGCGAGGAGTATGACTTCGAGTGCGGTACTTGGAATTGGGCCAATGCGAAAACGAATCAGGTATAGCGGTGTTGCGGCAATGGTTGCCAGGGTTAGAAATTTCAGAAGTCGGTTCATACTAGGCGCGCGGTTCAAAAAAGCCTCGGAGGAATTGCATCGATATTGCGCGTGTCGCCACCAGCATCACGCTGTATGCAGTGAGTCCGATCGTAATAGTCAGTACAATTGGCGCGGTTTGCATGGCTATAAAGATAAGTGCCATAGGAACACTGGCGAGCATTGTTTTCCCGGTAAATTGCCATGCAAGATGAACGTTTGTGGTGCGGAAAAATAGCACCGCAGTAATGCAAAGCACCAGGAGTTCAGTGATTACCGTCGACCACGCAGCTCCCCACACGCCATATCGCGGAATCATAGTGAGATATAAACTTAATCCAACAACCGCAGTGAACGCATAGCCGAGTATCATGGTGCGTTGTTTTTCTATGACGACAATGAGGTGGCCAAATAATGTCGAAAAATACACGGCGGTCATGGCAACAATCAGTACGGCAAGCATCTCCCCTGCGCGTGCAAATCGAGCACCTGCAATGAGCGTCATGAGGGAGGGGCCAAGCAGTAGGCCGACCAGGAGTGTAGGAAGAGACAAGAGCACAAATGCGTTAAATGATTTTTGGATGAGCGCATGAAACGATTCGCGTTGTTTGTTGGCCCAGGCGGCGGTGAGTATGGGGAGCATGATACCCATAAATGCAGTGGCAATGCCGGTGAGGATATCGAGTACGCGATATGCGGCCCCATAGTATCCGATCTCCGCAAAGTCATGGGGGTTGTACCACGATAAAATAATCAGATCCGTGCGGAGATATACCAAGTTGAACATGATGGAAATAGCGATGGGCCAGGTAACATGAAATATTTTTTTTGCGATGATGTGGTCATACAAAAAATGCAACGGAAGCATGTGGGAGGCAAAGATATGTGTGATAGCGTACGTGACGACAGAGGCTCCAGTTACGAGAATGACGTAGGCGATGAGCGGAAGGTGCAGATACGCCGCGATTATCATGCCAAAGAGTAATACAACACGCCCCACGAGCTCCCCTGCCATAGCTTTCTCAAGCGCAAGTCGTTTTTGAAACAATGGCATGAGTGTTTGAGTCATCCCGATGGCAAAAAACGAGATGGTGGCGATTGCCATACCGATCAAGATATCTTGTGGGTACGGAAAAAAGAGAAAGGCGATGAGTGGAGTGAGACCTAGGAGTATGGCGGCACTTACTGCGC
Organism: uncultured Gammaproteobacteria bacterium; assembly: GCA_964532925.1. Taxonomy (GTDB): domain Bacteria; phylum Patescibacteriota; class Patescibacteriia; order GWA2-47-26; family GWA2-47-26; genus CAZHIP01. The sequence goes on from CAZHIP010000003.1 coordinate 69,290, forward strand.
GTATGGTGAGGATGGTTCCCATGATCTTACTGTCCTCTTCGATGTTTTTGGATGCACCGAGTAATCGGTTGGCGGTGAGCGAGAGGCCAAAGTCGATCATGATGGCGGCAAATTGCAAAAATGCAATAACGGTCGTGTATTTACCGTAGCCAATATCGCCGAGGCCGCGGGTCATAAAAACCAGTGCAAATAAACCGATGGCGGTCGAAGCAAGTCGGCCTGCAATCTGGATGATGCTGTTTTTAGCAATCGCGTGATCAAGTGATGGCATACGAATACTCATACTCTACCGCCGAAGACCACCCTTAGACAAATTAGCAGAATACTGGTAAGGTATCTCGATTTATGATTTCCATACCATTATCATTGTCCTACCGCATTCGAGACATTATTCGTGGTGCTACACGCATCGGTTTTGTGTTTCATCGTAACCCTGATGGTGACTCACTGGGCGCAGGACTCGCGCTGGCACTGTATGCAGCATCAATCGGAAAGTCGATTACGCTCTATTGTATTACCGGCGTGCCTCCGGTGTTTGGTAAGTTGCCACTCATAGCAGACGTCCACACTGATCCTGCAATTTTCGACAAAGAAGTGTGTGATGTCGTAGTTGTCTCGGATGCCGGCGATGCCGCGTTTGCAGGCATTGATGGCATTGTCGCAATTGAGAACGCCATGCTCATAAACATTGATCACCACCCAACGAATACTCGATATGGAGATGTGAACTTGATTGTACCGACGGCGGCCTCCACTACGGAGGTGGTATATGGACTGCTTACCTCATGGGGCGTGGCACTCTCTCCCAATATTGCAACGATGTTGCTGTTGGGATTATTGAATGACACCGATGAGTTTAGTAACCCAGGCACGTCCGCTTCTGCGCTCGCGGTCGGCGCAGCGCTCATCAATGCCGGCGCAGATTACGAAACTGCTCGCCAATGTTTGCGGGTTGGCAAACGGTTGAGCGCACTCCCCGTCTGGGGTCGCGTACTTTCATCGCTTACGCACGACAACGTGACGGGCATTGCCCGTGCAGTGGTGGCACAGGAAATGCTCGAAGGTGTTTCACCAAATGCGGTTGAAGGTATTCCTAATTTTCTGAACTGCCTCAAAGATGTGGCCATGACGGTGGTGGTAAAGGAGCAATCAAACGGTACCGTGCACACAAGCTTCCGGACGGTTCGCGACGATGTTGATGTCGCGGCGCTTGCTCAGTCATTTGGTGGCGGTGGACACCGGAAAGCCGCAGGATACAGCGTGGTTGGTCGACTTGAGAAAGGCGCAGATGGGCAGTATAGTTTACGAGAGGAACCTAACGAGTAACGACATTTCTTATGGCTCCAAAATCACAGATTCTTATTCCTACCGTCATTGAGAAGGAAACGAATGGCGAGCGTGCGTACGATATTTATTCTCGGTTATTAAAAGACCGGATCATTTTTATTGGTGACGAAATTGGAGATCATTTGGCGAACACCGTCATTGCGCAGCTCTTATTTCTCGAAAGCCAAAACAAAGAAAAAGATATTACCGTATACATCAATAGCCCTGGTGGATCAGTCACTGCTGGTCTTGCGATTTATGACACCATGCAATATTTGAAGCCAGACGTTTCTACTGTTTGTGTGGGTATGGCTGCAAGCATGGCGGCAGTACTCTTAGCAGGTGGTGCGAAGGGAAAACGCTTTGCGCTTCCGAATGCCGAGATCATGATTCACCAGATTATGAGCGGTATTCAAGGTCAGGCTTCTGATATCGAAATTGGTGCTCGCCGCATCTTAAAGCTTAAGGCTCGCTTGAATGGTATTTTGGCGCATCACACCGGCCAAGAAATTAGTAACGTCGAAAAGGACACCGATCGCGACAACTTTATGGATCCCGATGAAGCAAAAACCTATGGCATTATCGATAAAGTCATAAGCCATTAGAAAAAGCTTTATTCTAGCAAAAACCGCCCCAAAAGGCGGTTTTTGCTATTACTCTTGACATTACTCTTGGCAACGTGTATAGTCCTCTGTTATTGTAAGGGCACTTTGAAGGGTTTGTGTTGTTTTGCTCTCCGACATCATTGCGGACTCACTTTTCGTTTGTACTAGAAAAGCCGCCAGATATGCGCTCACGACAAGCATGGGGATTGTTCTAAGGATGTACCTGGTTTCGACTCGGTCGTCCCTTAAGACAATCTTCTTGAGCGCAGCTCTGACGGCTTTTTTCTTTTCTCTATATATCTACCCTACGTGCTCTCTCCTGTCTTGGCAATGTGGATAAAAAATACCCTGATGGTTATCAGGGTATTTTTCTTTTTCTATGAATTGCCGGGTTTGATAAGGTGATTGATGAGTGATTTGGTCAGCTTCGAGCGATCGATATGCTCCAGCGCCGTGACCCCAAGCCTGAGATGAAACGTCATACCTTCGTGAGGAATATGGGCAAAGGCCGTAGCAGGAAGTTCGATGTGACCACCACCATCAAGTTCAAAAACCAGCCATCCTTCTTCAATGCGATCTAGTGTTGCTTTGAGGCTAATATCCATAACGAGAACGTTATTCCCGAGTGGTCCGGGAAGCAGGTTAGACTCTCGCTACTCTTCCCACTCAATAATCGGTATGGTGCCTGCTCGAGCAGATTTTTGCAAGGTAATGGTCAAAATGCCGTTTTGAAACAGTGCTTGTGAGGCGGTGATATCAGCTTGGCATGGGAGTATGAGTGAGCGAGAAAAAGAACCCCAATGACACTCGCGATGGATGTAAGCACGTTCTTCGCTCCCCTCTGGCATGCGGCGGGTACCTCGGATGGTGAGCATGTCACCAGAAACTGCCAAGGTGACATCTTCGGGGCGGACACCAGCAATGGGAGCTTCTACTATAATATGTGTCTCTGTTTCGGAAACGTCGAGTGCGAGTTCACCGTCCGTTGCTCCCCATTCTTCCTTGGGTTCTTTGGCGTCGATAGCAAAGAAATTTTCCGCAGGTGTTTCTTGGATGATGAGGCGCGAGAAGTTCATAGTTAGATAGTATAGCATGTTCGAATCCCGAATAAAAAAATACCTGCGAACAGGTATTTTTTTATAGCGCCAACGGGATTCGAACCCGTGTACTTGGCTTGAAAAGCCAATGTCCTAGGCCAGGCTAGACGATGGCGCCACACGAACGCTCGTAGAATACGGGAAAATGAGGTTCTAGTCAATCAGATTATGCATGACAGGTTGACAAATACGGCAAAAATAGGTATAGAACAGTGTTCTTGGTCGGGTGCGTTGTACCTACAACCGGGCCGTTTGTGCCTAAGGAGATGAAGATGTCTGAAGCGGTTGAGCGGGAATGGGTGGAAGAAAAGGCGACAACAATGGTCGCGCGCCTTTTAGAGCGCAGCATCAGAATGGACCCGGAGCCATATGACGGAAAGGGCTCGACATGGCAGGTAGGTGGGGTCGTCAAAAGCGGTCTCCATGTCCGAGTCCGTGTCTATAAAGACGAAGATTCTCGCGGCGGGTACGACTGGAATGCGGAGATCGTTGTGGCCGATGCTGTTCGTCGCGCGCAAGATCGCACGGGAGATCTGATTCTGATCGGATACCGCTCCGAGACAAAATCTGGCCAGGATGCGGTTCGATCAGCCCTGTTTTCAAGGTGGGAGAAATCTTCCATTCTTGCGGAACTCGCCCTGGGGTTTAAGATCCAGGAGGTCGCAACTCTTGGAACGACCACGATTCAAGTGGCTGCCGCGGACTTGTTGGTGGTTGGAGTCATCCAACTGCTTGCGACCCGTCGCTAGCGTTCTTTCGGGCGAAAAAAGAGGCAGGCTGCATTACGCGGTCTGCCTCTTCTCATTTTGTACAATTATTTACGGTTGGACGTAGATCTTGGCGGCTCCTCCGCCGTCGCAGGTGACGTTGTAATCACCACGTGTTGCTGGCGCATTCGCAACGGTAAAGCTGTTGGCACCGACTTTATAGCTGTATGTGCCGACTTTGATGGTGTGGGCCTTGGGATCGCGATTATCAAGCATGAAGTCATCACCCTTTTTTAACGAGAGCGAGCTTGGGCTGACGGGTGATGGACCGGTGGTGCAATTTACAAACTGGAGTCGCTGGCCGGCATATTTTTTGAGCGCATCGTTGTAGCTTAGTTTGCCAACACTTGTTGTAGTTGTACTTGTTGGCTTGGGGGTCGTGACGGGAGGGTTAGTCGCGTCCCCGGTGGTGTCTGCGGTAGCAGGAGTATTGCGTGCGCCCGTTGAAGTATCCATGGCGGGTGATGTGTTGTACTGCTTCAAAAGCACGATACCGACGATGACGAGAGCTGTAATAATAGTGAGCGCAACAATATGTGAGCGTTTCATGGTAGTGTGGGTTAATTGTTGAGTTTTGAAAAGCAGAGATGCAGCTTTTGTAGATTCCCAGTATAGCCTCATTTTGGCTTATTTGCAACAAAATGTGGTAGGATTTGGCTATACGTAACTTCTTTTATATGAAACAGATGAAACCGCGGTGGTGTGGATTGGGTCACGCTGTACTGGTCGCGGCATATGTAGCGCTGGTTGCGTTTTTTATGTCCCATATAGAGGTGTTTTTTGGGAATGGTCCGGATTCGGCACTGGGAGGAAAGCAGTGGTTGTTGCCCATGACATTTTTGATGCTTTTGGTGTTTTCTGCGGCGGTTGTTGGCACGTTGATTTTCGCCCGGCCAGTAGCGCTCTATCTGGATAATCAGAAAAAAGAAGCGCTCGCCATGCTTGGCTATACGTTAGGTTGGCTGTTTGTGCTTGTGGTGCTCGTGCTGGCGATTGTGGCAGTGGTTGTGTGATATTGTCTATAAGACGAAGTAAATAATTAGTCTATGCAGCAAGATATTAATCTCCCCACTCCTTCAGGGTTAAGTTTCCTTACAGCGCTTCGCATTATGAGTGGTTTCGTTGCCTGCGTAGCAGCCCTGACTCTCGTGTGGGCAATTTATGATCAGGTGACCAATCCAATGATGAAGCGGTATGGTTTGGATGGGATTGATTATATAAAAGATGTTGTATTAGCGATTGTTGTCATTGTTTTTTTGTGGGTAGCATTTTGTATCAATTCTCCAAAAAGCCAAGTACGGATGAAATATACAGCGCTCGGCGGGGCCCTGCTCGGATCAATTGGATTCTTTGGAGGTTTTATTGGGCCAATACTCTTGGATCCGACAACTGCCCAAGGACCATTGGTAGGTATTTTTATTACAGGACCGTTGGGTCTCGTTGTAGGAGCAGTCGGCGGCTATATCTACGCGCTGTTTCGTGGTCAGGAGTCAGTATCGCGATAAATCCTAAGCAGTTTTAAAAAGAGGTGGGCTTCGGTCCCCTCTTTTTATTTTCCCTAAATTACGCTAGAGTGCTTTGGATATGCGCATCTTAGGCATTGAATCATCATGCGATGAAACGGCTGCGGCTCTTATTGAGATTAAGGGCGGCAAGGTTTTGGCGCACTCAAATGTGATTGCTTCACAGGCAAAACTCCATGCCAAGTATGGCGGCGTGGTCCCAGAGGTGGCGGCTCGTAAACATGTTGAAGCTGTTTTGCCCGTGATTGCCGAAGCATTGGGAACAGATATTGCGGGGTTACAAAAGATTCCAAAAATCGATGTGATCGCAGTAACTGCTGGCCCTGGTTTGGTCACTTCTTTGCTCGTTGGCGCCGAGACCGCGCGAGTCCTTTCCTATATATGGAAGAAACCACTGGTCGCCGTGAACCACTTGGAAGGTCATGTGTACTCCTCTCTTTTGCCCGATGTTCGCATTATGACCAAAGCGCACTTCCCCATGCTTGCGCTGATTGTTTCGGGTGGACATACCGAGATTGTATATATGAAGGACCACGCCAATTACAAGATTATTGGCGAGACACGGGATGATGCCGTGGGTGAAGCGTTTGATAAAGTGGCGAAGATGTTGTCGCTTGGTTACCCGGGTGGTCCGGAGGTTTCAAAACAGGCTTCTATATATAGGGGAGAAAAAAGTATGCTCAAATTCCCCCGCCCCATGGCTACATCGGGCGATTTTGATTTCTCATTTGCGGGGCTCAAGACCGCCGTCCTCTATGCTATCCAAAAGATGAAGCCAGAAGAGGTCAAAAAGCGCACACCGGAGATCTGCGCGGAGTTTCAAAACGCAGCCACCGAGGTGCTCATCGCAAAAACCATTGCTGCAGCAAAAAAGTACAAGGTAAAAACGATTCTTTTGGGTGGAGGTGTCGCAGCCAACAAGCAGTTGCGCGAAGACTTGGGTGTGACGATTAAAACCGAACTTCCGAAGGTCTGCTATCAAATCCCCCACAATGAATATATTGGTGATAATGCAGCTATGATTGCGGTAGCTGGCTACTTCCATATATTGAAGAAAGACTTTACCCCGTGGCAAAAGCTTGATGTGGACGCCAACTGGACCATTGGCCAGAAGCGCTCCAAGCGTTGACATTTTGCCCAAAAGCTGCTATATTGCAGCGTTCCCAAAACCCACAAGGAGGAAAGTGTCATGGCGCCATGGCGGAAAAAAATGAAATGTAATCCCGGATCATTAGAACCTCATCCTGGATGTGGTAAACGGTTTGAGGTCACAGAAGGTGACATCTCCGTTTTGAGGCAGAAGTTGTTCTGTACAGACGATGGTACGCCCGCGGGTTCTCGAGAAATCGTTGTGGCCATGTGCAGCCATTGTGGTTCTAAAAATATGGTGACGGGATGTCCTTTTGAGACTCGTCGTCTGCAAAGCTTTGTGCTGTGGTACATGGGACGAGGTGGTGTTGTTCGCGGAGGGCTTTGGTGATTCGTTCTCTGGCGCGACCCCTGGTTGCGCCTTTTCTTTTTGCCTTAATATAAGCCATTTTGCTGTGCACAAGCTGTGCTTTCGGGTACCTCTTGACACCTCTATCCGTTGTGATACACTGGGGCTACTAAAAAGTTGACCGAAACATCACAGAATGTTTACTTGGGAAAAACAGAGTTCCTAAAGCCAAACGGGCAACACGATTCATCGGGATTATTTCCGAGAACCGCCCGCAATGGGCGGTTCTCTTGTTTTCAGGGTCAGCTTCACAGAGTACTTTCCAACTGCAGCAAGGTTGACCAAGGTTTTGTAGGGTTAAAAGGCTTCCGGGTGGACTCGTTCCTCCGAATACCGTTTTTACCCTACAAAATCCTGATGAACCTAGATATAGGCGCACGCAGGCAGGTCGTTGACAATCGATGTAAAGTAAAGAAATGAAACGTGGAATCGCATCAAACAATTGCAATAGAAGTCAGAGTTTCAACTTGAATCTGTGCTTCAGTGAGAAAGGGTGTATGGTGGATGCCCTGACATGAAAAGGCGATGAAGGACGTAGCAGCCTGCGATAAGCTTCGGTGAGGTGGCAAGCAACCTTTGACCCGGAGATTTCCGAATGGGGAAACCCCTTCAATGTAATGATTGTTGACTATGACGCCCAATACATAAGCGCATAGAGCTTACCCGGTGAAGTGAAACATCTCAGTAGCCGGAGGAAAAGAAAAAAAGGTCAATCATTTTTATTCACGTATATCAGATCGCAAGATTTGATGCCCGTGCAATAGAAATGGTTGATACATTCCCCTAGTAGTGGCGAGCGAAGAGGGAACAGTCTAAACCCCGCGAGTCTGTCTTACTTGAACATCGCAGTGCGTTTACGCAAGGTGGTGGAATGGTGAGATTAAGGTGAAGGGACCAATGACCGCGAAGGGTGTTGCGAGTGGTAACGTCCGGCTTCCTTTATAAGGCCGGCTGTGGCATATCGATATATTTAGTAGAATCTTCTGGAAAGAAGAGCCAAAGACGGTGATAGCCCCGTATATAAAAAATATATCGACCGCAGCGTTACACAACTCAAGTACTACAGGACTCGTGAAATCCTGTAGGAATCACGCACGACTATGTGCGAAGACTAAATACTTTTCATGATCGATAGCGAACGAGTACCGTGAGGGAACGGTGAAAAGTAGGCCGGTGAGGCCAGTGAAATAGAACCTGAAACCATACACTTACAAGGAGTCAGAGCCCCGCAAGGGGTGATGGCGTTCCTATTGAAGAATGAGCCAACGAGTTTACTAGGCATTGCTTGTTTAAGTCCTACGGGACGAAGGCAAAGGGAAACCAAGTCTTAACGGGCGTATCTCTAGTTTATAAGTCAGTACTCCCCTGTTTACAGGATGTGCTGGCTCATAGACTATGAGAAGGCAGTGTTTATAAGACCCGAAACCGGGTGATCTATCCATGACCAAGATGAACTTTGACGAAAGTCAAAGGGAGGTCTGAACCCATTAGCTGTGCAAAACTATGGGATGAGTTGTGGATGGGGGAGAAATTCCAATCGAACTCGGTAATAGCTGGTTCTCTCCGAAATAGCTTCAGGGCTAGCCTTGCAAGGCACCCTTGGGGGTAGAGCACTGGATCGATCCCTGCGGCGCAAGCCGTAGGCTCGAACCAACCTCCGAATACCAAGGTTTTCGCTTGCAGGAGTCAGACTACGGGGGCTAAGCTCCGTCGGTCAAAAGGGATACAGCCCAGATCCCAATCTAAGGTCCCCAAATCTACATTGAGTGTAAAAGGAAGTTCAGCAGCTTGGACAACCAGGAGGTTGGCTTAGAAGCAGCCATCCTTTAAAGATAGCGTAACAGCTCACTGGTCAAGCTATTGAGCGCCGAAAATGAACCGGGGCTAAATGTAGTACCGAAGATGGGAATCCGTAGTATTTATATTACGGGTGGTAGGAGAGCATTCCCGTCTGCGTCGAAGGTGAAGCGTGAGCTTTGCTGGAGCGGCGGGAAGAGAGAATGTTGGCATAAGTAGCACAAAATCAAGTGAGAACCTTGATCACCGTAAGAGGAAGGTTTCCTGGGCAACGCAAATCGACCCAGGGTTAGTCGGGCCTAAGGTAAGGCCGAAAGGCGTAGCCGATGGACAGCAGGTTAATATTCCTGCACTTCCTTATGTTTTGTAGATAGATGCGCTTCGTTCGAGTGAGAACGTGTTTTGGATACGCACGTTTACGGTGACCGCAAGGTCACTGGATGCAGGTGAAGCCGCAAGGTGGAGCCAATTCTTGTAACAATGGAGCCTAGAAAAGTCTATCGACGTGTGGCATAAGGAAACCGTACCGTAAACCGACACAGGTCCTCGGGCACAAGTGTGCTCAGGTGTACGAGAGAACTCTCGTTTAGGAACTCGGCAAAAAAGTGGCCGTAACTTCGGGATAAGGCCTGCCCTCCGCAAGGAGGGCCGCAGCGAACGTATATCGAGCGACTGTTTACCAAAAACACAGGTCCATGCGAAGCCGCAAGGCAATGTATATGGGCTGATGCCTGGCCAGTGTCAGAACGTTAAGAGGAGGGGTCAATTCTTCGCAAGAAGAAGTAGCTTCGAATCCAAGCGCTGATGAACGCCGGCGGTAACTATAACCGTCCTAAGGTAGCGAAATCCCTTGTCGGGTGAGTTCCGACCCGCACGAATGGCATAACGACTTGATAACTGTCTTAACGAGAGACTCGGCGAAATTGCAAGACTCGTGAAGATGCGAGTTTCCCACGGCTAGACGAAAAGACCCCGTGAAGCTTTACTACAACTTGGCATTGAATTCATGTTCCGTATGTTCAGCGTAGGTGGGAGCCGCAAGGCACCAATGAGACACCACCCTTATGCTATGTGAATTCTAATCCCTGGCCGTGAAACCGGTCGGCGAGACAGTGCCTGGTGGGTAGTTTGACTGGGGCGGTCGCCTCCTAAAAGGTAACGGAGGCGTTTACAAAGGTTGGCTAAGCTCCGATGGAAACGGAGCGCGTCGTGCAAGCGCACAAGCCAGCTTAACTGCAAGACCTACAAGTCGAGCAGATACGAAAGTAGAAGCTAGTGATCCGACGACTCCATA
>CAZHIP010000004.1:0-58013 GCA_964532925.1 uncultured Gammaproteobacteria bacterium
GTCGAACGCAATCGTTTAGCCACCGTGTTTGCAAATTATCACTGGGCAACACTCATCATGCTCGCTCCGGCATTATTGCTCTGGGAAGTGGCGCTCTTTGGGTCATCCTTTTTTACGGGTTGGTGGCGTGACAAAGTACAAGGGTATCGATTGCTGTGTAACCCAATATATCGTCAGTCTATCAAAAACTCGCGACGTATTTCTCAATCATTGCGCACTGTGTCAGATCGCGAGGTTACTAGGCGCATCACTGCAATTATTGATTTCCAAGAGACTTCTAGCCTTGCAGTGCGACTGGTGATAAACCCTTGTTTGTGGCTTTATTGGCGGTTCGTCAGAATGTTCATGTTCTGGTAGGGTACAGGCGTATGAAAATAGCATATTTGAGCCCAACCTATCCGCCGTATCCTGGTGGTATTGGTGTTGCCGCGCAGTACATGGCTCGTGAAATGGCGCGAAATGGTCATGAAGTTACGGTCTTCACGCCGCAATATAACGGCGGAGAATCAGTCGCGAGCATCGACGGCGTTCGGGTGCAGTATCTTAGGCCAGTTATCAAATATGGTAATGCTGGTTTTTTGCCGCAACTCGCAAAACTTTTGCGCGGGTTTGATGTGGTGCATTGCTACTATCCTTTTTTTGGCGGCCTCGAAGTTGCTGCGTATGCCAAGTGGCGCGGTGCTACATTCACTTTAGTTGTCCATCACGAAATGGATACTCATGGCGAAGGGTTGTTGAAATATGTTTTTAAGGCGCACGAAACGTATCTTATGCCGTGGTTTTTGCGCCAGACAAATGTTTTTGCTGCGCTTTCAGAGGATTATCTCGATAACTCACCATTTTCAAACATGCTCAAACAAAAGAACATGCCTGCGGTGGTGATTATTCCGAATGGCGTTGATACAAATTTTTTTACACCAACCATCGAGCATCGCTCGTGCCATGAAATCACGCGTCTTGTGTTGGTAGCAGGCCTTGATCGTGCTCATTACTTTAAGGGTGTGCCTGTGTTGATTCGCGCAGTGAAGCTTTTACAAGATCGTGGGGTACAAGTGCAGGCGACCATTGTTGGTGATGGCGACATGCGCAAAGAATATGAGACGTTAGCTGCAGAAGAGAATATTGCCGAACATATTTCTTTTTCTGGATTGGTAACGCATAAAGATTTACCAGCACTTTTGAATGATCAAGATATGTTTATTATGCCATCTGTCGCGGCGACGGAATCGTTTTGCATTGCTGCAGCAGAAGCACAAGCGTGTGGATTGCCGGCTATTGTGTCGGATCTTCCGGGTTTGCGGCAAACGATTGGTGTGGGGGAGACCGGGCTTATTTTTTCTGTGGGTTCAGTCGAGGGGTTGGCGAAATGTATTACCCAGCTTGTTACGGAACAAGAAACATATCAGCAGTTTTCTGTTGCCGCACGTGAGCGTATGGTCAAACGATTTGCGTGGTCAGAAGTGGCTAAAATGGCGCTCGCTGCATATCGTATAGTATGAAAATACTCCTGATCGCCGCACTTTTTCCACTATATCATCGCGGGGGAGCAGAAGTAGTGGCCACAACGTTTGCGCAAGAGCTGGCGAGAAACCATGAAGTCACTGTACTGAGTATTAGGCCATGGGGCGGACTTTCTTCGCTGTCGCTTGCGCGAGACAAAGATAGCGTGATTTCTAGTGTGCGGGTGTTGCGATTTTTCCCACTCAATATTTTTTCGTTTATTAACATCAATCGCCATAATCCGCTCATGCGGCTCGTCTGGCATGTTCTCGACATGTTCAACTTGCATACCTGGTGGACCATCCGCCAATTTTTGCGAGAGCTGAAGCCGGATCTTGTTCTCACCCATAATCTCAAGGGTATTGGCTATACTGTGCCATGGGCAATCCGTAGTTTTTTGAAAACAGCACAAGGAAAAGCAGTGCGCTGGATGCACACTATTCATGACCTCGGGCCATTGTTTCCGCGCGGGTTGCTGGTATGGGGAAAAGAAAAAAGTTTCGACACAGCGTCGTGGTCAGTGCAATTGTATGGTTCTATAAATCGCGCGTTGTTCGGTTCGCCAGAAATCGTAATTTCGCGCTCGCAGTTTTTCTTGGACTATTTCCAATCACACGGATGGTTTCCGAAATCTCGACTCGTGCGTTTTACTCATGATGTTGCTCATCGGGCTACCGCAATTGCTCAAGCACCGGTGGGTGTATGTAAGTTTTTGTTTGTTGGTCAGCTGGAAGAGTACAAAGGTGTGACAGTGCTTCTTCGTGCGTGGCAACAGGCGCGGGCAAAAGGTCTGCACGCCGAACTTCACATTGTTGGGCGCGGCTCAATGACCGAGATAGTTACACAAGCGGCAGCGAAAGACGCCTCAGTTATCTACCACGGAGAAAGCCTCACGAATTCAGCGGTATTGTCAGATCTGATCCCGCACATGCATGCGGCTCTAGTGCCAACACTGGTGTATGAAAACACACCGCTTGTCCTTATTGAAGCTTTTGCGGCGGGTCTTCCGGTAATTGCTTCGGGAATTGGCGGAGTGCCAGAGGCTTTTGTACACGGTGAGGCCGGCTATTTGGTGGAGCCGGGGAATGTACATGCCTTGGCGGAGGCAATAATTCGTATAACAGAAGCTCCTTGGGTGGCTATGCACGAGCATGCGCTTCGTGCTGCAGAACAGTATACTGCCGCGCAGCTTTCTTTGGCGCTAGAACAACTTCTTCTTGGTTCACAAAAAGGCTGAAACAAACTATACTACACGTACCAGAAACTTGTATGGTTGATTACGTTATTCAGTCGGTGCGACGAGAACCGTATCCAACAGATCGCTTGATTATGCAGTCTGTGGGTCGTCTTGTGCCGCAGTGGGTTACGCCAAATCACGTTACCTGGTTTCGGTTTTTTGGAGTTCCGTTTCTCGCGATACTTTTTCTTTCCGGGTGGTATGCAACAGGGCTTGCCGTGTTTTTGGTTCTGGCATTTTCTGATGCGCTGGATGGTGCTGTTGCGCGGACCCGCAAACAGATTACGTCATGGGGGATTATATACGATCCTATTGCCGACAAGCTTTTGATCGGCACTGCAGTCGCGATTCTTGCGGTGCATCGACTGGGTCTCGATTTCGCACTCACTGTGATCGGTCTCGAAGTTGCTACAATTGTAGGCGGCATGTACTTTAAATTTGTGAAGAAGATGCTCATGCCCTCGAATATGTGGGGGAAGACGAAAATGTGTTTGCAAGTGCTTGCAATTACTCTCTTGTTGCTCGATGCAGTGTATCCCAACGTAGGATTCGCAATAGCAGCATTTTGGATCTTTATGATCGCTGTTGGCTGTGCGTTTGTTAGCCTTCTCAACCATGGAACATGAAATAGCCGTACAACCATTTTTTACCCGTTGGCAAAGCCGCCTCGCAGAGGTTGGGTTCGTTATTGCGTTTATTGCATATGTCACTCTTTCGGTCGTATGGGCGTTTGCGCATCGAGAAGTTTTTTTCTCAGCCGAAGAACGTGCTACCTATCTGTTCGCGCGTAATTTTCGTGAAACGTCATCACTTGCTATCCCTGCGCCATCCAAAGTGGTGCTACCGGAACAGGTGCATCCGCCAGGCATGATCCGTTCTGGAGAGCACTTGATTCCACAAGGTATTCCCGCGTATCCATTGGCACTGGGTATTGTTTCAAAACTGATGGGGAATTGGTTTATGCCAATCCTCACCCCGATCCTTTCTATTTTTGGCGTACTCTCGCTCGTCGGTTTATTGCGGCCATTTTTTGGTCGACGCATTGCCATGACGAGCGGTGCGCTTACGTTAATTCATCCAGCTTTTTTGACGTATACCTTGCGGGGATATTTTGCCGATGGTGTTTTTTTGTCGCTTGCTATGATTGCCATTGGGTTGTTTGTGCGGATATTGATGCTATCAAAACACACCATCCCCACAGATGGAAATGTCGAACTGCAGATTCCGTGGTATCTCGAGTTGGGTAAAAAACGGCATTTATTATCTGCACTGTTTGGGCTAGCAATGGGTTTGGCGATGGTCATGCGCCCCAGTGAGACCATGTGGCTGGGTTTGATCATTACTGTATTGTTTGTGGTTATGAGCGCACGTCTCCGACCATTCTCGTTTCTGTTTGCCGCGTCAGGAGCGTTGATTGTGTTGATTCCTGCGATCTATATGCATTGGCTCTATTACGGGGCTGGTACGCAGGCAGCCATTTTTGGTTTATTTAGTAATTTATTTGTTGCGCCATTTGGCACTTCGCCACTATTTTTACGCGCCGTATTTGAATATTTCTTTATTCGGATGAGTTGGTGGATGACTATTCCGGCAATTTTGGGACTAGTGCAACTTGCGCGCAAGCAAGTGATCAATAAATTGCGCGTTCGATTAGCGGTGATATCAACACTCGCATTGCTCGTTGCTGTTTGGGTTTTATGGTATTACGGTGGCACGCTTGGGCTAAGCGGAGTAGGTGACACACCTTCAGTCGGTAGTCCGTTTGCTCGCCACTTTTTGCCTGTGTATGTTATGACGATGCCGCTCGTTGCCGCGTATCTTGCTTCTTTCCAGCGCCGGACTACACTGAACCGTCTGTGGGTAGCGGCCGCAGCAGTGCTGTTTATTGTGCTGGGGATGAGATCAGTATTTTGGCAGCCGCAAGGGTTGTTGCCATTAACTGATGCATATCACGCATCAACGAACGTGCGCGACGCAGTTCTTGCGGCAACACCTGCAGATGCGGTCATTCTGACACTCACCCCGGATCGTATGATTTTCCCGAGTAGAGAAGTGATGCTGCTTAGCGATACTACAGCAGAAGATCTTTTGGCTATGCGTGGATTACGGAAGAGTCGAGTCCCAGTATGGTTTTTGGGTGATCCTAGTACAAAAGGTGTTCCGAATGAACTGCGAGTTGCATGGCGAAAAGCAGGATTCATACCGCGCGCTCGTCCCACATTTTCGGGGATTACCTTGTACCAATTACAACCAATCTAATGAAAGCCTCACTCTTCAATGCGTTTATTCTGTATTTGGCTCGCTCGCTCACAGGGCTCAGCGTGCTGTTTTATGCGCTGGTTTCGCTGGCGGCAGAAGTGTGGCCAGCATCAATTCAAGGATATCCCTCGAGTAGTTGGATATTATTGTTTGTGCTATTGTTTGGCATTATCGGAGTACGTTTTGAGATAAAAGAGGCAGCGGTCGCGCATCACAGAGGGCGCTATGTATGGCCGTATGTTCTGGGAGGTGTTGCCGTTATTGCAGCAGTGATATACTGGGCGACGTTGTCGTGGGCACCCGTATGGCGAATTACTATGGGAATGTACGCGTCGGCTATGCTCGCAACGATTATGCTGGTCATGTTTGAGGAATAATATGTAACATATATGGCTGATTGTATTTTTTGTAACATTATTACAGGAGAGATTCCTGCCACACGAATCTATGAAGACGCCGACACGTTGGCCTTTTTAGATATTCACCCAAATACCAAAGGTCATACGCTGATCATTCCCAAAGTGCATGTACGTGATGTGCGTGAGGCTGATACGGAACAGTTCCTTGCGGTAATGAAAACGGTGCAAAAAGTTGCTCCGGCGATTTTGGCGGCAACAGGTGCGCAGGGTTTTAACCTCACGACAAATACTGGTCGTGCAGCGGGCCAAGTGATAATGCATTGGCACATGCATTTGATTCCGCGTCACGATAACGATGGTTTAAAGTTTTGGCCAGAGCAAGCATACGCCGAAGGAGAATCCGCAGCACTTGCCAAAAAAGTACAGGAATATTTAGTATGAAAATTCTGGTAACGGGTGGCGCGGGGTTTATTGGTTCGAATTTTATTCGGTGGGTGCTCGCGAATCATACTGATGCCACCATCGGGAACTTCGATAAGCTGACGTATGCAGGGAACCTTGCGAGTCTCGAAGATGTAGTGCGCAATCCTCGCTATTCTTTT
Source organism: uncultured Gammaproteobacteria bacterium (assembly GCA_964532925.1). Lineage (GTDB taxonomy): Bacteria > Patescibacteriota > Patescibacteriia > GWA2-47-26 > GWA2-47-26 > CAZHIP01. The sequence continues at coordinate 5,958 of CAZHIP010000004.1, forward strand.
TATCGTGGTGATATTTGCGACCCAGCAGCACTCGATGCGGTGTTTTCTGGTGTTGATGTTGTAGTGAACTTTGCCGCCGAGTCGCATGTAGATCGTTCGATTCTCGACCCTGAGGCATTCCTCAGAACAGATGTTATGGGAACGTTCCAGGTTCTCGAAGCACTGCGTCGACATGGCACCAAACGGTTTATTCATATTTCAACCGACGAAGTCTACGGCGACATAGAAACTGGCGCCGCAGACGAAGCAGCACCGCTCAATCCATCAAGTCCATATTCGGCTGCTAAAGCAGGTGCAGAACTGTTGGTGCGCTCATATATTCGTACGTACAAAATTCCCGCACTCGTGACGCACTTTTCAAACGTGTATGGTCCGTATCAGCATCCAGAAAAACTCATTCCGCTTTTTATTACCAACCTCATCGAAGGCAAAAAAGTACCCGTCTACGGCGATGGTCAGCAAGTCCGCGAGTGGATCTATGTTGACGATGTATCACGCGGTTTGTGGGATGTAATAGAAAAAGGCGAACTGCATGAATCCTACAACATCGGCTCAGGCGAGCATGTTACCAATCTAGATGTTACGGCGAGTATTTTGAAACTGCTTGGTAAGGATGAATCCTCCGTTACTCATGTGGAAGATCGCGCGGGACACGATCGTCGGTATGCGCTTGATCACACCAAAATGACACGCGTGTTTGGGTGGGAGCCTCAAGTCACATTTGCCGAGGGTATTGCCAAAACCGTTAGCTGGTATAAAGATAATGAAAGCTGGTGGCAGTCGGTAAAATCCGGCGAATACTTGGCGTACTATGATAAGCAGTACACCAAGCGGTAACCTGCTCGTGTATGAAAGGCATTATTCTCGCTGGTGGGAGCGGTACGCGGCTCTATCCACTTACGAAAAGTATCTCCAAGCAATTGTTGCCGGTCTACGACAAACCAACAATTTATTATCCACTTTCAACCCTCATGCTTGCGGGGCTCAGAGATATTTTGATTATCTCAACACCGCGTGATCTCCCTATCATTGAGTCGCTGTTAGGCGATGGTGGATCGCTGGGTATCAAACTTTCATACGCAGTGCAACCAGAACCAAAAGGCATTGCTCAAGCACTTATTATTGGTGAAGAATTTTTAGCAGGCGATTCGGTCTGTCTTATTCTCGGTGATAACATTTTTTATGGCCACGAGTTGGCCGATCAGCTCGAGCATGCAGTGGCACTTACCGAAGGCGCAGAAGTCTTTGCGTATCGCGTAACTGATCCCGAACGCTATGGAGTGATTGAGTTTGGGGCCGACGGCAAAGCGGTTTCGCTCGAAGAAAAACCCAAAGAACCCAAATCACCATGGGCAGTAACGGGCTTGTATTTTTACGATAAAAATGGACCAGCTATTGCACGATCGCTTACACCATCAGCACGTGGTGAGTTGGAAATTACCGACGTAAACCTCGCGTATTTGAAACAGGGTGCGCTCAGTGTCACGCAGATGGGGCGCGGGGTAGCATGGCTTGATAGTGGTACGTACGACTCACTGCTTTCTGCCTCACAATTTGTGCAAACCATTGAAGCGCGGCAAGGCCTCAAGATTGCTTGTATCGAAGAGGTTGCGTTTATGAAAGGGTTTATCAATCGCGCACAGCTCGTTGATCTTGTTCGCGTATATGCAAAAAGTCCGTACGGTGATTATTTGAAACGGGTTTTAGAGATGAGTGATTAGCGCAAGGTGAGCTGCCACAGCCCGCGTTGTTTGTCTCGGGTGCCGGCAATAAGAAGGTTTGCGCCATCTCGAGAGAGTGCGGTGGCGTCGATATGGTCGAAGTTGGCGAGATCGTAGATGCCGCGGCCATCACGGTCGTCGAGCTCAATGGCTCGAACGCGATCCGATGTAACATAGAGAATAATGCTACCGGATGGGTGCAGATACGTAGACACCAAAGGATCACTTACACGAGTGATGAGTTCAGCGCGATTCGAGCGAAGTACGGTGCGCCAGATCTCGCGGTCCGTCGCAGTGATTACGGCGGTGTCGTCGGTTGCATTTGTTGAGGCAATGATTTTACCGGGTAGTTGTGTGGTCAGCGCAAGATCTGATTTTTTGAGATCTAAGAGGATTGTTTCGTTCCGTATGCTGTCCCAATAGGCTGGCAAGGTACCGATGGGGTCAGAGAGTTCGGTGGCTCCTGGTTCCAGTGTTGCCAGGTGGGTGATGGTAGTTCCTGTAATGCGCAACAGTTCAGGTTTCTTTTTCTCAGAAATAACAAGAATGCCATCTTTGGTTGGCAGGTAATCACGAACCTCATTCGCGATCGGGCGCACCACGCGTGTTTTGGTGTTAATGGAGGTCAGTGTCCCTTTTTTGATTCCGTATACAATATTTTGATCGTTGAGATCAAACAGGGGGTTTAAAAACGGTGGGGACACCAACGTGCCTAGATCAAGAGGAATCGTATTTTTTTCAGGGCTGATGAGCACGGGTCCGTGAGTAATACCATCAACCATAAGCACGTGGCCTGCACGAGCCATTGGTCCGATTGTCCGCGGTGTTCCAGAGCTACGCCACAACAGCGTCGATGTTGTACCGCGCTGCATCCACACCTCGTTGAGGGTATCGTCGCCGTTGCGATACAGAATAGTGTTATCTCGAGGGGTAATGGCAGTGTCAGTTATTTCTGCCTGCTTGATGAGGGTCGGCGGTTCCTTTTTGAAGAGTACGATATCATTGGCAAACGTCATGCGTTCACTTTCGACAGGCAATCGTTTTTCCCATGGCCAGTAGCCGTCTTTGGTTATTCGCACACGATAGTCGCCCGGCGAGAGATTGAGGATCGATGCGGGTGATGTCTCGTTGCGCAGGGTAGTGTTGATTTCAATAGTGGCATCTTTGGGATTTGTAGCAATAAAAAGTCCGCCTGTTTTTACGATGCGGTGCTGTTTGAAGTGGTATCGATATCCAGCAGTATACCCAATAATGAGTGGGGCTGTGACCAGAAAAATACCGGTAGACACGTAGAAGACAATGCGACGAAAGGCAAGTGGCATGAGAATTGCAATAGGGTTCAATTTCTGGTACAGTATAGCAGATTCGTTTAGTTATCGCGAGCGCCCTAGGAGGCGCGAATTTTTAAAGTTTATATTCTTTAAAGGTTGAGTTTTTTGTATGGCAGAACTTATTATTGCTGGTCAGGCAAAACTTGGCGGACATATTACGATTGGTGGTTGCAAAAATGCCGCAGCGCCGCTGGTTGCCGCGACGCTGTTGACTGATGAACCTTGCACTATTGCTAATCTTCCACGCATCAATGATGTACTCAAGCTGATTGAGATTATTGAAATCATGGGCGGTGCTGTATCGTGGAAAAATCCACATGAAGTGACGATTTGCACGCGTGGTGTCTCTCTCGAAAAGCTCGACCAGAAACTCGTGAAGTCCATGCGCACTGCCATTTTATTTTTGGCACCATTGTTATCTCGATTCCGCGAAGTAGTAATCCCAGAACCAGGTGGATGTATTATTGGAAAACGCCCGATAGACGCACATATCGAAGCAGTATCTGGATTTGGTGTTGCAGTGCGTCGTGATGCTGGTGTGTACGAGTTTACTCGCGATGTGTTGCGTGGAGGGCGCATTGTGCTTCCGGAAATGTCGGTTACGGCAACCGAAAACGCACTCATGCTCGCTGCGGTAAGCGAAGGTGAAACTATGTTGAAAATGGCCGCGGGTGAACCACATGTCATGCAGCTCGTTGATTTTTTGAAACAGATGGGTGCAGACATCGAGCTTGTCGAAAGCCATGTGTTTCGTATTCGTGGTAAAAAATCCTTGAATGGTGCATCTATTTCTGTTATCCCCGATCGTATTGAGATCGGTACGTTTGCCGTGTTGGCAGCGGTGTCGCAGAGTGAAATCACGATGGGTCCCGTGATCGCCGAACAACTTGATAGTGTTTTGATCGCACTTACGAATGCTGGTGTGCAATATACTGTTGTTGGTGATCAATTGACCATACACAAAAAATCACAACTGAAAGCATTCAAGCTAAAAGCGCAAACGTATCCAGGTTTCCCAACAGACTTACAAGCATTATTTGGTGTGTTAGCCACACAGACTTCGGGCACATCTCTTATCCATGACCCTATGTTTGAGGGTCGCATGGGGTATGTGAATGAATTAGTGAAAATGGGTGCCGACGCCATTATTGCTGACCCGCACCGCGTCATCATCACGGGCCCGACTCCTCTGTATGGGCAAGAGATTAAGAGTCTTGATCTCCGTGCTGGCGCAACCATGGTTATTGCGGGACTTATTGCGCAAGGGGAGACCCGCATTGGGAATGCTGAACAGATTGATCGCGGATACGAAGATTTTGCCGGTAGATTGCGCATGATCGGGGCGGACATCAAAACAGTCGCATAATGTATTTTGTATGAACTTGTATCCACCTATGTTTCAAAAAAAGAACCCGCCGGCTCTGCGCATCGTGGGCGTTGTCCTCTTGGTTGTCATAGTTTTTGGTACAGGGTTTTCTGTTGGTGGATATACCGAGAAGAAGCGATTGCAGGGACTAATGCCTGATTCTAGTTCGTCGGGCCTTATTGTAGAAAATGGCCAGGAGAAAACACCGCTCATTGATCCTAAAGTCGATTTTTCAATGTTTTGGGATATTTGGCGCATTGTAAAAACGCAGCATTTTGGCGAACAGATTGATGATCAGAAGCTTCTCTATGGAGCACTTTCAGGTATAGTGTCTGCGCTCAAGGATCCGTATTCTGTGTTTTTTGATCCCGAGACAACCAAGAAATTTAACGATGAGCTCGCAGGAACATTCCAAGGTATTGGCGCAGAAATTGGGATGAAGAAAGATCTCATTGTAGTGGTGGCCCCGTTACCAAATTCTCCTGCAGAACGTGCAGGTATTCATGCGGGCGATGTGTTGCTGGCTATCGATGACAAAGAGACTGGTGGTATGTCAACAGATGCGGCAGTGAGTCTTATTCGCGGCAAAAAAGGAACAGTGGTGAAGTTGACTATCTATCGTGAAGGCTTGAAGGAGCCAAAAGAAATTTCTATTACGCGCGATGACATTAAAATGGAGGCAGTAACGTGGAAACTGACCGATCGCATTGCCTACATTAAAATTGCACATTTCAACGCTGACACAACGCCGCTCTTTGGTCGCGCACTAAAAGAACTATTGCCGCAGAACCCGAAGGGCTTGATTATTGACTTGCGTAATGACCCTGGTGGGTATCTTGATAGTGCGGTTGAGGTTACGAGCGAATGGGTGCCGAAGGGTTCACTGATTGTTGTACAGCACTCATCAGACACAGAAGAAGAGCAGTTTACGTCCGAGAAAAATCCGCGGCTTGAACACATGCCAACCGTGGTGCTCATAAACGGCGGCTCTGCGTCGGCATCAGAAATTATGTCGGGTGCATTGCAAGATTATGGCAAAGCAACACTGGTTGGCGAAAAAACATTCGGCAAGGGTTCAGTGCAAAATTACGAACCACTCCGCGATGGCTCATCTATCAAGATTACGATTGCAGAATGGTTGACGCCAAAGCGCCGCATGATCAATAAACAAGGTATTGAGCCTGACATTAAAGTTGAGCGTACGCGCGAAGACTACGAAGCAAATCGCGATCCGCAACTCGATCGTGCAATGAGTATTCTTAAAGAGAAAAAATAATGGCTACACGGCCGCCAAAAAATTCGAAGCGTCCTGTCCGGATCGAGCATTCGGCTGGGGGTATTGTATTTCGGCGTTCGATGCCGTCAACGCCTGGTCAATCCTCACGGATCGAGGTAGGTTTTATTCAGGATCCCTATTACAAATGGACCTTTCCGAAAGGTCACATTGAACCCGGTGAAGACATAGTGACCACTGCAATGCGCGAAACATGCGAAGAAATGGGTCTTCCCGATCTTCTTCCTATGGCGACACTTCCAACGCTTGATATTTGGTTTGTTGATCGCTATGTGCACAAGGGGATGCTCATTCATAAATACATCACACTGGTACTTATGGAAACACCAGCTGATGCTGTTGCGAAACCGCAAAAGAGCGAAAAAATTCGTGGCGTTCGCTGGGTACCAGTCAGTCGCGCGCTTTCGTTTTCGAGTTACGCGAATACTCGATCGGCATTGCAAAGCGGGATTGAGATTCTTTCGCAACGGTTTGGATTCCCCATGCCGAAGTTTAACCAGCATCGCAAAAAGAAACACAAACATAATCACAAAGAAAAGGTGCGACCAGTATAAAAGATCACAAACGCGACTTCCGGGTCGCGTTTGTGATATCATTACCTCACTATGGCTCGAGTTTCATCATACTTAGGAGTTGATCTTGGTGGCGGCGGCATTAAAATTGTCGAACTTGCCAAAGAAGAATCGCGATCACGCCTCATGACCTACGCATGGGTTGAGCGTTCGCCGCTCGAGCAAAACGTGGACTGGCTCACTGAGGTTGACCGCACCGCCGAAATTTTGCGTGCCATGATTACTGAGGCGGGTGTACGAACTCGATCGGTTATTGCAGGATTGCCACTCTATTCGGTGTTTACGACGGTGCTTTCTTTGGCGGGTGTACCAGAAAAAGAGTTATCTGGTGCGGTGAGTTGGGAGACGAAAAAGTTGTTACCATTTTCGCTTGACGAGGCAATTTTAGATTGGCGTGTATTGCCATCACCAACTGGCTCAACTGATGTGCAGAAGAAAAATGTTACCGAAGTGATGGTAACTGCGGCACGAAAATCAGAGCGTGATAAATATGTTGCAGTGTTTCAGAAAGCAGGACTTACACTCGCAAGTCTCGAAACCGAAGGCCTTGGGTTTATTCGTGCGCTTATTGGCACCGACATGTCGCCAGCTATTATTATCGACATTGGTTCGCGGAAAAGTAATATTCTCATCGTTGATCGCGGTGCACCGTTTCTTGCACACAGTGTTGAGGTTGGTGGTTCACAGCTCACCGAGGCGATTGCTCAAGTAATGCACATTGCCGCTGACAAAGCAGAGAGCATGAAGTTTGACATGGCTTCGGTGCCGCGCCCGGAAGGCTTGCCACAGGTTATTAAAGACGCACTCAATCCTCTCAAAAATGCTATCCAATACGCATTATCTTTGTATAAAGGAAAAAGTAACGCTCTACGGATGCCAGAGAAAATGGTTCTCACGGGAGGGTCATCGGTATTGTTGGGGTTACCAGAATACCTCACGAGCGTTTTTAATATTCGGACATTTTTGGGAGATCCATGGGCGCGCGTATTGTATGCCGATGAGTTAAAGCCGACATTGCAAGAGATTGGCCCACGCTTTTCTGTAGCCATCGGGCTCGCGCAGCGCATGATGAATTAGCAAGAGGGGTGTGGATAGTTTTTTGCATAAAGACCTGAGTATGACGCATAATAGAGAGGTAGAGATTTAATCTTCATATTGTTACTTCCGTTGTTGTATGCCAAGTGCGAAGCAAAAAGTACTGATTGCCGAAGACGATGCGTTTCTTGCGGGGATCTATTCTTCGAAGTTTCAGTCAGAAGGGTACGTAGTTGAACACGCGCCAGACGGCGAGGAAGCTTTGAAGATTGCTCAAAAGTTTTTGCCCGATATTATCCTGCTTGATATTTTGATGCCAAAAATGGATGGCTTTGAAGTATTAAAACATTTAAAGAAAGATTCAAAAACAAAAGATATTCCAGTTATTTTGTTAACTAATTTGGGTCAGAAAAGCGACGTTGAGTTTGGGTTAAAACAAGGTGCGGTCGACTACCTCATCAAGGCGCATTTTATGCCGCAAGAGACCGTGGATAAAGTTAAAAAAGTGTTGGCGGGGGTTTCGGTAACTACTAAATAGTTGCAATAAAGATGACGGAGACGTTATATCCTCAAGAAAAAAAAGAAATACCGTGGCGGCTCTTAGTGCGTATAGCTGTTGCGGTTTTTGCTATTGGGGTAATAACGCTTGGTGGCTTGTTGCAGCGTCAATCGACGAAGCGAGCGCAAGCCTTTGAGACGCTATCTGATATTTTTGTAGTACGTACCGGTCTTGAGCAGTATTTTCTCGCACGTGCAGCATATCCACATACCCGCACACCATCGACACCGCTTGGGGTTGGTGAGGCTGTGTGTCTAGATAATTCTCAAGAGGGTTTTCAGTTTTCTTGTACGCACGAGGTCTTTGTTTCGGTGTTACCGCGAGCTTCTGATGGTAGTTTTTATACATACACCAACGTATCTGATGGGTATGAAGTAGCCTTTTTGTTACCCGTAGCGGTAGGAGCGCTCAAAGACGCAAATCGCGACGGAACGCTTGCCTGTATTGCGACCAGCACAACAATCGATTGTAAGTAGTTATATGAACCTCACTGGAACGAGTAAAAATATTCATTGGATCGAAGTATTGGTGGTGGCATGTTGTGTTGGTATGGTTCTTGTGTTCATAGGTTCATCTGTTCACACAGGGCTTGTGCGCGAGCGCGATGCAGTGCGATTGGCATCTGTTGCTGCTACGCGCGGAGCATTGGAACATTATGCTGGTACGAAAGGTGTGTATCCGATTGCAGAAAAACCAGTATCCGTGAGCGGCGGGTGCATTGATGCTGAAGCGGGTATTGTTGGTAAGGCGGAGCGCGTACAGTGTACCGCAGCGATTCTCGGTGTTCCTGATGAATCAAGCTTATCCTACAGTGTGTACTATCAAAGTAGTGCGGATGGAAAAGGATACGCACTGTTCGCACGTCAGGAGCAATCAAAACTAGGGCGCGTCGTTTGTGCTACGACCGTAGGTATTGCATTGGCAAATACATGCACTCCCGTAGCTCGCCAAGGGTTACGTTAAAGGGTTTTGTACTGGGGTTATACCGCCTCATCCACGAACTTGTGGAAGGCGCTTTTTGGTATAGAAGTTTCTAGAAACTCGTGGTAATCTTAGTTTTCTATGGATAAAGAAACCGCCAGACTTCGCGTCAAAAAGCTCAAAGCCGAGATTAATTATCATCGGCATTTGTATCATGTTTTGGACAAAGAAGAGGTATCAGAGGCCGCGCTGGATTCATTAAAACATGAGCTATTTACACTTGAGCAAGAGTTTCCTGACCTTGTAACACCTGATTCTCCGACTCAGCGTATTGGTGGAGTGGCGATCGCAGCATTTAAGAAAGTTACTCATCGCGAGCGCATGCTTTCGATGGAAGATGTGTTTTCGTTTGAGGAGTTTACTGAGTGGTACAACCGTATTGGTAAATTGATGCAGGCGAGTTTATTTGATGTGTTTTGCATGGTCAAAGTTGACGGTCTTGCGATGTCTCTTACCTATGAGAGAGGTCAGTTAAAAACTGCAGCAACTCGTGGCGATGGTCGTATTGGTGAAGATGTGACAGAAAATGTAAAAACAATAGAATCTGTACCGCTTATGGTTCGGGTTCCCACAGAGAAAGAGGTATCCGTAATTTTTGGTTCAAACACTACGGTGTATGACCAGATTATACATGCAATTGAGAACGAAGCACTTGAGATCCGCGGTGAGGTGTATATGACTGTGAAGGATTTTGAACAATTAAATAAAGCACAAAAAAATGCTGGCCAAGAAGTGTTTGCAAACCCGCGCAATGTTGCGGCGGGCAGTATTCGTCAACTTGACTCAAAAATTGCTGCAAGTCGACCGCTTTCGTTTACTGCGTGGAAACTCGTCACCAATATTGGTCAGACGAAGCACGATGAAGAGTGGGAACTTTTGAAATTGCTTGGGTTTAAGGTCAGTAAGGAATTTGCCGTGGCGAAAACCCCTGATGAAGTTCAGAAGTTTTTTGAGCACGTAAACAAGCGCCGCGAAAAAGTGGGATATTGGATTGATGGATTGGTCGCGCGCGTGAATGATAACGCGGCATATGAGCGACTTGGTGTGGTAGGGAAGACACCACGCGGTATTGTTGCGTATAAGTTTCCAGCTGAACAAGTTACCACTATTGTCCGTGAAATTATGTGGCAAGTTGGGCGTACGGGTGCGGTGACTCCGGTTGCCGTGATGGACGCAGTTGCCGTTGCGGGGACCACTGTGACGCATGCAACATTGCATAATATCGATGAGATTGAGCGACTGGATGTACGTGTGGGTGATACGGTTATCTTAGAAAAAGCTGGCGATATTATTCCGAAAATTGTCCAGGTGTTACCAAAGCTGCGTACTGGCAAAGAAAAAAAGATTCATCCGCCTCTTCAGTGTCCGCAGTGTGGCGCAGCACTCAAACGCAAAGACGGAGAGGTTGCGATTTATTGCCCAAACCGCGATTGTTTTGGGAAGACGCTCGAGAATATTTCGCACTTTACCTCGCGTTCTGCTATGGATATTGATGGGTTTGGGTGGAAAACCGTCGAGCGATTTTTGAACGAAGGGTTGATTAAGGATGTGGCGGATATTTACGAATTGACTGAGGGTGATGTCACTGCGCTCGAACGCTTTGGTGATCTCTCTGCAAAAAATCTTATTATTGCGATTCAGGCATCAACGCATCGCCCACTTGCCAGGTTCATCTATGCACTCGGTATTCGTCATGTGGGCGCAGAAACAGCCGCAGATGTAGCGGATCATTTCCGGTCTATGGACAAACTCATGGGCGCAACGAAAGAAGAATTATTGGCTGTTTCACAAATCGGCGAAGTGGTTGCCGAAAGTCTAGTAGCATTTTTTGCAGATAAAAAACATCGTGAGCTTGTCGAGCGATTACTCTCACATATCACGCTCGAAGCACCGGCGCGCCGTGCTGTTGGTCCGTTGAGCGGAAAGATACTCGTCTTAACTGGCACCATGGAGTCCATGACCCGCGATGAGGCAAAAGAGAAAATCCGGGCATTGGGTGGTACAACAGCTGAATCAGTCTCAAAAAACACCTCATATGTGGTAGCAGGTGCAGAGGCGGGATCAAAGCTTGAGAAGGCGGAGAAGCTTGGTGTACAAGTGTTGAATGAAAAAGAGTTTTTGAAATTGGTAACATAACATGGAACAGGTCAGAGATTCTGAAAAAACGTTACGATGGATCGTTGGTATTCTTCAAAAACACAACATTCCATTTCAGATAACGGGCGGTCTTGCGGGCAAGGCTTTTGGGAACCCTCGTCCATTGAACGACATTGATATCGATGTGCCAGAAGATCGTATTGCAGAAATTATGTCTGATGTGAAGGAGTATATTGTGTTTGGGCCAGAGCGGTATAGAGATAATGATTGGGATGTACTGCTCTTGACCTTGAATCACGAAGGACAAGATATTGATGTGGGTGGCTTTGAGACTACGAAGATATTTGATGTAGTAGCCCATGAATGGAAGCTTGTGCCTTGTGACCTAAGTAAATCTATCTCGCTAGAAATCATGGGTGTTACCGTGCCGGTTGTTGATCCAAAAGACTATATTGCGTATAAACAGTCACTTAATAGAACAGTGAATGGGGTTTCGATAGATCAAGAAGATGCTCGCTACGCCCAAGAATTTTTGAATCTCACTAGATAAGTGTCGTGTTTCGAACCCTTGCCCAAGAGGCCCTATTTGCGCTAAGGTACCCTCATAAGCATTAACCCTTTTTATATGTTGGAACTCATCATATTTGCTGTCGTGGTCGTACTTATGGGGTTGCGCGTGGTTCAACAGTATCAGGTCGGTGTTGTCTTTCGTTTTGGGAAAATTGTCCGCACATTGACGCCGGGGTTAAACCTCGTTATTCCGTTTATTGAGATTGTTCGGAAAGTAGACATGCGCACAGTCACGTTGCCGATTCAGCCGCAAAAGATCATTACCAAAGATAATGTATCCGTGGATGTTTCTGCGGTGGCGTATTACAAAATTGTTGACTCAATTAAAAGCATTGTCTCGATCGAGAATGTAATGGCTGCAGTAAACCAGATTGCACAGACAACACTGCGGAATATTGTTGGTCGTTTCCAATTGGACGAAATCTTGTCCGAGCGAGATCAAATTAACAAGGAAATTCAAAAAGTGCTTGATGCGCATACCGAGGCGTGGGGTGTGCAAATTTCTGTTGTTGAAATCAAGGATATTGAGCTGCCCGAGAACATGCAGCGCGCGATGGCAAAACAGGCCGAGGCAGAACGTGAAAAGCGTGCTAAAATTATTGCAGCAGAAGGTGAACTCTTGGCATCTCAAAAGCTTGCCGAGACCGCAGATGTTATGGCAGCACATCCGATTGCATTACAGCTTCGTAACTTGCAGACCATGGCCGAGATTTCTGTGGAGAAAAACTCAACCATTATTTTCCCAGCACAGTTTATGAGCACGCTTTCAGATATTAAGAAATTTATGGCAAGTGAACATAGCTAGTTGATATGATTTCTCGTGAAGAAGTGCTCCACATTGCCAAGCTTTCACGTCTGGCGATTACCGAAGAAGAAGTTGAACGCTATCAAAAGCAGCTTTCGGCTATCTTGGATTATGTTGGGCAATTGTCCGCAGTCAATATCGAAGGTGTTCCACCGGTGTCGCAAATCACGGGGCGTGAGCACGTGACGCGACTCGACGAGGTGCGCGTGACTGATCGCGAGACACGCGAAGAGCTGCTTGGTGCCATGCCACGGAGAGACGGTGACTATCTAGAAACCTTGGGTGTTTTTGACTCAGAACACAAATGAAGATCAACGAACTGACAATTATTGATGCAAGTGAGCGTTTGTCGCGCAAAGAATTTAGCGCACTCGAGCTCGTAAACTCCTGTCTTGATCAGGTGAAGCATGTTGATGGTGAGCTTGGTGCGTTTATTACCATCACGGCAGAGACTGCTCGCGAGACTGCGCGTTCCGTAGATGCTCGTCGCATAGCGGGAGAACCGCTTCATGCGTTGGCAGGTATTCCTATTGCCGTTAAAGATAATATGTTGGTGCAGGGAGTTCGCACCACAGCAGGGTCAGAAATATTGCATAACTATGTCGCTACATACGACGCAACGGTAACCAGAAAGCTCAAAGATGTGGGTGCTGTTATTGTGGGAAAGACGAACATGGACGAGTTTGCCATGGGTTCCTCAACGGAAAGCTCTGCATACAAAAAAACCAAAAACCCTTGGAATACGGCCATGGTGCCCGGTGGATCTTCTGGTGGTTCGGCTGTTGCAGTTGCTGCGGCGGAGGCGCTTGGATCACTGGGGTCTGATACAGGTGGGTCGATTCGTCAGCCTGCGAGCTTGACGGGTGTTGTTGGGCTTAAGCCAACCTATGGCTCAGTTTCGCGATATGGCCTTATTGCCATGGCATCAAGTTTTGACGTGATCGGGCCATTTGCACGCTCAGTCAGCGATGCACGACTATTGTTCGATGCTATTTCTGGCACAGACCCGCTTGATACGACTTCTTTTGTGCCACCAGCAAAGCCGACATCGCGAGGAACCGACAGCCTTCGGGGCTTGCGTATTGGTGTGCCAAAAGAATATTTTGTTACGGGTTTGGACCATGGTGTTGATGTAGTCATCCAGCAAGCCATGAATCTTTTGAAGGAGCTTGGCGCCGAACTGATCGAGGTTTCGTTGCCGCACACAAAATATGGTTTGCCAGTTTATTATATTTTGATGGCAGCAGAAGTTTCTGCAAACCTTTCTCGTTTTGATGGTATTCGATATGGGCATTCTGTATACCGTGAGCCAAGTGATGATGTAAAAACACTTTTTGATGTGTATGCCATGAGCCGCGAGCAAGGATTTGGTGACGAGGTGAAGCGTCGTATCATGTTGGGTAATTACACCTTGTCTAAGGGGTATTTTGATGCATACTACAAGCGCGCTGCTTCGGTCCGTGAACTCATGAAGCGTGATTTTGATACGGCGTTTTTGAATGTGGACTGTATTCTTTCACCAACATCACCAACGGTTGCGTGGCCACTGGGTGCAAAACAAGAAGACCCTGTAACAATGTACCTCTCGGATATTTTTACCGTAAGCGCCAATATTGCGGGCATTCCTGCACTTTCGATTCCGTGCGGTTTTGTTGATAGTTTGCCAGTGGGCTTGCAGTTGATGGCGCCGCTGTACGGAGAAGAAACACTCTTCCGAGTCGGTGAAACCTATGAGCGTGCGACGGCGGGGAATCGACGCATACCGAATATAAAAATCTCTCCATGATTCCTTATTTTAACCTCGCTGCAATTTTTATCGGGAGTGTTCGGGTCAACATATGGGGCCTGATGGTGGGGCTGGGTTTGTTGACCAGCCTTTTTTTGATCCATGCACGCGCGAAAAAAGTAGGTGTTTCTACGCGCCATGCGATTGACGCGGGGCTCTGGATATTTCTTGGGGCCATTATTGGTGGGCGACTAGGTTTTGTTGGGTTGTATGAGCCGGCGTATTTTGCGCTCCATCCTGGAGAAATTATTGCCATCTGGAACGGTGGACTGTCGTCAATCGGCGGCATTCTTGGTGCAGTAGCAGTATTTTTCTTATACACACGAACAATGAACGGTATGCGACTACGGCTTGCCGATATACTGAGTTACGCGTGGCCATTTGGTTGGGCGGTAGGGAGACTCGGATGCTTTTTTATTCATGATCATCCAGGCACGCTCAGTAATAGCATATTGGCAGTGCAGTTTCCTGGTGGGGCACGACTCGACATGGGACTCCTCGAATCGCTCGGTGCCGCGCTGATTGCCGTGTTAGTGTATGGCATGGCTCGTCGACCGCAGTTGCGTGGTGCGTTTCTTGCGGTTGTGGCCATGAGTTATGGGGTATTGCGGTTCATCTTGGATTTTTTCCGTGCTACAGATGCGTGGCATATTGATGTACGATATGGCGGTCTGACACCAGCTCAATATGGTAGTGTTATGTTGGTTGTTGTTGGTGTTGTTTTGTGGGCGCGACGTGGCACCACAGCAGATGCTGACCGGTATGGTGCGGGTGTGGTATGATGGGGAACACATTTAATTATTCTACTTTTTTGTATGTCAGACGGCAAAGAAATTGTTATCACACTGAATCGTCATCTCATTATGGGGTTGCTTGTTGGCGTTACTATTGGCAGCCTTGGCACCTTGGGTGTTTCGAGATTAGCAGGAGCAAGTTTTGGTGATGGGGGTGTGCGCACGATTCCTGTCGCGACGAATCCTGCACCTGGGGGAGATGCGGCTGTTCCCGCACCAGCAAAGCCTGTTTCTATTACGGTCACTAAAGATGACCATATTCGCGGTAAAGCAAATGCAAAAGTAATGATCGTTGAATATTCAGACTTTGAATGTCCGTTTTGTGGGCGCCATAATCCAACCATGCAATCAATCATGAAAAAGTACGGTGACAAAGTGGCATGGGTGCACCGCCACTTCCCGTTGTCGTTTCAT
The DNA here is from genome assembly GCA_964532925.1 of uncultured Gammaproteobacteria bacterium. Classification (GTDB taxonomy): domain Bacteria; phylum Patescibacteriota; class Patescibacteriia; order GWA2-47-26; family GWA2-47-26; genus CAZHIP01. Next base: position 21,283 of record CAZHIP010000004.1, read on the forward strand.
GCACAAGCTATACCAGCCGCCCTTGCGTCTGAGTGCGCATCGGAGCAAGGGAAGTTTTGGGAATTTTCAGATAAAGTCTATGCAAACCAAGATAAGCTAGCAGGCGGTGCAGCGTATCTTGAGCAGGTTGGCAAAGACTTGGGTTTGAACATGGATACATATAAGAGCTGTATCTCTTCGCAGAAGTACTTGAGCCGTGTCCAGGCAGATCAAGCTCAGGGCTCAGCTCTTGGTGTTGATGGCACGCCTGCAACATTCATAAACGGTCAGTTGGTTTCTGGTGCAGTGCCAGAAGCTTCGCTCACTGCGATTATCGATCAAGCACTCGCAGAAAAATAAATAGGAATGAACATGAGCTCCGATGTTGTGTCGGAGCTCGGCGCATATATGCACCTCATTACCATCTACGTAACGCCCCATTGCCCATATTGCAAACAGCTCAAAAACTTTTTTGATGAGCAGGGTATTCGATATGAAGAAATTGATGTAGCGGCGTCAGATGAAGCTCGAGAAGCACTGAAACAAAAGAGTGGGGCTCTTGCGGTGCCAGTTGTTGATATTGATGGTACGATTATTATTGGTTTTGATCTCCCGAAAATCGAAGCAATGCTTGATAATCGAGCACATGCGTAATTCTATGAATATGCAATGGCCGTGGCGTAAAGAAAACTATAATGGGTGGCTTGGCATGGCTGGTCTCACTGTGTTGGCGCTGGCAAGTATTTTATTGTCGGCGTGGGGGATGTTGGGGTTTCGTCACCTCGATTTTATTGACGACGCAACACCGAAAACACAAGCGATTATTCTCACACTTCCTGATTGCAAAGAATGCTCAGCGCCCGATGCATTTGTAGCTGAGTTTGAGGGGCAAGGATATGTGGTGGCTACCAAACGAACCGTAGACGCTGCTTCGTCTGAAGGAAAAAAATTGATTGCTCAGTACAGTATCACCAAATTGCCAACCGTACTGTTTCGAAAAAATTCAGAGGCCTCTCAAGCCTTTTTAAATGATTTTGGTGATAAAGCGAGTGATGGTACCTTTGTGTTGCGTGAGATCGTACCCCCGTATCGCGATGTAGCCACCAACACAACGAAAGGCCGATTTGGCATTATCTTGTTGGCTGATAAAGCATGCAAAGAATGCTATGACGTGGCATTACACAAAACACCGCTCGCGCGTCTTGGTATGACACCAACAGATGAAAAGATGGTTGATGTCGCCGACAAAGAAGGTAAAGAGTTGATCGAAAAATACCGTATCGAAACAGTCCCTACGCTTATTATGCAAGGGGATTTGATCGAGTATAAGAGTCTTGAGCAAGTTTGGGATCAGGTGGGAACAATTGAAGCGGATGGTTCATACGTGTTTCGCAAAGGTCAGGACAGTATGGGGGTATATAAAATCCTGAAGACCGGTGAAATCAAAAAACCAGCAGCATAACCTATGATGCGTCGACATGTCGTGCTTACTACACTGGGTGAGTTAACTGCGATAGCTATTTTGCTTGTTGCACCATTTGCCGTGCGTGCAGATGCAGGTTCGTTTACAGAAGATTTCAGTGGAACGTATAACCGAGAAGAGCGCACTTCATTTGCTACCTGGGATACTGCGAAGCGGCAACTGACCTTACCAAAAACGTCGGCAGGGTATGCTTCCTCTGCGGCGGCAGAGTCGCGGACGATCGCGAATTCCTATAGTCAGGTATTCAAAAAAGCCACCATTTCTGTTGAAGGGGAGTTTCCGGCAAATACTCGGGCTGATTATTTTTTGACATCGAATGGCTCATATTGGGAAAGTGTATCAGTGGGGCAAGAATATAGTTTTAAAAATCCTGGGAATGACTTGCGATACAAGATTATTTTGTCGTCTACGAGCTCTGCGCAGACGCCTATCGTAAAAAAGTTCAAAATCGATTACGTGCGAGAAAATGCTGCATCAATCGATACTTATCGCTCAAACGACAGTCAGCGCTTGAGCGACATGAGAGAAATCACGAGCGCGCTAGTGCGATTTAAAACTGAACGCAAGAGCTATCCGATTATTGATGCAGGAACCCCCAAAGATCGTTGGAAGCAGATGATGCAACTTCTGCTCGATGGACGATTTATGACGCGTACACCGGTTGATCCAAAACAGGCGCCGGACAATGACTTTTTCTATGACTACCTATCTGGTGCAAGTGGAAGCTCCTATCTGCTTCGTGCCCGCTTAGAAGATACAAGTAATACTGCGCTTACCACAGATAAAGATGGAGTGTTTGCAGAAATCAGTGGTAATTATGTTTGCAATGATCCATGGTATTGCGATGGTCAAGGTCTTACTGCGGCCTTTGAGACGAGTGGTCCTGTAGCGCGACCATTTTCACCACTGACTGATGCAAAACCGACAGGAACGGTTTCTACGCCCATTACCAGTACTCCGCCGGCCCCACAGGGCATAGTGGATACACCTAAGCAGAGCGCGCCTGTTTTGGCCCTTGTGCGCGATGGAAAAGGGCAAGTATGGTTTCTTGCTACGAGTACGGGAGGGCAACAGATGAAGCTACTGATTCCATCCGTAAAAACATTGGAGGCACGCGCAAGCCTTCCGGTTGTTGTTCGATCCATGGCTACAAGTGTTGTGGCAAAAATTCCACGCGCGCGGCTGGCAAAAATCTCTGGTCGCAACGAGATCTTTTTCCTGACCGGTCGCTGGCAAAAGCGCTGGCTACCTACCTGGGAAGTATTCAAGTCGTACAAAGGTAATAATGTAAAAAATGTAGTGGAGGTGAATGATGCAATTATGGGCCTGTATGATGACTCAAAACTCGTGAAGCTTGATGGTGACTCACGTATTTGGTTCATCGAGGGTGGCACGAAGCGAGAGGTCTTAAATGACCGCGCCATGCGTCGCAACAAGCTTGATTGGAATGATGTATCGGGTATGAACAAAACTGAGTTTGATTCCTATACAGAAGGCCCACCGCTTGAATAAAAAAGCTGGTCCGATATACGTATCGGACCAGAGTGTATTCGCTGGTGGCGGCAGGCGCAACCTAGCGACGCGGAATCTCGATGAACGACCGTTTGTGCTCCAAGAGCATGGTGTCGAGCGGGATGATGAGGATCTCCAGAAAGCGGACTTGCATCTTTTCGGGGATGCGCACCTCGATCCACCGATCCTTTGCCGTGTGTGGCATCAGCTCGATATTTTCGGTTTCGAGCAATGTGTGTAGGCCGGTGAGCGCTTGGCTCATGGAGTCAAATATGGCAAGGTAGGTAACCTTGTTATATTTGCCGACCGCAATCTTGTTTTCAAAGTTCTTTGGCTTGCGTCCAGACGCAAGTACGACCACCTTTGTGTCTTCGCCGCTCATGGGTATCCTCCTTGTGGCAGAATCTATTTGAGTAATACCGCATAGTTGCTTAAAAGTCAATCCCTTCTCTCGCCAGGATGTCGTTGTAGAAATAGTGTTTCACTAAGGTCATTTCGGTGACGAGATCAGCGCGATCAATAAGTTCTTGTGGCGCGCCACGGCCAGTAATGATGAGCTCCATCTCGGGCGGCAGGTCGTTAAGAATAGCGAGCACGTCATCGAGTTTTATCATCTTGAGAAACAAGGTTGAGTTCAGTTCATCAAGCACAACAAGTTTGTGCTTATTTTGTTTAAAAATATCGCGGACAATTTGCAGACCACGCTCTGCTTCGGCTTTGTCTTCGCTGGTCACGCCAAAACGAAACTTGTTTGTTACTGGGTCAATGCGGTCAAGGCCGGTCGGAAAGCAGTCGATGAGATTCAGAGATGCTAGTGGACCCGCAAAGAGTTTTCGCTCGGAATAATGAGTCCCACCTTTATCAAAATAGACAAAAGCAACCGGGTTACCCATGGCAACTGATCGCAGGGCAGTGCCGAGCGCAGCGGTGGTCTTTCCTTTTCCGTTTCCAGTGTAGAGTTGAATCATAGAGATCGTTGGTTAAAAGCCTATTGTATCAAATCTATGAATTATGGTACTATTTCCGCTGAAAATAGACTCTTATGGCAGCACGGGAAGTGAAGGTCGCCGCGATAGTGCCCGCCCTCAATGAAGAGCAGACAATCGGGGGTATAGTAGCAATATTAAAACAATCGCCACTTATTAGCGAGGTGGTTGTTGTTTCTGATGGCTCAACTGACAATACCGCCGAAATTGCACGTGCTGCCGGTGCCCACGTGGTGCGTGAATTACCGCATCAGCAAGGTAAAGGAGAGGCGTTAAAAATCGGCACCACGTTGACTGACGCTTCGGTGGTGTTATTCGTTGACGCTGATCTTATCGACCTTACGCTCGACCACATTCATGGCATGCTTACACCAGTGATAGCAGGGGATGTTGCAATGAACGTGGGGATTTACGATCGTGGTGTTGTATGGAATCTTTTAGCTCGGTTGTTGCCACAAGTAAGCGGGCAGCGTGCCATGGCGCGATCGGTCATCGACGGGGTTCCAAGTCAATATGTTCGCGGGTGGTACATTGAACCTGCATTAAACTATTATTGCTCGGTAAATAAATTACAGACAAATACTGTATTGTTGCGTAATTTGAATCTCCGGCGCAAAGTTGATAAGGTAGGTTTTTGGCGTGGAATGTATGGCTATATAGCGATGTTTTACTATATAGGTGGCGCAGTATTAGAAGTACGCCGTGCCCATGATGCATTTGTAAGCACAGAGATCCATGAAAAACATATCAGCGCATAATCAAGCAAGTAATTCCGCAGTATTGGCTGAACTGCTTTCTCATATTGCCGGAAAGCGCGTTGTGGTCATGGCGCTCGGGCATTACCCAAAAGGTACTGGCATGGAGTCGGTAAAGTTTTTTTTGCGTCGAGGTGCCAAGGTGTTGGTTACGGATTTGGAAGAAGCAGATCGTCGGCGTGAGCAGGTGCGTATTATTGAAAATTATTACGCGGCGTTACGAGCCAAAGGGAAACGAGTTTTCCGTCCTACGTTTGTGTTCGGTCGTCACCGAGAAGAAGATATTCGTGGCGCCGACCTCGTGGTGCAAGGTCCAGCCGTTCCCGCGTTTTCTCCCTATTTGGCTATTGCCGAAAAATTAGGCATTCCTGTTACCAATGACTGGGGAATTTTCCTGGCACTGAAAGATAATCCGATTATTGGGGTTACGGGCACTCGTGGAAAAAGCACCACGACAACACTGCTCTACGATATGATCAAGCGTGAAGATCGTCGCACACTCTCTGCGGGGAATTTGGGCTGCTCTCCATTGCATTTCATTGATACTATCAAACCAGGTGTGCCCATTGTGACGGAGCTTTCGAGTTGGCTCTTGCACCATTTTCAAGCGGCGCGTCGTGGTGCAACTGTGGCGGCTATTACGAACATGTTTCGAGATCACCTCAATAAATATCGATCCATGGATGAGTATATTGCCGATAAAGAAGCGATTTTCTTGCGCCAAACGACTGATGATGTTGCTATTTTGAATCGCGATAACCCCATCACGCGAGCCATGGGTGGACGAGTGCGCGCACGACGTTTCTGGGTGTCTCTCAAAGAGTTTCGTGATGAGAATGGTATTTTTGTGCGCGATGCATCACTGGTGTTGCGTGAGAGTGGTAAAGAACAAATCTTGGGTACCGTGAGTGATATCAGAATTCCTGGAGCGCATAATCTTTCCAATGTTATGACCGCTGCATTGGCTGCGCGATTGTATGGAGTGAGTGCGCGCAATATTCGTGCCGCTATTCGTGCATTTAAAGGGTTGCCAAATCGTCTTGAGCTTATTGCAACGATTAAAGGAGTGCCGTGTTATAACGATACGGCGGCTACGAGCCCAGATGGTGTAGTAGCAGCTTTGGAGGCACTTGATCCGGAAGATAAAAAGAGAATCGTACTTATTGCTGGCGGCGTCGATAAAAAACTTGAATACAACGACATGGCGCGCGCAATTTCTCAGCACGCCAAACGCGTTGTGTTGTTGCCAGGATCGGGGACTGATCGCTTGGTGTTTTTACTCAAGAAGCGTCGATTTAGCCGTATGGACGAACCGGTGCGCACTATGGAAGAAGCTGTTACAGCTGCGTGGGGGCATGCAATGCGAGGAGATATCATCCTTCTGTCTCCCGGGGGAGCAAGCTTTAACCTCTTTCGCGATGAATTTGATCGAGGTAAGAAGTTTGTCAAAGCAGTAAAGATGCTCTATAATAGGCGCTCTCGTCCCTAGTTTGAGATTCGTATGTCCGGTAGAGGTCTTCAAAAAAACCGCGGTGCATCGTCTATGGTCTCACTTGTGTGGGATCTTGGTTTTATTTTTGCGCTTCCATTAGTTATGTTCGCCGTTGTTGGTCGGATACTGGATAATCGCATGGGTACCAGCCCACTTTTTATTCTGATTGGTATTATTGGCGCAGCTATTGCGTCATCGGTTGGTGTGTTTTTTAAAGTGCGCACACTTATGTTCGAAACAAATGAGCTGAATACGGGTGCGCGCAAAGAAACAGAGGATACACCAAAAGATTTGTCCTAGGTATGACCATTTCTCTTACACCTGAGGTCCTTGGGCATTTCGGCACACTGCCGATTACCAACACGCTCGTCATGTCATATGTCGTCGTTTTTGTGTTGATTGCTCTTGCACTCCTTGTCACTCGTCGCGTTCGTTTTGTGCCAAAACGCTTACAAAATCTTTTCGAGGTACTATTTGAGGGTGCGTTGGATTTAATGGATAGCGTGACCGGCGATCGAAAACTTACGAAGAAATTTTTTCCATTGGTGTTGACCATTTTTCTTTTTGTATTATTTTCGAACCTTCTCGAAGTGATACCAGGTCTTGGTACGATCGGTCTCTGGGGAATTCATCACGGAGAGCGGGCGTTAATTCCATTTCTTCGTTCGCCATCAGCTGATTTGAACTTTACCATCGCTATTGCGGTTGGTGCGGTGGTGGGGGTGCAAATATTGGGAGTTGCAACTATTGGTGCCGCGCGGTATGCAAAAAAGTTTTTTGTCCCACCGTGGGAAAAGCCCTATGGGATCGGAACGTTTGTCGGTTTGCTTGAGCTATTGGCTGAAATTGCAAAGATCGTCTCATTCTCCTTCCGTCTCTTTGGGAACATATTTGCTGGCGAAGTACTGTTGACGGTTGTGCTGTTTCTGGTACCATACATAGTCCCGTTGCCGTTCTTGTTCCTGGAGCTGTTCGTCGGCTTTATTCAGGCAACGGTATTCTCGATGCTGACGCTCGTGTTCCTCAAGATGGGGGCCACCGCGCATGATGAGCATGAGGGACATGAAGTAATAAAATCAGTAACTAATTAATCAGAAATCTATATGGAACCAACGATTGTTAAAGAATCAATGTTGCCGATTATTCAAGACATTATTGCTGGTGCAACTATTGCCGTCGGCGCAATTGCTCCTGCACTTGCTATTGGTAAAATTGCCGGCAAGGCGCTCGAAGCCATTGGTCGCAACCCAGAAGCCGCTTCAAAAATCCAGACTCCAATGATTCTCGCCATTGCCTTTACCGAAGCGTTGGCAATTTACGCTTTGGTTGTCGCGTTGATTGTAAAATTCGTTTAGAAAAAGATTCATGAGCCGCTTGGGATAACCAGAGCGGCTTTTGGCTTGTATGGACCTACTTACGAACCTCGGAATTGACTGGCGTTTGTTTATCGCGCAAGTCATAAACTTTATTATACTGCTTGTTCTGTTGCAGCGGTTTTTATATAAACCGCTTATTGGCATGCTTGATAAACGCGAGGCACGTCTCAAAAAAGGTCTCGATCTCACCACTGAAATGGAGGGAAAGGCCAAAAAAATGGCAGAAGAACATGCGTTGATGGTTCGTGAGGCTCGCGGCGAAGCGGAACGTATTATTAGCGCCGCGCTCGTGCAAGCAGATACTTCGCGCGCGGAACTTATCGAAGTAGCACGCACAGAATCAAAACGTATTGTAGAAGAAGGAAAAGCGATCTTGGTGGAACAACAACGCGTACTTATCGAGACTGCCAAGAAAGAAGTCGCCACATTGGTGGTTGATGCAACGCGAAAAGTTATTGCAGAGCTTGATGGCGCCACGCCTGATCCCGAGAAACTTAACAAGGCGGTTGTTCGATTAGGCAAAGCATAAGGTGTATGCGTCGTCCTTCAAAATATTATGCGGAACTATTTGTACGTGTATCGGCAGATGTTGCATCGCGCGATCTTGATACGTTTACGCAGAGTTTTATAAAACTCTTAGCAAAAGAAAACGCACTATCTCGACTTCATGAGATTAGCAGGCTGATTAGTACAACCATGGATCATGCCTTGGGGACGAAAGATCTCACGGTGACTACAGCCGAGCCCATAAAGACATCAGCGCTTCATGCATTTGCGCGCGCAGCAAAGACTGAGGGGTTTGATCAGATCAAAACAGTGGTGGACCCAGAGCTTATTGGTGGGGCAATCTTGCGCTCCGGCGATCGGCGTATTGATCAGAGTGTGAAAGGAGCGTTAGCACGTTTATACGAAACATTGACGAGTTAGTTAATTTGAAACTGTCCTATGGCAACCACAAAACAAGACATTGTTGAGAGTTTGAAAAAAGGCATTGCCTCGTTTCGGGCCGCTTCTTCGGAAGAGCGCGTAGGAGAGGTTGTTGAAATTGCCGATGGCATTGTTCGTATTTTAGGACTCGGCACGGTGAAAGCCGGTGAAATGCTTTTGTTTCCAAAAAATACCTATGGTGTTGCGCTGAACCTCGAAGACGGGGTTGTTGGCGCGATGATTTTGGGCGACTATGGTCACATTAAAGAAGGTGATGAAGTCAAAAATGCGGACAAGCTTTTGTCTATCGGCGTTGGAGATTCGTTGCTTGGTCGGGTGGTAAACCCGCTCGGTGAACCTATTGATGGCAAGGGTATACTTAAAAATACCAAATCGTATCTTATCGAACGCGCCGCGCCGGGTGTTATTGATCGCGAACCAGTTGGCGTATCTCTTTCTACGGGCATTAAGGCTATCGACGCTATGGTTCCTATTGGCCAAGGCCAACGTCAACTTATTATTGGCGACCGTCAGTCAGGGAAAACCGCAATTGCTATCGACACGATCTTGAACCAAAAAGGCAAAGGCGTGAAATGTATTTATGTTGCCATTGGACAGAAAGAATCAAAAGTCGCACGGTTAGTTGCTCGCCTTACTGAGGCTGGTGCGATGGAGTATACGACGGTCGTGGTTGCAGGTGCTTCGGACAATGCCTCGCTTTCCTATATTGCACCATACGCAGGTTGCGCTATCGGTGAATATTTTATGGACAAAGGTGAGCACGCACTCGTCATTTACGATGATCTTTCTAAGCATGCGTGGGCGTATCGCCAGATTGCGTTGTTGCTTCGACGTCCGCCAGGCCGTGAAGCATATCCAGGCGACATTTTCTATTTGCATTCTCGTCTGCTCGAGCGCGCGGCACGCATGTCCAAAGAAAAAGGCGGCGGATCGCTTACGGCGTTGCCGATTATCGAAACCCAAGCAGGGGATGTCTCGGCCTATATTCCAACCAACGTGATTTCGATTACCGATGGTCAGATTTATCTCGATACGGATCTGTTCTATCGCGGTATTCGCCCAGCTATTAACGTGGGTCTTTCGGTCTCGCGCGTTGGTGGTGCGGCGCAGATTAAAGCAATGAAAAAAGTAGCTGGCCGCTTGCGACTCGATCTTGCTCAGTTCCGTGAACTCGAAGCATTTTCACAATTCGCTTCTGAGCTTGATCAAAAAACACGCGAGCAGATCGAACGCGGTCGTCGTCTGGTCGAACTTCTGAAACAGCCGCAATACTCGCCGCTTGATGTTGCCGAGCAAGTATTTGTTATCTATGGGGGTGCAAATGGGTATCTCGATGATGTTTCTGTTGATGCCGTCCGTGAGTGGGAAGGAAAGTTTTTGCAATATCTTGGCACCGCACGCAAAGACGCCCTTGATAAGGTTCGCAGTGTTGGTGAGCTCAACAAAGACATCGAAGCATTGATCAAAGAAGTGATCCAAGAGTTCAAAAAAAGATAGGCCATCATCGCTGGTTATATATGGCAATTAGCACACGCGTAATTAAAGGACGCATTAAAAGCGTTCAAAGCACCAAAAAAATTACCAAGGCTATGGAGCTTGTCTCTGCAGCTAAGATGCGTCGTGCAGTGCATTCAGTTACCGGAAGCCGACCATATGCCACGCTCTCGTGGGAGCTGATTCAAGAACTTTCTTCGTTTATTGGCAGTCAGCCGCATCCACTCATGGTTGCGCGCCAAGAAGTCAAAAAAATTCTGGTATTTGTAGTAGCTTCTGATCGCGGTCTGTGCGGTGGTTTCAATGCACAGATTCTCAAGAAAACTGCTCAATATATTAGTGTTATGGACACAGCTCGCGTTAGTGTTGATGTAGCAGCGATTGGCCGCCGTGCAGAAATGTTTGCAAAAAAGATGGGGTGGAATCTGGTCGCCTCATTTCCGAGCAAAGGAAACGCGCTTACTGCAGCCGACCTGATTCCTGTGGCAAAAATGGCACGCGAAGGTTTTTTGGATGCCACTTATGACCGCGTGGTCATGTCGTATACAGATTTTATTTCATCGCTCCGTCAAGAGCCAAGAATTCACCAGATTTTACCGCTTGGCCCCGAACTTGAGCTGGGGAGAGCGGGGGAACAGCCTTCGGTACATCACGTGAGTGTGCACATCGAAGACGATGAACTAGTAGACGATGACGCCCAGTACGATTCGCCCTATGTGTTTGAACCATCGCCGCATCTCGTACTAGAAACCATGCTCCCGCGACTACTCGAAGCCCAGATCTACCAAGCGCTCCTTGAATCAAATGCCTCCGAACACGCCGCCCGCATGCTTGCCATGCAAAGCGCTTCGAAGGCCGCGAACGAGTTTATTGAGGATCTCACCTTTAGCTTTAATCAGGCGCGTCAAGCTGGTATCACCCGCGAAATTGCCGAAATTTCATCAGGTAAAGTAACCCTCGAGTAATATGAACACTACCGGAACAATCAAACAAATTATCGGACCAGTCGTCGACGTTGAATTTGCTGACGGAGCAGAGCTTCCTGCAATTTTTGATGCACTCGAGATTACCCATGGCAAAGAGAAGTTGGTGCTCGAAGTGCAGTCCCACATTGGTGGTAACACAGTTCGGGCGATTTCCATGGGTTCAACCGACGGTCTTGCGCGCGGTGTTTCGGTTACCACTACCGGTGGGCCAATCACGGTGCCGGTTGGCAAAGAAGCACTTGGCCGTATGTTTAATGTCACTGGTGATGTTATTGATGGTGGCAAGCCAGTCACATCAAAAAAGCGCTACCCAATTCATCGCGCTGCGCCAGATTTTACCGAGCAGTCATCACAAACAGAAATTTTTGAAACAGGTATCAAGGTTATTGATTTGATCTGTCCGTTCGTGAAAGGTGGTAAGGTCGGTCTTTTTGGTGGCGCCGGTGTGGGTAAGACCGTTATCGTCATGGAGCTCATCAACAACATTGCCAAACAGCACGGCGGATATTCGGTATTTGCTGGCGTTGGTGAAAGAACCCGTGAAGGTAATGCACTCTACCTTGAAATGAAAGAATCTGGCGTGCTCGACAAAACCGCGATGGTCTTCGGTCAAATGAACGAACCGCCCGGTGCGCGTATGCGCGTGGCGCTTTCCGGTCTTGCTATTGCGGAATATTTCCGCGACGAAGAAAAGCAAGACGTATTGCTTTTCGTCGACAACATCTTCCGCTTCACGCAAGCCGGTGCAGAAGTCTCCGCACTTTTGGGCCGTATTCCATCAGCCGTGGGTTACCAGCCAACCCTGGCGACCGAAATGGGTGGACTTCAGGAGCGTATCACTTCCACAAAGTCTGGTTCCATTACTTCTGTGCAGGCGGTGTACGTGCCAGCGGACGACCTTACTGACCCAGCTCCAGCAACCACATTCGGCCACCTCGATTCAACCGTGACGCTGTCTCGTGCGCTTTCTGAGCTTGGTATTTATCCAGCGGTCGACCCGCTTGACTCGAGCTCTACGATTCTCGACCCACTCGTTGTGGGCAAAGAGCACTATGAAGTAACGCGTGGCGTGCAGCGAATTCTCCAGCGCTATAAAGATTTGCAAGATATTATTGCAATTTTGGGTATGGAAGAATTGTCGGATGAAGACAAAAAACTCGTCGCACGTGCTCGAAAGGTTCAGAAGTTCTTATCGCAACCATTTTTCGTTGCAGAAACCTTTACGGGTGTTGCAGGGAAGTATGTCACACTACCCGAGACGATTCGGGGCTTTAAGATGATTTTGGACGGCACACTCGATGATGTGTCTGAACAGGATTTTTACATGAAGGGCGGCATCGATGAAGTGCGCCCATTACAATAAATTGCATGGTTTCGTTTGAGCTGACAACCCCTGAGCGCATTGCCTTTCAGTCCGACGCGGTAAGTGTTACGCTGCCAACCTCTGAAGGCGAAATTACGGTATTGCAAAATCATATACCACTGTTGGCTGTGCTTGCGCCAGGTATGGTCACCGTAAGAAAATCTGACGGCACGGAGGAATATTTGGCCGTTGGTGGGGGATTTGTTCAAGTGCAGGCATTCATACCAGGAAAAAAGAGTACACATGTGGTTGTTTTGGCGGATAGCGCAGATCGATCAGAAGAGTTAACATTGGCGTCCGTCGAAGCAGCGCGGGAGCGTGCACGTAAAACATTGGCCGAGGTTGCACGTACCGACGAAGTTTCGTTTGGTGTTGCGGCCGCAGCGCTTGAGCGCGAACTTGCACGCATGAAGGTAGTGCGAAAACGGCGCCGCTAAGTGTGATAGAAAACAACAGAACACATGGAGGTGTGTCATGAGCGGAGACGGCGTTCAAGCGAAGGTTATTTTGAGAGATTTCTCTATTGAGCTGCGCAGGCTTGTTTCTGGCCTTGGCTCTATGGTTCACGAGGTACAGATGATCTTGTTGCAATGGGATCGCATGGGAAGCGGTGATCCTGTGGCAATGAGTCTTGCTATTTTTGGGGAGGATGAGACGCATCCCATTAGTGCTATTTCAGGGTTAGCTGCATACCAGGCTCCTGGTGTTCAAAATAGCGAGCGCTATTTTTTGAATCAAGACCTGGTGGAGATCGCTATCTTCCGCGCGTTCAGGACAGAGCGGCCTGTTGCGGTTGGAATTCATATCAATGATTATGAGCGTCGAGCGACGATTCGTATCAGTGATGCCGCTCACCCTGCGCATTGCTCAAAAAACACGATTCGTGCGAGCGCAGATGGGTGATAGTATTGTTCATTTTGGAGTGAACCGGCACGTAGTCGAGCGAATGCGCTCGCCTGGTGCCGGTTTTATTTATTATTCGCACGCATGCTGGCTTTTTGCTACACTCATTTCTTATGATTGTTGAGGATATCGTAAAAGGCTTAAACGCCGAGCAGCTGAAGGCGGTGGAACATACCGATGGGCCGCTTTTGATTGTGGCGGGTGCTGGCACGGGCAAGACCACTGTTGTAACCAAACGTATTGCTTGGCTCATTACGAGCGGGAAGGCAAAGACCGACGAGATTCTTGCCCTTACGTTTACCGAGAAAGCGGCGAGTGAAATGGAAGAACGTGTGGACCGCATGTTGCCGTATGGGTATGTGAATCTGTGGGTTTCGACCTTTCATGCGTTTTGTGATCGTATTTTGCGCGAACATGGACTGGAGATGGGTTTGCCAACGGACTACAAATTACTCGACACAACTGCGCAATGGATGTTGGTTCGCAAACATTTAGATCGATTCAATCTTTCATATTATCGGCCGCTCGGAAATCCGACGAAGTTTATCCATGCGTTGTTGCGTCACTTTTCTCGTGCGAAAGATGAGGTCATTGCGCCAGAGGATTATCTAAAGCACGCGCAGACATTATCGCTCGATGCGGATATTAAAAATCCAGAAGTGAGTGAAGCAGCTCGTGTGAACGAGATCGCAAACGCGTATCATGTGTATCAACAACTACTTCTCGAATCAAGTTCGCTTGATTTTGGCGATTTGGTAAATTATTGTTTACGACTTTTTAAAGAACGTCCGCAGGTTTTAAAAAAATACCAAGAGCAGTTCAAGTACATCATGGTCGATGAGTTTCAAGATACAAACATCGCGCAATATGAATTGGTGAAAATATTGGCTGGCGATAAGCAAAATATTGCAGTGGTCTGTGACGACGACCAATCGATCTATAAGTTCCGCGGTGCTTCGGTTTCAAATATTCTCACGTTTGAGAAAGATTTTCCGAATGCCGCGCGTGTGTTTATTGTTGAAAATTTTCGTTCGTACCAGAATATTTTGGATCTCGCGTACGAATTCATTATCAAAAACAACCCAAATCGTTTGGAGTGGCAATTGAATCAAGGTGGAACACAAGTGTTAAATAAACGGCTAGTTGCCAAGCGCGAAGGGCAGGGGATGATTGAGCACTTGCATTACAACACTGCAACCGATGAGGCGGCTGGTGTTGCGCAAATGATCGCAGAGATAAAAGAAAAACAGCCAGCACTGTCGTGGCGTGATTTTGCAGTACTCGTGCGTGCAAATGATGCAGCTGATCCGTTTATCCGCGCGTTTTCTCGGCGAGAAATTCCGTATGAATTTCTCGCATCGCGTGGTCTGTATAACAAAGGCGTCGTGCTCGATATACTTTCGTACTTGCGTGTACTCGCAAATTTCCACGACAGTGTTTCGCTGTATCGTGTACTTTCCATTGGTGCATGGGAGATTGCCGTAGAAACCATTGCAACACTTTCGCAATATGCGCATAAAAAAGGTATTTCTTTGTTTGATACGCTTGAGTTTGCACCAACGCTTGCGATTGATGTTGTGGAACAGCAAAAGTTAATTGATTTGCAAACACGGTTGGCAGATCATGCGCGACTTGCGCGAACAGCCTCTGTGGGGCGGGTGGTACTAGAAATTTTGAATCGCACGGGGTATTTGTTATGGCTTGTAAAATCGTCGGGCGATGGACGGGATCAGAAAACAGTTACCGACACCGGGCAGTTGGCGTTTTTGAGCCAGCTCTATAAAAAAATTCAACAGTTTGAAGAATCAGCGCCAGATTCATCGGTCGCTGCGTTTGTAAACTTGATTGATCTCGAGCTCGAATCGTCCGAACAAGGCGCACTGCCGCGCGACGAAGATTCATACGATACCGTAAAAATTCTTACAATTCATGCATCAAAAGGTCTTGAATGGCCGTATGTGTTTGTGGTGAATATGGTGGATCGTCGGTTCCCAACCACCGAGCGAAAAGATGCGATTGAGCTACCCGATGCATTGATCAAAGAAATTATTCCAGAAGGGGACATGCATCTCGAGGAAGAACGTCGGTTGTGTTATGTCGCCGTAACGCGGGCGCGTGACGGCATGTTTTTTACCTCAGCTGATGATTATGGTGGTGCGCGCAAGAAAAAGCTGTCACGATTCTTGTACGAACTCGGCATTGCAAAAATGGAGGCGCCAGTTGCGCGCGCAAAAGTTTCGAGTGCATTTGATGATATCGAAATAACAACGACGGTTCCCATTACGAGCGCCTCCGGCAAAGTCTATACATTGCCGCTCGCGCTTTCGTTTACCCAGCTCAAGGCGTTTGAAACATGCCCATTGCAGTATAAGTTTGCGCATATTTTGAAAATCCCTGTCGCTGGTAGACCAAGTTTTAGTTATGGGAAATCGATGCACAAAACGCTTGAGGTATTTTTTCAAACCATGCATGACCGGTTACAAAAACCGCAGGCAACTCTTTTTGTCGAGCCAGAACAAAAATCCACAGGTAGTACGGTGACACTCGAAGAGATCATTGCGATGTATGACGACGCATGGATTGACGATTGGTATTCGTCGAAGAAATTGCAGGACGAATATTACGAAAAAGGAAAAGCGGCGATTATCAAACTATATGAACATGTCGCGGCAAACCCAGTGGAGCCATTGCACTTGGAAGAGAAGTTTACACTAAAGATTGGCGATATCATCTTGAAGGGGGCGATTGACCGCATCGATCCAGGGCCAGACGGTACATTTCGTATCATCGATTATAAAACCGGAAAAGTCCCTGAACGGCCAGACAAAGAGCAGCTCATCATTTACCAGATCGCTGCAGAAGAGTCGTTTGGTAAACAGGTCCACGAACTGACATATTACTATCTGGAAGATGGGAGCACCTACTCGTTCTTGGCGACGCAAAAAGAAAAGGATGTCGTGAAGGAGCGCATTCAGTCGATTGTTGCCGACATGAAAGCGAGCATGTTTCCCGCCACTCCCGAAGCGTTCACCTGCAAATTTTGCGACTTTAAGGACATTTGTGAATTCAAAACGTTATGAGGCCCATGATTCCATTGGCGTCATTATTAAAACGCGCACTTATTCGCGCAAAGGTTGATGTCGTGGTGGAGGCGGCGCAGGTGGTAGCCGCCATGCAGTCGGTTCTAAATGAGCGCTATGGGGCAGATGCAGGCATTGTCGTTACATCGTTAAAGGCGGGCATCCTCTCGATTACGGTAACTCATGCTCCTGCTCGTGCGGAGCTTACTCTGTACGCCGGAGAGCTCATGGAGGCGGTTAATAATGAGCTCGGAAAACAGATTGTCAAACGCCTCTCGTTCAGGTAGGATACGTTCGTCCTTCGAGTCTTATTTAAAGCAACAGTATGACCATTCGTGGCTATATTGCCTTCATGGTCGCTGGGTCGTCCATTGCCGCGTTGGCATGGTATGTGGTCCTGTCGACAGTGGATCCGCTCACGGCTCCCTTTTTGGGTATACTGCTGTTTTATGTGGCATTTTCTTTGGCGTTACTTGGCGTACTGACGCTTCTTATCTTTGCTATCAGATCAAGAATTGACCGCGAAGAGTTGCCGGTTCGTATATTGGGCATTGCGGTGCGCGAAGCATTCTGGGCAGTATTATTTTTGGTCATCGTGCTCATGTTGTTGCGTCGCGGATTATTAGCATGGTGGAACGTAGCGCCACTCGTTATCGGATTTTCGTTAGCTGAGTACGCATTCCTTTCAATCCGTCGTCGAGTACACCCCGTATCATCATCGCGCCCAGCGGTTCCCCCCATTCGTACGATTCAATAATTTATCATCTATGTTTCAATCAGAATTGTTCAGTAAAACATCTCGAACCGTCAGTGATGAAGAAACATCAAAAAATGCTGCGCTTTTGTTGCGTGCTGGTTTTGTAAATCGTCTCATGGCTGGTGTTTACACGATGTTACCGATGGGGTTGCGTGTGTTGCGTAATATTGAAAAAATAATCCGCGAAGAAATGGACGCAGCCGGCGGACAAGAGATTGTCATGCCAGTGCTTCACCCGCGTTCAAATTGGGATGTAACTGGTCGCTGGGAGGGGATGGACAACTTGTTCCGTCTGAAATCTTCTGAGGGCAAAGAACTCGCGCTTGGCCCAACCCACGAAGAAATTATTACTCCACTTGCCAAGCACTTCATCCAGTCGTATCGCGACCTTCCGGTCTACGTGTATCAAATCCAAACCAAGTTCCGCGACGAAGCTCGCGCCAAATCGGGTGTGTTGCGTGGCCGTGAATTTTTGATGAAGGATTTGTATAGCTTTCACGCTTCAGCCGAGGACTTGGAGCGCTACTACGAAGTTATGCGCACGGTATATGCAAAAGTATTTTCACGCATGGGTCTTGATGCAAAGGTGGTTCAGGCTTCGGGCGGTACGTTTTCAAAATACTCTCACGAATTCCAAGTCATTACGCCAGCCGGTGAAGACATTATCTTCCACTGTGACTGCGGTTTTGCGGTAAACAAAGAAATCACTCAGGTCGACGAGGGTGATGCGTGCCCAGAATGTGGTAAGCCAATTGTGATGAGCAAATCCATCGAAGTTGGTAACATCTTCCAGCTCAACACCAAGTTTTCTGAACCATTCAACCTTACGTACGCGACTGAATCCGGCGAGCAGAAGATCCTCTACATGGGTTGCTATGGTATTGGTCTTACCCGCATTCTTGGCACTATTGTCGAAGTGCTGTCGGATGAACAGGGCATGGTATGGCCAGAAGCAGTTGCTCCATACCAATTCCATATTGTGCCGCTTTTTGGCAAAGATGAAGCTGCCAATGCTGCCGTTGAAACATCGGTGAAAGAATTAATTGATGCGCTTAAAAAGTCAGGCCAAGAAGCGTTGATTGATGACCGTCGCGATGTCGGTGCTGGCGAAAAGTTTGCCGACTCGGACCTGATTGGTATTCCGCATCGCGTGGTCGTTTCTGCGAAAACAATTGCCGCAGGTAGCTTTGAGGTAAAGCATCGTGCGAATGGAACAGTTGAATCTCTTGATATTGCCGCTATCGAAAAGATTGCTGCCACGTAACAATCCGCGCCCATGTTCGCCAAATTTTTCAAACGGTTTTCTCGTAACGTCGGTATCGATCTAGGTACTTCGAATACTCGCGTGTATGCGGAAGGAAAGGGGATCATCGTGAATGAGCCCTCTATTGTTGCGATCAACACAAAAACCGATGAACTTGTGGCAATTGGTCGCAATGCAAAAGACATGCTTGGCAAGACACCGCCACATATTAGCGTGGTGAAGCCACTCAATAAAGGCATTATTTCTGACTTCGAGGTTACGGAAAAGATGTTGCGCTACTTTTTCCAGCTCGTAAACGAAAAAGAAAATTCAATCATTTCTCGTCCGCGGGTAGTGATTGGTGTTCCGCTTAATATCACCGAAGTCGAACGAAAGGCAGTTGAAGATGCAGCGCTTGCGGCGGGTGCTCGCGAAGTGTTTCTTGTTGAAGCGGTGATGGCAGGTGCGCTCGGTGCGCGCCTACCGATTCGCGAAACCATTGGGAACATGATTATTGACATTGGTGGAGGCAACACAGAAATTGCCGTCATTTCGCTGTCGGGTGTAGTGAACTGGCGCTCGATCCCGGTGGCAGGTGAAGAGATGAATCGCAACATCATGAACTATACGCGCGATATTTTTAGCCTCCTCTTGGGTGAACGCCAGGCAGAAGATGCAAAGATGCGCATTGGTTCCGCAGTGGAACTTGCAGAGCCGCTTGCTATGCAGATTCGTGGTCGCGACATGATGAGCGGGTTGCCCAAGGAAATTACCGTTGGAGACATTCAGATTCGCGATGCGCTTGGTCGTTCGGTTCGGCAAATCGTTGATAACGTGAAGGCGTGCCTTGAGACAACGCCACCAGAACTTGTGGCGGATATTTATGAACGCGGTATTGTGCTTATGGGTGGCGGCGCACTTTTGAAGGGCATTGATCGTATTATTGCAAAAATGGCAGAGATTCCCGTACGTATTGCAGAAGATCCATTGACATGCGTTGCACGCGGCACCGGTATTTTGCTTGAAGACGCCGAACTGTTGGCGCAAATCGCACTTCCATCCGCTGAAGACTCTAGTATTTTTCGTTCATAATGCATGCGCCGAATACTTTTTATCGCGATTGCATCGATATTCGGGGTTATTATTCTTATCTCGATTGTTCACTATACGCCGTTCTTGTCTAGCATTGATCGCGCCGTGATGTTTGTTGCGCGCCCTGTTGTTTCACCGCTGTATCGTTTTGAAGAAAGTATCGCAGGTTTTTTTGGTTCGTTTGGTAAGCAAGGGCAGCTCCTCGCCGAACGCGATACACTCGCGTCTCGTGTTGCAGAAATGGAGGCAACCGTGGCACGGCTTGAAAATGTGCAAAACGAAAATGTATTATTGCGCAAACAGCTCTCGTTCACTGAAGATACAAAATATCCATTTGTCGTGGCGCGGCCGATTACTCGCGTTCGTGAAGGAGATCGAGTATTTGTGATTATTAATCAAGGTGAGAAATCTGGTATCAAAGTTGGTATGCCAGCACTTTCTCCAGAAGGTGCATTGGTTGGCAAGGTGGTAAAAGTTACTGCGTCGAATGCTTTTTTGCAGATTTTGACAGACACGTCGAGCGTGTTTGCGGGCGTTGTAGCGCGAAACGAAGCAGCGAAAGGCTTGGTCCGCGGAGACCACAACTTATCGATTAAAATGGACATGATTCCGATTGATCAAAATATCGTGGTTGGAGATCTTGTGGTGACTGCGGGTGTTGAGGTTGAAGTGCCGCGCGGTATTTTGATTGGCACCATTAACAATGTTATCGAAACGCCGGGTGCTATTTTAAAAAGTGCATATATTACACCAGCGGCTGATTTGAGTAATATGCATTTGCTGACGATTTTAAAGATACATCCATGACCAATCAATCCTACCTTTGGCATGGTGCAGCACTACTTTTGTTATTTTTTGTGTATGCAGGCATTGCATCAACATGGCCGTTTCATGTCATGCTTCTTGCGATTATTGTGGTAACTTTTTTATATCAATTGCGTGTCGGGATGTTGTGGGCTGTATGTGGCGGTATATTGCTCGATGGTTTTACGGTGGCGGGGAATGGTATTTTGATGTTCGGTTTTATTGGTGCGTCGTTGGTTGTCCATTATTTGTTGCAGACATGGTTTCCGGCACGGTCAGTTATTTCTGCAGCTGCAGTAGCAGGGGCGGGCGTGCTTGCATTTGAGGTGATAACGCGTACGCTTGGTCAATTGGTTATTGGTATTGGGGCCACGTGGAGCTTAAAGGCACCAGCAGCGATAGGGGTGCATATGCTCTGGGCGATTAGTATTTCTGCCGTGAGCATTTGGGTTGCGCGTAGTCGCAGCATGCGATTGCGTAATTCATATTTAATTCGCTAGGATTGATTGGTATGCATATTATAAAAAAATCCGAACAATCAAAAGCCCGGCTGGGTTCGTTTGAGACCATGCATGGTGTTGTGAAAACACCAGTGTTTTGCCCGATTGCGACTCGCGGAACCGTGCGTGCAATGGATGTGCTCGATATGAAGGAGCTTGCGCCATACATGACGCTTGCGAATGCGTATCACCTGTCTTTGCGACCAGGGCTGGATGTTTTGAAAGCTGCAGGCGGGCTGCATGCTTTTATGAATTGGCATGGTCCAATTTTAACTGACAGCGGTGGCTTCCAAGTATTTAGCTTGGGTTCTCGTAAGTTTGGTGCGATTGATGCAGAATCAGGAGATGATAAACCAGCTTTTAGTGTTTCGTATGATATAGATGGTGCGACGTTTAAAGATGGAAAGAGCGGTAAAGAAGAACGTTTTACTCCCGAAAAGGTTATTCAAAACGAACGACTCATGGGCGTTGATATTGGGATGGTGCTTGATGTTTGTACACCATATCCTGCTACACACGAAGAAGCGGCGCGCGGAGTGGAGCTCACTCTTGCGTGGGCAAAAAAGAGTCTCGAAGAAATAAAAACCCAAGAGTTGGGTGTTAAAGAAAAACGCTCGCAATTTTTCGCGATTGCACAAGGATCAGTGTTCGAAGATCTCCGTCGACTGTGCGCTAACGAATTGGCAAAACTTGATTTCGATGGCTTCGCGATTGGTGGTGTGTCGGTTGGTGAGCCGTGGCCAGAAAAGAAGGAAGCGATTGCGTGGTCGATTGAGTATTTGCCCGAAGATAAGCCGCGGTATCTTATGGGCATGGGTATGCCAGAAGAAATTGTTGCAGCAGTAAAAATGGGCGTTGATATTTTTGATTGTGCGCTGCCAACCAGAAACGCTCGCCATGGTGATTTGTTTACCCGAACGGGTGCAACATGGGATTTTGACGGACCATTTTATCAAGTTACGCACATTACCAACGAACAGTATAAAACAGAGTTCTCTGCACCTGATGAATTCTGTGAGTGTAAGACCTGCGCGCACTATTCAAAAGCAATGTTGCGTCACTTCTTTGCAGTCGGGGAGCCACTCGCGCAACGACTCGCGAGTATTCACAATGTGCACTTCTATTTGTCTATGATGGCCGAGATTAAAAAGCGCATTGCCGATGGCAGTTTCTAGTATGGTGTATACACTCATTGCGGCATTGGTTGGCACAACCACACTGAGTGCGGTGTTGGTTCCTGTGGTAATCCGTTTGGCTCGGCATTTTGGCGCAGTAAAAACTTCGCATCGCGTGCAGGATATTCACATACAACCAACGCCAGAATGGGGAGGGGTTGCAATTTATGTCGCCATCGCAACAGTAATCAGCATCTGTACCTGGGTGTATCCAGTGATTATTGCACCCGGACTACCCGGTATAGCTATTCTCGGCATGCTCTTGGGCGGATTCGTGTTGGTGGTTGGCGGGGTATTTGATGATAGATACGATTGGTCACCCGAACGACAATTACTTGTTTCGCTGATTGCAGTTGCCGTCGTGGTTATTACAGGAATTGGCCCAGAGAAGATTACTAATCCGTGGGGCGGAATCATATATCTCTCGGGGTGGATGACCGGCGTACTCACGTTTGTATGGATGATGGGGATGATTTATACCACGAAATTTTTAGATGGTATCGATGGGCTTGTGTCAGGTGTTACGGTTATTGGTTCGGTGGTTATTACTTGTTTTACGCTGATCACTCGCTGGTATCAGCCAAATGTTGGGCTGATGGCCGCAATTGTCGCAGGAGCATTTTTTGGATTTTTGATCTGGAATTGGCATCCGGCAAAAATATTTCTTGGGAACGGAGGATCAATGCTCGCGGGCTTTATGTTGGGAGTGCTTTCGATCATTTCTGGTGGTAAAATTGCCATAGCATTGTTGGTTATGGGACTCCCGATTCTTGATGTAGGGTGGGTGATTATCCGTCGTATCTTTATCGAAAAGCGCTCATGGGCGGCGTCTGACCGAAAGCATTTACATCACCGTTTGCTTGATGCTGGGTTTAGTGTGCGCCAAGCTGCACTATTTTATTATGCAGTTTCAGCAATCTTTGGGATTTCGGCGCTCATTTTACAAAGCCGAGGCAAGTTGTATGCCTTGGGTACGCTCACTTTTTTCATGATTGGCTTAGGAAGTTATTTAGTGGTACGTTTACGTCGACGAAGTCAAAAACATCGCGTATGAAAGGGAAAATTGCGTTCATCTGTCTCGTATTCGTAGTTCTTAGTTTTTTCTATATCCGATTTTTGGGAAATAGGCCAAAATATACACTGCTTTCTATTGGTGAAACTTCGGTGAAGGTTGAGGTTGCAGACACGATTGGTAAGCAACGCCAAGGGCTTTCTGGTCGTCCGCCACTTGGAAGTGACCACGGTATGCTGTTTGTTATGGCTACGCCAGATCGTCACGCGTTTGTTATGCGAGACATGAAGTTTCCCCTGGATATTGTCTGGATTCGGGACAACAAAGTAGTTGATATCAGCCTCGATGTTCCCCATCCGGTGAATAATGAAAAACCCGCAACCGTGCAACCATCCGAACCCGCAAACCTCGTGCTTGAAGTAAACGCCGGCTGGACGCGACTACATCAAATTAAAATCGGGGACACGGTCCGCGAAAGTAAATAATATGCCAGGGATAAAAGACAAATATCAAATTTCCTTGAAGGTAATTGTAGAAAACAGTGCTGGCGAGGTATTGATTCTTAAATGTGTGCCAAACAGCAGAATGGGGCGCGGTGGCTTTTATGATTTGCCGGGTGGTCGTATTGATACTGATGAATTTGCTGTTAACTTTTCAGATATTTTACAAAGAGAAATCGTAGAAGAGTTAGGTAACGTCCGGATTACAATTGTAGATACACCAGTTGCACTGGGGCGCCATTTAATTCCTGCCGACCCTGGTCATGAGCGTCCAGAAATTCACGTTTTGTATGTGTTTTTTAAGGGGCAGTTTCAAAGCGGCGATATTCAGATTAGCAATGAGCACGCCGGGTATGAATGGGTGAAGCTGAATGAAATTGACCTAGAAAAACACTTCACGTCTGGAATTCTTGAAGGGGTGAAGATGTATTTGGGGAAATAATATGCCAACGCCAGTAGAACAATTTAATTACGACCTTCCCAAGGAGTTTATAGCGCAAACCCCAGTTGAGCCGCGGGATCATGCGAAGATGATGCGACTTGATAGAGGGACAGGCGCTATTGAGCATAAGCATTTTTTTGATTTGCCAACATTTTTAAAACCTGGCGATGTGTTGGTTTTTAATAATACAAAAGTGTTTAAAGCACGATTGCATGCGAAGATTGGTGATTATGATGTCGAAGTGTTTCTCCTTCGTGGCGAAGATATTTCAGAGACTGATCCTAGTCTTATTCGTACGAATAAGACCAAGGGAAACGCGAGTTCAAAGTGGCAGATTTTGGCAAAGCCAGGTAAGTGGTTGCCAGTTGGCGAGACGTTTAGTGTGGGTGAAGGTTTTGATGGCACGGTCGGTGAAGTTATTGATAAACACCCGAATGGTGTCGGAGTGGCAGTGTTTCCGCGGTCAGTAGCAGAAATGATCGAGCTTGCGAATACGATTGGTGAAGTGCCCTTGCCGCCGTATATCAAAACACCTGCGAATATCGAGGAGTACCAGACGGCGTATGCAGAACATACCGGTTCGGTTGCGGCACCAACGGCAGGGTTTCATTTTAATCACGACCTTCTGGCTCGCTTACGTGAACATGGCGTGCAAATGGAATATGTGACGCTCCATGTTGGCATGGGAACCTTTCAGCCCATGAAGAGTCAAACCATCGAAGAACATCAGATGCATGCTGAGTTTGCATCAATCGATTCTGAAACGGCCACGCGACTTGCTCAGGCAAAAGCAGAAGGTCGCCGTATTATCGCCGTCGGGACGACGAGTGTCCGAACACTTGAATCGCTAGAAATGCTCGGTGAGTTTGCGGGGGACGTAAATATTTTTATTACCCCAGGCTACGTCTTCAAGTATATCGACGGCATGATTACCAATTTTCATTTACCAAAATCTACGCTTCTGGTTTTGGTCTCAACCTTTGCCGGGTATGAACACATCGTGCACGCGTATGAAGAAGCAAAGAAAAACAATTATCGTTTCTATTCTTTTGGTGACGGCATGTTGATTTTGTAAAAGGTGTATAATGAGTGCATGCAAAAAAAATCTTCTACCACGCGCGACGTGCTGCGCATTTTTTGGGAGCATGCAAAAAAATACCCGATAGTATTGGGTATGGTTTTGGTAACACCGATACTTGGTACTGTTGTTGATATTGTCGTGCCTATTTTCTATAAGAAGTTTTTTGATGCATTTGGAACCAGCGGGGCGGATCAGACGCTCGTAAAAATATTATTTATCATTCTTGGGTTGCAAGGAGTGGCGTGGCTCATCTGGAGAGTCTCGCACTATGGCAATATCCACTTTCAGACATGGGTGATGGCTGACCTTCGTAAAACATCGTTTGCTAGCCTGATCAAGCACTCCTACACTTTTTTTGCGAACCATTTTGGCGGGTCGTTAGTTCAGCGGCACAATCGCTTACCTCGTTCTTTTGAGACTGTTGCTGATAGATTATGTTTTGATTTTATTCCATTATTTGTCCGGATTCTCGGGACAATGATCGTCTTATTATCGATAAATAAATTAGTTGCGCTCATCATGGCGGCGTGGATTATTATATTTGCTGGTGTAAATGTTTGGTTTGCTATTTGGCGTCTGCCTTTTAATATTTTACGAGCAGCAAAAGAATCCGAAAGCACCGGTGTTCTTTCTGATGCAGTTACAAACCACACAAATATTCAGATGTTTGCTGGGTACGATTATGAGAAAGAGCGTTTTGGCAAAGTGGTAAATGAGCATCGGTTGATCACGCGTAAAACCTGGAATCAGCAGTGGGTAGCAGATGGGATCCAGGCTTTTTTTGTGGTCTTAATTCAGTTTGCCGTGTTTTATGTAATGGTGCGGTATCGAAGCCAGCACTCATTATTCACGATAGGAGCATTTGTTCTTGTTCAAACATACATTTTTCAGCTGGTAGACAAGCTCTGGAATCTTGGTCGGGTAATTCGCCAATTGTATGAGTCGTTTGGTGATGCAAAAGAAATGGTTGATATTTTGCAAACGCCTTATGATATTAAAGACGTGCGTGGAGCAGCTGAATTAAATGTTAAAAAAGGTAAGATCGAGTTCAGTAAAGTTTCGTTCCATTTTCATAAGACGCGCCAAGTGCTCGATAATCTTTCTCTTTTGATTCGTCCAAGCGAGCGTGTCGCACTCGTTGGTCATTCTGGAGCAGGGAAGTCGACGCTGATTAAGCTCTTGTTCCGATTGTATGACACGGATGAAGGGAAGATTTTGATTGATGGGCAGGATATTAAAAAAGTGTCCCAAGAAAGTTTGCGTAATGCGATTGGTATGGTGCCACAAGATCCAATCCTGTTTCACCGCACTTTGATGGATAATATTCGCTATGGCCGCCGTGATGCAACTGATGAGGAAGTTATGGAAGCCGCAAAAAAAGCGCATTGTCACGAATTTATTGCTGCACTTCCTGAGGGCTACCATACCTTTGTCGGCGAGCGCGGTATCAAGCTTTCTGGCGGCGAACGCCAACGCGTGGCGATTGCGCGAGCATTCCTTAAAAACGCGCCGATTCTTGTACTCGATGAGGCCACTTCAAGTCTTGATTCCGAGGTTGAACTCTTGATTCAAGAGTCCTTGCGCGAGCTTATGCGCGACAAAACAGTACTCGTGATTGCCCACCGCCTCTCAACTATCCGCCAGATGGACCGTATCATTGTGCTTGCGGGTGGAAAAGTTGTTGATCAAGGTACTCACGAAGACTTGCTCGAAAGCCAAGGACTCTATGCCAGCTTGTGGCGGCTGCAGTCCGGCGGGTTTATTACCATGAAAGAGACGGAGTAATCTTTGACGCTTCGGCGTTGCTTTGCGATAATGTAGATACATGAAGAGCCTACTGTGGCGCAGAATTTTTGGGTTTAGTGGTACGGCCGTGGTCGTGGCTCTTGTGGCGACGAATGTTTTTGCTGCGTCGAGCACGAACTATGCGATTCCTGGAGACACTACGTCTTCTGTTGGCGGCGGCACCTCAAGTTCAACAAATTACACCATCCCCAAAGCATCAGGTGATGTTGGTGGCGGTACATCAAGTTCAACCAACTACAATATCGGTGCGGGAGTGATTTTTATTGAAAGCGATCCGGTTGTAGTTCCTCCCGTGGTAGTAGAACCCCCGGGGGGAGGTGGTACTCCAACAGTTGTGATTCCGCCAGTTGTAGTGCCGCCACCAGGCGGAGTCCCGGTAGTTATTCCTCCTGTTGTAACACCACCCGGCGAGATTCCACCAGGTCCGCCACCTGTGGTTGATGGTGGTTCGGTTACGCCGCCAGTCCCTGTGTATGTTCCCCCAGAAGTCGTTACCCCACCACTGGTTCCAGAACCAGCAGGCGGAATCAGTGTCCCGCCGAGTTCGAGTGGTGGTGGCTCATCGGGTAGTTCTGGAGCACCACCTGATAGTAGTGCACCGGTTTCCGATCGGATTACGGCGCGCGATGTTGTCTTTGCATTGCAGTTTGAAACCATGCGTGCAGTTACCGAGGAGACTGTACAGGGCGTGAAGTTGAATATTTATCCTGGACATCCAGTAAGCGTGAGTATTCCCGATGAACGTATTAAGCGGCCAGTAGACCGTATTTTGCTGCAGGTGGGAGAACAGTATTTCCAGTTTGTCCATGATAAGGAGGCATATACATTGCAATTCCCGAGTCCGCCCAATGTTGGAGTCTACCCAATGTCGATTGCGGCGATGTACAAAGATTCGAGCACTGACCTCATCAACTTTTTGGTCGAAGTGCGTCCGCCTTCACTTATTTTCTCTCATGGGTCCATTATCCCAGAACCAGGGGTGACGGTAACGCTTCATGAAAAGATAGCAGGTGATTGGCGTATATTTGATGCAACGCCGTACAAGCAATCCAACCCTCAGCGCACCGATGCTGCGGGGCACTATGCCTTTGTGGTACCGCCGGGAACCTATCATGTGACGGTGGTAAAAGATGGGTATTTTGATGCACGTACCAACGAGTTTACAACCGGCTCCAACATTATTGAGTCGAATGTAGAAATCGTGAAGAAGCCAAAAACGTTAGTGGCAGGAGTTAAATCCATTCCACGTATTTTTAAGTATCGAACAGGGCGCGTTGTGGGGAATCCTGTTATCGAGCGCGCCACGGAGAACGTGGTGACTCCTGCAGTGGCAGCCACGGTTATCGCAAGTGCTGCTGCAGCGGTGCCTGCGGTATCGATGCTTACGTATTTGCAATACTTGATTACGCAACCACTCTTTTTATTGCGTCGTCGCAAGCGTCATGGATGGGGAACAATATTTAATAGTCTGACGAAGCTGCCGGTAGATCTTGCCATTGTGCGTTTGCTCGATGCGCAAACAAATCGAGTGCTTGCCACCCGCGTTACGGATCGGCAGGGGCGTTATTCGTTTATTGCACCAGAAGGTCGATTTAAGCTTCAGGTTCAGAAGCAGGGGTTTGTATATCCAACGAGATACTTAAAAGGAAAAACCGAAGATCTTGGTTTTGTTGATTTGTACGAGGGAGAAGTAATCAATGCGACAAAGGGTGCAATGGTGGCGGTAAATATCGCCGTTGATCCGGTCGAGAAAATGGTTATCCCGAGTGAGGTTGTCTGGCGATATCGCAAACAAAAAATTCAGTTGGTTATTTCACTTTCAGGTATTGCATTTGCAGCCGTGGCATGTGTTATTACACCAAAAATAATAACATTTGGAATATTGGGTGGGCATATAGTACTGTTTGGGTTATTCCGACGTTTAGCGTATCCAAAGAGGCCAAAGAGTTGGGGTGTGGTATATGATGCTGGCAATAAAGAGCCTGTTGGGCAGGCAATTGTGCGTATTTTTGAGACCAAATTCAACAAATTGTTGGAGTCGTGGCCCACGGATGCCCGTGGTCGATATTCGTTTTTGGTCGGCAATAACTTGTATTATGTAACAGTCGAAAAGCCTGGATACAGTAAGTACCAATCCGATCAAATTGATTTGCGCAACAGGCCATCGGTTATCAACTTTGATATCCCGATCAAGCACGATAGTTAATATTTTTTATGAAGCGCTTTTGGTTTCAGGGTTTGATAAGCGCGTTCGCACTCGCGCTCTTTCTTGCGCAACCAGTGTTCGCACTTGATCCGAGCCTCGTCATTGTTAGCCCGTCACCTGGAGAAGTTGTGACAAGCCAGACGGTCAATGCCATTATAGACACTGATGTTGCGTTAGCCGAAACAGTAGAAGCGGACGGTTACGTGTTGCTCTTGTGGTTGGATGGATCAACGGACGATATTTCGCGTGCACTTAAAACAGTTCAGCGAGGCTATATTTTCCATGATGTGCCGGCGGGGCTACATACGCTGCACGTTGCCGTCGCAAGCCAGTCCGCGAGTGGTGCCATCAGTAGAGTTTCTGAATCATCTGTTGAGTTTGAGGTTGCGCCACCGTTAGAATTACCCATTGTTGGTCGTGTGTCGTGGTACTCACTGCTCTTAGACGCACTAGTATTTTCGTTTCCTATAGTTGGTCTTGCGCTGTTATTTTTGTGGATGCATTTTATAATTTATCGCAAACAATAATTTTGCCACCAGTCACACAGTCCTGATTTCCTAAAAGTCAGGACTTTTGCTATTGTTTGAAGCTACTTCGCTTCTATGCAAAAAATTGATTACGCAAAAGAATTAAACAGTGAGCAGCTCGCCGTGGTCGAGCATCGTGGCGGCCCAGCGCTGGTGCTTGCGGGTGCAGGTACCGGGAAAACGCGTACCATTGTCTATCGGATTGCGCATCTGTTGGAGTCAGGTGTTCCGGCGCACGAGATTTTGTTACTCACGTTTACGAATAAAGCCGCACGCGAAATGATGCAGCGCATCGAGATGCTCTTGGGTCGCGGGCCAACCGGTCTTATGGGTGGAACATTTCATAGTGTTTGTAATAGTCTACTCCGCCAATATGGGTTTCATATCGGCGTCGCGCCATCATTTACTATTCTCGATTCCGAAGATTCTACAAATTTGGTGAGCGAGGCAATGGGTGAGTGTGGTATTGGAAAACATAATCGCAAGCAGTTTCCAAAACCCTCCTACGTACAGCATTTGATTAGTTTTGCACGTAATAGTTGCCGTGAACTTTCCGAAGTCGTTGCAGAAAAATCTTCTGAGTTTGAACTGACGGGCCCAAAGCTTATGGAAGTGGCGCGCAGATATGATGACAAAAAACGTGCTGCACAGCTATGTGATTTTGATGATCTGTTGTGTTTGATGGATGTATTGCTCGATCATGTGCCTGCGGTGCGTGAGCAGTTGTCGGGGCGGTTTAAGCACATCATGGTTGATGAATATCAAGATACCAACCGTATCCAAGCAAAGCTTATTGATAAGTTCGGGAGTGTGCACCGGAATGTGGTGGTGGTTGGTGATGACGCGCAATCGATTTATGCATTTCGTGCTGCTGATGTTGATAATATTTTGTCGTTTCCCGAACGATTTGGTGGTGCTGCCATGTTTCGTCTTGAGTCGAACTACCGTTCTACGACGCCCATTTTACAACTCGCCAATGCATCACTTGAGCAAAACAATAAACAGTTTAAGAAAAATCTTGTCGCAGTGCGCGGAAAAGGGGATTTACCACGGTTTTTGGGTCTACCAGATCGTCGCGCCGAAGCGAGTTATGTAGCAGACGCGATTCTTGATGCGATTGAAGGCGATTGCAATTTACGCGATTGCGCAGTACTTGTGCGTGCGGCATATCACGCACTGGATTTGGAATTGGCATTGCAAAAACGCGGGATTCCGTACACTATGCGCGGCGGCATGCGCTTTTTTGAACGCGCCCACATCAAAGATGTGCTGGCATTTTTGAAAGTGGTGCAGAATCATCAAGATGAGATTGCATGGCAACGTATTTTAAAACTCGAAGACGGAATTGGGCCAAAGAACGCCATGATTATTGCGCAAAAAGCTGCCACTGCACCAGCGTTTGAGGCACTTGATGGCCTCGTTTCTTCAATTCCCGGTGAACGTGGAAAAGCAGCGCTCACACGATTGATTTCTCGGCTGAAGCAAATTCGCGCATCCGCAGACATTAGTAAAATGATCGAGAATATTTTGGCGTTGGGATACCACGGGTATATGAAACTAGCGTATGAAGATCATGCTGATCGTCTCGATGACCTGAAGGCGTTGGCTGCATTTGCGCGGACATATACAGAGCTCACGCCTTTTTTGTCTGACACAACACTTGCCGAAGATTACCGCGCCACACGTTCAGATACAGGCACTGTGCGCGATGAGCTGGTGATTTCGACGATTCACCAAGCAAAAGGCTTAGAGTGGAAGCGTGTGTTTCTGATTGGTTTGGCACAAGGTCAATTTCCGCATTATAAATCAATGCTTTCTTCGGTTGAGATCGAAGAAGAACGTCGGTTGTTTTATGTGGCAGTCACGCGCGCCAAAGATTTGTTATATCTTACGTTTCCGTATTCTGGTATGAACCAGGGCGGCATGACCATCAACCAGCCGTCGATGTTTGTCGCCGAACTACCACAAGATTATTTGAATGTGCAGTGGGAAGAAGAGGAAGTTATCCAGATGCGCAATTGGTAGGAGATGAAAAGGACGGTATACTATATGGTCTATGGGGAAAACACTCAAAATCCTCCTCAGCGTTACGGGCTGCCTCTTGATGCTTCTGGTAGTATCCGTTTATTTTAGATATGGTTCGCCAGAAACGCGATCACGCTATGTGCCAAATCGTTATGGTGCACCAACGCCAGGCACAATCGTAAAATAAAAACCCCGATACATATCGGGGTTTTTGGTCTTTGACGCAAGTTGTTTTGGCGTATATCATGACCGTACATCATTATGTCTACCCTCTATATCGTCGGGACGCCTATTGGCAACCTAGGCGACATCACCTTCCGTGCGGTTGAGACGCTCAAAAGCGTTGATTTTATTATCGCCGAAGACACGCGGGTCACCAAGCACCTGCTTACGCATTTTGAAATCGATAAGCCGGTGGTGAGCTGTTTTGCGCACACTTCCGCGGGAAAGATGGATCAGATCATTGAACGTGTTGTGCAAGGTGAATCAGCTGCACTGGTAACCGATGCTGGTACGCCAGGTATTTCTGATCCCGGTGGGTTGTTTGTGCAAGAGTTGTTAAAAGCGGATCCTGATGCAAGAATTATTCCGATTCCGGGACCATCAGCCGTTGCTTCAGCGCTTTCAATTGCAGGGCTGCCAGCCGACCAGTTTGTCTTCTTTGGATTTCCGCCCCACAAAAAAGGTCGGCAGACGTTTTTGAAAGAAATGGTGGCCACCGATAAAACCGTAGTATTTTATGAGTCCATTCATCGTATTCAAAAAGCACTTGAGGAGTTAGAGGTATTACTGGGCAAAGATAATCCACGACGTTTGGTCGTGTGTCGGGAAGTCACGAAAATGTACGAGTCTATCTATCGCGGCACGATCAGTCAGGTATTGATGGCAGCGCAAAACGCGCCGCAAAAAGGGGAGTTTGTTATTGTCTTAGAAAGAAACAAAGAATAATATGGCCAAATTTTATATCACCACCACGCTACCGTACGTAAACGCAGAGCCACATATTGGAACCGCTCTTGAGTTTGTACAAGCAGATGCTATGGCGCGGTATCACCGACTTCGTGGCGATGAAGTCATTTTTAATACCGGTACCGACGAGCATGGTCTTAAGATTTATCGCAAGGCCGAAGAATTAGGTGTTACACCACAAGCGTACTGCGACGAGCAGGTACGGGCATTTTCTGCGCTTAAAGATCAACTCGGTATTCAGTGGGATCGTTTTATTCGCACAACGGATCCCGCGCACATTAAAGCAGCACAGGAATTCTGGAAGCTGTGTGATAGCCGCGGTTTTATTTACAAGAAAAATTATTCGGTAAAATATTGTGTGGGTTGCGAGCTTGAGAAGACTGACTCCGAGCTCGATCACGGCACGTGTGTCTTGCACCCAAACCTTGAGATTGAAATGATTCAAGAAGAAAATTATTTTTTCAAGTTTTCTGAGTTTCAGAACGATTTGCTCGCGCTGTATACTACGAACCCGCAATTTGTAGTCCCTCCGACGCGACTGCATGAAATTAAAACCTTTGTTGAACAGGGTTTGCAGGATTTTAGTATTTCTCGGTTGAAAGAAAAAATGCCATGGGGTGTGAGCGTGCCAAACGACGAATCACAAGTGATGTATGTGTGGTTCGATGCGCTCGTAAACTATATTTCCACTTTAGGCTGGCCTGGTGACATAAACACGTTTGGGGGTTTTTGGCCCGGTGTACAAGTTGCCGGTAAAGATAATTTGCGTCAGCAGTCTGCTATGTGGCAGGCGATGCTTTTGGCTGCAGGTCTACCAACTTCAAAGCAGATTTTTATCCACGGATTTATTACCGCTGGTGGCCAGAAGATGTCAAAGAGTCTTGGAAATGTGGTGTCGCCTGCAGAACTTGTTACCAAATATGGCACCGAAGCAGTTCGATACTATTTGCTTGGAGGTCTCCCTGCGTATGAAGATGGTGATTTTACGGTAGAGCGATTTGAGGAGTTTTATACAGCACGTCTTGCGAACGGTATCGGGAATCTTGTTGCTCGTACGATTGCTATGGTTGAAAAGTATTGCGAGGGCAAGACGCCTGCGCCAAGAGAAGCGCATTTCTTTAAGCCGGATGAGTTTTGGCAGACGTACGACGCCGCGTTTCATGCGTATGATTTTGCTGCCGTTATCGAAAGTATTCGGGCACAGCTCATCGATGTATGCGACAAAGCGATTAGTGAAACAGAGCCATGGAATATGGTAAAACGGGGGGAGGATGTCGCGCCGCTTATGTATGAGCTGAGTGAATGTTTGCGTCATCTTATGATTGCATTACTGCCAATTATTCCATCAACTGCCACAGCAATAGGGGAAAAACTTGGTATAATGAATGAAACAGCAATGAACCGCAACTGGGGTGGACTTATATCAGGAGCCCCATTGCACAAAGGGGAATCGTTGTTTCCACGGCTTCCTAAAGAATAACACTACCGAACACCCATGCCCGCAATTCAGAATGTTGATGTGTTTCTTTTGGTGGCCATGCTGGGTTTTATGCTCTATGGTTTGTGGCAGGGGTTGATTCGTACCGTCGGTTCGCTTGCTGGAGTTGTACTCGGCACGGTGATTGCGAGCCATTTTTATAACAAGATTGCGACTTCAAATATGGGTCGTGTTGTTGCGTTTGCGGCACTCTATATTGTGGCGAGTCGCTTGATTTCACTCGGGTTCTACTTTGCTGAACAATTATATAATGCCATTGCAGTGATTCCCGGCATGAAGCTCGCGAATCGCTTGGCTGGCGCGGCGCTTGGTTTTGTAGAAGGTGCGATTGTTATTGGGATTGCGGTTCATTTCGCAAACATTTTTCCTCTTGAGAGCGTACGTACATTTCTTGCGCACTCAAGTTTCGTGCCTTTTTTCTTGCGCGTCGGTGGCGTTGTGGCAGCATTGTTTCCTGCCGCATTACGCAGTATCCCGGCGATTGGCGTATAATTGTTGTGTACTATGAATACTCTACTGGGAGCAGTCGCAGCAATCTTCATCCTCGGGCTTTTTTTTCATAAGCCGCTCAAATCCTGTACACGCGTTCTACCTTTTTGCACGCCGATTGGGTTGGCCGTTACCATTGTCTGGCTTGCACTGTTGGTCATGTACTTAATTGGTTGGCAAGTTGACCCAACCGTACTCGCAACCATCATGGGTGGATCCCTCGTCGTTCATGCGTATACATTGGAACATCGAAATCCACGTACCGCTGTTCTTATGGTGATGGCGGCGCTCATGGTGACGTATGCAGTATTAAACGAACGCTGGTGGCTTTTGGGTGGCGGGGTAGTAGTACTTGCATTGTTCTGGGTAGCGATTGTACAAAAGAAGCCAAAGAAAAAAGACGTGCTTGAACCATAAACAAAAAACCGTCCGCCAATTGGCGGACGGTTTTTATAGTATGCATGTTACTTCATGCGGATAAGTGTTGGGCTTGTGCCACTAACACCACCGACGAATGTTCCGAGTTTGCTTGAGAGCATGGAGGAAACGTAGAGATCTTTATGCGTACCAAGAGTCATTGCTCCAGTTTTATCCATGGTCCAGGTATTTTTTGCTACTGATCCACCGCCAACAATCCAGCCTGTTTCAGTGCTCGTGAGTATCGGCATTAAGTAATTATCTTTGGGAAAACCTTTGATGGGTGTAAATTCTGAACCATCGAGCACCCATGCATGGAGAGCGCCGTCATGTGCAAGTGCAAGCCACGCGGAACCTGATCCGTTGGGTGCAAGTGCTATAGCAGGGAGTGCTCGCATGCGGAAGCCTTCGATGCTTTGGCTTACCAAGCGAACGTTTTTGCCATCAAACAAATAGAGTGCCAAGGTTTTTTCACCGTCAATTGCGTCATCAACAATGCCAGCAATAATCCAAACGAGGTTATTGGAGGCAACGCGTGGTGCGCGATCACTCATAAAACCAAAGCGGCTAGAAATATCGATAAGTGCCTCGCCATTAAACGTGAGAACTTTTCCGGGAGCAGCCGTGATAATACAGAGTGTGTCTTTGCACGCGATGTCAGTAATGTCGGTTACTTTGTATTTTTGAGCCTCAAGACGCAAAGATAACGGCTGTTGGCCATTAGGCACAAGTTTCATGAGCAATGGTTTGGTGATCGGATTGGTTTTTGTTGAGTTGGTTTCGGTTACGGTGCCACCAACAAGCCAATAGCCATCCATGGTATTCCAAGCTACTGCGTTGATCTGCGCAGATTCATTGGATGCCAAGTTTAACATGGCAGTCATGTCCTCCGTCCAACCTGATGCATGGAGGAGGTTCAAGCTACCAGTAGAAGAACCAACCAAAATAGTATTGGTATCAGTACCAATGGCAGTAACACTCCCCGAGAAGTTCGTGAGAGTTTTCGAAATGTCACCCATGGCGAACTGGGTGGGGGCGAGGTTTATTGACCCTTCATATGAAGGCGCTCGCTTGGGTTCTGCAGCAAGAGATTTGACCCGTGCGGCTGGTGCCGTGGTCAGAGATAAAACAAAGCTCAACGGAATTGCGAATTTTTGGGCAAAGGTTGAAAGCATAGGTTGTTTTAGTACTCGCAAAACCTACCATAAAACGCCTAATTTGTCAATGGTTTATAGAAGAAAAGTGTAAGGTGAGTTAAGTAACTACTTTACACTTTATAATCCATGCGCTCTAGTTTTCAAGTTGAAGATGTGCTTATTTTGGCTTATTTCCCCTATAAAGCAGGTGCCACCCTTGACAAAATGTAAAGTTTGTGTTAGTATGTTCGCATAATCAAATCGTGAGAGGAGAGAGACTTTCTACGATAGATTCTCCGGGGCTAGCACCTTAGTGCCAAAAAAGCCCCCTCTTCCCACCTTTTGAGCTCATTTACAACCTATATATACATCCACACCTAATTTTCTGAGGAGAGAGTTGGAGGTGAGACGCACGGTAAGCGCCCTTTGGGTATGCGGCCGTGAGTAAAAGCTATTCATATAAACGGTTCTCTGGTTACGACTGGAGGCTTGCTTATGTGAAAGTTCGTTTTGGTGCGGCCCGCGCGCCTGCATCAAAACACGTCACCTTCAGTTCTTTCCTCGAAAGAGGAGACGCCCTTATATAGGGTGATACATTGAAAATTGGGAGGTGGTGGGACCTCCCAAGTATGGGTGCCAGACTTTGTTCCTCAATATAAATCTTGAGGCCTGGTCCCCAGACTTGGAAGGTTCCT
>CAZHIP010000005.1:0-57755 GCA_964532925.1 uncultured Gammaproteobacteria bacterium
ATTCTCTCGACCGCGCCATGGGCCAATGCCTCTGCGTGGTCAGACAAGCTCGAGTGGGTAAAAAAGCACTTGGGGGAACCAGCGCATCGACGACTGATCCTTACGCACCACAAAAACCTGAATCATGGCGACTATTTGATTGATGATAGGACGTTGAATGGTGCATCGGGATTTCGTGGTGAACTCATTTTGTTTGGCGGAGGGAAGTTTCCTACATGGAGCGAAGTAACAAAATATCTTGCCGACAAATGAAACTTTCGGTAAAAGTTACTGCATCAGCAGGGGAGGCACTCGTTGAGAAAATAGACGAGACTTCTTTTCATGTTTGGGTCAGGCAGGCACCGGTGGATGGGCAGGCGAATGCAGCCGTTTGCCGTGCGCTCGCAAAATATTTTGATGTGGCACCGTCGCGCGTCTCGGTCGTACGTGGTCACACCTCGCGCAATAAAATAATCGAAATTCTCTAGTTTTTTCTCTAGTCCTATTCGTACGAATAAGTCTATGAAAATCAGTGGTATAATGGATGCAAGATAATTAATTTGCTTTATATGGCCAAAGGCGAACACCAAGGATCGAAAAATAAAAATAAGAAAAAGCCGAAGAAAGATAAAAAGAAATAGGCTTGCGTATTCAAACACCCCTTGCAGAAAGGGTGTTTGTTTTTTAATACAGAAAGCATGCTTGTATACTGAATGATACAAGCTTAAACATGATTTCGTATATGGCAAACTATCAAGAGTATCAATCATTTATACGGCCATCGTGGGCACTACCAGCATGGCTTTTTGGACCAGTATGGACGTTTTTGTATGCACTAATTACTGTTTCGTTTGGTGCCGTGTTTTATAAAGCTTTTACCGGGAAAGTATCTTGGTTGGTGGCGCTACCGTTTGCCTTGAATCTGGTTTTTAATCTTATTTTTACCCCGATCCAGTTTGGTTTGCGTAATAATCTATTGGCAGCAGTTGATATTGCGCTGGTGCTCATAACACTGGTGTGGGCTATGATAGCGATCTATCCGCATGCGAAGTGGATTGCGTATATGCAGATTCCGTATCTTTTGTGGGTAGGGTTTGCGACAGTGTTGCAGTTTACTGTTACGTATTTAAATCGTTAATCATATGTTTTGGAAATTATACGCGATTACCTTGCCGGTGTTTTTTGCCATAGATATGATCTGGCTTGGTCTGGTGGCACAGAAATTTTATCGAGCGCAGATCGGTTTTTTGATGCGAGATGGGTTTAATTGGGTGGCCGCGCTCTTATTCTATTTCTTGTTTATTGTAGGACTGATTCTCTTTGTTATCATGCCAGCGCTCAAAAATGATTCTCTGCTCCACGCTATTCTATTTGGTGCACTGTTTGGTCTGATTACCTACGCAACATACGATCTCACCAACCTTGCGACCATCAAGAATTGGCCATTGCTGGTTACGATTGTTGATCTAGTCTGGGGAGCCATTCTCGCAAGCGCTGTTTCGGCGGTAAGTTTCTTTATTGCGTCAAAGATAGGACTATGAGCTACTACGCAAGCCTGGCGATGGTGCTAGGGGTGTTCATGCTGTTTTGGTTTGGTATTGCCGTGGTAAAGCGTCGTAATGATGTTGCTGATATTGCCTGGGGATTGGGGTTTATTCTGATGGCGTGGACTTCTTTTTATGTAGGGCGCGCCAGTATCGTAGGTGCAATCGTTGGTCTGTTGGTCACCATATGGGGAGTGCGTTTGGCGCGTCATATTTATCGCCGTAATCACGGAAAACCAGAAGATGCACGGTATCAAGCATGGCGAACAGCATGGGGATCATGGTTTTATCTGCGGTCATTTTTTCAGGTATTCGTGTTGCAAGGTGTGTTGTTGTATGTGATTGCGCTCCCGGTGATCTACATAAATAGCCGCGGTGCTGATCAGGTTACCGGCTGGATGCTTGTTGGCATGGCAGTATGGCTTGGTGGGTGTATGTTTGAGGCTATTTCCGACCGACAACTTGCGCGGTTTATTGCAAATCCTAAGAATAAGGGTGTGTTGATGACATCTGGGTTATGGAGCTACAGTAGACACCCGAATTATTTTGGGGAAGTGATGTTGTGGTGGGGATTATATATTGTTGCATTGGGGATTCCAGGCGGCTGGGTGACGATTATTGGTCCGGCGACGATTAGTA
Organism: uncultured Gammaproteobacteria bacterium; assembly: GCA_964532925.1. Taxonomy (GTDB): domain Bacteria; phylum Patescibacteriota; class Patescibacteriia; order GWA2-47-26; family GWA2-47-26; genus CAZHIP01. Next base: position 2,163 of record CAZHIP010000005.1, read on the forward strand.
TATTGATTGGGTTTGTTTCGGGCGTTCCGTTACTCGAAAAAAAGTACGCGGGTCGACCGGATTTTGAGGCATACAAACAGCGTACGTCGGTATTTTTTCCGTGGCCACCGAAGCAGGCATAGGCGTTCACGCTGTCGAGCACATGTTGGCATGAGTGTTGTGTGCATTCTTGGTGGAGTATACTAAGAGCATATGAATACAAACATTTTGTACGTTTGTGCGGTTCTTGGATTGTTGGATACGGCGTATCTTATCTATCATAAAGTGAGAGGCACGGATGTTGCATGTATCTTTTTTCCAAAGGCATGGTGTAAAAAGGTTCAGTATAGTAAGCAGAGTAAAACATTGGGTATTCCCAACTCGATCGCAGGATTTGGCATGTATGCGTTTATTTTATTGGCAGCAGTGATGTTTGCTCGTGGAGTCTGGCCGAGCTGGCCACTTACAGGAGTAATCACGTTCGGGTTTTTATTTTCGATGTACTTTACGTATGTGCAGGCATTTGTGTTGCGTGCGTTTTGTACGTGGTGTGTATTGTCAGCAATAAATTTTACGATATTGTTTTTGGCGGCTTGGAATGTTGTCGGATAGAAAACATCTTGTAATGGCTGACTGTAACGGCTGACAAAGGTGTTTTTTTGTGGTACACTGGCAAAGTTATGGATATCAATAAACCTATTGCATCAAAGAAAGAAGAACGAGAAATTGCGCGAGAACCCATGTGGAAAATTGCAGTTCGTGAAGCGTATGAATTGGTGCGCATTTTTGTTATTGCGCTCGTGATTGTTATCCCGATCCGCTATTTTGTCTTTCAGACATTTACGGTGAATGGCGCTTCGATGGAACCGAATTATCACAATGCTGATTATTTGATTATTGATGAGCTGTCCTATCATTTTACCGAGCCGCGTCGTGGTGAGGTGATTGTCTTCAAATATCCGGCGAAACCTTCGGAGTATTTTATTAAGCGCGTTATTGGTTTACCTGGTGAAACCGTGGAGATTAAAAATGGCGAAGTGTGGGTGGGATCATCAGCGAACAAACTTCGAAAGCTGGAGGAGACCTATTTACCAGCGGAAACGTTGACCACGGGTGGCGAAACCGTAGTTCTTAAGAAAGATCAGTATTTTGTCTTGGGTGACAACCGAAACGCTTCTTTGGATTCTCGTGTTTTTGGTGTGCTCGACAGGTCATTTATTGTTGGGCGTAGCATGATCCGTGGCTGGCCATTTGATAGGGTTGCTTATTTCACTCAACCGGAGTATAATCTCGGCAAATAAGGCGGACTTAACGCCGCACAAAAATGGCATAAAATCGCTAGAATACGCCTATGGCTACTAAGAATAAGGGGGTCAAGAAAGCAAAGCCTGTTGTGAAGAAAATGGCGGCAAAACCAAAGCAAAAAGTAAAAATGGCTGCGAAGCCGGTGGTGGCTAAGAAAATGGCTCCTTTGGCCCCACAAGTGGTAGCGCCAAAGCCGGTAAAACGCTCTTCGAAAGAACCGCAGCTTTTGCGTGGGTTCAAAGATATCTTGCAGACGGATGCGCCCTATTGGCAGTTTATTGAACGTGCTGCTGAGCGCGCAGCCATGTTTTATGGCTATAACCGCGTCACGACACCAATTTTAGAAATGAAGGAGTTGTTTGTCCGCGGTGTTGGCGTAGATACAGATATTGTCTCAAAAGAGATGTTTTCATTTGTAGATATTGGTGGCGACGAAGTTGTGTTGCGCCCCGAGGCAACCGCCTCGATGGCACGCGCATACGTAAATCACGGCATGCTTTCGATGCCACAGCCAGTGCGCATGTGGTACCAGGGGCCTATGTTCCGCCACGAACGCCCACAAGCTGGTCGCTATCGTCAGTTTAACCAGTTTGGTGTTGAGGCGTTTGGCGATGGTCAGCCCGTGGTTGATGCCGAAGTAATTGCGGTGGCTGTCATGATGCTTCGTGATATTGGGTTGCCGGTAAAAGTAGAAATTAACAGTATTGGTTGTGTAACGTGTCGCAAAACCTATCGCGATGAGTTAGTAAAATATTATCGATTAAAGCGTGAATTGTTGTGTGAAGACTGTAAAGTTCGCTTGCAAAAGAATCCGTTACGGTTGCTTGATTGCAAAGAATCACAGTGTGACTTTTTAAAGAAGCAGGCTCCACAAACGGTGGACTGGCTGGACGAACCATGCCGTGACCACTTCTTTAAAGTGCTTGAATATTTGGACGAAGCCAACATTGCGTATAGCCTCAATGCACTCTTGGTTCGTGGGTTGGATTATTACAACCGTACCGTATTCGAAATTGTTGCCGGAGAAAGTCTGCCAGAACCAAAAGTAGTCGCCGCAGTTGTTGCGCCAGCACCACTTGCAACTTCACACCATGGCCACGGGAAACCAGTACCAGCTGTACCATTAGGTCCAGATGGATTACCGATTCCTGTAGTAGTTGAAGAGGTAGAAGAACAGCCAGCAACCAAGCTCGCGCTCGGTGGCGGTGGACGATACGATAGCCTCGTAGAAATGCTTGGCGGTCGACCAACACCAGCAGTAGGGTTTGCTGTTGGTATGGAGCGTTTGGTGCTCGAGATGAAGGCGCGCAATATTGTGCCCCCAAAGACAAGCACACCAAAAGTGTTCTTAGCTCAATTAGGTGAGCAGGCACGTCGCAAGATCTTTGCGCTCATGATGGAGATGCGCGGAACCGCAATTACCGCTGCCGCATCACTCTCAAAAGATGGTCTCAAATCCCAGCTCGAGATTGCCAATAAACTTGGCGTAACCTATTCGGTTATTGTCGGCCAAAAAGAGGTTTTGGACGGTACGGCCATCATCCGCGACATGGAGTCCGGTATCCAAGAAACCGTAGATTATCGCAAAATTGTACATGAACTCCACAAGAAATTAGGCCTCGTTCCCGTGGCTCCTCTTGAAGAAATTCCTGAAGTAAGCTAGACTCGTACCACTGACTTATTTGGGCTTAACCAAATGAGCACAACAATGAAAGGACGGTGAGACCCATGGCAGAAGTAAAACGTCGCAAAAATGAATCCTTTGATGCATTGCTCCGTCGCTTTAACCGCAAAGTGGTTATGAGCGGTCGTATCTTGCAGGCAAAGAAAATTCGCTTCCACGATGCTGGCAAGTCAAAGACAGGCAAGCAGCGATCAGCACTCCGCCGTTTGGAGCTCCAGAAGCATTACGAGTATTTGGCTCGTATTGGCAAATTGCCTCCAGATCCGCGCGCACGCAACAAACGACCATAAACCAAGACAAGCAGGGGCAACCCTGCTTTTTGGTACTTTATCCGAAGTTTGTTAGGATACCTGTATTCATAACATATCATGTATGACACTTAAAGAACGCGTAGAAGCCGACGTCAAAGAGTCCATGAAAAATCCCGAGAAAAAGCATGAGCTTGAGGTGTTGCGTATGATGAAATCCGCGCTCATGAATGCTGAGATCGAGAAGCGTGCAAAAGTGGGGCTTGATGCAAAACTTGATGAGACAGAAGAAATCGTGATCGTGCAAAAATCCATTAAGTCTCTCGAGGAATCGCAGGGTATGTACAAAGATGGTGGCCGCCAGGATTTGGTAGACCAGGCAGAAGCGGAACTCAACATTATGCGTCGCTATGTGCCTGCAAACATGACGGAAGCGGAAATTACGGAAATTGTAAAAAAAGTAGTAGTTGAGGCAGGTTTGAGTGGGGTAGCCGCATTTGGTGCCGCAATGAAACTCGTAACCCCACAAACTAAAGGTCGCGCTGATGGGGCGATTGTCTCGAAAATTGTAAAAGAAGTCTTGGGTTAGTTTGGTATTATTATGGAAAGATCTCATTCAGAAAAAAATGACTCAGAGAACAAAGATGTTTTTCTTTTGGGTGGTAAGGATCTTGAGATGTATCAAATTGAGAAACGGCTGAAACGCGCTGGCCGTGAATATGTGAATCGAAATTTGCAATGGGGTGCCAGCATTGACGATTATAATGACGAGATTCAAAAAATAATCAGCGAAGGGAAAACTCCGGTCGCAGTAGAGTTGGCTGGCGCTGATAAAGTTGAAGGGGTTGTGGATATTGATCATCACGGTGAGAAGTTTAGTCGGCCAGCCTCGATTGTTCAGGTGATGAATCGGTTAGGTAAGGAAGTTGGATTGGTTGACGAGATGATTGCTGCTAATGATTCCGGCTACATACCAGGAATGATGAAAAAGATGGAAGAGTATCGTGCGGCACTTGAGGAGCGATACGGTCACGAAAAGTTTGAACAAGTTAAGAAGAAACTGATTGATCTAATTCGTCGCAAGGATCGGGAGATGCAAGGAGTTACCCTTGAAATGGAGGCAGAAGCCAAGGAAGCAATTATTCACGCCGAGCATGGCCCGAATGGATTGCTTATCGTTCGGATTAATGGTAGTAAGCCATCTCCTGTTAATGACATGTTGTTTCCTTCGTGGGAGTCGGGCGAAGAAAATTTACTTGTGATCTGCAAGAATAACGAAGGGAAAAAGGATGTATATTATTTTGGTAGTGGCGACATTTGTAAAGAGGTAAAGGAAACGTATTCTGGCTGGGGTGGAGGAGTTGGTTATGGGCAAAAAGGCAAGAAGGCGTTTGGTGGTGCTTCGTCGAGCAATCCACAAGAAATCATTGATCTAGTAATTTCGAAAAATATTGAATAGTAAATATGGGATATCCCGTGGGTATTGTTTCTTTTGAAGAGCTCTGGGTAGAGATAAAAAAAGCGTATGACCCCACGTTTATCGAAGAACTCATGGAGCTTCCCGGCGCTCATGTCTATGTGTTTGGTGGCATGGTTACCGATCTTTCGCTTGGCAAGCCATGGAAAGATTTGGATATACGGGTGATCTGGGATGTCTCAAAAGAGCGCCAGAAGCAGGATGTTGGAGGTGTTTTGGCGCGATATACCCACCTTATTCAGCAGATGGAGTTTCCTGGTGGTCTGGTGTTTCGAGTAAGGCAGTCAGCAGGCAAGGACATGGTTATTGATGTGGGTGTTGCTAATAATTTTGAAAAATTTCGAGCTGACTTTACAGCCTCTGCCATTTTTGTTGACCTGAAGACGGGGGAGATAGTTGATCTAGGCAGAACCGGTGTGGATGATTTTAGGAATAAGACTGTTAAGACAGTTGATGATCCCAATAGCCTCTTAGATAGCGGCGCGCGGTATGTTTTTCGCGCTTTGAAGTTTGCGGCAAAAACGGGATTTAGTATTGACCGAGATCTCGAAAAAGTTCTCAGGTCAAGAAAAGATCTAGCTCAAAATGCAGTCAAAGATATTATTTCTCATTTAAAAGGTAATGGAAAAGATTCAGTTTCGGAGTGGTTGCTTAGTAGTATGTTTGGCGGGTTAAAGTCCGACGCTGTGGAGTATGTTGCTCTGTTGGAACAATATGGATTTTTGCAGGAGATGTGTATTGCGCTACGCGATATCTGTGGTGACAAGCAAGATATTGAAGTTGGCAACTATGCTGATTTATTTAAAAACAAGCCGTCTTTCGAAGACAAGCTTTCGCTGTTTCTTAGTATTATTGCAAAAGCAATCAGTAATAGCCCTGCACAATGTTTTGAGTCACTAAAGAAGCTCTTTGCCTTTGACACCAGCAGAAGCGATGGTAATGAGTTTCCTGTGGATCCAGCTCAAATGATTTTCGTCCCCTAGAATGGAAAAAACGGTCCGATGTTTGGTCGGGCCGCTTTTGTATTTCCGATGGAGCCTCTATCCTCCTACAGTTTCATGTCGAAGCAGAGGCCAAGTGATCCGAGGATCTCCTTGCATTCGCGCAGTGCTTTGGGACCGAAGTTCAGGATTTGGAGCATGTCAGACTCTGTGCATACCACTAGCTCTCTGATGAACTTGATGTTTGCCATTTGTAAGGCATTGGCAGTTCGGGTGCTGAACTCGAACTGATCAAGGGTTTTATCTAGGTTGACGCGTAGTTCTTCTTGGTTAAGTTCTTTCTTGACTACGGGGCTCGGCTTCGGCAGCGCGTTGAGCAGCGCCTCGGCCATGGCTAGAATACTGTCAGAAGAAACAGGGTGTTCAGATGACAAAGTGAAGGTAATGAGTGTTACATCATGGTTCTGTGGCTTGCCGTGTGGCACACCAACGACGGAGCTTGACCCAGACTCGACCTTGAAAGAATAACCCTTTGCGGACATAAAACACCTGACTTGGTTCGTAGCAGTTTTCGGAAATGGAAAGGTGCGGAAAGAGCATTCCATAAATAGCATGGATGAGGGATGTTGTACAGGCTATGGTACTGGATTCCCGATCGGGTCGGGAATGACACAACGCTGTGTACAACTTCCTCTATTTTACGATTGCGGGTGTGCGGGCATCGCGGTACAATATAGGTAACGGAATTAAATAAATCAGTTCCTGGTACCATGCGCCAGAAACTTCGTGTACGTTCCATTCTCATCGCCACATTTTTCATCGGACTTTTGAGTCCGGTTTTTGCGTTTGCGCAAAGTGCAGTGACACCATCAAGCGACCAACAGCAGTTTGCTGACAATCTTGCTATTACAACGCAACTCCCACTTGCGGTTATTATTGCACGCATCATAAATGTTGCACTTGGCTTTTTGGGGATTGTTGCGGTTGTCCTGATTCTCTATGCTGGTTTTGTCTGGATGACTTCGCGTGGTGAAGCAGAACGAGTCAAGCAGGCGCAAAAGATTATGACCCGGGCTGTTATCGGCCTTGCGGTTATTCTTGTGGCCTTTAGTATTGTTTATTTCGTCTTACGTGCATTGGGGGTTGAGGGTACTGGTGATGTGGTGCCAACACCTGCGGAGAGTGTATTGGTCCGAGGTAGTGGCGGCGGACTCGGTTCAGGTATCATAGAAAGCCACTTTCCAACTCGCGGTGCCGTTGGTGTTCCGCGCAATACGCGGATCATGGTGACATTCAAAGATGCCGTGAACCCTGCCTCTATCGCCACAAGCCCAAGCGGTACGTTCTTTAGCGCTGCTCCTGGTACCGGTGGCGAGACGGTGAATCGTATGCCAGCAGTTGGCTTGAAGTTGCGTACTGATGTTATTGAAATCGTGAAGACCGTAGATGTTAAAACAACCGTCCGTGACAACCGCACCGCACCATTTCTTTTAGGGGCAGAAACCAGCGGTACGCTTGCAGACGTATTGGTTTCGTTTACCCCAGACTTGCGGACGTATATTTTCACGCCAGTTGAGCGGGGAACAGATCGCCGCGCATTGTTTGGTTCAAGTTCGCAAAATACGGGGTATACCGTGTATGTGTGTGGTGTTGCCTCGAGTCGTGGTAGCTGTGCAGCTGGTGGGGTAAAAATATTACCAGCCGAGGTCCGCACAAAATCGGGTGATGTACGTGCGTCAGATCTTATGAATGGTACGAGTGCGTTGGGTGTCGAAGCTTTTGGTGGAACGTACAAAGATTATGAATGGTCGTTTGAGGTGAGTACATTGGTTGATGTTACGCCACCCACCGTTGCAAGTATTATCCCGCTTCCCGATAAGGGTCGCGATGGAGCTACTGTGGTGGGTCGTCCCGACAAGGCACGCAACACGCTTGTGCAAGTCAATTTTTCTGAGGCAATGCTACCAAATATTATGGAGGGCCGTGTTCTTACGGTGGGTGCGAACGGTCAATCATCCACTACTGGCTCGTTGGCGGCGCGATCCTATGACCGCATGGTAGTGGCGTCGGGGGATACTGTTGTCGCAGGCAACTGGCTCAGTGGTAACCAATATCGCACCACCGAGTTTACGAGCGCAGAGCTGTGCGGCAAAAATTCGTGCGGTCAAGATGTGTACTGCTTACCACGCGGTGCACGGATTAGTGTAAAGCTCTCGACAGCAGTACATACCGGTGGTCGCGATTTCACTGCAACATCTCTGGTGCCAGATGGTTTGCAGGATATTGCTGGTAATGCACTCGATGGCAACAAGAACAGTAAGGCTGACGGCACGACTAGTTACTATGATATGTCGTGTGATGCTGCAGTTGGGTACACCACCTGTAGTGCTTCGGATGCAGCAAAAGGTGACAATGTGACTTGGGGATTTGAGACCAACTCTTTGATCGAGCTGCGTCCGCCGAACATTCTCAACTCAACTCCTGGGTTTCGTGAAGGAAATATTGCACCAAATGAGCCGGTTGTCATGTCGTTTTCTCGACCAATGTCACTGGTTTCGTTGAATTCACGCAACATGAATCTCTCGGGTGCTCAGGCGGCAGATAGTAAGCCTTGGGAGGGGTGGTGGGATATTGTTTCTGAGAACGTAGATGTAAATAGCGATAAAGATCCTGATAATGGTGTTACAACTATTCGCCACAATGATTTTTGGGAGGCTACGAATTTTCAGAGTAAAATAACACGGGAGGTGAAAGATGTGTATCAGAATTGTTATTTTCCAGCAGGAACCAACCAAGCGTTTGATCAAGCGCATTGTACCGAAGGCTCACGTGATGCCAACCAAAATTACTGCTGCAATGGTGAGTGGCAGATACAAGCCTGTTTCTAGTCTATGTATAACCTTTTCAAAAAATTCTTGCGCATACCGCTCGGCATTGGATCGGGTATTCTTGCATTCATCATGATGTTGTCGTCACATCCGGTTTTTGCCGCCGCTTTAGAACTCTTTCCGTCAGACTTTGATCAAAAAATTGCACTCGTATCAACGGATCCGCGTGTTATTGCTGCCCGTGTTATCAACGCCTTCCTCATGACCATGGGCGTGATTCTGGTTGGGTTGGTGCTGTATGGAGGCTACACCTATATGACTGCGGCTGGTGAAGAAGAAAAGGTGACCCGTGCCAAGAAAATACTAGGAAGCGCTGTTATTGGGCTCGTCATCGTCCTCTCATCAATGGGGATTACACGGTTTGTGCTTGGTTCGATTTTGGGAGATGTATCAACAGGTGATGCGTGTACGAGTGTCGGAGCAACAGAGAGTTGTGCTGTCGGATATTGCTCCGGAACGCGCACTTGTTCATCAGGTGGTTTCTATGGTTCATGTATTCAAATCAATGCAAGCTGTACGAGTGGTTTGGAAACCACGCCACGCGGAACCTTTGGTGTTGTTTCAATCAGCCCAAACACTGCGATCAACTCAAAAAAGATCGTGGTTAAAGTCGTATTGTCTGATGTTCCAAAAGCAGAAACGGTAGCAGGTTCGATTGTGGTAAAGAACAAAGCAACGGGCGCAGTAATTCCGGGTACGGTATACCAGGGTGCCATTACGTTTGCTCGCGGGACTGCCAACGAAAAAGTGTTGCCGTTGGCTTCAGACACGATTGCATTTGTTCCACAAGCGTTGTGCCCAGGGCTTGAAGCGCGTGATTTACATTGCTTTGATGCAAGTACGCAGTATGTTGTAGAAGTGGCATCAACACTCGCTCGTGTCACGGATGGATCCAGTCTCTACTGTGGGCTTTCCGGCGATACATGTCGCGCGAACTTTACGTCTGGTACCGACGTTGACTTAACTCCGCCGACCGTAAGTGTGCGTGTTGATTCAGCATCAATCACCACAACAACATGTGCCACCATTCAGGCGGATGTCCGCGATGATGGTGGTATTGGGACAGTGGAGTTTTGGCACAGCGCCACCAATGCGCGAAACGTAACGAGTACAAATAAGTTCGGCACAGAAGGTGGCCAAGGTTCAACATCCCGCACAATTGCCGTTCAGTGGTGCCCAACAGCCGCAACTTCTGTGGATGAAAAACATTTTGTATATGTTCGCGCGTTTGATAACGACACCGGCATGACCGAGAGTGTGCGCACGGAGATCAAGTTGCGCCCCGGCTCATGTATTGTTCCTGGCCCTGGTTGTGGTGCAGGTGAAGGGGGAAGCTGTACAACCACTGCGGATTGTTTTAGTGGTCTCACGTGTGATGCAACAACTCGCACCTGCCAAGCCAAGCCGCGCATTACGCTCGTGAGCCCGGGTAATGGGAAACCCGGCACGATGGTAACCATTTGGGGTATGTATTTTGGTGCCACTGCGGGTCAAATAACCTTCACTGGTCCAAATGGGACACGGGTAAATGCTTCGCCACCAAGTGGGTGTGGCTCTGGTTTTACTGCATGGCAGATGAATTCGGCTACAAAAGTAAGCACAGTTACCGTATTGGTTCCACCGACTGCTGTTGATGGTCCGATAGTTGTAACTACGGCAGCAGGCTTAGCCGATGCTTCAAATGACGCAAACGGTGCGCTAACGCCGGCGAATACTCCAGGAGTTGGTGTACCTCCTATTGGGGAATTTGATGTAAATCAGATCAGTCGACCCGGTGCGTGTTCAGTAGATCCTGTTGCGGGCTTGTGGGGCGCTCGGTTTACTATTAAAACAATTGAAGCAGGGGAATCAATGGGTGCGGTTATCGTGAACGACACACCAACGCCACAGATTTCGAGTTGGTCGAACACGAGTATCACCACGAATGTTCCTCGTACGAGTTATTCGACACCTGCATCACCTGGGCGCGTGAGCGTTATTGCGGTGGGCGGCAATGAATCAAACCAGTTGCCGTTTTCCGTGAACTCACCAGATGCGGGTACGGTGCCACAGATTACCGATATTAATACCGAAGTGAGAGGTGCGTCTGCTGGAAGCAGTCTAGGTGCGGGCATGGTGCGCATTGCCGCGATTGAGAGTCTTGATATTGCGGTGGGTGGACCATTCACTGCTATGACTATCCATGGTAGCCATTTTGGAGAAGTGCCTGGAGCAGTGTATTTTGCAGCACCCGATGGCCAAGTAGTATTGGCAGATCTTTCGGGTGTTCCCGAAGCGTGTCAGGATTCATATTGGCTCGACAATGAAATTCGTGTGCGTGTGCCAAAGATTATTGATAAAGATGATTTTAATGGCAATGGTAATCGCACGGAAGTGTTGGCTGATAAAAAGTATACGGTGTATGTCGTACGCTACGATGCAATTGAAAGCAATCGTCCTGCGTTTGAAATGGTAAGCGAACAAGCACCGCGGCCATTCATTTGGTGTATCACACCAAAATCAGGAAAATCTTTTACTAATGTTACCGTGCACGGAGATGATTTTGGGGCAGCGCCAACCGACCTTAAGCAAGGTTTGATTTTCCCGGTGCTTACACCAGGATCAACAACAAAATCTAGCGCAGTGGCGACGCTTACCAATGTTGGCGGTGTTCCTGGTGAACCATGTCCTACCAATGGGTGGGATGAGCATACTATTTGTGCACAGGTCCCTGCCAATGCAGTGACAGGCATGGTTAAGATTGAGACCTTGTGTGGTGATCTTTCATGTAAGTCAAACGAGAGCGAATTTAAGATCGGTTCTTGCAGCGTACCTGCGACTGCCAGTGAGCATATTTCTTGTCGTGCCGCAGAACAGTGTTGTGCGGATGGGGTTTGCCGAGGCACTGGTACATGCCAAGCTAGTATTCCAAATGGATTCTATGGGTGGGACTTTACGACAGCGAGTACTCCAGTTTCACCGCGTGTGGTAGAAGACTGTGTAGAAAATGCACTTGATGCTGGTGTTGATACGGTAACATTAGCGGGCCGTTATGCCTCACCTTCACCATGGGCAAATCGTCCCGGTGGAGACGCGGTATGTAATAATGCTGCGATTACGGTGCGGCTTACACCAGCGGTGGTGCAGAGTTCGATTACCACAAGTCGTGTCGTAGTGGAGCAGTGTGGTGCTGGATCAGCAACACCAACCGTGAAGATGGGTTTTGAGCCAGGAGCAAATGAAAATCTGCCACAGATTATAAAACCAGCGTCACTTGGTGTCAGTCTTGTTGCCTTACCAGGATCTGCTGCTGAGGGCACAGGAGTGCTGCGTCTTTCAAAGTTAGTTTCAACCTCAAATCGCGCAGCAGGGCGTTGCTCAAATGATCTTTCGATGGGGTGTACAACGGCGACACAATGTGGGGTGCCTGGCGCAGACTGTAAAGTTGATGCAGGTGATGCGAATGTGTTTGTTGATGATTTTGCTGCAAAAGTAGCTCTGCCATCGAGCTCAGAAGTCCGTGGCCGCACCTATGTAGCTACAGTGCAGGTTCGTGCTGCACAAGGCGCCGTGCCGGATGATACGCGTCGGGCAGGTATTCTTATTCGAAAAAATAATAATGACGGTACGCGCGAGGAGGTTCGCACGACTTCTTTGCCGCTGAGTGATTCATGGCAAGCTGTTTCAGCGCGACTTACTATGAGCGAAAAACCGGGTACGGCAGAGGTTCGCGTCTTCCTCTTTTCGCCTGATAGTTCTACGCGTAATGCGGAATCTGATTTTTATACGTATAGTGCTTTGTTTGATAATCTTCTTCTCTCTGATATTGCTGGTGTAGATTGTGCCTCGTCAGTGCAAGTAAACATCGAGACTATTCCGAGCAATCATGGTTTTTGCAACGGTGACTATAAGACCGTATGTACAACGAATACCGAGTGTGAAGAGGCTGGTGGTGGTTGCGTAAAAGCAACAGATGGTTTCCGCGTGACGCCACGTGCTACCGGAGGAACGTTTACTGGCTCTGTGTGTGATAAAGGTGATGCAGCAAAAATTGGCAAAGCGTGCACTGATAACGCGAGTTGTGGCACCGATGGTTTGTGTCGCGATGGTGTGTGGTATCGCGTTTCGCTCAAGTCAGGTGTTTGCAGTAATGATGTTACAAAAGCCTGCACGGTGAAGGCTGATTGTGGCGCGGCAGCTAATGTGGCATGTAATGGTATCACCGCATTTGCTGACAATGGTGCGGCAATGAAAGAAAATCCCGGTAAGTGTGGCGATGGCAATGCGTACTGTTTCCTCTTCCGTGCTATCAATAAAACATGTGCAGTTGGTGCAGTAATCACTACTCCGAATCCATGGACAGCAAAGACTGAAGGTGAAGCAGTGGCATATACCGCGGTTCCTGTTGCTGCCAATGATGCCTGCGTAAACTTGAACCCTGCTGGCATGGACTGGAAGTGGGCATCATCAGATACTGTGCGCGCAAACATTGATGGGAACACTACGTCCGCCAACAGGGGGCAGAGCTGTCGTACGGATGCGGATTGTCCAATAGCAAAAGATGGCGAGACGCATAGCTGTGTTGACAAACACTGTACCGGAATGCCGTGGACAGCGACTGCGGTTGCTTTGAGTGAAACGTTGGTGACACCAAAAGCGCAGCCGGTGAAAATTTCGGCAACAGTAGAGAGCAGTGATCGTTCAAAAGTTACTGGTCCGGCTGATTTGTTTATTCAGTTTGTTGATCCAATCGTAACCGAGGCGTGGCCACGTTGTGCTGCCGCCTGCTTGAATGCAGAAATTGGCGCACGTTTTAATATCCCCATGGATGTAGATACATTGCTTGCTGCGGACAATGTTCAATTGTGGCGTGTGAATTGCGGGAATGGTCGTGTTGATATTGGTGAAGATTGTGATGATGGGAACACCATGAGTACAGATGGCTGTTCGTCTATTTGTAAAAATGAAGGATCCAATTTTGATCTCCGTTGCGGTAATGCTCGTCTTGATGCTGGTGAAGATTGTGATGATGGAAATGCAATATTGGGTGATGGATGCTCAGAAAAATGCTTAACCGAGAATGTATTGGCGGGTACATGGATGTGGGAGTACAAAGATACCTCGATGAAGCTGGTTGCACTAAGTGTAGTAGATGCTGGATGGAGAATTGCTGCAAAAGGTGTGTGTGGTGACGGAAAACTAGATCAAGCGACATCCTACTTTAGTGGAAAACTAGGTGAATTATGTGATGATGGTAATAAGGTATCTGGCGACGGTTGTTCCGCAACCTGCGGTCTTGAAGGAACATCGGTAACTGGTGCGGTGTGTGGTAATAGCAAACTTGAGCGGGGTGAAGAGTGTGAAAAAGGAATCGATGGACGTTTCCCTGCGTGGTGTGATGCTGCAAAGTGTTTGCGTATCGGCACCAAGTCTCCTGTTTGTGGAAACAGTAAAGTTGATCCGGGCGAGCAGTGTGATCGAGCGGCATTAACTGGCGCTGCACAAGCACTTTGTACTACAGCCTGTCTTTGGACGGGTACTGCATCATACAGTCCGCCGGTTCGCTTGGCTGGTTGCGGTAATAGTAAAGTTGAGGTGGGTGAATCGTGCGATGATGGAAATGCAAAGGCAGGTGATGGCTGTTCTGCTTCATGCTTGAATGAGGGGTCGAGTACAACCACTGGCCCTGGGTGTGGCAACGGAGAAATTGATAAAGGTGAATCTTGTGACAGTGCGGATCCTGAAACAACTGTTGGCTGTGATCCGAATCGCTGTATTCATCTTGGTACGAAACACGCAGAATGCGGGAATGGCATTTTGGAAACTGGTGAAAGCTGCGATTGGAAAGTGATGGTAAATGCGCGACCACCAGGTACCGACGAAAATGTTGCGGCCGCTCAGGCAAAGGCTACTTGTAAGGCGATCACAACAGCAACGTCTCCTGAAGTGTGTGTGAACCTTGGAACAGACCCATCGTTGTGTGGCAATGGTCGTATTGATGTTGGTGAATCATGCGATGACAATAATCGTAATCCTGGCGACGGCTGTTCTGGTACATGCTTAAACGAAGGCACCGTCTCGGCTAAGGTTAACGTGTCTGTCCGCGTATCAAACAACAGTAACTCTGAAGTAGTCATTGAGCCGCAAAACGGCAATCTATTGTCGGCAAACTCAACATATCGTGCCATATTGATGGGTGATGATGTTGGTTTGGAGTCTGCGTCGCATAAGCAACTCACCGGTCTTAATTTCTGGCGACCAAACACAGCAGAGACTCGCAATAGTCCACCGCCAGGTATTTCGGATGCTCAGCAAAACCCCAATGCGTACTCTTGGACATTTGCAACTGGAACTGAACTTTGTATACCAGAGCGTGTTGATGTGACGCCAGCAGAAAGTTCTCTCTATATGATTGGCGCACGATCTCGTCTTGATGTGAAAGCAAAATCAAAACCAGATTCTTGCAACGCTGACGGTCAGGCATTAAATGCTCTGAGATATGGGTGGACATGGCAGTCTGACAAAGTTGGTGTCGCGGCTATTGTTCCGCCACAAGATCGCATGCCAGCATGTGGTGACGCGATTGTTGAGCGCGGTGAAGACTGTGATGATGGGAATGCTTTGTCGGGCGATGGTTGTTCCGAAAAGTGCCTCAATGAAGGTGCTGGATATGCGCGTCAATGTGGAAATGGTGTTATCAACGCAGGAGAATCTTGTGATGATAAGAACACAATTGCTGGCGATGGCTGCTCGAGCAAGTGTTTGATTGAAGGTTTTTTGCCGGGCGCATGGAAGATTTCTGGGTCGTACAACGTATCGGGTGTATGTGGCAACGGAACGCGAGAACATGTTTCAAATGCTACAACAGGTAATCCGGGTGAAGAATGTGATGATGGCAATCTCATAAAAGGTGATGGTTGTTCACCGTTTTGTACGAAAGAAGGTTCACGCGCACCCCTATGCAACACAGACACCAATCGTCGGTTGGATGCAGATCCCGAGACCGGTGCTGGTGAGGCATGTGATCCAAAAGCAGGGAATACTCTTGGTTGTGATCCGAATCGCTGTGTTTGGACCGGCACATCTTCGGCGACGTGTGGCAACAAGCGTATTGAGCGCGGTGAAGACTGTGATGATGGAAATACTGCATCTGGTGATGGCTGTTCTGCGGCATGTTTGCACGAAGGTGTTTCTGCTGGCTGGGCAATCACTATCTCGGCTGAAAATGAGGTGCGTGTTATTGCGAATGCAACTCCTCAGACTGGATTCCGCGTGGTTTCTCGTGGTGTATGTGGCAATGGCGCAGTAGAACAATATTCATTGCGCGGTGCTAGCGGTGTCATTGGTGAAGAGTGTGATGATAATAACACTGCATCGGGCGATGGGTGTTCGGATCGCTGCTTGAATGAGGGTACTGCGCGTATCGCATTTACTGACAATGCGGGTGGAGATCCTACGCAATATATAGAGGCGAAAGGTATTACCGTGGCAAAATTCTGCCGACGAATAGATCAAGATTTTCCAGAGACAGAAACGAGTCGCAAGGCATGTAAGATTGATCGCGATTGTATTCCTGATCCGATAAATGGTGTTGTGTATAGCGGAGTACCATTTGTGTGCGGTGCCTTTAATCCTTGGGCGACTGCAACTATTGAAGCAAAGATTACTGCCGCGCCACCACGCCAAGACCGGGCTATCAATAAAACCGGTACTGCACAGGTTACGGTATTTTGTGGCGCAACATCAGACGCAGAGTGTGCTGATATAGGTGGGTCGAGTACGGCATCTGTGGGTGTAGGGGTAGACTCATGTTGCTACGAACGCCCGACACCAGACGTAAATTTGGTTGAACCTACTATTACACAAGATGTGTGTCCAAATGGTGTCTTTGCGGTCGGCTTTAATCAAGTGATCGATCAAGCCTCATTAGATGGAAACATTGTGATCGCTCATCAGGTTGATGGTGATACATGTCCTCTAGGATCTACACCTATTGGTCCTGAGGCACCAAAACCAGTTGTTGTCTCTAATAATGGTTTTGAAATTGCAGGAGTCAATCAAAATGGTTTGGGTGGATCATGGGAATCCTTTGAGAAGAAGGGGACAAGTATGATTCCTGCGCCAACAGCTGTTGTTTGGAGTCAAGAATTTCATACAGGCCAACATGCAGTCCAGCAAGCGCAATTGACGGTAAATACCCCCGTAGTCGCTCGAGTTCCTGTTACCTTGGAACTCGGTAAAAACTATCGTGCAGCGGTGTGGTATAACGTGAAGCGTTTGCCGAATGATTATGCAGATCGAACAGATGTTGCCTTTTTGCGAGTAACCAAGAACAACACACTCGTAAAACAGTATGCCGTACCAGCCGTAGATGGTTCTGCCTGGAAGAGTATCTATGTTTCTTTTGTTGCAGAAACCGGCGGTCAATATTATCTTGAATTGGTTATCGAGAAACCAGGAACGGTGATTTTGTGGGACGATATTTCTCTGGTACCAGAGACTGTAGCTGTAGGACAGTCGTTTGTTGGGCGCATTGCCTCAGTGGTGGGTAATTGGTTCTCTCGTGTGTTTGGTGTGAGTGTTGCAACTGCTGATACTGGTTTGTGGTGCTCAACTCCAGGTGCAAATGCAGTAGTGGAGCCGCGTGCTGATGGCGTATCTTCGGTTGTGCGTATTAGTCCGAAAAAAGTGTTAGATACGAAGGCGACATATAAGATTATTGCGATTGGGGACAGCGTGCTCACTGACGATGTAGTCAGTGGTATTACGAACTACCATGGTGTGGCCATGAACGGCAAAATTGTGCGCCAGTGGATGTTTACGACCGCAGATAAACTATGCACACTCGATGATGTGCGATTAGATCTGAGCTGTGTCCGCAATGGTAAGTGTCAAAATAATCCGCGCCTTTCATGCAGCACTGATCGCGATTGTGGTCCAGTGTCTGATACTGCTGCGGTATGTAACGGCCAAGAGTTTAAAGGTGATGAGTGTGCTGCGTTCCGTAAACAGGATCAGACGACTAGTGTTCGAGCCACTGCTCGTTCGAATGCTGCCGGTGGCCAAGAGATTCAGGCAGTCGATGGGTATCGTTGGGCATGGAATTTCAATACCTCTGCAGTTGAAACAGTCAGTATTTCAAAAAATGCTACAAACCCATCTGCTCCAGTACAGCGCTTAGGTGGAGCCGCAGGTGGCCGCACCTGTAATCCGACCGATAATAAAACCCTTACCTGTAAGGAAGGTCGTTGTGGCGGCTCAACATATTTGCCTGAATGTCGGACAGATGCCGAGTGCGCTTCACTTGCGGTTTGCCGCAGCGGTCGCTGTGGTGGATTAATCACATTACCGCAGTGTACTGCCGATGTTGATTGCGCATCATTTGCCATCAGCGTTTGTAAGAGCGCAGTTGATGTGTTGCAAGAAGCAAAATCTGGGTCGAAACGTGGTGAAGGGTATGTGAGTGCTGAGGCGAAAATTGTCGAAGACAGCTTGAATCCAGGACTTACCACAAACCTTGGTCAGACGCAGGTAGGTACTCAACGTTTTATCAACACATTGTGCGAAAATCCGTGGCCTTCTGATACTACGCGACGTTGTACAAAAAATCCGAGTCAGGTTTGCGCAAGAAATGAGGATTGCCGCGCTTCTGACGGCCTTGATCGTGGAGAGAAGTGTGTTGCGTCTCTGCCGCTCAATGATCCAGAGACTTCTGCAACATCTGGCCCGCTGGGTGGTGATCGTCCAACAAACTTTTCTGTGTGGTATTGCCGTGATGCATCACCACTATTACCTGAGCCTATTGCGGTTGGTCTTCCTCAAATCACTACGCTGTCGGGGGTATCCTCTTCGAACACGATGGCTCGCGCGTTGTTCCGCGATGGTGGCGCCGGCGGAATCGGTATCGCCGCCAACAATTCGCGTGCCGAAATATTAAAAGAAGTTATCCTGACGTTGGCTACGACTACCGGAACCAGCAATGATGCTATCGGTATTCGTATCTTACGGAACGACGCACGCCTTGCGCCCATGGAGTGGTATCAGTCGCAAGGATTTGCAGGCAAGCCAACAGAACTCAAGGAAATGGTTGATGGATATCAGGCAATTCAGGATGGTCGTACGATATATATTAGTGGCACGAATGTGAGCAACGAAGGTAGTGAGCCGCGTGTGTATTCCAACATGTATGTGCTTGCATATAATGAAGGTGCGAGTGAGACAACGAAGACGGTGTATCGCGAAATTCTTAAAAACTTCCGTCTAAATATTAATTTGAGCAATGCTCGTGTCTGCTCTTCTAATATTCTAAAATCTTGCTCGGAAGATTCCGAGTGTACGGGCGCAGGATTCTGTCTTTCTGATATCGATAAATTGCACCGCGACATTATTCGGGTACATGATATGGCTCGCATGAGTGCTGCGCTTGAGAGTGCGCGCGCTCGCACTGGAACGTATCCGCTGATCAGCTCAGGCAGTTATCTGCGCGCCATGTCGGTTTCTGCGTGGCCGTCGTGGCAGAGTACACTCGGATCGTCATTAGGCATCGCACTGCCTAGTGACCCTATTAAGCCAGGTCTGGGCCGATGTTTTGGTGATGATAGCCCGTGTGCTTCGGTGAAGCGCTGTAGATCAACGCCAACAGTGGCTTGCGCAAAAAATTCTGATTGTGGTTCTGGGTTGTGCGAAGATGTGAAACGTTGCCAAGGAAACGATTCAAAATCTTGCCAAAAAGATGCAGATTGTGTGGCCCCAGGTTTGATTGCAAACGCCTGCTTTAATCAGACAAACGGTGTGTTTTCATGCCCTCCGGGATCACATGTATATCAATATCAGTCTATTGGCAGCCAGGGGTATAAGTTGTCAGCAAACTTTGAATATACCCCAAACAGCTATCCTCCAAATCCAGCTCTCTGGGGTTTGAGTAGTGCTAATTTTGATATTTCATATTGTCGCGCTAATAATGGCGCTGAGATATCCTCAAATGTTCTGCGGTGTGGTGATGGTGTGGTTGGTCGCGATCCAAATCGTACCTGTAGCGCAAGTGTTTCTTGCCCAAATGGTTCAACGTGTGGTGCTGACGGCATCTGTGCAGAAGAATGTGAAATTGGGCAAGTCGATCGTCGCGCATGCAGTCTTTCTCTTGCCAGTGCATCAACCGGTAGAGTTTCTGTTGCGGCCATTAAAACACCTATCACCGCCACATCGGGTTCGTTGCAAGGAAGCGTGTGTGTTTCTGATGCAACACGAAGCTGTGTTTCTGATAGCGATTGCAAAGAAGCAGGGTACTTAGGAACAAATACCTGCATTCCGATTTCTAAATTGATTATCAAAGATCCATCATCTGCTCAGGTGTGTCAAAATTACGCAACACTTGATTGTTCTCTGGATGCCAGCGTGTGCCTTAAAGATGAAAGCATGGGTCCGTGTATTTCATTGACCGCACTCACTGCAACGAGCCCGAAAGGAACGGGTGTATGTGGACTGAACACACAGCAAGGTTGCAATAATGATACTGATTGTCCAGTCGATGCGGGGAGGTGTTTGCAGCGGATCGATTTAAAATCAAGTGTATGTAATGGTAACGCAGGGTTTGCTTGCACAACGAGTTTTGAGTGTAAAGAAAACACAGGACCATGTGTAACGGTAATTCAAGCAAGTACTCGAGCTCCAGCGGCTCCATCAACAGGGGCAACCACGGCAGCCGTAACTGCAGCGTATCGTTGTCGTAATAATATTACAAAAGATTGTAGTGCGGGTTCCGGCACGTGTAGCCAAGCAGACGGTCCATGCGTGACGATTGTGCCTGATGCGAATGGTCAGATTACTGGTACGCAAACACGTGTGTGTAATAGCAGTTGCAGTTATGGAGCGAATGGTGGATGGTCTGCATGCGGCATTGCTGCGTTCTGTGGTGACAATAAAGTAGATTCAGGTGAAGCGTGTGATAATGGAAACTTGAATGGAACCTATGGTAAATGCAATACAACCTGCTCTGGTATTGGCGGATACTGCGGTGACGGCCAGCTCGACTCAGGAGAAGTGTGCGATAAGGGAGATGAGAATGGTTTGTATAAACAGAATTCTGCGGACTCGTGTAAGGATGATTGTTCTGGTTCATTTGCTTCTTGCGGAGATGGCGTAATCCAAAAAACCGAGGGCGAAGTATGTGATCGACCTGGTTCTTCGGTGCCGGATTCACGCGGTGTATGTCGGGTAAGTAATCAAGCGTGCACAGGAGACGCACAATGTGGCGGTGTGTGTGTGATACCAAATCTTGATCCATCGTATGCTTGCACTACCGATCAAGATTGTGTTGTGACGGGCATGTGTCAACGATCTGCTGGTGCGGCTACTGGCCATTGTGCACAGCGAGTCAGCCCAGGTGTGTCTTGTATGAATACGAGCGATTGTCGTCAGCCAGGAAGTGCATGTTTTATTCGCACTGGGGTGTGTGAACTTTGTCAGTCAGTATCAGGTACAAGCTATCAAGCAACACATAAAGGTGTTTGTGGATCCGATTGCAAGAGTATTGATTGGCGCATGGATTTTTCGCAAGCAGCAGGACAGGATACGCTCAAATGTTTTGCACAAGGTCAGTGTGGTAATGGAGCCAAGGAAGGCACAGAAGCCTGCGATGATGGGAATACCGACAATACAGATGGTTGCATTATTGATGTATCGTCAGGGAAAATGTGTGTCCTTGCAACATGTAGCGATGGTTTTGTGAATGGTAAAGTTTGTGCGGGTGGTACGCCTGGCCAAGAGCAGAAATGTGAAATTGATACTGATTGCGGTACGAACGGCCGCTGTGTAGTCAAAGAAGAATGTGATCAAGGTGCTGGGAATGGCCAAGTCTGCACACCGCGTTCTGGTTCCTCGTGTACCTATTGTTCCGCACAATGTCGTCGCGTAACGGTGAGCGGTGATTTCTGCGGTGACGGTAAATGGGACCAAGCAAGCGAAGAGTGTGATAAAGATTTGCGACCAAATATAGCAAATCCTTGGGCAGAGGGACTTTCTAATTATTTGTGTGTTGGTACACCAGGGGTGAGTGCGCAGTCCTGGGATATGACCAATGTAAGTGGTTGGAAGGTCGTTGATGCAGGTAGTGGAAAAATTTCGATGGCACAGGCGTGGCCCAGTGGCGTAGACCGTGTTGGTAATACTGCGCTTCTTATGAAACCAAGTGCAAATAATCGAGTTGCGAACACCAGTAGTGCCATGGCTGTCAGTGTTGAGT
The DNA here is from genome assembly GCA_964532925.1 of uncultured Gammaproteobacteria bacterium. Taxonomy (GTDB): domain Bacteria; phylum Patescibacteriota; class Patescibacteriia; order GWA2-47-26; family GWA2-47-26; genus CAZHIP01. The sequence continues at coordinate 23,904 of CAZHIP010000005.1, forward strand.
ATCCAAATGCAGTCACGAATACCAATGGCACAGTATATCGGGTGAACATTTGGGCAAAGTGTGCAGTATCAACAGATACAGATTGTGGTCAGATTGGCGGATACATGGTCAAGAGTGGTGCGTTAATGTCGGTAGGGGGTTGTTCGACAAACACTGTATCGACAGGAGTTACTTGTAATTCTGTTGGACGTTCAGCAAAACTCTTAGCCTTTGATGTTGTCTTCCCCGTGTCTGCCACAAGCCAGTCAATTCCAGGCACGCTACGTATTTTCTTGGATCAAGGAGACACGCCAAAGTCAGTGTTTATTGACAATGTAACTATTGAGCCCGCAAGTAAGCCACCAACGCAAAATCCGTGGCAATTAGCGGTGAGCGGTGGTGTGAAAAAAGATAATGTGACGCAATGTAATGCGCAAACATGTCAGCGCGGATGTCCGCAAGGTGGTTGGTTGTGTGATAACACGATTCAGTATAAGTGGCGATGTGGTACATCGGGCACTCTCCGAGATAACACTAGCTTTGTTTGCCCAAACAATGACATGCAACGAGTTGCTGTGAATGATGTTGATGGGGATGGTATGAACGATGGTTGCGATCTTGATAATGATGATGACGGGGATTTTAATGTAAATGATTGTGCGCCACTCGACCGTACGCGATATCACGATGCGCCAGAGATTTGTGGCGACAATATTGATTCAAACTGTGATGGGAATAACAACGATGGATGCGCTGATGTGTCTGTGACAGTGACTGATCGTGGTGCGCCTGATGATAGCTTCGAGTTTTTTGTTGACGGTACTTCAAAAGGGGTGTTTCCTCAATATAATGCGAGCGGCATTATTTCTGGGAGTGAGTCGGTGAGCGTGCCAATTCTTCAATTAGGACCGCACAAGTTTAAGATCGTCTTTAAGGATACAAAACAGAATGGTTCCTTCCCCCATGATCATGCAGGATCCTATCTTCGTACATTTAGCTCAAATGTCCAGGTTGTAGGTGCACGTTACTTTGCTGACCCCACGGCAGTCCAAGATTATCTCACCACATGGCCATCGACTACATGGTTCACAGGTAAGGTATGCGAAAAAAAGGCATCTTTGCCAGATAGTGGCGGATGCCAAGATGATAATGCTTGCGGAGTGTATGGCCCATGTGTTCGACCGAGTAACTCCATGGAAGAATTATTGATTGGGGAAGAAAGCCAATACTCCGGCCAAGGAGGATATGTGGAATATGATGTAGTGGTAACAGACCCGCTATATTCCTCAGCATCATCTACCATGACACCATTGGCACCTACATTTTCTACACTGAGACCGATAACATCTTCTAGTGGAATAGTTGTATCGCCAAATATTTTGGTTGCGGCGAGCTTGGGTAAAACGTGTGCAATTAAAAGTTATAGCGAGGGTAATCCGTGGACAAACGCTTCGAGTGATTGTGCTCAATTCACAGAAGGTTCAACTGCGTACTTTTTACCTTGTGACTCTGTAACGCAGAAGTGTGTGAAATGTACAAACGCAACAATGTGTGGATTGAATGCACAAGCGACACTGCAACCAGGTGAAAGCATTACTTGTGAGACAACAGGGTTGTGTAGAGACTCAATACCTCCTCCGTCCTAATAATTAGATTATATTGCTATGCGTCGTGCGATAATTATACTATTAGCGATTCTCGTTATTGGGGTAGGAGCTTTTTGGTGGCGAGGAAGAAATACACAACCAATAGGAGAAGTTCCGAAAAATGCGGTGCCGGAGTTGAAAATTACTGACACCACTGACAGCGATAAAGATGGTCTTTCGGATTGGTATGAAATAAACGTGTACCGTACAGATCCGAAAAATGCAGATACCGATGGGGATGGAAAAAGTGATGGCAAAGAGATACAAGCTGGGGTAAGTCCGCTTTCAAAAGAAAACCAACCTTTGCCGTAAGGTTGTTAGCGTCCGATGGCTGTAGTAATTTTTTGAACGATTTCTTTGCGCACTGTTTCGAGGGATTTGTCTTTTACGGTAAAACGAAGTTCGCGACGGGCGTGCGCGTGAGCCGGAAGTTCGGGGTAGAGAAGTAGTTCTGGTGCAATACGATGTGAAACAAGAATGCCGTGAATTATGCGATTTGAGCCCTCATATAGCAGGAGGGCTTTATCGGTTTCACCAGATGCAAGCAAAAGTTCGTGAATAACATCAGTAAGGTCGTTTGGTGTTGCACCGGTATGCAGAAAGTCGTGCTCGGTAATAATGGCGCTTACAAGTCCGAGTGTTGGTTCGTGGAGAAGGCTTGAAAGTGCGCGTCCCCATAGTTTGAGTGCTGCGACAGAGCGTGTACGGAATAGCGTATTCATGATCTTTTCGCGATCGGCGCCAATCGCGACCAGTCTTCCAGCTGTCTCGAGGCTGCCGGGGCGGACATGTGATGCGCGGAATGTTCGTGTTGCGGAAAGCAGGCCTGCCAAGAGCATGGTGGCTACATTTTTATCGTTGATGGATTCCGGTGATAGTCGCTCAAGGATTTTGGTAATAGTTTCTGAGCTTGAGCTTGCAGTGTGGTCAATGCAATTTACTGCGCCATAGCTATCGTTGCCCATGCGATGATCGATATTTACAATAAGGACGTCTTTCAAAAAATCGCCATGTCGTGTATGAAGTTCGCCCAGCGATGCTAAATCCTGTGCGCCAATCGTGATGAGCGTGTCATAATGGAAGCTCGTCGTGCGGATGCGTACACGATCGCGGTCAATGGCGCCGGAGTCTGGGGTGATGGCAATGTGTAGTTCGCCGTTTCGAATTTCATGGCTAACATTGGCTGTGCCGTCGTTTAGAAGAGGAAGAGAAACCACCACACGGTGGAGTGTCGGGACTTCTGATGTAATGAGTTCGGCACCTGGTAAGAGTGAGAAGCTTGGGTGCATGATAAATCCTGATGCCGTAATATCAGCGCGTTTGCCCATAGACACAAGAACACGTGCCAAGGAGAGGGCACCTGCAGCATGGTCGAGGGTCTCGAGGTGAGCATCAGGAATATAAGGAAATGCAATCAAGACCGATCGTGAGTCGGATAGAGCGCTTTGTAACTGGTCGTATGCGGGACGAGCCATAGGTTGATGAACGGTTGAGCTTATCAGAGACTAGCGAAACGGTCAAAGGTATCTTTGGAGCCATGTTTTGCTAAATACGCTGTATTTGTTAGAATGCCCCTATATATGGAAGAACCAAAGAATCCAGTGCCTTCGGCATACGTCGCGGCAGATCATGAGGCAAACCTTTATAAGCTCTGGGAAGAGAGCGGTTTTTTTAATCCAGACAATTTGCCCGGCGAGCGGAAGGAAGCATTCTCCATGGTTATGCCACCGCCAAACGTTACGGGCACATTGCACGTTGGGCATGCGGTGATGTTGGCACTTCAGGATATCCTCACGCGGTATAATCGCATGAACGGTAAAAAAGCTTTGTGGATTCCAGGGCTCGACCATGCGGCGATTGCTACGCAAAATGTGGTAGAGAAAAAGCTCAAGAAAGAAAATATCAAAGGACGCAACAGTCGCTACGATCTCGGTCGCGAAGAATTTTTAAAAGAAGTTGAAGCGTTCGTTGATCAGACGCGTGACCGTATTATCACCCAGGTTCGCGCTATGGGTGCGTCATGCGATTGGTCTCGGTTGGCGTATACGCTCGATGAGCCACGCACAAAAGCAGTTCGTACAATGTTCAAGATGATGTATGACGCCGGTATTTTGTATCGCGGTAACAGAATCATCAACTGGTGTCCACGCTGCCAATCAACACTTGCTGATGACGAAGTGGAACACAAAGATCAAGACACGATGCTCTACACCTTCTGGTACAGCAAAAATTTTCCTATATCAATCGCCACTACGCGTCCAGAAACCAAAGTAGGGGATACGGGTGTCGCGGTGAATCCGTCAGACGCACGATATAAAGAATTTGTTGGTACATCGTTTGCAGTTGATTTTGCCGGCCAACCCCTCGATATTAAAATTATCGCCGATATTTCGGTGGATCCAGAGTTTGGAACTGGTGCAGTCGGTCTCACACCAGCGCATTCAATGGTTGACTGGGAGATGGCCGAGAAGAATGGTCTTCCGGTAAAGCAGGTGATTAGTGAGTTTGCAAAGATGATCAACGTTCCTCTTGAACTTGAAGGCAAAAAAACACTCGAAGCTCGCGCCATAATTGTTGAGTGGCTTAAAGCGCAAGGTCTTTTGGAAAAGGAAGAAAAAATCCAGAATAGTCTTTCCGTTTGTTACCGCTGTGCAACACCTATTGAGCCGCTGCCAAAATTGCAGTGGTTTGTGGCCGTCTCAAAACCGTTCCGTAATGGAAATTCGTTAAAAGATTTGATGCTCGCGGCGGTGCGTGATGGCGGTGTCAAAATTCTTCCCGAACGATTTGAGAAAAATTATTTCCATTGGATTGAGAATCTTCGCGATTGGTGTATTTCTCGCCAAATTTGGTTTGGTCATCGTTTGCCTGTTTGGTATAAAGGTGAGGAAGTTTTTGTGGGAGAATCACCAGACGACGATGGTTGGGTGCAAGATCCTGACACACTCGATACCTGGTTTTCTTCTGGTATGTGGACGTTTTCAACGTTGGGCTGGCCAAACAAAACAAAAGATTTGGAAACGTTCCACCCAACATCAGTGCTGGAAACTGGCTACGACATTTTGTTTTTCTGGATCGCACGCATGATCCTCATGTCAGAGTTTGCGTTTGGTGAAGTCCCATTCAAGAATGTCTATTTGCACGGACTGGTTCGTGACATGAGTGGCCGTAAGATGTCGAAGTCAATTGGGAATATCATCGATCCGCTCGATATGATTGCCAAATATGGATCCGATGCCGTTCGCTTGGCATTGTTTATTGGTACTGCAGCAGGAACAGACACTAAATTGAATGAACAAAAGATCGCTGGTTATCGCAATTTTGCGAACAAAATCTGGAATGCCTCGCGGTTTGTGGTTATGAATCTTGATGCCGACCAGACAGTAGAATCAATCATCGCCTCAAAGCCAGCGCTCTCTGAGGGGTCGAAAACTACATTGGTCGAACTTGATACGGTAGTAGCAGAGGTGACCAAGAATCTCGAAGCGTTTGATTTCAATCATGCCGGCGATGCGCTGTATCACTATTTCTGGCATACGTTTGCTGATAAGATAATTGAGATGGCGAAAGAGCCGCTCAAAAATCCCGCGGAGCGCGCCGAAGCGCAGTTTGTGCTCGTTACTGTGCTCACCACGTGCATCAAGGCGTTGCATCCGTTTATGCCTTTTGTTACCGAAGCAGTGTGGCAAGACGTGTTACCGCGTGATTCAAAATCGTTACTTATGGTTGAGTCCTGGCCGAAATAATTTTACGTATGCCAAAAATAAATATTGATCCGGCGACAATAAAAGAGCTCCTTACTCGCGGCGTTGAAGAGGCGATTGTGCCTGACCATTTGGCTCAAGTGCTTAAGAGTGGCAAGCAGTTGCGCATCAAGCTTGGCATTGATCCCACAAAACCAGATATTCATCTCGGTCATACCGTACTTTTTCGTAAGCTGCGCCAATTCCAAGATGCCGGTCATAAAGTAGTTATTATTATCGGTGATATTACGGCGCAAATCGGTGATCCATCGGGTCGCTCCGAAGCACGCGTAATGCTTTCAAAAAAAGAGGTGAAAGCAAATGCCAAGACGTATTTGGATCAACTCGGCAAAGTACTCGACATGAAAAAAGTAGAAGTTCGCTATAACAGTGAATGGTTTGAAAAAGGTGGCTTACCGCTACTCATGCAGCTCATGGCGGCAACATCGGTACAGCGCGCCATTGAGCGCGATGACTTTGAAAAGCGCATGAAAGCCGGCGTGGAAGTGAGCGTGGTTGAGCTGTTATACCCGCTTTTGCAAGGATATGATTCCGTTGCAATCAAAGCCGATATCGAGCTTGGTGGTACCGACCAAAAGTTCAACATGGTGATGGGTCGCCGTCTACAGCGTCATTTTGGTATGAGTGAACAAGATGTCATTACAATGCCGCTGGTTGAGGGAACGGATGGCGTGCGTAAAATGTCGAAGAGTTTTGGTAATTATATTGGCATTACCGAATCACCCGAAGAAATGTACGGTAAGCTTATGTCAGTGAACGATATTTTGATTATCAAATATTTTACCCTGCTTACGAATGTTCCCACCGAAGATATTGCGGCGGCAGAGCAGAGTATGCAGTCGGGAGTAAATCCTCGGGATGTCAAAATGAAGCTCGCGCGAGAAATTGTCGGCATGTATCACACGGCAAAAGCTGCAACAAAAGCCGAAGAAGCTTGGAAGAATCAGTTTCAAGATGGTGCGATGCCAAAAGACATGCCGGAAATTATAGTGAAAGCAGAATTTGTTTCAATCGTTGAACTCTTGATTGCTGCTGGGTTTGCCGCAAGTAAATCTGAAGCACGTCGTACGATCGAACAAGGTGGCGCAAAAGTTGACGGCGTAGTTGTTGATTCGGTTGAAGCAATGGTAACGATCAAAAAAGAGGGAATTATTCTTCAGAAAGGTAAACGCTATTTTGTAAAAGTGACACGGAAATGATTCTCGACATTGCGCGACAAGATGTTGTAAAACTTCTCAAAAAATCTGGCATTATCATAACTCCGGATTCTTTGGTCTACCCGCCAAAAGCAGAGATGGGAGAGTTGTCGTTGCCGCTATTTAATGCTGCAAAAGAACAAGGGAAAAACCCTGCAGAGCTCGCGAATGAACTTGCGGAATCAATTGAACCCAAAGGTCTTATTGGTGAGGTGCATGCCGCAGGTCCGTATATTAACTTTTTCTTGAATCGTGCTGCGGTTGCTACAGAAGTTCTGGGACAAAAAAAGAAAAAAATAGTAACAAAAAAAGAGAAAATCATGGTTGAGTTTGTCTCACCAAACATCAACAAACCCTTGCATTTAGGGCATGTGCGCAATGTATTTCTGGGTGAGTCTGTGGCGCAACTTCTTGAGGCAACAGGGAAAAAAGTTATCCGTGCGTGTCTCGTGAACGATCTGGGTATTGCGCTCATGAAGGCGGCGTATGCATATCAAAATTGGCACAATGGTTCGACTCCAGAAAAACTGAAGATCAAATCCGACAAATTTGTCGGTGATTTGTACGTACAGTTCGACAAAGAGTCGCAAGGCAATAAAGCATATCTCACTGAAGCAGCAAAGTTGGTACAGCAATGGGAAGCAGGCGATGTAAAAACAAAAAAACTCTGGAAGATGCTTACGGGTTGGGCGGAACAGGGGATTAAGAAGACATTAGCCCGACTTCATACGAGTTTTGATGTTACATTGTACGAGAGCAAGCTTTGGAAAGATGGTAAAACACTTGCACACCAAGGACTGAAGCGCGGTATTTTTATAACAGATGAGACCGGCGGTATTGTTGCGCCACTCGAAGATGTTGGGTTGCCAAACAAAGTGGTGTTGCGTGGCGACGGTACCAATATTTATGTAACAACCGACCTGATGCTCGGTGATTTGAAATTTAAAAAATATAAACTTGATCGAGCATTGTGGATTGTGGGGAACGATCAGGATCTGTATCTCAAGCAGCTTTTTGCCATTTATACAAAACTTGGCTACAAATGGGTAGATATGTGCGAACATGTGAGTTACGGTTTTGTAAATTTACCCGAAGGTCGCATGAAGTCGCGTGAAGGGAAAGTAGTTGAGGCCGATGATTTACTCGATGAGCTTCGTGACTTGGCGCTTCATGAGATAGAAAAGCGAGATGACAAACTTTCAAGCACAGAAGCAGCAAAGCGCGCCGAAGTTATTGGGCAGGCCGCATTGCGATTCTTTTTGCTTTCTGTCGGGCCGAAAAATGCCATGGTGTACAATCCCGCAGAGTCGCTTTCATTTACCGGTAAAACTGGTCCATATCTTTTGTACACCTACGCTCGATTGAACAGTATTTTGGCAAAAACAAAGTTGAAAGGAAGCATGGACAAGAGTGTGGTGCTTTCCGACGTCGAGTGGTCGCTCGTCTCGCTCATGGCAAAATATGAGGAAATGGTGGCGGAGGCGGCCGAGAAACGAGATCCGTCACTGGTTGCAAACTACACGTTTGATCTTGCAAAGCGATTTGCTGATTTTTATGAATCAACGCCGGTACTCAAAACAGAGGATGCAAAACTCCGCGCCATGCGTATTTTGCTCGTTACTAACGTCAAAAAAACCATTGGTCATGGCCTCAAACTTTTGACCATTACGCCACTCGAAAAAATGTAAAGTGTATCTGTACGATTGACAAAACCGATTTTTCGTGCTTAAATAAAGGAAGTTTTCGTTCATTTAATCTTTTGGAGGTCAACCATGCGACGAGTAATGCGTCGCACTGTGCGCGGGGTTATGGCGTATTTCCGCTTGGCGGGAATACTCCTCCTGCTCGTAGTGCTCGCCGCTGCTCGCCGCATGAAAAAGCGGTGGGTGTGCGGATTTTTGGTCTATGGGAACGCGACTCAACAGTCGTATTTCCTTCCGCGATATGGCCGGCAGATTCTCCCGCTGGTGTTTCCCATTGGGCTCATGCCAACCAAATTTGGTTGGGGTGTGCTCCTTGGGACACGCTTGTCGGAAGAGGAGCTGAACGGTGCGGATGTTTCTCGGGCGACCAAACTCATCCGAGCCATGATCCGCAGCGCTGATATTCTCACGGTAAACATCGAAGCGGCTGCGCTTGCAGGGAGGCTCCCTGGGTTCGCGGCTCGCGCCGGTGTGCCGCTGGTTCGTCCGGTGGTCAATGGCTTGATGGGTACCACATTCACAGTTCGTGGTGCCATTGATGCGGCACTGCTCAAGCATGGAATTCATCCTAAAAGTGCCCGCGTCTGCATTATTGGTGGCGCTGGGCATGCAGGTCAGTTCTTGGTTGGGCAGATTGCTGGTCGGTATGGCCAGATCATCGTGCTTGACCCAAACCCAGAGCGGCTCAATGGGCTTAGGACTAAAATCCAAGAGCTCATCGCCGCCACTGATAGTCGGTGGATTGCGACTGCCGATGTGGTGGTAAATCTTTCTGGGCGAGGGGACGACATGAAAATGTACGCTCCTTTTCTCACGGAAGGTACCGTCATTATTGACGACACACATCCGCCGATGTCTCGGGAGTTGCGACAGATGGTCCGCGGCCGTGGTGCTATCCTCTACAAGGTGGTAACCACAGGTGCAGACCTCGTCATGATTCCTCGCCTGCCAGGCTTTGGAGGGAAGTGGATTCCCGGATGCTTGGTCGAGGCTCTTGTCGTCGCGATACTTGGTTGGGATGTACTGAACGGTACGCTCGACGAGTTCGCACGATTGGCGGAGGATCAGGTTGGAATTCGTATCCAGCTCGAGACTCACCCAGACGATGACTAGTCCCCGCGGGTTCGTAGTAGCAATACTGCGAACCCCTTTTTTATTTCGTGATACAATATCAGTATATAATCGCAACATTTTGCGGGCATCTATGATTCGTTTTGATTTTATAAACATTGCGGTTCTTTTTTCGCTCGGCATTCATGCAGCGCTCATTGCGGTATTGGTACAACATGGACGCAAACAGATTAGCGGGCGCGCATATTTGTGGTCCGTGGCCTCGGTCGCGCTCTGGGTGGTGTCCATGATTTTATATCGAGGTATTCCTGGTGCAGAACTTTTTTGGGTGCGTATTTTGTATATAGTGGCGTCATTTACTTCAACAAGTTTTTTCTTGTTTACATTACAATTTCCCGAGAATAAACCGCTGAAATGGTTTGTGAGGCCGCTCGTGCTGCTCGAAAATGCCGCCATTTGTTTATTCGTTTTTACTCCAAGTTTATTTATTTCTGGAGTTACACCAATCGCGGGGGCTGAGTCGATTATCGCGTTTACGAAGTGGTATCCAGTCTATTCGATGCATATTTCTGGATTTTTCATGGCAGGGTTTTTTGTGTTGTGGCATAAATATAGAAAAGAGCGTGATCGAGAGATAAAACGTCAGGTGATGGTAATTTTGGGTGGGTATCTATTGCCCTCAAGTTTGGCTATTTTGACCAATCTTATTTTGCCATGGTTTGGATACTTCCAGTTAAATTGGATGGGGCAAGTCTTCTCAACATTTTTGGCCATTTTCACCACCTACGCAATCGTAAGGCATAAGTTTTTGGACACCAAAGTCATTACGACGCAAGTCTTTGCATTGATTTTGGCGTTTCTCATGTTCATTCAATTGGCGTTTTCTACGAATACCCGAGATTTCATCATTCGCCTGATTACGTTTGTCGGTGTTGTGGTAATAGAACTTTTGCTGATTCGCTCTGTCATGAATGAAGTGCATCGCCGCGAAGAAATGGAGCGACTATCACTTGAGCTTTCTGTTGCCTACGAAAAATTAAAACAGGTTGATCAAGCAAAAACAGATTTTCTTTCTCTGGCTTCACATCAGCTCCGCAGCCCACTCACGGTTATTAAAGTTGGTTTGGGCGCACTGTTAGACGGTGTGTTTGGACAAGTGCGTGCCATAAAACAGCGCGACGCCATGCACACGATTATTGGGAGTGCCGACCGACTCGTAAACTTGATTGGTGAGTATCTCGATATTTCGCGCATCGAACTTGGTAGAATGGAATATCGATTTGCGGTAGGTGATATGGGTGCGCTTGTTTCTACGCTCGTCAACGAATATACGCCGCGTGCAGAAAAGAAAGGGCTCAATATTTCGAGCGATGTTACGGCAAAATTACCCAAGATTTCGTTTGATGAAGACAAGTTCCGCCAGGTAATTACGAATTTGCTTGATAATGCAATCAAGTACACCACCACAGGTACGATTGTGGTGAAGTGTGCGCTTGAAAAGATTAACAACGTATCTCACATCACCGTGGCGGTTGCCGACTCTGGTCGCGGACTTTCCAAAGAAGACATGGGGCTTATCTTCCAAAAGTTTAAGCGTGCGTCGGGCAAGAGTATGCGTATGCGTGATGGCGAGCCAGTGGAGGGTTCGGGGCTGGGTTTGTACGTTGCCAAAATGTTCGTGGAGGCACATAAAGGCACTATTTGGGCGGAGTCAAAAGGGATCGGTAAAGGTACTGTCTTTAAGTTCGCAATTCCTATTACAAAATAGGCATATAACAGAGGTCTCTTGGTCGATGGTTTAGAAACCGCTTAACCAAGCGGTTTTCTTCGTATTGCTCTTGACAAAAGACGTTTTTTGTGTTATATTCACGCGTTCGATTGAAATGCCAAAGCCGTGCCACACGAGAGTATTTACGGTTGTTTTCGTTCGAAAGCAACCGCGAGTACTTTCTCTTGAGGAGAGGGTACCAACTCTTTGACAATTCAAAGTCAAAACCCACTGCGGGAAACTGCAGTGGTTACTATAGATTTCTGTGAGTGAAAACCGGGTTCAGGTGCCAGGCGCCGCAAGGTGCGGCACTTTTGGACCCAAAACCCAATACCCCTAAGGAGGGTAAAATGAGCACCAAGGACAAGGATACGCAGGTCGAGACTCCGACTCCGGCTGAGAAGCTGGAGAAAGAGATTTTGGGCAAGGACAACAATCCGAAGACAGACGACCCTCGCCCCGTCGTGCTGAAGACTCCGGTCGAGCCGGAGCCAAAGCACATCACGGCCGAAGAAGCGGCTGCGAAAGCTGCAGACGCTTCGAAGAAGGTGACGGCGACCGAAAAGCCCGCGCAGGCGAATAGCCTCGCGTGGGCCGCGTGGTTCGAGAAGGGGCTCTACGCTCTTCTCGTCGTGGTCGCCGCCATCATCGGCGGCTTGATCGCGAAGTCGGACGAGTCGGCCATCGCGGAGCGCGTGTTCGCACGCGTGCAGGCGATGGGTCAGACCCCGGCGGCCACCATGGCGCCGATCGCGAAGTCCAAAACTCCGGCGAAGGCAGAAATGCCCAAGCCGGACAAGAAGAATAAGCCGGCAGCGCCGCAAGCGCAGCCGGAAGAAACAATTCAACTCGCCCCGGGGATGACCCCAGTGGCGGAGGAGAAGTGACATGAAGACCATCAATCTCATCGTTTTCTTCCTCCTGCTCGCGGTCACTTCGGTGGCTTCGGCGCAGGGGATGGACCTCCTGGTCGTGGATGCCAAGTGCGTCCGCCTCGTCAACGCCCCCGCGGCAGTGACGAAGGTGAAGTTCAACACCACCGGAAAGAGCTGGGCAACTCGGTTGCCTAGCGAGTGCTATGGCCCCAAGTGGGTCAATGGCACCGCGGTGGTGAAGGTGCGGATTTTCGGGAAGAACGGGCGCAAGCTCGGAACCTTCCAGAAAACCGTTACCAAACCCTTCTCGACCCCCAAGATCGAGAGCATCGACGCACTGAAGAAACGGCTCGGTCTCTGTGAGACTGAGCGCGATTCGTGCAAGTCCGCCGGAACGCCCAAGGCGAAAGCCAAATCCAAGACCAAGGCTAAGAGTAAGAAAAAGCCGGTCGTTCCGGTCTGGAAGAAGGCTCTTAAGGCCTATGCGACCAAGACTTACGTCGACGGCGAGCTCAACAAGAAGGCCGACAAGACTGCGGTCAACTCTGCCCTCGAGAAGAAGGCAGACAAGACTTACGTCGACGGCGAGCTCAACAAGAAGGCTGATAAGAGCGACCTCGACACGGTGGGTAACGCCACTGTGAACAACACGAACAGGATTAACACGATCGAACGAGACGTGACGGCGCTGAAACAGGCCGTCGCCAAGAAGTCCTCAGGGTTCGGGGTGGATGCCAACATCTATCCTCTTGTCCAGGGCTTCTTCGGCCCGGCGGGCAACTTTCACCTGGAGTCGATTCTTGTCGGCCCCCGGTTCAAGTTGACTGAGGAAGTTCAGCTCAGGCTGGCGGTGGGAGTAGGGACGGACTTCAAGTCCAATCCCTCCTTCATCACCGAGGGTGCCGTGCGGATCTTCCCCACGGCGGGTATGCTCGGCTTCGAGATCGCGTATGGCTACACGGCCTATGCGGTTTCGAGCAAGACGTATGCTGCCATGAACGGGCAGTCCCACATCCTCAGCGCCCGCGCCATCGTGCGTGTGTCGTCGTCGACCGAGTTGTTTCTCGGTGCGGGTGGCGGTATTCGCACGATGGATCATGGAAACGGTTATACGGGGGGCTTCGTGCTCTCTGGCGGGGTGAGTTTCAACTTGCCCTGGTAAATAGTTCAACCCCGGTGGGTAGGCTGCGCAAGTGGCCTGCCTACCGGAAACCTTCGACAAATCAAAACAGGAGAAGAGACAATGAAGAATATCGCGCTCGTGTTCGCTCTCGCCATGGCGCTCGGCGCTTGTGGCGAGGATACCTTCCATCACCAGACCGGCAACGGCGGCGCCACCTGCAACATCAACAATGGTGGCTGCCCGGCAGGTTCGACCTGCTCGGTGCAGTCCGGCGGGCAGATCGTCTGCACGCCCAACCAGCCCGCTCAGGGCATCTGCAGCGTGAACAACGGCGGCTGTGACATCAACGCGACGTGCGTGCAGACCGGCATCAACAGTCGGACCTGCGCGTGCAACACGAACTTCGTGGGCGACGGCATGAGCTGTACCTCGGTCATCACTGACCTTGGCACCGGCTTCGGCCCCGGCCCATACAGCGTGGTCGTCGAGCTTTCGTCGCGCACCGGCTATGTGAATGGCTGCGCGGGCGATCAGTTCAACTCCGGCACGTTCTCATGCTGGTATCACCCGGAATGGGATACGCCGGCGCTCGCGCCGCGTATGGGGACCTCGGTCTCGTTCACCATCCCGGCCATGCCCGAGCGTACTTCGTTGGAGTTCTACTTCAACGACTGCGCAACGAGTGGTTCGGGCGTGAACATCGCCTGCGCCATCTCGCTCGGCACTGACACTGTCACCTTGATGAAAGACCCGAACTTGAAGGTCACCATCAACGGCGTCTTGGTCGGCCAGTCGCTCACACTGTTTCGCGACAGCCAGAGGCGGACGGGCTGCCCCAATGGCTGCCCCAACGGACGAATCCGTCTTCGCTAGGCAAGTGGTCGCTCGCATCTTCGGATGCCAGCGACCCGCGCCACAACGTTCCTTTAACCGAAACCGCTCGTTTTGCTTCGGCACTACGGGCGGTTTTTTCATTACAGAAAATGTGTTCATTGTTGCGTTGACAAAAGTAGGGTAGAGTTATAGTATTCTTTCGATGTTGCTTAAAAGCGTTTGCGTGGTTTGGTGAAAGCTCCGGAACACCTCCTCCTTGTTCCAGCGTTCTTCGCCAAGCCGTGGAAGCGCTTTTTTATTTTTGCGATGGTATAATACGTGCATGCGTATTCTTGGATGGGGCATCGCTTTTGTTGGTGTAATTTTCGGCGCCCTCTTTTTGCCATGGCAAGTGGTGATCAGTGTTATGTTTGCACTGGTGTGTGGGTATCTTGCATTTCAGTATTTGGCAATTGCGACCCTGTTGTTGATTTTTTTATTTCCCTTTATTGGGTTGGTGGTAGATTTTTCACAAATACCTTTTTTGCGCACCGTACCGTTTTTGGGTGATGTGAATGCGCCACTTGGTGATATCGTAGCGATTTTTGTGTTGCTGGCATGGGGTATCAAGATGGTGGGTACTCTTGTGCATGAGGTTGATGAGCAGGGATTACGAGGTGCAAAACGTGCAGATATTCGCTTGCCAGCGATCTATGCCGCAATTATGTTTTGGATTTCTGGTGTAGCATCGTGGGTGCACGTGCCGGAGCAGTGGTTGGCAAAGAGTGTCAAATACTTGTTACGGCCAATTATCTTTTTTTATGTCACGTATATTTTGGTAGTGGTGAATATTATTCGTACGGAGCGCTTGTTTCGGTGGGCTGTGTGGGCAATGTGGTGTGCGGGCAGCATTGGTGCAGTACTAGGGATTATTTCTTTTTTTGCTGTACCACCAGTAGGGTTTCCTCGAGCAACGGTGTTTGCTATTTTTGGTGTCGCGCCATTTGGCACTAATCACAACTTATTGGCCGAAACACTTATTGCAACTGCACCGCTTGGGTTGGCGCTGTTGCAGTGGTATAGCAAACGGACGACGCGCGCGTGGATTATTGCCGGGTCACTGGTCCAGGTTGCGATTGCGCTCTTAACCTTTGCGCGTACGGCATGGATTTGTCTGACAGTTCAAGCGTTCATTTGGGTGGTAACAGCAGGTCGTGTGCGTGCAGGCCAGGTTATACGGCGACTCGCTCCGGCATTCATTGTGTTCATACCGCTTGCCATTATTATGGTGACGGCATCACTTTCTGAGGTGGTGCAAAGTTCAACGATGACACGAGCAGATATGGCGCGCATTGCATTATTTTATTTCGAACGCACGCCAATTTTTGGACAAGGTGTTGGGACATATGAGCTAAATCTCTGGACAATCTTTTCGTTTACTCGAGATTATGGGGTGCCGCTTGATGCGCATGGAGTTATTTGGAAATTGTTGTTTGAGCAAGGATTGTTTGGGTTAGTTTCGTTTGCTGCGCTTGTAGGTATTTGCGTACATCGAGTTTGGCAGTCATGGCTCTCGGTCTATTGGACGAGTGGCCGGGCGATTCTGCAAAGTATGCTTTTGATGATGGCGGGCAGTGTCGTGTATCAGGTGTTTAATACCCAGTATTACACGTCAAAATTATGGGTACCGATGGGTGTTGGGTTGGCCGCGTCATATATTTATAATGACCGGAAAACGCGCGTGGTATGAAGATTCTTATCCTCACCCAAAATTGGTTTCCTGATGTGCTTGGGGGTTCACAACGCGTTGCTGCAGAGGAGGCGCGTGAGTTAGCAAAGCGAGGACATGAGGTGGTGGTGTGTGCTGAACGAATTGATGCAACGTTTCCTTTGCACGAACAGCGAGATGGAATCACTATGTGGCGATATGGTCAGCCATGGATGCGGCGATTGTTCGGCTCAAGTGTTACGGATGCGCTGGCGTTACCACGTCTTATTCGCGACCTGCAGAAAAAATACCATTTTGATTCGGTTGTAATTCATCATGCGTACCCTGGATATGCATATCTGCGATCTCGTATAACAGTTCCCATGCTCTATGTGTTTCATGCATCTTCTGCTCTTGAGGCAGCTGTCGAAGGGGTTACGCGATGGAAGCGGGGAGTGCGGCAATTGTTTGCACCGCTCGTACGTAGGGTTTTTATTCAGTTCACTCGGAATATTGAGCGCGCCATACTGACTCGTGCTGATCGTGTCGTTGTTTTTTCGCAGTTTTCTCTCAAGCTTCTTCGGGAAACCTATCCCGCGGTAGTAAAAAAGGCGATAGTGCTTCCTGTGGGTGTTGATACTGATCGGTTTCGGCCAGCGAAAAATCGGGCGGCACTGCGGCGGACGCTTGGACTAGACCCGGATACATTTTATTTTTTTACCGTACGACGATTGACGCCACGCATGGGGTTGCACGAACTTGTTGCCGCGATGAAGCTTGTTACTGCTAAGAACAAGTCATGTCATCTTTTTATTGCAGGGAAAGGAGCGCTTCTTGATGCGCTGAAATCTCAAATAAAAGAGCTGCGTTTGAAACAATCCGTTACACTTCTGGGTGCGCTTTCAGATACGAAACTGGTTGCATATTATCAAGCAGCAGATTGTTTTGTGCTGCCAACACAATCATTTGAAGGCTTTGGCATGGTGACTGCAGAGGCGCTTTCATCGGGTTTGCCAGTGGTTGGGACTCCGGCTGGTGCTACGAAAGAGATTCTTTCACCCATTGATAAACGTTTGGTTAGTACGGGGTTAACATCAAATGATATCGCAACTGCAATGCTTGGTTTCGCGCGACTAGATGATCGTGAACGCACGAGTATTCGCCGGATCGCTCGAACATCCATAGTAGAACGTTATTCGTGGCCGGTAGCGGTTTGTGCCCTCGAAGACGTATTGCAAGAACTGGTATGAGAATTCTTATCCTAACCCAGCATTGGTTTCCCGATGTGCTTGGTGGCGCGTATCGAGTGGCGCGCGATCAAGCAGTTGGGTTGGCTTCCGCTGGGCACGATGTAACGCTGTGTGCGTTGGGTGTAGTGGGAGAGGCAGATGGAAAGACGCGGATTGATGGCGTTACGGTGTATCGATATGGCAAAAAAACTACGCGCATGTTTGGCATGACGGCAGGAGTTTTGTGGCGATTGCCGCGGCTGATCCGCAGTCTTTGGGGCAAAAAATCGTTTGAGCGCGTGATCGTGCATGATCCGTATTCGGCTGCCGCACTTCGCAGGGTCGATGTCGATGTACCAACTCTGTATGTTTTTCATGCATCCATCGCAAAAGAAGCGGTTGTTGAAGGTCTTGCGCGGTGGCAGCACGGTTGGAAAAAGGTGTTGGCGCCATGTATCTTGAAACGGTTTATCAAGAAAACCACGCGGCTCGAAACGTTGGCACTTACGCATGCATCTGCGGTGGCAGTATTTTCTGAATATTCCGAACGTGTGTTGCAAGAAGCGTATCCCGAGATAAACACATCAGGGTTTATTATGCCGATCGGGATTCGTACCGACGTCTTTGCACCTGCCGCTGACAGAAACGTGATTCGCCAAGATCTTGGCATGATTCGCGATCATTTTTATTTTGTTACCGCCCGACGGTTGACTCCACGCATGGGTATTTACGAATTAATTCATGCGATGAGTATTGTGCACCGCGAAATGCCGCATGCGCGACTGATTATCGCCGGCGACGGGCCATTGCGGAGCGCGCTCGAACATGAGGCGATGCAGCTTGAGCTCGATGGTGTCGTGCAATTCGTAGGAACACTTTCGGGCGAAGAATTGGTATCATTGTATCAAGCGGCGGATTGTTTTGTGCTTCCGACGCAATCGTTTGAGACATTTGGTTTGGCGACAGCCGAAGCACTATCGACGGGACTTCTCGTGGTTGGTACGCCCATTGGTGCCACGCCGGAGATACTTAAACCATTGGATGCGAATTTGCTGACTGCCAACACAACACCACAAGCCATTGCGAGCACCATGATGCAGGTAGCGAGTATGATAATGGTTGAGCGAGAACGGGTTGGCAAGCAGGCACGAGCATATGTTACGGAATGTTTTGGTATGAAGGTATCGACCGCCGCACTTATAAAGATTTTGGCGCAATTATGAGGATTTTACAGGTGCACAAATATCTGTATCCCAAAGCCGGCGCCGAACGGTATTTTCTTGATGTTTCGCGGTTGTTGTTCAAAAAAGGGCACACCGTCGGCATGTGGGGAACAAACGAAAAATTTCAATATCCTGTTGTTGAAGAATTAAAAGGTTTTGAGATTTACAAAGATTTATTGGTCGACGAAATCCATTTTGATAAGCGAGAAGGGTTTTTGAAAGATGCAGCGAAAGCGGCGCACTTTATGTGGTCACGGGAGGCTGCGCGTAAGTTTCGTCGAGTGTTGCAGCGGTTTCAGCCGGATATTATTCATATTCACAACATATATCATCATCTCACGCCATCTATTCTCGCGGTGGCACGGCGCGCAGGGATTCCGGTAGTTATGACCGTACATGACTGGAGCTTGGTAAATCCGAATTACTCGTTGTTTGATCATGGCGAAGTGTGTGAACGGCAAGGGTTGTCAGCAATTCTCCATCGCTGTATTCAGAACTCGCTGGTAGCATCCGCGCTTTCAGTGGTTGCTTTTGCGGTGCAAAAAATCATGCGCACCGAAAAGCGTGCAATAAAAGCGTATCTGGTGCCTGTGCCCTTTGCACTCAAGCAGCTGAAGCATGCAAAAATTCCTGCTTCAAAAATTCATATTATTCCATATCCAGTACCAGTAGAATCGGAGCGTGGTCCTCATCGTGAGCCAACCGAACCGTTTGTTCTTTATGCCGGCCGGTTGAGTGCAGAAAAAGGGGTTTCAACGTTGATTGCGGCCGCCGCACATCTTCCGGGCATGCGGTTTGTGATAGCAGGTGCGGGACCAGAATCCGAAGCATTGCGCGCCGAGTGTGTTATAAAAAGTATTACCAATGTTGAATTTACCGGGTTTATTCCGCGCGAAATGTTGGCAACCTATATCAAATCTGCACGACTCATTCTGGTGCCATCGCTTTGGTATGATGTTTCTCCCTATGCGGTACTTGAGGCACAGGCGGCAGGGAAAGCGGTGCTTGCTTCTAACATCGGCGGCATTCCTGATCTCATAGATGACGGAAAAACTGGATTTTTATTTGCTCCAGGAAATGCCAGAATATTAGCGAATCGTATCGAAAGCTTGGTGGCACACCCCCGTATGTTGGATGATGTGGGTCGCAGGGCAGAGGAGCGGATTAAAAATCGTCACGAAGCAGAGGCTCATTACCAAGCGCTCATGAACATATATGAGAAGATTGCTCTCGTGTAAGAGGATAGCAGTAACAGGTGTCGCAGCACTTGCTATCATGGGTAGTATTTTGTTTTTGCTACAACCAGCATACGCAGTGGCTGCACCGGAGCTCAAAAAAGAATATCCACGGCTCGTCAATTATTATTTAGCCTGGACCATGAACGAGCGTGAGGCTATCGAGTTGGCGAAGTGGGACATGCTCGTGCTTGACATGGAGGTTGCAAAACATAATCCGGACTCCATAAAACGTATCCGAGAACTGAATCCGCGTGTAGTTATTTTGGCCTACATTACACCTGCAGAAATTCGTACGGACTTGGGAAATCTCGGAAACGCAGCGCCGATGCGCACCGCTCTCGCCGCTAAAATTCGTGAATCCTGGTATGTAAAAAACGCGAACGGCGATCGGAGAAGTTTTTGGCCAGGCACCACTATTTTGAATATTTCTGCAGTGGCACCAGTGGAGCAGGGTGAGCGCTGGGCAGATGCGATGGTTTCTTTTGTAAAAAACGATGTGATGAGTTCAGGGCTATGGGACGGTATATTTTACGATAATGCGTGGGAAAATATTACCTATTTTGCCCGGGGATCAGTTGATCTGAATGGGGATGGCGTAGACGAGCCTTCTGCGCGAGCCGATGAATTGTGGCGAGCGGGATTAAAAGATTTGTACAAGAAAACCCGTGATGCATTGCCGAATAGCTATGTTTTTGCCAATGATGGACCGCTGTATGCAGCCTCGGTGGACGGTATGCTGATTGAGAATTTTGCCAAAGAGCGTTTTTCAATAATGGTCAGAAAGCTACAAACAGTGCGTGATCAGTCAAAGGAGCGCGCAGCTCTTTTGAACGCCAATACGGCAAATTCAGGCAATGCAGCGGACTATCGAGCCATGCGCTACGGGCTCGCGACCGCTTTTGCGTATGATTCATTTTATTCGTTCGATAACGGAGACCAGACGCACGCCGAACGATGGTGGTATGACGAGTACAAGACGTTTCTTGGTGCACCGCGCGGAGCAGTGCAAGCGCTCAGCAGTGGGTTGGTGCGACGCGATTTCGATCAAGGTATTGTGCTTGTAAATCCAACAACCACAGCAAAACAGCTACGCTTTGTTGAGGATTTTGAGAAAGTGATGGGTGATCAAGACCGAGGCACGAATGATGGATCCATTACTTCACATGTTACCGTACCTGCATCAGACGGGCTCGTGTTGCTGAGGCGCATTACTGAAGTTGTGGGTGTGCCGTATGAAAATGGTGCGTTTGCTCGCGTATTTAATGCTGAAGGAAAAGTTGACCGTGCTGGTTTTTTTGCTCTGAACAAGCGATTTGCAGATGGGGTGGTGACTGCGGTTGCTGATTTAGATGCAGATGGCCAGTTGGAACGAATTACTGCGAGCGGAAATTCGGTGAATATAAACGGAACAGTGGTCTGGCCTTTTGGTAAAACATTTAAAGGTACACTTACGTTTGCAATAGGAGATGTAACGGGTGGTGGGAGAAAAGAATTGTTAGTCACCGCAGCTTCGGGCGGAAACGGCGAAGTGCGTATATACAATAGTGGTGGCACTCTGGTGGCTTTACCTTTTTTGGTTTTTGGTCAGAAATATCGCGGCGGCGTGAGTATTGGAGCAGCGGATCTTGATGGTAGCGGCAAAGACGAGATTATTGTTGGTGCTGGCCCTGGTGGCGGCCCAGAAGTGCGTATTTTTAACGCCAGTGGCAAACTATTGGCGCCAGGATTTTTTGCCTTTGACCCACGGTTTCGTGGTGGCGTACGTGTAGCAGCGGGCAAGGTAGTATCAGGAAAAGGTGCGCAAATTGTGGTTGGTGCTGGCCCAGGTGGTGGTCCGCAGATTCGTATGTTTAGCGGTACAGGGAAGGCGATTGGTGCGGGATTTTTTGCCTTTGATCGAACACGTCGTACCGGTGTCTCGCCTGCGGTTGCAGATATTGATGGTGATGGAACCCAAGAGATATTGGCTTTTACTCGAGACTTTAATACGCCATAATAGAAACATATGGCAATCAAAAAACGGTCGTGGTTCGGGCAGCATATTATTACGCATCATCACATGATTGCAGACAGGTTGGTGCGTGCCGCTTTTGTCTTTTTGATTGTGATTCTTGCGGTTGGTTTTTTTATAACGCGTTGGCAAAACACGCGGGTAAAAATAACCACGACAATTACGGGGGCCGATACAGCCGTGATGAAAGATAGTCAAGATTTTTTTGTTGATGTCGTGAATGCGGGTGCCCGTATTCGGGGTGGCGTACAGCTCGTGATTAGGAGTTCACCAGGCATTCGTATTGAAACCGTTGACGATGAGGTGTATCCGCTTGATGGTGTTTTTGTCACCGGCATGATGCCGCCAGGGGCACAGACTCGATTTAAAGTGCATGCAAACATAACCGCGCTGGGGTCACAGGAGATTGTTGCAGAAGTGCGACGCACCACTTCCGATAAAATTATTGCGCACGCGACGCATGTGGTGGTCGTAGACAAGCCAGAACTGCGTGTTGCGGTGGCAGCCCGCTACTATTCAAAAGAAGGAGAACAACTTGGCCGAGGTCCATTACCGCCAAAAGTAGGTGAGCTGACAACCTATTATGTCACTATGCAGATTCCGTATGAGGAGCATGCGTGGAACATGATTGAGGTTTCTGGAACACTCGGTCCGCGAGCAAAGTGGACAGGCGTTGTTCTTGAAGGGGGCACAGAGATTCAGTACGATCCAGTGAGTCGTCAAGTTATCTGGCGCATGGATACATGGCCAACATCGGCCAATGAATTCATGAGAGATGCAGGTGTTTCATTTATGGTCGGCGTAACACCCATAGTAGAAGATACAGGGAAGACGGTGCCGCTCTTGGGTGGTATACAAGTGAGAGGGATTACCGCGGAAGGAGAGCGATTTGTTGCGGATTTGCCTATGGTTACTACGGACACAAAAGATGATGCGAAAAATCAAGACAAATGCTTGGTAGAGCCATAAACGCCAGAAAACGGCATACATAAGCCTAAATCCCCGCAGTTTCACTGCGGGGATTTTTGTATAGGGAAAGGCTTGACAAAAAGCCTATTTTATGCTATAGTGGGCAGTTAAAAAAATGGCTTAAATAAGCAAAAATATGCGTATTGCAATGCTTGGCCAAAAAGGCATTATGGGCACCATTCCGGGCGGCGGAGGCGTTGAACGCCACGTCGAGGAGTTGGCTATTCGTCTTGCTCGTGCTGGCCATGAGGTAACCGTATATGCTCGCAAATGGTATGGCGTAGGCTTAAAGCTTCCGTCTGGTACGCCAAAGACCTTGCGTGTAGTCGTGTTGCCGTCTTTGCGGACAAAACATTTTGATGCCATTTCTCATACGTTTTTGGCGCTGATTCATGCACTCGTAACACGCCAAGAAATCTTTCATTTCCACGGTGTTGGGCCATCGCTGTTGTCATGGGTGCCTCGCGTATGTTCACCACGCGCATTTGTGGTTTCAACCTTTCACTGTATCGACAGTAAATTTGCTCACAAGTGGGGGCGCATTGCTCGCACGATGTTGACCATGGGTGAATGGGCCGCATGTCGTTTTCCGCATGCAACGATTGTTACATCACGATCGCTCAAGCAGTATTGTGCAAAGCGCTATCATCGCAAAACGGTGTATATTCCTAATGGCACAACTATCAAGCAAGCGCCGGTAAAGAGTACGTTGAAGTTTGCGGGACGTGATTATGTGCTTACGGTCGCACGACTGATTCCGGACAAAGGCATTCATTTGTTGATTGACGCCTATCGTGCAGTAGAATCTCGTTGGAACAAGCGCACGCCCGTGCCAGCACTTTTGATTGTTGGTGATGCACCCGCAAATGATCCATACGCGCAGCTTCTTCGTGAGCGCGCAAAGCCTTCAAAGAATATTGTGTTTGCTGGATACAAAACTGGTGAAGAGTTGCGTACGATTTACGCGAATGCTCGCTTGTTTGTAAACCCGTCATTTGCCGAAGGATTCTCAACAGTGTTGATCGAGGCTCAGGGCCAAGGTGTACCAGTGCTCGCTTCTGACATTGCCGGCAACCGCGATGCGCTGAGTTCTTCCGGTGTTACATTCCGCAAGGGTAATGTCAAAGATCTGACGCTCAAACTCCGCACACTGCTTTCGGTTCCACCAGGAACCCTTCGAGATCGCGGTGCACAAGCACGTACAGAGGTTCGAGCATTGTACGACTGGGATATCCTGGTCAATCAAGTGGAGACGGTGTATCGCGCCGCAACCTCTTAATAGACAAAGAAAAAAGAGGGAGCTAGGCTCCCTCTTTTTCGTCTGCGGTTACTTGAACGCGTTTCGGGTTCGGGCTGTAGAGCGTATTCTTAATCTTCCATTGGTTTACGTATTGGCCAATACCTTGGCGCTCGAGTTTGTTTTTTACCGTCGGCCGATGTTGTGACCACTTGAGAAGACTCTCAAACGTGATGCGATAACGGCCACGAATTACAACATATGCGAGTTGATTCTCTTTGATGGCGCGGCGGATAGTCTTTTGGTCAATACCAAAGATTTTGGCCGCTTCAGCAATAGAAAGGCGGATAAGGTTTGAGTCTGTCATATACTCAAAGTATAAAGTAATTGCTCCTATTTGTCCACTATAGCGTAGACAAACACGGGTATTATAACCAAGCTATAAGGAATATGGAATCCCTCAGCCCGACTCTGGAAGGCTAAAACAGGCCTAAACCATAGCCAAATAGGCTGAAATAGGGTACCATTCTTCCATCGTAAAAGCCTACTTACATGTCACCTATTCGCGAGCAATACTTCTTATGGAAGGTGGCAACCTATGGCGATCCTACCGCCTTCCAAGAACTCTACAATACATACCACAAAGCGGTATATCAATTTTTGGCTTTCCGCCTTGCTCGCAGGGAAGATGCCGAAGATGTTGCCGCACAGGTATTTGCACGCGTGTGGGAGTATGTGGCAGTCGAACAAAATGACGTAAAAAACTTTCGTGCCTTTGTCTATCGTATTGCGCGCAATTTACTGGCCGATTTCTATCGTTCAAAGAGCAAGCGCGAGGATCTGACGGTGTCTATCGACGCACATGCCGAATCTGACCGCCCCATAGACGTGCCCGATATCCGTGATTTGTTTGAAGCGCAAGTGTTGCGTTCCGATGAAGAGCTGTTGGGGAAAGCGCTTTTGACCTTAAAAGACGAATATCGTGAGGTAATCACTTTGCGCTTCATGGGAGAGCTGTCGCTCAAAGAAATCGCCCATGTTTTTGATAAAGAAGTGGGTACCATTGGAGTCTTGTTGCATCGAGCAAAAGAAGCCCTGGCCAAGGCGGTAAAAGGGCAGGGGGGCGGCAAGGTGTAATGTTTTCCTGCTTCAAACGTCTACTATATATATGGCATCATTCGACCGACAATTAAGCGAGCTTGGTAAGCACTTGAACCCACGATCTTCGTGGGTTGAGGATCTTCGCCAAAGTTTGTTTGCTCGCGGTCACGCACGCCGCTCCTATGTAGGGGTTGGCCGTTTTGCGCTACATTTACCAATGCTGTTTCCTCGTATTTCGAGCACTGTCGGTGCCGTCTTTATGTTGGTCTTGGGTGTGTCGGTGAGTGTCTCTGCTGCCAAAGAGTCTTTGCCAGGAAATCGCTTTTATAGCTTAAAGCGCACTATCGAGCGTGTGGAGCTCAAGACTGCCTCTGTGTCGGAAAAGCCACAGGTTCAGATTAGCCAGGCAACTCGCCGCCTCAAAGAAGCGGGTGTGTTGGCAGTTACCACCCCAAATTCTCCAAAAATCAAAGAATCTCTTACCGAGTTCACGACACAGCTTAATGCAACTGCTCTTCAGATCGATAAGCCAGAAAACACCCCTGCAGAACGTCAGGCCATTGCCCAATCGATTGTCGACACTGCTTCCACTTATGCACGAGTACTAAGCGCCACCAAGGTAGTGGTAGCTCCTCCGCTCGCGCGCGAAGCACGTCAAGCAAAACACCTAGTAAACCTTTCTATGGTAAAAGCAGTCGAAACATTAGTAGACGCAAAAGCCGGTATTGGTGCTACTGGCGTTATTGCTGTTGACCCAGCGCTCCAGGCAAGCATCAAAGACCAAGTCGCCGCACTCAAGATTGATGCCAAGGAAGCAACTGATCTCATCCAGTCGGGCTCCAACAAAAAGGTTGACCCTGCAGATGCAGACGCCAAAGTGCGCATTGATTTGACTGCCAAAGCTGCTGAATCAATCGGCACGGCGGAGTATTTGGTAGAAAAAGGGGATTATCGCCAAGCTGCTGCCAAAGTTCGTCAGACGCTTGAATTCATGGTAAAGCTCGATGCTGCTGCGGTGCTCTCCGACGCGCCGGCAACGATTGCGCCTGCAACTGATGTCAAAACTGGTGGCATTCAGCTCGAGGTTGATCCAAAGACTGTTGCACCAAGCACCACCTCACCGGCTAAGTAACGTTATCCACATCTTCCATAAAATCAACATCATCGATACAATATGTATTCAACAAAAACAAATGGCGCAATTGGAAAGCAGGTGCCAGTAATATGACCCAGACAGGCGATCGCTGAGCCAGAGGTAACTCTGACCTAGCGATGGCCTGTTTCCCATTTTTCAGGGCAGGTCCTATGAATTAAAAAGGTGAGATAATCAAATGGTCGATGCTCGCTCCGGCGGGTAGGTTCTCTCTTAAAAATTAATATTAGTTTAGAATTCGTAAAATCTGTTATGAACAACATGTTAACAATGAGCAAAAAAGCACTCACCTGGAGCGTCGTGGTGTCTGCAATCCTTTGGTCAATGAGCGCAGCCTTCGTGGTTGCACCTCTCACTGCCAAGGCTGCGACTTCACTCGTTGCTGGCGATTTGATTCGCGGCACCGTTAAGTCTCCGTATGGTGGTTACCCAGTGTTCTTCTATGGTGTTGATGGCAAAAAGTCCCTCTTCTCCACAGAAGCAACATACAAGACATGGTACTCAGACTTCTCAAAGGTAAAGGTTCTCCCAGAATCAGAATTGCAAGCAATTTCTGGCTCCGATAAGAACGTTACCTATCGCCCAGGAGCAATGGTGGTCAAATTCGAATCAGAGAGCAATCTCTACGTTGTCGAAAAGGGCGCCATGATCCGCAAAGTATCTGACGCAGTAGCAAAGGAGCTCTATGGCGCAACCTACGTTGCTTCACAGGTTCCTTCAGCATTCCGTGCCAACTATAAGTCTGGTACAGATGTAGCTGTTGCGGCTGATTACAACAAAGTTGCAGCTATGGCAGCTTCCCCAGATATCTCAACAGATATGGGTGGCCCATCAGTTGTAGCTCCAGTTGGCGCAGTCACTGTTTCACTCGCTTCAGACAACCCGGCTGGTTCCGTGTTGCCACAGAAAGCAGCAGGCGTAACTCTCATGAAGGTTAACCTCTCGTCAGGTTCTGGCGCAGTCGTTTCCGGCGTGACTATTAAGCGTGTTGGCGTTGGTGCAGCGGCAGACTTCTTGAACCTCTATCTCTATGATGGAGCCAAGCGTTTGACCACTGGTCGTTCAATTCAATCAACCTCAAACGAGGCTCAGTTTACCAACATCAACTTGAACGTTGCAGCTGGTACAACAAAGACCTTGTCTCTCGTTGGTGATGTTGCTTCGACAACACAGAACGCAACAATCTCGGGTGATACCCATGGTTTCTCAGTAACAACAGTTGTTTCAACAGCTGCTGTGTCTGGTACTCCAGTAACAGGTTCAACCTTCTCAATCGGTTCACAGGCTGTCTCAACTTTGACGGTTTTTAAGGGATCAACCCCTGCAAACCCGACGGTTGGCACAAAGGGTGCTACCATCTCGGAATTTAAACTCCAGGCTGGTACGAACGATGTAAAGGTAAGCCGCGTTGCTTTGATCCAGGCTGGCAACATTCCAAACAGCGATCTTTCTAACCTCGAATTGTGGCAGGGTGGTGCAAAAGTTGCATCTGTTGCCGCGATGGATGGCGACAAGATCCGCTTCGTTTTGGATGCTCCAATGACGATTCCTCAGGGTTCAACACGCGTCTTTAACGTAAAAGCTGACGTGTCTGGCTACGGTAGCCGTACGATCAAGACCTACGTTGAATATGCTGCAGATGTATACGCAATGGATGTAACGTACAACTTCGGTGCGTTTGTTGACCTTGCAACATCTGGTACCTTTGATGGTTCAAGCACAAACTTCATCACGCTTACTACCCAAGGCGGCAAAGCAACGGTAGCCTTCAATGGCCCGTCAGCTTCTGACATCTCGGTTGGTACTCAGGATGCGTTGCTCTACAAGTTCGCATTGGTTGCTGGTGATCAGGCTCTCGACATTCGCAATGTTCGCGTTCTCTTAACTGGAAATGCAAACATCTATGCATCTGGCGTTGCCCTCTTCACTGACATCTCTTTGAAGAACATGGACACAGGTTCTCGCATTGATACAAAGGAATTGACAACCAACAACTCCGCAACGGAAACATTGGTCTTCAACAACTCCTTTATTATCCCCGCAGGAACAACAGTTAACCTCGGTGTTACTGCCGATGTGAAGAATGTTACAACATTCTCTGGTCAGACAATCACGGTGACCTTGAAGAACATGACCACCAACTCTGGTGACGTCAAAGAGGTCAACACGAACCAGAATGTAACAGACATTGTTCCTTCTGCTGATATCGCAGGCTATGCGCAGACAATCCGCTCTTCAGCCTTGACTGTTCAGGTCGCCTCAACTCCGGTGGATAACACCGCAGTAAAGGGTGCAAAAGGTATTGAAGCAGTTGGTTACTCGTTTGCCGCTGGTTCTCAGTCTGATGTGAAGGTTACCGCGCTCACCTTGACAGGTGCTGCTGCCTTTAATAATGGCAGCATTCTTCCTGCAAGCGTGGACGATGTAGTTCTCTCGGCTGCACTTTGGGATGGCGCGACTCAGGTCGGTACTGCCAAGTCACCAAGCTCAACCGGTACGTTGACCTTCGATAACCTTAACTGGACAGTTCCAGCAGGTCAGACAAAGAAGCTCGCGTTGAAGATTGATTTGGCTACGTCGATTACTGGTTTGGACACATACAACGCAGTTGTTGCGTTCGGTATTGCTCAAGTTGGTTCGACAACCACAACCACTTCAGATCTCTCTGCTCAAGACAAGGATTCCAACACAGTGAACGCAACTGATGGTACTAGTGATTGGACAACTCCAGTCAACGGTTACACCACACATGGTGGTGTAGAGGTAACAGTTACCAACAGTGGTACTTTGACGATGGACGTTGACGGCGACACAGCGAAATCCAACATCATTGTTGGTGGTTCGTTGGACGTCCCAATGGCCAAGTTCAAGTTTGCTGCTACAAATGAAGCGTTTTTGGTGAAGAAGCTTCGCATTAGCAACGACAGTTCTGGTGACGATACAGGCATCACTCAGTTGAAGCTTACGTATCCAAAACAGGACGGTACAATGGAAACTAAGACCGCGTTCCTCTCCGCCGGTGTCGCAGATGTTTCAGATTTGAACTTCTACGTCCCAGTGAATAAGAATGTAGTTCTCGCAGTTTCTGCTGACCTCGGTGCAATCACTGCAACTGGTGTATCAGGTGATACGCCAACCATGCGTGTTGACTTCAATGGTGCCTTTGAGGCAGTTGGCGCCCAGTCTGGCGCAACATTGAACGAAGGTTCTGATGTCCATGCAACAACTCTCATGACAACGAACTGTTCAGATGGTAGCGGAGTTAACTATTCAGCAGGAGTAAGTGGTTGCTATGCTGATGACGCTGCTACTGCAACAGGCAATGAAATGATTGTTCGCAAGACAAAGCCAACGGTCACTCTTGCTGCAAACTCACCATCAGGTGCGTCTGTCCCAGGTTTGAACGAAGGTCTTCGCTTCACAGTTTCAGCTGATGCGGCCGGTGATGTTACTCTGAACACTATTACCTTTAAGGTAACAAGCACAGACAATGCAGGCACCCCGACCAACTGGAACAAGTGTGATACAGATGCAGGCTCAGACTTTGGTATTGGTGAATTCACTTTGTATGAATCAACCGATTTGACGAATGCTATTTCGGCAACCAAAGTTGGCTATCTGTTGTCAGGTGCTGTGTGTGACACAACTGCAACAAAACTCGGATTCGTTCAATTCCACTCGATGACGAATACGGTTGCTGCAGGTACTTCCAAGACCTACGTCTTGAAAGTTGACACCACGGGTGCTAGCTCGGCTGCCGACGACACTGTTCGCTTCGATGTACTCGAAGAAAATGGTGCAAGCTCGACACTCGGTGCAACAAGCGAGTTCATGTATGACGAAACGGGTTCTGGTGCTGCCGCCAATATCACAGGCGCTTCAGTCAAGAACTTGCCAGTCACTGGTGGTACAATCATCTACTAATCGTAAGATTAGCTAGAGGGTTTATTCCCACGATTAGCACATCGCAAAAGTGCAGCAACCACCCTCGCGCAAGCGAGGGTGGTTTGTTATATGCAGGGCATTTGACATGCAGAAAGCCTGGTTTATTTGTGGTGCTAGGAACATTTCAATATTATGTTCTCCATGCTATACTCGATGCACTATGAAGCATCGCATTTTTGCGTGTGCGCGGGTGTTTATTAGTGTGCTGGTAGCTGTGGCAATTGTGGCGCCACAGTCAGTTTTTGCGGCTATCTACACGGCTGACCCAGGGGCGGGGAGCCAGTGGCACCTCGATGCGGCCAGTGTGCGCGATGCGTGGGCTATTACGCGAGGATCTCCTGATCTCGTCGTTGCAGTCATCGACACGGGTGTTGATATCGACAACCCCGATCTTCGCGATAACATTTGGACAAACCCCAACGACAATGTCCTCGATGGGCGAGACAACGACAGCAATGGTTATCCAGACGACGTAAACGGTTGGAACTTTATCGAAGGCACGAACGATGTGCGACCAGATATCGTGGCAACCGATGCACGCACGCAAGCGATCCACCACGGCACACTTGTGGCAAGTATTATCGCGGCGGTTGCAGACAATGGCGTTGCTGGTGTGGGGATTGCGCCACGCGTAAAGATTATGCCGCTTCGTGTACTCGACTCAACGGGTCAAGGATCTGTGCGTCAGGTCGTAGAGGCTCTGCGGTATGCCATCGACAAGCGGGTCGACGTAATTAATCTTTCGTTTGTTGGTGATCAGGGTTTTGAACGTTCGTTATATCTCGCCATTCGCGATGCATACAACGCGGGTATTTTAGTAGTAGCTGCAACAGGGAACGAGGCAAGTGGTGGCAAAA
Source organism: uncultured Gammaproteobacteria bacterium (assembly GCA_964532925.1). Classification (GTDB taxonomy): domain Bacteria; phylum Patescibacteriota; class Patescibacteriia; order GWA2-47-26; family GWA2-47-26; genus CAZHIP01. The sequence continues at coordinate 54,513 of CAZHIP010000005.1, forward strand.
ATCTTGATAACGGGAAAATTTACCCCGTGTGTTTCCAGGGAGAAAATGGTGAAGATATTATTTTGGGTGTAACCGCACTCGATCGCAACAATCATATTGCGCGTTTTGCAAACTATGGTACTGCGTGCACTGATCTTTCTGCGCCAGGCGTTGATATGTACGGATCTTTGCTTTATCGGCCTACGGCTGGCTTTGATCAAATTTCTGCTGGTGGTTGGTCGGGTACCTCGCTTGCCACACCAATTGTTGCAGGGGCAGCACTCCTCGTGAAATCAGTAAATCCACGTTACCAAGCGGCGGATATTCGTGATGTGTTGCTCCAGAGCGCCGAGTCGGTTGATTTTTTAAATCCAGGAGTAGAAGGGAAGATCGGTGCGGGTAAAGTAAATGTTGCGCGAGCTGTGGAGCTTGCTCGTGGTGGGTCAATTAAACCGCGCTCAAACAGCCATCAAGCCTATGTTATGGTTGCGCCACAAAGTGCAGATGGTTCAGTGGTGCGGGTGCTCAGATACTCAGGAACAGAAGTGGTCAAATTTGATGCCTATGCACCGCGCTTCAAGTATGGTGTTCGATTGGCGCATGGGGACTTGGGTGCAGATGGTCACGACGAAATTGTTACGGCGCCAGGGCCGGGCACTACGCCTGAAGTCAAAATATTTGGTTCTGATGGCGTGCAGGCGTTAGCTTTTATGGCCTACGATAAATCATTCCGCGGTGGTGTGAATGTTGCAGTGGGAAATATCGACGCAAGTGGTTCCGGAAAAATTATTACCGCACCGGGCGCTGGCGGTGGACCACAAATTAAAATTTTTAATAACGAAGGAAAGATGATTTCCAGTTTTTGGGCATACGATAAATCCTTCCGTGGTGGCGTGAATGTTGCAACAGGTGACGTGAACGGTGACGGTAAAGATGAAATTATTGTTGCACCTGGTCCGGGTCGCGAAACCCGTGTGCGGGTATTTTATGCAAATGGTCGCGAAGCATTTAGTTTTAATGCATTTCCACGATCGGTGGTGCAGGGCGTGAATGTTGCAGTGGGGGATCTTGATGGCAATGGTCGCGATGAGATTGTGGTGGCTCCCATGAAAAGTGCAGTACCAGAGGTTCGCGTCTATTCGAACATGGGAGAATGGCAGCGTGCATTTATGGCCTATGATGCAAAGTTTAAGGGCGGAGTGAACCTCTCGATTCTTGATGCAGACGGCGATGGGAAAAATGACATTGTCACTGGTCCTGGCGCTGGCGGCGGCCCACATGTTCGCATGTTTGACGAATTTGGTCGGCTGAAACAAGAGTTCTTTCCTTTCGATGCTAAGTTTACTGGCGGCGTCATTGTAAGTGGCGTGATTCTCTAAACTGAATTTGTAGTATGGCTGTAACTCCAATTTTTGAACGCAAAAATGTTTTGGTCACTGGTGGTGCGGGTTTCATTGGCTCGCATTTGTGTGAACGATTGCTCGAGAACTCAAAAGTAATTTGCGTAGATAATTTTTTGTTGGGCACTCTCGATAACATCGAGCATCTTCTTGATAATCCAAACTTTGTTTTTCTCCGCCATGATATTAATGAGTCCCTCGACTTAGAAAAACTCCCCGAACTTGAGAAGTTCAAGGTGCAATTCCAGGGCGTGCAAGAGATCTATCATTTAGCGTGCCCGACTTCGCCCAAAGATTTCGACCAGTATCGCATGGAGACGCTGAAGGTAAACTCCATTGGTACCTCACGTATTTTGGATCTCGCTGTGCGTTATAAAGCACGCGTGGTCATGGCATCGTCGTCGGTGGTGTATGGTGCACGACCAGCGGGCAGCGAGAGTTTTATAAAAGAAGACGAGGAAGGCTCCGTAAACCATTTGTCACCGCGTGGTTGTTATGACGAAGGTAAGCGCTGGATGGAAACGCAAGGTGTAACGTATCGCGAGTTCCACGGCATCGATGTGCGGATTGGGCGCGTCTTTCGTACCTATGGTGCGCGCGTAAAACTCGGCATTGGTGAAATGGTGCCAGATTTTATCGTGAACGCGCTTGAGGGTAAGGACTTGGTTGTATATGGCGATAAAGATTTCCGCACCTCACTCTGTTTTGTCACCGACATTGTTGATGGGCTGTATAAACTGATGGGTGCCGAAACCGACCCCGGGCCGGTAAATCTTGGATCTGACGAAGACCTGTTGCTTTCCGAGGTTGCAGAAAAAATTATTGCACTCACGAGTTCAACTTCAAAAATTTCGTACGTGGCACCACTTATGTTTATGACGCCACTGCCGCTTCCTGATATCACGCGCGCCAAAGAAACCTTGCAATGGTTTCCGATTGTGCGTCTCGAAGATGGACTCAAGCGCATGATTGACTGGGCCACTGCCCATCGTTCGCGTTTATAGTAAGCCGTGGCAGTTCGTATGCCTCGTGTTGTTATCACGATCGTTACCTATAACGGTCGTGAGTATGTGGAAGAATTATTTGCTAGCCTAAAAACCGAAATCAACAATGATTGCGGTGTTATTGTTGTAGATAATGCTTCGACTGATGGCACATCAGACTGGATTCAAGAAAACGAAAAAGAAGTGATCTTGATTCGTAATACAAAAAATACTGGTTTTACTGGCGGTCAGAATATTGCCATGAAACGTGCGATAAAGCTTGGTGCCGAGTATGTACTATTGCTCAACCAGGACATGGTGGTCGCGCCAGGGTTTGTAAAAGAATTAGTGGTGGCCGCAGATGGTCATCCAAATGCCGCCGCACTGCAGCCTCTCGTATTGATTCATACAAATAAGAAAGAGGAGTTCGTAAACTCTTGGGGGAACGCACAGCATTATCTTGGCTTTGGGTATGCAGGTGGCTACAAGTGCCCTGCGTCAGAAGCGCCAACAAAAGTGACGCCAATTACGTACGCATCAGGTGCGGCTGTTTTGTATCGAGCGAGTGTGCTTAAGAAGATTGGGTTATTTCCTGAACATTTTTTCATGTACCAGGAGGATTTGGATGTGTCGTGGCGTATGCGGTTGGCTGGGTATGAAATTTTCTTGGTACCACGTGCACGAGTGTTTCATAAATACGATTGGCAAGGTGCAGCAAAAAAGTACGCACTGGTCGAACGCAATCGTTTAGCCACCGTGTTTGCAAATTATCACTGGGCAACACTCGCAATGCTCACACCTGCCTTGGTTCTCTGGGAGATATCACTTTTTGTTTCTTCATTTTTTACGGGTTGGTGGCGTGAAAAGATACAAGGGTATCG
>CAZHIP010000006.1:0-51392 GCA_964532925.1 uncultured Gammaproteobacteria bacterium
GAATGATATTGTTGATAGGATGGAAGGCTCATGGGACTAGTTTACGCGTTTCTTCGTCTTTTTTCAACCCATACGCCTATTTGTCTCAATTACAAAAAGGCCCGAGTGGGAGTTGCACCCACGCATAGCGGTTTTGCAGACCGCTGCCTTACTGCTTGGCTATCGGGCCCCAATAAGAGATTTTGAAACGTTTTCATTGTAGCGGAGCTACCAAAATGTGCAAGGCTAACAACCTGCACCGACTTATCCACCACGCAAACGATCCATTTACCAAACGTTATGCACAGTTTGTCTATTTTCCGCTCAACCATTAGCCGTTGACCATGAACCCTATCCGCCGTATCATTAGAAGCAGGAAACGTCGTTCTTAATATTCAGCAAAACCTGGTCGGGCTTTTACGCCACTATTCGCGTTCTTCGCAAATAGCACCAGGACTTACGTCTCCCCGCTCTTGCTTGTCGCTTTTCCCGTTTGGTTCTTGTTCCTTGAGTTAGTCTCGCGTATACACACACTCGATGCCACAACCCGTGCCATCATCTCTGCTTCATTAAGCCTGTGTACACCGACGAACCCTCAAGAAACTACCTTTGCGACAGCTACACTCGACTGACTTCTCACGATTTCAGTCAAAAATTTGGGCGCGGTTGCACCTTACACAACCGTACAACACAAATCTTCGTCTATGCTTCAAAACATAGGCACCCACACATATCCGCGCCCTCCATCTCACCTATTAAAAATCCGCATTCGTGCGGGTTTTTTGGTTTTAAATAATAAAAACCGCCGCCCAGTCAGGTGACCGAGCGGCGTACTCCTTGGCTCGACGAGCTAATGCTGCGCCGAACCAGCCTTCTTCTTGCGACCGGGCTTCTGGATGCCGAGCTGCTCTCGGACTCGCTGCATGAACTGACAGTAGAGCCTCAATCGCTCCTTCGGAGTCGTCCCAGCTGACTGAATGAGGTGCACGATATCTTCTGTGACTTCGAGGATTTTTGCTCCGCGCTCTTGAGCGCGGGCAACAAAAGCTTCCACGGCCTGAGCCATGCTCTCGGCACGATCTTCGGATGCGTGTTTCGACATCTACTTCTCCTTTGCCAATCCACGGGGGACCGGCGGTTATGTCGGGTCAAAAACCCCGACGAAAGAACAACAATCTCTTCATGAGACGCTCAATAATCCCACAAACATACGATTTTGTCAACCGTTATGCTAGGATAGTTATACTATGTCTCAATCCACTCCTCGCTTCATGCTTATCGACGGAAATGCGCTCGTTCACCGTGCATACCATGCACTGCCCCCACTCACCTCTCCCGACGGCACCGTGGTACACGCCGTATATGGGTTTGCCATGATTCTCATCAAGGCAATCAAGGATATTAAACCCACCTACGCCGCCGTTGCATTTGATCGCCCTGAACCAACCTTTCGCCATTTGGAATACAAAGAATACAAGGCAACGCGCGAGAAAAAATCACAAGATTTGTATGATCAAATCCCCCTGATTCAAAATATGGTGCGTGCGTTTGGTATTCCTACGATTGATGCCGTTGGTTTTGAGGCAGATGACGTTCTGGCAACACTCGCCGATGCTGCAGAGCACGCGCCGAGCAAGATAAAAACTATTATTCTCACCGGCGACATGGATTGCCTCCAGCTCGTCAACACATCAACCGAAGTTTGGAGTCCAAAAAAAGGCATGAGCGATCTCGTCGTACTCGACATTGCCGGCGTTAAAGAAAAAATGGGACTTACTCCGATCCAAACCATCGACTACAAAGCTCTGCGCGGTGATACCTCAGACAACATCAAAGGCGTGCCTGGCATTGGCGAGAAAACAGCCACAGAATTGATCTCCGCATTTGGTAACATCGAACAATTATATGAAGCACTCGAAAACGATGATGCAGAATCGGTCCGTCCCCGCATTCGCGATCTGTTACTTGAACAAAAAAAAGCAGCCTTCGAGAGCAAACACTTGGTGACACTCGTACACACGGTTCCTATTGAAACAAACATGCAGCAGTATCGTTTTGGCACACCAAACCGTGAACTTCTGCGCGCATTATTTGAAAAACACGGTTTCCGCACCCTCTTAAAACGCGTTGACGATCTTGGGAACGGCGAACAAACATCCTTGCTCTCATTCTCCACCAAGGCTACAAAGGACGAGTCTCCTTTGCTACCGGAATTTTTTGCCGAAACTTCCAAAAACGGCACCACTGGTCACGACATAAAAGAGTTTGTCAAACAATCTGGAGAAGCTGTTGAATCATTTTCTGCACCATTTTTTGACACCATGGTTGCATCCTATCTGTTACACGCAAACTCTCGCCAACACGACCTCGACACCCTCGCCAAAGAATATAATCTCACCGGAAAACCAACAGTTGAGATCATCAAAAATCTCGTTTCCGAAATGCGCGAGGGTTTGAAAAAAGAAGAACTCGAGTATGTCTGCGACGAGATCGAAATGCCACTGATTCCCGTACTCGCACGCATGGAACTTTTTGGTATCGCCGTTGATACAACATATTTGCAAGAACTCACCGATGAGTTTGGCACAGAGCTCGACCGGCTGGAGAAAAAAATCTGGGAACTCGCGGGTATGGAGTTTAATGTTGCGTCGCCAACCCAGATGCGCGAAGTGCTTTTTGAAAAAATGCAGCTCGCACCAGAATCAGGACGCATCAAAAAAACATCCCGTGGTGGGGTAGCTTCAACAGCAGCTGGCGAACTCGAAAAACTCCGCGGCTCACACCCTATTATCGAAGAAATTTTCTCGTACCGCGAACTAGCAAAACTCAAATCAACATACACCGATTCACTCATTGCACTCGTCGACAAAGAAAGCCGCGTGCATACTACCTTTGTCCAAATTGGCGCCGCAACTGGTCGCATGTCATCAACTAATCCAAACTTACAAAACATTCCCATCCGCTCCGAAAACGGCCAACGTGTTCGTAAGGCGTTTGTCGCGGCAAAAGGATACACTCTGGTCTCCGCGGACTACTCACAGATCGAACTACGTGTTGCCGCATCCATGTCCAACGACCCACGCATGATCGAAGCGTTCAAATCTGGCGAAGACTTCCACGCAAAAACTGCCGCGCTTATGTTTGATGTGGCACCCGATAAAGTCACCGCGAACATGCGACGCGACGCCAAGGCAATCAACTTCGGGATTCTTTATGGCATGGGCGCACAAAGTTTGTCTGTCGGCACAGGGATGAACCGCAAAGACTCCGATGAGTTTATCAAACGTTACTTCTCGATCTTCAAAACACTCGGCGAATACCTCCAAGCACTCAAAGACCAAGCAAAAGCGCTCGGCTATGTCACCACACTCTTTGGCCGCCGCCGTTACATTCCAGAAATCAATTCACCCATGCAGCAAGTCCGCGCTGGTGCCGAACGCATGGCCATTAATATGCCGATCCAAGGCACAGCCACCGGCGACCTCATGAAACTCGCGATGGTCAAAATCGATGCCGAAGTGCTCGACGGCAATCGCGACGACATCCGCATGCTCTTACAAGTCCACGACGAATTAGTGTTTGAAATTAAAACAAGCGAGGTCAAAACGTACGCGCCAAAAATCAAAAAAATAATGGAAGATGTTCACGCGTTCAAAGTTCCCATTGTCGTCGACCTCAAATCCGGCCCCAACTGGGGTGAGATGAAGAAAATTGTCGCTGAATAAACAAAACGGACAACCGCAGGGCTGTCCGCAAAAGTGCGAGAGATCAGGCTTGCTTTGATCGCAAGACCTCATCGGGAGTATCGTTTGGTACCACAAGCTCACCAGTAACCATCACCGGCACGTAGCCCATGATGCCCGCAACTGCTGCCGCGAGTTCGCCATCAATCAAACGCGTAGGGGGCATGTACTGAAAGAAGTTCTCTATCAACGTACCTATCACAAGCAGCTGACTACGCTCAGAAACACCAAGCATCGAAAGCCAGTAGTGAATACAAAGAGCTGGTTGATGCATTCCGAGCCCAAACACAAAGGCAATACGGGATGCATCCTCACACACAAGCATGCACGATCCAGAACGACCATTGATCTGCCTGGCCAATGCCTGCAAAGAAAGGCTCTCTGCGTCTTCAAGCCCAGAAACAGGAAACAGTCGTCCAATTTTCTGCATTTCCGCCCACCCCATACACCACCTCCTTGGTTGGGAACGATTATGGTACTCCACATTGCCAAAAAAGTCTTGCCTGCTAAGATAGGTACGCTATGATTTTCTTCTTCTACGGCGACGATACGTTTACCGCTGGTAAAAAGATTGCCGGCATCCGCGAAAAATTCATCCGCGAAGTCGACCCCTCTGGCGCCAATGTCTCACGATACGATGGTGCAGACATGACGGTTGGCGACTTGGCTAGTTCACTCTCTGCCATGCCGTTGTTTGTACGGAAGCGCCTCATCATCGTTACCAATGTCTTTGGTAGTCGCAAAGGTGACGTCTACCCGTGGCTTATTGACCACGTTGCCAAGACGCCGGACTCCACCATTCTGGTGTTACACGGACCAGAAAGCGGCAAAGATCTAAAAGATCCAAAAAAAGGTCTCAAGGGCGACAAGGCAACGTTGTTTGCAGCACTTTTGAAACAAAAACTTGCCGAAGAATTGATGAGCCCCAAAGGTGCTGCGCTAACCAAACACTATCAAGCGCTCGCACTCGAAAATAATGTCACCTTTGTGCCCGATGCACTCAATTTTCTTATGGGTGAAATTGGCGGTGATCTGAATCGCACCGAAAACGAAATTAAAAAGTGTTCTGCCTACGCCACGAATGGCACGATTGATGTAAAAGCTGCCCGTGAAATTATTTCAACCTCTTCTGAAGCAGATTTCTTTGCCATGATCGATGCGGTGGCCAGCCGCGACCAGAAGACCGCACTTTTGGAACTCGAAAAACAATTTAGCGATGGTGCCGACGCGATTCCAATCGTACTCCGTGTCGCATCTCAAATCCGCATGATGATAAACGTGTACGAACACGTGCAAAAACGAACTCCTGCGGCCGCCCTCACGCGCCTCATTGGTGGCCGTCCATTTATTATCGAAAAAGCCATGCGTGCAACTCGTCACTGGAAGCTTGAAGAGCTTATTTCCTTTTCCCGCCGCCTGTTCCTCATCGACCTCACCATCAAAACCTCCTCCGGCGATCCAAAAACCGAACTGACAACATTGTTTGCGAGTTTGTAGTAATCTATTTGTCATCCCCGACCGACTTGTCCTGAGCGTGTCGAAGAATCGGGGATCCAGTGCCTAAAAGCATTGCGATTGTGAACGTACTCGCCCGGCAATCTCAGATTGCTTCGTCGAGTACTCCTCGCAAAGACACAGCTATCTATTCCTTGATCTGGTCGAAGGGCTACCGCTAGGAAACCATTGACTTTCTGCGTTAAAAATGATATCTTTTTTTGTTGTCCTTGAGTGTTTCAAGCGGCAGATCCTAGACAATCCAAGATGGAGGAGGTTTCCATGTCAGCCAATGTTACCTTGAGTCACCTATCAGCGGTTGCGCAGAAGGCAGTCGCGATCGAAGCATTGCTCCGCGAACACGGAGCAATGCTTCAGCCAAAGAAAGAAGATCAGTTCTTTGACGCCGTAGCAGAAAACGCAATCTTTCACGTCATGATGGACATGACTAATGAAGACGACTCGGTGCCGCGTACCGATGACTACCAGTACGCAGCCAGACTCTTCTGGCGCATCCGAGACCACGAGGGTTTCTGCGTCCTCATCACCGTAGGCGCATCCACTGTAACGTGCGAATTTGCGTGCGCCCAGTGTGCTAACAAACACTCGACAATCTACCAGGCGATCACCGAGCTCGTGGGTCACAGCGCCTGCGGATCTGGCCCAGTCGAGATAACGCCGGAAACAACCGGAGCGCTCGTGATCACGATCGCGAAGCTCTTCCGGTCGGCGGACTAAGCCGACCCCCACAACCCCGAGCCAGACTCACCCCCCGAGTCTGGCTCTTTTCTTTTAAAGAATCTTCAACAAATCAGGCAGAGATTCTATTGTAAAATCAACTGCTCCTGCAGGCGCATCTCGTTTTTCGAGCTTATACCACACCGTTGTCATGTCAAACTTTTTTGCCGGGATAAGCGACCGCTCAATATTGTCATCAATCATTACTGATCTCGCAGGATCAGCTCCTGTTTCTTTGAACACTGCTTCAAATATCCTCGGATCAGGTTTTTCGAAACCATGTTCATCGGAAACAGTATGAACATCAAAAAACTCTAATACGCCAGCATTTTTTAATTTTTCTTTCATCGCAACCGACTGGTTTGCAATGATGCCAAGCTTATATTTCTTGGAAAGCTCTGCGAGGACTGACACCGCTTCGCTTCTTACGGTAACAACATCGACATAGGACGTTTCGTGTTGCGCAAAATCTTTTAATTTTTTGTGAGCCTGTTTTGCCAGCTGCTCATCTAGCAAAAATGCTTTAAAAATATTCAAATCAACACTACCGATTTGACTGCAAGCCTCTGACCAACACTTTTTAATATCATCAACAGTCACCTGAACACCCATTTCCTGCAAAACCCTGGTATCGTATTCTTGGCGCCACTCTTTAATTGCGGACTCCTCAACCAGCACTCCGCCCACATCAAAAAAGATCCAATCAAATTTTACATTCAGGTTTTTATTCATAGTTCTAAAGTATAACAAAACACCCCATTATGGGGTGTTTTTTCGAATAGCCTGTTAGGCGGCTTTCTTTGCGGATGCCTTTGCCGGCGTTTTTGCTGCTGGCTTTACTGCGGCATTGATCTTCGCGGCCAAACGAGCCTTAAAACGGTTGGCGGTGTTGCGGTGCAGTGTTGAACCCTTAGCAGCCTTATCCACCATCTGGTGAAACTTCATACCAAGCTCTTTTACCTTGGCGGATTCATTGTCTTTGAGCGCTTCGAGGATTTGTTTGCGGATTTTCTTGATTTGAGTCTTCAATTCACGGTTCTTTTCCGTGGCTTTGATAGACTTTCGCAGAGATTTCTCTGCTGCATGCTTGTTTGGCATAGTCTTTGTTATGATTTATTGAAATAGTCTCCGCCGGCTCCTACACCTTTGGAGATCAAACGAGTGCGCTTACTCTAGCATAGATAGCCAAAAAAGTGAAGAGGTGGGCCCAAAAACATTCAATTATTGACACAACACGCTCTTTTTGATAGCATCCTCTGTTCCTTGTTTCTTCAAAGGAGGCCCCTGTGAGTCGTCGATGCGCAGTGTGTGGCGATCAACCGCCCTTCACACCAACAGAGAACAACAAAATTCACTTCTGTTTGTCTTGTGTGAACAGAAGCCGAAAGAAGGAGGTTCTCTTCGTACGATGCGCTGGCTGTGGTGCCTATGAAGACCCGGTGAGCGTACACCGAGCAATCGAGTTTTGGGGAGAGAAGCTCATCTCACACGATGCACCCCCAACGCTCCTGCTGGTCGAGTTTTGCGGGTTCTGTTCAAAGAACCGACCACTCACCACACGAGAGATCCGGCTGTGCTATCGCGCATAGCAAGCCAGCAAAAGTGAACCAGCCGCATCCCCCCAAAGGTGCGGCTTTCTTTTATAGAAAAAAGCCACCGCATTGCGATGGCCCCCGTGCTGGGTAGTGAAGGAACTTGTGCTACTCGGCGGCGGGTTTTTCGGTCGCCGACTCGATGGGCTTATCAAGGAGCTCGTAGCCGGGGGTTTTCTTGGGCCGCAACTTCAGCCGAAGAATCTGTCGTGGCTCGAGATGAACCTTGGGAATTTGGCGATACTCTGCCAAGAACTCCACCAAGACATGCGCGCGCCGCTCGTCTAGCAACACCATGAGCACGTCTTTCTTGGGATTCATCTCGGTCTTTGCGACCAGCTCGGCCCAGAACACCTCATCAATACAACGAGGCACTGGCCACTGCATACCGGTGACGCGCACATCAGAAATACACTGTTTCGCTGCCCACATGAGGTGAGCCATGTATTGCGTGTGCGGCAGAACCAGCGCAATGGGCGAATTGCCATAATCTTGGCCGGCAAGTGCCCGCGCAAAGATTGCGGGCGCATCCTCCTGAATGCGGGAACTGTCCGGGTGTACTGCGATGACAACCCGATTAAGTAGTAATTGGTTCAAGGTTCGCCTCCGGGGCCGGGGTTAGTCTTGCTCAATAAACGTACGATGGAGCCACGGGCAAAATCGATTCTGCGCAAGTGCCTCCCATCCCGCTACGTACTGTTTGATAATTTGAACACTCTCTGCGTCGCGTTCAACGTGCGCGAGTATTCCTCGCTGATGTAGCACCAAAAGGAATCGCGCGCTCGCCGCGTAGGCAAACATCTCCTGGCTACACCGCGATTGCACTGGAACACGTTGCGCAATATCTTCGCGCGTCCGAGCATTCCATTGTGCCATCAGCCGATGACAATGCACCTCATGCATGAGCTCGTGATACAACGCGAGCGTTAGCATGGGAAGCGTTGTCTTATATCCGCGTTCAAGCTGGTACCGATGCCGCACACAATCGTATGAAATTTTACGCTGCGCATGGTCACCCTGTTGAATGTTCAACGTTGCGCTCACTACTGTCATGGGCGACTGGCGCTCGCGATATGCGACAGCACGCTGATGTATGGCCTCACCATTGATATCAGACGCCTCACCCTTTAATGACTTGATCAGATCGAGCGCCTGTTGAATCATGGCATAATCCACGACCGACGAGACGCCGGATGCCTCCAGAGGCAGTCCAATCTTCTGGTACGGTGGCACCAGCGGCTGAACTTCCTTTGTGGAGGTGACGCCAATACCGTCCCCGTGCGTACCCGACTCACCGAGCGTTGTAATTGCACAGGTACACCCAACGAAAAACAGCGATACTGCTACCAGCATAAATCGCATGAATCTCCTCCTGAATAGAATGTCCGTTCGCTATCTACACACAATCAAAGAGCACCCCTGAGAGTAGTAAAAAAACGCCTAACCGTCAATACCTACCTATTCTCGAGTATGTGTATCAAGCGGCAAAGGCACAACCGTCTCCGCAATCACGTCGGGTGCGGTAAGAGCGAGTTTGTCTTGAAAGCGCTCAAACTTCTTTGTTGACTCTTCGTACGAATTTCGTGCACGGCCCAAGTGCGTCCCCACGAGCTCAAAATGCTCCGTAAACTTCCCGAGATCAACTTTTAATCGTCCCAAATTTTGCAAAATAGTTGCCGCACCCTTTTCTACTTGCATGCCACGAAGTCCCATAATAATCGTCTGCATGTACACATAGAACGTATTCGGCGAAACCGGAATAACCCGCTTCTCGTACGCATAATGCATGAGTGCCTGCTCCTCCCCTCCTTTGATGATAGTCTCGTAATAAATATTCTCCGCCGGAATATACATGAGCGCAAAATCGAGTGTGCCTTCATCGGGCAAAATATATAATTTCGCAATCTTGTCGATATGCTTTTTCACGTCAGACAAAAATGTTTTTCGATACAATACTTTTTCTTCATCGGTTGTTGCATCAATTAACCGACGAAAGTTTTCGAGCGGAAATTTTGAATCCACCGCAACCAATTTATCATCGCGCAACTTCACGGCCGCATCAACCTTTTCACCGCTCTTAAAACCATGTTGCAAAGTAAAATGTGCTGGCGGCATTATTTGCGCCAACAAATCACCCAAAAATAATTCACCCAGTCCTCCACGCAATTTTGGTGCACGTAAAATTTCTTGTAACGTAGAAATATCTTTCCCGACTGCAAAAATTTGTTTCGATGCCTCATCGAGTGCGCCCAATTGTTTTTGCACATCACCAATTACTTTTGCCGCATTATCCAATCGTGTACCAACCGTCGCATGCGTTTTTTCTGTCTGCGCTGATGTTTGCTTTAACCCTTCTTGCACTTGTGTGGTCATTAAGTTCAGCTGATTCGCCATGCTTTCGGAAAGCGAACTGATGCGCTGTTCGAGCATGAGAAGGCCATCACTTTTGGGCTTATTTCGTCGCAATTCCATAATAATAAAAGCGACGCCGACCACGAGGACCAAAATAAGAATTGATAAAATAGCATTCATAATGTAGATTAGTATAGCAATCGAGCAGGATAGTTCAACTCAACCGGTCCCTGTAGTTCAATGGATACTGCCCGCCATGGCCCTCGCTCCTATAGTTCAATGGATAGAACAACTCCGTCCTAAGGAGTGGATGGGGGTTCGACTCCCTCTGGGGGCAGAGGCGATGGCAGGCGGGTAGCAAGTCAACCTAAGGACAAGATGGGGGTTCGACTCCCTCTGGGGGCAAATATCGACAACATTGATTAAGAGTAATTACTATGACTGAGCACTTTCAACCAAAAGACCCAAACGATCTAGAAAAAACCCCGCAGCAAGAGGCCTCCGAGCAACATCTTGCCCAAGTACTTGTTACCATAGGGCATAACCCAGAAATTTCACGAGAAGATGCTCTTGATCTCTTAAAAAATCTCTCAGAACAAGTAGCCTCACACAATATATTATTCGCTCGCAAGTTCAACACCGACGATGCATTTCTGTCTTCAAATTTTGCCAAAACCGACTTGCGCATCAACAACGCAATATATAAAGTATCTCTTGGCAGGGATGCTTACTCAAATAGGGTAATCCTCGTGACCAGCCCCATGGACTTAATAGCGGACGTTGAGAAAAAGTAATAGCTCGGCCATCCGAGCATACGGGCCTATAGTAAAGTGGTATTACGCGGCATTCGCATTGCTGAGGCGGGAGTTCGATTCTCCCTAGGTCCATGAAAAAAGCCTGCTTTCAAGCAGGCTTTTTTCATGGAGATAAGGATTTGCCTATTTGAACATGCTTGAGATAAAACCACGAAATGGCACACCTACTGCAGTAATGGAGGTCGTTTTTTCGGCATAATTCCCGGCGCGATCATACACGCGAAGTCGGATTTCTAGCTCACCAGCATTCAACACGGGAATATATGTTTCCTTACCAACCGGCAAAAATAATTTATTCCCCAGATCAACATAGAAGATATTCTGCATACCACTTTCTCCGTCCTCAGCGCTAAATTGCACACGCACAACATCGCCAACCCTCACCTCTTTAGCATCCACTCTGATATTCACATTCTTTGGAGGAGTGGTGTCGATCATCACCTTGTGATGCACCCTATCGTCGTCCGCAGTATCTCCGACCCGCTCCAAATGAAAATAATACGTGCCGTCAGATGGCGCTTGCATAGTCACCGATCCCGCTCGCGTCTCAAACACGCGTTCAGTGTGTGTCCGACATCGTACCAAGCCCGTATAGGAACGTCTCCTTGTTGGCATTATTCCAGATAAATCGCATTTCGCGTGAATTGTACCACCGGGTGCTATTTTGATGCGTTGGCGAAAACACGAACAGCGGCCCATGTGACGATGTATCGTCGGCATTCTTGATTAGATCATTGTATACCACGTAGCTGCCGTCCGTTGTTTGTCGCAATACATTAGTACCAAGACCGTCATTGGCAAGAACTTGTGTCCCCTCCTCGAATGCTAAAGTAAATGATCCAACTTTTTTCGCACGCACAATCAAATCAACCACGTTACCGCCATGTCCCACAAAACCCGGAGTCGGTCGACCACATGAAACAGAAACCCGTCCATGGACATTGTCTATCTCGCGCTCTAGATAGAATTCACACAACGAATTATCCGTCCCCAAATCACGAATCTCAATCATTTCAGGATCAAATCTCACAGAAAACTGAACGGTATTGATGGCCTCATCGCCAGTATCGACGATAACGGACACGATGTTCTCATATTCCTGATGAAATACGTTTGCCGCGGGCTGGAGTCGAATGACCGAGTTATACAAAACATAATGCGTTCGCTTATTGCGCACATAGCTTGCAAACGAAGCAACCCCAAACAAACCAATAATAGCCACCAGTGATCCTAATGTCAGCGCAATCGAAATATAATACGCTATTGTCCGTTTTTTGGATGGCCGATAGTAATTACTATACAAAACCAAGAAAGCAAAGAGTGCTACTGCGACCCATGCAACGATTCCATACAAACGAATCATTGAAAAACCTGCTGGACTAATGATAAATGCTCCACCCGCTACACCCTCAACTCCAGGAAATTGAATATTCCTAACCCGCACCTGCTTACCATATTCAAATTGAATGACAACATCGGCACCACTATGTTTGATCAAGTCCGAATCAGGATATGCATACGAGGCAATTACTTTACGATACTCCGTGTTCTTCATGGAGTTTCCATAAATACCTGATGCGCGCGTATAAAAAATTACATCAACATTTTTTGACAAATACTTATCGCGGAATGACTCAGCATATGCATCATTCATAAGATTGCCTGCAAACAATGCGCCAACAGTGACGCCATCAACGCCTACGATCGGCCGACCAGCAACCATGACCAAGTTTGTCGGATCAAGCGGACTTTGTTCAATTGACGAAACCAGCTTCCCCGCCGCAAGTTGGCGGCCATACGTAGTCGTAGTAAAAATATTATCGCCACGCTTCGAAACACTCCGAGTCCTCGAGAGAACCGTACCTTTCTCATCAGTTACGGTGATAAGACCAATGGAACGATTCCGCCGCTCCTCAGCGAGTACCCCAAGAATAGCTAGGGAATCCTCGTCGGCAACGTACTTTTTTAACAATTCATTTTTTTCAACACGGCCTCCCTCAACCACCAAATGCTCCAGCTCAGCCTGGACACCCTTTTCCAACGCGGATCGTGCAAGGTTGGACGCATGGCTCCAGTAAACCTTGCCTCCAAGAAATCCCAAGATTAGCAAAACAAAAAATGACACCGCTGCAACCCAAAACGCCGACCGAATCGCTCGGGCACTTTTTAATAGTTTTACCAGCTTGAAAAACATTGTTTGCTATTTATGTATACAGTTTACCAGATAAACTATATGTTTGTTGTGTAAAAAAATATTGTACGACACATGCAAATTATTAAATACACATTATATATATTGTACGACGCATAATAAACCATTGACTTTCCTACTATTTATAGATACTCTCTAAATCCACTGTGGAGGGAAAAATGAAATACGTGAAACATGCACCGGATAATTCATTTGCCCGCAACCCAACTGGGCTTACTGGATCCCCCATTTTGCCGCCGGGTTTCAGACGAAAACCTTCTCCCGGAAACTGCACGGAAAAGGAAATCGAAATAGCAAGGAAAATCTGTGTCTTTGTTGAAATGAAAATGCTGGTTACCGTTGCAGCAATCAGAAGTAACCTAAAAAGTGCTTGCGTCATCAGGGCTCGCGAAATCTCGATGAGCCTCATACGTGAACTTACGAAGCTCTCCAATGCAGAGACTGGCATGATTCACCGAAAAAAACACACGACCGTGGTGAATGCGTGCCAACGGGTCAAAGCTCTTTGTCTGGTAAATCCTAGCTACGCATGCGAATACAAGATGCTTCTAGATGAGGCAAGAAAACTGATTCAAGAGTAGCTTCGAATTCAAGGTGTCCACCCAGTGACACCTTTTTTGTTTCACATGGAACCATTCCTGCGAATGGTCTGTATTACCTCGCTGCGCCATTTTATATATTCCTCTTTGCGCTTACCAATAAGCCTTCCGTCCAGAAATGGAATAATTTGCTCTGTTAAAGTTGTCTGCCTTCTGATTAACAGTAGTCCGTATTTTCTACCTGAATGTCCATACTGGTGTAGACATTCAGAGAGTTTTAACGTTTTTACAATTCCTTGTAACACGGGAAACAGATCGATGTGGCACTTGATTTGAAAAACCGCAATGCGTTTACCGTTTTGGTTGACCCACAAAAAACTTCCAGTGGTTTGAATAAATCCTGCGATAAAATTGCGGGGGAGTTGCATAGTGTTTCTCTGGGAAACATTATACCGTTTGACATGAACCTGCGTCAACCGTAGGATGGAGATGTTTGTTGGCATTTCATTCACAAAAGGGGAGACCGTGAACTGTCATCTTGTCGCCACTCTCTTGGAAGAAGAAAATCTTGAGCTCCTGGAGGATGACGAGTCCGAAGGCGTCGCCGAGCACATTCATACATGCAAGACATGCTTTCATCGGTTCCGCGAGCACCAAAAGCGCCGCGGCAACAAATGGATTACGTCTCACATGCCGCTCTTTCTCACGTACGTTCAGCAGGTCCAGTACTTCATAAACACGACTTTTGAAGCCCAGGCATCGATTCGCAGGGCAGTCCACATGCGACCAAACAAAGACCGCATGCAGCGATTCCCGTTCGAAATTGCCTACGAAGTCGTCTGTCATCGGATCTGCGACCATAGCGCGCCAAGCGAAACACTAAGCGAGGCAGATATTACCGCAACAATCGAAGATCTGCTCTCCGAGTGGATACGGAGCGGCCATGCATAGCTCACCAAGCCCTGTACGCATATGTGCGAAGGGCTCTTTTCTTTTAGACCTTTTCGAGAAAGAGGGGATATGGTAGAGTTTTTCTCGCCCTGACGTACACAAATTAGTATTACGGGCCCTTAGCTCATTTGGTAGAGCGCTTCCATGGCATGGAAGAGGTGACCGGTTCGATCCCGGTAGGGTCCACCAAAAAACTCCTCATATGAGGAGTTTTTTGTTTGTGCAGAAAAATCGACCTGAAGACAAATTTATGTATCATCATCTGTCTTTTTCCACACGATTTCGAAAATTTGACGTATAACATCAGCCACGTCCGGATTTTCAATTAAAATGGCCTGTTCATAGCGATGGGAAACAATTTGCGTCTTGTTTTTGTACACCTCAATCGATATGTTGCTGGAATACATATCTTTGGGTAGCCCACGCAGATCCGCAAACTCTTTTGGTATTTTTTTAAAGTTCAAGTAGTCTTCTGTGGTCTCATCGATAGTGGTGATTGCTCTTGTTTTAATGTTACGCTTCATCATTTCCTGGTTCAATTCACCCCAGTAATTCCATAATTCTTTTGGAGTGTCTTTGCCGTGAGCAAAAAAACCAATGACTGTTTCGCCTTCCATTTCATTTGTAAGTTTTTTATACAGCTCACGAATACCTGAAACACCTTCATAATAACTTGCTTGGACAACCTTCGAATCATTCTGCGCAAGCGCGCGCAGCTGTGGCAACATGGCTTGAGCTCGATCGACACGACTGCGTGCTGTGACAAATAGATCAACGGGATCATTTGCAACAAATTCAGCTGATCGATGCTTGAGGATTTTGCGAACCGTTCCATGCTTTACCAGTTGCTCTAGAATTACATACACTGTTGGCTTTTTAAGCTCCGTCCGTTTTGCGATTTGATATGCGGTTGATTGCCCAGAACTTAATAAGGACAAGTATATTTTTGCCTCTTTTTCATTCAACCCCATGAGTTGTAGAGCGGAAATTGTATCCATATAAGCTTATGCTACCAGAAATCCATGTTGTAGTCAATATTTTTGACTACTAGCAGATTAGTGCTATTTTCTATCTAGAACTAAACGAAATATTAGATATCAAAAGGTCATAAATTCTGATTTTAATCATACAATGATATATTTTTAGTGCGCTGGAAGGAGGGCGCAGCCATGGCAGGAGCCAATACCGGTTCCTCACGACGAGGTCTTTTCGGGAAACCCCACGCACAGAAAGGAGGCGACTCCATGCCAGTGACGAACACCGGATCCATCCGGAAGACGATCGCTCGCCCGACGCCGCCGAAGAAGAAGTAGGCGGTAACCCACACCCCATTCACGGAACCCAGAAAGGAGGTGACCCCATGCCGATGACGAACGCCGGATCCGTCCGGAAGACTGTCGCTCGCCCGACGCCGCCGAAGAAGAAGTAATAGTAGGCGGCAACCCACAGCCCATTCACGGAACTCAGATTGGAAACCTGAGTTCCGCCTCTCCACTGAATCTTGACAATATAGTCGAGATTCAGTGCCAGAGAACCTCCCACAAAGGAATATATAATGATCAGCACTGACTACTGGTTCGCGCGCGTCGTAAGCGGACGTAATGATGTGTGCACGGACGAGATGCTTCACGCGCTTCGAAGCGAGGCGCCAGAAATGGTGTCCGTAACGTTTGAGCGTGCCTGCAATCTACAGTGTGCGCACTGCATCTACCCCGCATCTCCGTCGAGTGAGCGCGATTCTCGTATGGTCGAATTGCCAGAGCTTGTGCTCCAGGCCGTTCGCCAACTCAAAAGCGAGACGCCGCGACTCCTCCACGAAGGGCGGATTCTTCGCCCTTGGCACGTGCGCGCCATGAAAGACGCACAGCTCGCTCGCCCTGACCTGAAGGTTGGCCTCATTGATAATGGGACCTATCTGAAGTCGGAACGCGAGTTCGAGGAGCGTGGTCTTGTACTTGATTGGCTGGACATCTCAGTTGATGGGCCAGAACAAGTACACAACACGCAGCGTCGTAACAAGGACGCTTTTCGGGTCGCGATGTGTGGGATTGAGCAGGGTCGTAAATTCAGTTCGCGGGTGAACTCTTTATTCACCACAACGAGCTTGAATCACAACCACTTGCTCGAGACTGCAGATCTACTACTCGGAAGAAACCTCGTCGACGAGCTCCACATTGCCACCGTCTCACCAGCAAGGCCTGAAATTGGAGCCATTGAACAAATGGATCTCCATACCTGGTGGCAACAAGCCCAGGTGGTGGCTCAGCGCTACAAGTACAACGAAAAAGGGGATCAACAGGTATTCTTCCGCCTTTTCCGGCATCATGAGCTGTACAAGCTCGCCAGTGTTGTCGGAAGAAAAAAACTCCTTAGCAGTATCGAGGAGTCGGCGGGACTTGCCCCCGGCGAAATACATTTCGAGCTTGAGGGTGTTCCCATTATCTATGCACCTCTCTCGCTCTGGCCGCAAGAGACGTTTCTGATTGATGCTGATGGACGCTACGGCATGGCGTATTCGATCGGTCACTCATTGGTTGATCTCCGTAAGGGGCGCAACAACCAAGGTGATGACCTGACCGAGTTCACCGTTGCCAAGCTCCAACACGGCTTCGACATGAACACCCTCTACCATCGCTGTGTGGGTCAGTGGTGGAACTTTAAGGGACAACAGTTCTTTGGAGAAGAGGAAGCTCTCTTTCGTTGGCTTAACAGCTGACACTTCGCCTTACCCGTCAGGCCATAATAGACGGGGATCAACTTGAATTCAGCAACGACTGATGGATTAAATTTGATCGTGAAAATTGGTGACATATTTTGGCAAGTCTGGTATTCTAACGAGCCAACCAAACAATATATGCCAGAACCAACAATCCCTCTCCCTTTCACCACGCTCGATCTGGCTTTTTTTGATCTCGAAACAACCGGACTGAGTCCAGACGTACACGAGATTATCGAGATTGGTATGGTTCGCATTAACCAAGAAACTCTCGAAGAAACTGGACGGTTTGAAGCGCGCATTATGCCACAAAATCTCGCCGCCGCTGATCCGGTGGCACTGCGCATTAACGGGTTTAAACCAGAAAATTGGACCGATGCGATTTCGCTCGAAGAAGCTCTGAAAGGATTTGCGGATGCCACAGAAGGATGCGTACTCATTGCCCACAACATTACGTTTGATTGGAGTTTTTTGCGCCCCGCGTATGAGCGCAACAACATCGAACTCCGCACCGACTACCACCGCCTCGATTTGCTCTCCATTGCCTACGCTAAACTAAAACCAAAAGGCATCACCTCCTACCGATTACAAAAACTCCGCGAATATTTTGATATTCCACCCAACGAAGCCCACCGCGCACTCGCTGACTCCGAAATGGCCTTAGCGATTTTCAAAAAGTTGATTGAGTTATAAAACCAGAAAGAATAAAAAAGACGCCCGAACAATCGTGCGTCTTTTTTATTTCCAGAACCTCTCATAGTCTTATTCGTACGAATAAGACTAGAAGAAAAAATTATTTCTTGTACGGATTTTCTTTTTTGAAAACATGATTACCCTCCGAGACCCAGACCGTGCCGGTAAAATTTTCTACATTTTTTTGCACCATTTCTTTTGGCAAATAATCAACATTGATCACGCGAGGAAAATCCGGAAACAGTATTTTGTCTTCACCGCGACGGACTAAAAAAATATCTTCTGGTTTCGCACCTTGGTTTTCTAGGCCAACGGTAATCGCATCGTACGATGCAACCTGGGATACATTGTGCAACAAGCCTTCATCACCGGCGTATGCAAGCGACCATGACCATGCACCAAAAAGCACGATCATAAAAATCGAGGCGAACACGCGCATTGATTCCTTTTTCAAAAAATAAATACCGTTCGCAATCAAGTATCCCGCACACGGAACCAACAAAACTAAAAGCGGCAAAAAATATCGCGTGTACGACGAACCAATCGTAACAAGTCCCGGCGTAGGGGAGTCAGAAAACGACCATGACCCGTAGAGCGCAAGACAGTACAACGAAATCGCGAACAAAGAAGCCACACTTACTAATACCGTGCGACGATGAGATTGCCAATAGCGAATGGCCATAGCAGCAAAACCTAACATCGAAAGAACTATAAACCCTGAATACGGCTGCCACAGAGCTTGTACAAATGCTGGCCAGATAAACCGCGGATAAAACCCGAAGGGTAAAACGAATCGTCCGATGCGCGCAGCGGCTGTTGTGGCAGACGAGGCACTAAATCCGGGAATCGGATACCCGAACGTGAAAAAGTTGCCATAGAGTGCGTGATTCAGAATCAATGTTGTCGAACTCATTGCGACAACCAGAAAACAAAACGCTACTGACTTTTTTACCCCGATTCGAGAAGCAAACAGTAGTGCGAGCATAATCAACCCAACCCACCAGATGTCGGCAAAGCGAATGAAGAGTGCACCACTAAATCCAAGCGCAGAAAGAAACAAAAATAGCCACGAATATTTTTCTTCCCGAGCTCGCAAATACGTCGCAATCCCGAAAAGCAAGAAAAAAATAAATGGCACCGTGTGGAACATTGTCCGCGATGAATAATAAAAAAACGGCGGGAGCATTGCCAAAATAATCGCACTCCAGACAGCAACGTTTTTAGAAAAAATCTGACGCACGAGAGAGTACATGCACACGACCGAACCAACTGCGAGCAGGGGAGTCAAAAATAAAATTGCGGACGCACCAAATAATTTTGCAACTACCCCCGCAAAAATAATAAATCCAACAAATGTTCCTGGGAAAAGCAATGAAGACCCAACACCCGGCGACTGCATCCAGCGCATGAAGATAATCGGGTTCGTGAATGTTGCGTTCAGTGATTCGGAGTAGGCAAGTGCGTCGGTCTTTGCAACATTGGTCGCAAAAAAATAGTTGATAGTTTCGTCTGGTGTATCAAACTTGAGAGATCGCGGCGCATATTCACCATGGCTCACAAGGTTCGTAAGTGGCGCATATGAATAGACCAAAAATAGGCCGACAAAAACTGCAACAATTGCGCCCCATCTTAGATATTTCATGTCACTATCCTAGCAAAACTGACCACAAAAGAAAAACCGCGCGCCAGCTTAAAGCCAGCACGCGGGTACTACCGAACATTATTGCCGCTGGAGCTTCAACGGCAGCTCCGCCAACTCGACAGCCATGGCCTCGTTCGCGAGACTACGATAGCGCTGCCACGCCGCATCGGCTGCGCGCCTGCGATTCTGGTATTCCAGAAGCAAGCTGGGTGGAACCGCAAGACCAGAAGAATGAAAATTCGTGATCCGCTCTTGCACATCCCACAAGAGCGTAGTTGCTATGTCATACACCTCATACGCAACTTCTTCTTCAGTACGCTCATGCTCAACCATCTTCAACCCTCCCGTTTCTGTTGTTTTCCGACTTCCCCAACCACACCCAGGAACACAATAATCTACCACAAAAGAGCTAAAAGATCAAGACTTGGGTTGTAGCAACGCACAAACCTCGTTATACTCCTCATATATAATCTTACACCTTGTATGGACACTGAAAACGCACCAGAAATGACCCGTCACCAAAAACGACAAATAGAACAAGCAGAAAAGGAGCGAATCCGAGCAAAACAGACCAAAAAAGGCTCCGGCGGCAAAGTCGTCGGAACCCTCATACTCCTTGGCATTCTTGGCTTAATCATCTGGGCCGTCTCTGGCAACACCAACCAAACTCCCACCGGCAATGCAAACGATGTGCGCGCCGAAGACCACACGAAAGGCCCTGCGACTGCTGCAGTCACCCTTATTGAATACTCTGACTTTCAGTGTCCCGCTTGTGCTGCTTATTTCCCAGTCATAAAACAACTACAAGAAGCATTCCCGAACGATTTGCGTGTTGTATACCGCAATTATCCGCTTACCCAAACTCACGCAAATGCTATGGACGCCGCACTTGCCACCGAAGCCGCATCAAAGCAAAACAAGTTTTGGGAAATGCACGATATGTTAT
Organism: uncultured Gammaproteobacteria bacterium; assembly: GCA_964532925.1. Taxonomy (GTDB): domain Bacteria; phylum Patescibacteriota; class Patescibacteriia; order GWA2-47-26; family GWA2-47-26; genus CAZHIP01. Next base: position 20,413 of record CAZHIP010000006.1, read on the forward strand.
TGGGTCGACAAAGGGATTGGTCAAGTCTTTCAAACCCTGCAGACAAATTTCTCGAATATGCCAAAGAACTTGGCCTCAACGAGGAACAGTTCAAGGCAGATGCCGTGAGTGATGAATCAAAAGCGCGCATCAAGGCAGACCAAGCGCTTGCAAACCGGCTCCGTATTCAATCAACGCCAACGTTTTACCTCAATGACACCAACATTCAAAATCCTCAAGGTTTTGAGCCGTTTAAGGCACTCGTCCAAGACGCGATTGATCAAGCGCAATTAACGACAAAAACTACTCCTTAAGAGCCCTCGACGAGTGGCGACAAATACGCTATAGTAGGCGCACTATGGCATTACAAATCGGCATTGTCGGCCTCCCGAATGTAGGGAAATCAACCCTCTTTAAGGCGCTGACCAAAAAATCTATCCTTATCGCCAACTACCCGTTTGCTACCATCGACCCCAATGTCGGCGTGGTTGAAGTGAATGATGCACGTCTTTCTGCCCTCGCCGCACTCCACAGCTCAGAAAAGATCATCCCGACCGCGATTGAATTCGTCGACATTGCAGGTCTCGTAAAGGGTGCCTCCGAAGGTGAAGGCTTAGGCAATAAGTTCCTCCAACATATCCGCGAAGTCGATGCTATTGCGCAAGTCGTGCGCTCCTTTGCCGACCCCAATATCATTCACGTCCACGGCTCACCCGACGCCGTACGCGACGCGGACATCATTAACGTGGAGCTCGCATTGGCAGACTTCACGACCGTAGAAAAACGGATACAAAAACTCCACGGCGAGAAAAAAGCTGGTGTGACCAAGGACATGGAACGGCTCGAGGGCGTTTTAACTCGTATCCACACCGCACTGCAATCCGCCACACCGGTGCGCGCATTAGGTTTAGACGCAGATGAATACGCCCTCATAAATGACCTGCACTTACTCACGGCAAAACCCATGCTCTACGTCGTAAACACCGACGAAGGAGAAGAATCGCTCGAGAAAACACCTGTCATAGTCAAACATGGCGAACCAGTCATTGGCATTTCTGCAAAAATCGAAGCTGAACTTGCCGAACTCCCCGCAGATGAAGCAAAAGAGATGATGCAAAGTCTTGGTATGAACGAATCCGGTTTGGATAAGCTTATTCGTTCGGGATATGAACTCTTAAACCTCATAACCTATTTCACCTGCGGCCCCAAAGAAACGCGCGCCTGGACTATTTCTAAGGGCACCAAGGCACCACAAGCAGCCGGGAAGATCCACTCGGACTTTGAACGCGGGTTTATTGCTGCAGAGGTCGTGTTCTGGAAGGATCTCGTAGACGCTGGATCAGAATCAGCTGCCAAAGCAAAAGGGTTGCTGCGCACTGAAGGCAAGGAATACGTATTCAAAGATGGCGACGTGACTGAGTTTCTCTTCAACGTCTAACATCAATACCAAAAACCCAGGCAATTGCCTGGGTTTTTTTATTACGAGGAGTACTCTGTCTATTTGACGATTAAACCGAAGAAAATCGCTACAAACAACCCCTGCCCAAACAAGGCAAGATGGTGGTTCATATCACGTTCACGAAAGAGTTTTTTGATAAGAAAATGATGATTGCGATGATGAAACTCTACATACCGTTCAAGAAGCCTCCATTTCTTGGGAACAACCTCATGAATAGCAACCAAGAGATCTGGCACCAAACCTCCGATAGCACCCATGATCCCCGCGAATCCCGCGAACGACCTTGAAAAAATACCTTGCGTCAGCAAATAAATCAGCATAAACGCCGTAACACCAGCGTCGGCAATAAGATATACAATAGACTCCTTAATCTTCTTGGTAGCGCGATAATTTTGCAACAACTGCTCATCGCCATGGGGGATCATGTCGAGCAAAAAATGGGAGATAAACCCGAAAAAAAAGCCCAAAATAGGGTTGCCGGTTAGGCGACCCACGATCATTCCTACAGATGCATGTACAGCAAACGTCATAATGGATACATACTAGCAGAAATCTACAAAAAGAGAAAGACTCACCTAAGGCGAGTCTCGGGAAGAAACGGAGCGGGGAGGGTGAGGCGCTTGAGAGGGAGCTGGCGGGATTCCGTAAGATTTTATGCCTACGAAACGGATTTGGGACAAACATCAGATGCTATATCCCTCTCAAGCGCCGGCGGGGAAACCAGTCAAACGACAAACAAAGAACAAAAGAAAAGGGCAAAGCGCGCTCGCAAAAAAACTGAAAAGAAACGGTACCAAACACCGACAATACCATGAAGTTTTGCGGGGTGTAGTGTCCTACAACTCTTCATTTTTGCGATACGCGCCGCCCAAGGAAATCTGCATTGGGAAGAACCAGAAGAACCAACTGATCAAAGCATACTCCTTGTTCTACTCCTCGCCCATAGTCGTGTCAACAGAACACCTACTCCATACCAACACTCATACCAAATAATCGACTACGCTAGATATTGGCTGCACATTTGTTATAATAATTGACTATGAAACAATCTCCCGACACGCACGGACAGCATGAGGCGATCAAACTTCCAGAACAACTGACACCTCAACAGGTCTTGACCCCCGAAGCAGCGCAGCAAGAGGACACCAAAAAAGAAACTGAATTAAGCGAACCCTCAAGTCTGGAAAGCGTTCGGGAAGAACTTGCGCAGTTTGGTAGCCCTGAAGAGTTTAAAAAAAACTGGGAGGCACGCGTTACCCAATGGGAAACAGAGTGCGCTGAATTTATTCGCACCATTAGCAGTTTCTCCTTACTCAAAGATGAGATACGTGCCCGCTCGAGACTCGTGAACAATCAACCGGCAATTTACAGCACACACGAACGCCTCGATATCCTGCTTGAAAAATTCGAAAAACTTCATGGCGTTACCGATAACGACCCATCCTGGGCAGATATCACTGATATCCGACGTATTATTGACCTCGAGACTATCCTATTCAACGAAATCGAACCTCGTCTTGATGCTGTTGAGCGTCAACTCACCAGCCAAGAAACCTTTCACGGGGCAATTACCGGTATTCGTGAGGCGATCAGAACACAACACAATATTGGTTCACGCGAAGCATTAACTGAAACCGCCACGACGCTGCTCAAAAATACCCCCGAACAGTCAGCCATGGCTGCAGAAATCCTTAAAGATCAATTCCTCACTGTCTCAGCGCTAAAACAAATTGAACAAGCTATTCAAAAAGAACTTTCACATACCGAACAGCACTTTACTCAAGAGATGCAGCCGATCCGAAACCGCATCAAGGCCGATCCAGACCACCAGAAAAAATTTGATCGCCTACAAGAACTCTATAGACTGCGCGATCGTGCGCCACAAAACAAACAAGCAGCCTATACTCAAGAAATAACTGCTGCTTTTGCCGACCACGATACACTGATAAAACTCAAAAAGGAAGAATACCTTACCAAGCGGCCAATCGTGCGAGAAAAAAATACCGTGGATGAGTGGATTCAGTCACTGCAAGGGGAGTACAGCAAAGAACCCAGCTGGACCAATTTTGCCCTTGAGCAGTTTACGTTGGGCATGGCCCTACAAGATCGCGCTGATGCAAGATATCTGTTTGGCTCAGCCCTTGCCACGCAGATTCAAGGTGATGCGGAAAGATACCAAAAGGAATTTGCAAATGAAATTAAGACCTTTCAGTGGACTGATGAGCGCAAAACCAAAGCACGCGAACTTATGCGCGGTATTTGGCCAGCAATCAACGTATATGTCCCTCGCAAAGAATCCGGCGAAATTGGTTTAGATTCGCGGGCAAGCTTACTATTACTTGATCTTGCGGGACTGCGACCGAAAAGCAATGACCGTGCAAAAGAAAGAAATCGCACCTGCGATCCGGGTGAAAAATATCCTGGCACGATTACCATCAACTCCGGCAACACCGAAGGCATTGAATCACCCATCGCCGACCGCGCAAAAGACGATCTTTTGGGACATAAAACAGTACCCTATCAACGCATACCGCGAGAATTACGCCGCCTGGTTATCGACCACCATGGCGAAGCAAGCGCCAAAGAGTTTTCTGCCTCGCGGTATCTCTATAACAGTTTAAACTCTCTGGGATTTTTCGACACGCCTGAATTCGCTCAACTTGCCAAACTAGAAAACATCTCAAAACAAGGGATCGAGAAAATGTTAACGTTTGTTGATCAAGAAGACAACAAAACCAACCAATTTTGGCGCGAACAGCCTCCTGGTTGGTGGGCCTCTCACGCACCAGACACCATGCTTACCCTTGCCAAAAATGCGTTTCCGTATCGTATCCTACGCTATTTTGAAACCCATAACCTTGATGACGTTTCGGAACCATTGACGGACAAAGACATTAAAATGTTCCATCTGACTAAGGCGCAAGAAAAAATGCGCGCACTTGTAGGCCATGCCCAACAGCTTTGGAAAACGCTTACTCAAAATGGCGAATCCACGCGCTATCAGAAAAAAAATAACGAAGTGATTGTGCATCGCCACCTTCGCCTCAAAAGCCCCACTTATGGGGAAGTCATCCTGGCTACGAATGGGTTTCCCGGCAGTATTGATGGCGTGCGTGGTACAGCTGGAAAACATGCGGTCTACGCAATATACGAGCCCGCTCGCGGTGCTTTTTTCCTCTCAACTACTGGCCAAACACTTCCAGAAGATTTCCTCGCCACGGGTGAACGCAAGCGCGAATCCATGTGGGTTCGTGGCGGAAAAGACGAACCAATTCCTTCTGTAACGGAATTGCTTACAGCACTCGGTGTGCGTGAAGGCTCGCTTTCGCAAATACAAAAGAAAACCCTGGATTTGTTTACCAAAACCAGACGCTATTTCTCCCCGAAAGAAGTGCTCGGCGTGAATTTGCAAAGACTCCATAGTAACGATTGGATTTCCGCACTTGCTGAAAAAATAAAAGATGTACACGACACCGGTACAGGCGCCGGTGAATTTTCCCAAGCAACGCTGGACAAGGAACTCAGGGAGGCTACCCATGTGCAATCAGTAGAACAGTTTTATCAAGAAAAAGCACAACAAATCCTGGAAAAAGCACTCCAAGAGCCACCGTTGAAAAAATCCCGCAAAAAAACCCCGCTCCCAGTCAAACATGCAACACTAAATCCTACAGAAAAACCAGAGGTGCCGGCCGAGACAGTTCAAATGAACGAGGCGCAAGAACAAATCGCTCACATCGAACAACAAATTACTGAAATTTTCTACAACGACTTACGCAAAAATCCGGAATATACTGATTATAGCAATGCTCTCTTGCAGGAGATTGCAACAATCGAAGCAGGAAAATATCTTAAGACAAAACTGGGAACATAAGAATACAGCAAACACTTTTTATGGCAGAGATACCAAAAATTCGCCAAGAATCCCTTGATGCGGCCGCTGCTCTGATCGATGCCTACAAAGGCAAACAAAAACAGGAAAAACAGAACACCCCCGAAAAAGCTCGCGAAGTTGAGGAAGCTCGCGAAGTTTTTGAGGCGCTTGATGCTGGGATTATCCTAGCATCAGAACATATCATGTCCGCATGGGAGCGAGCTTTTAACAGCAACAGTGGTGGCAACCGAGGAAATGCAGATGCTCTGATGGCTGCAATAAAAACAGACCTTGAGACACGATACCTTCAAAAAGGGCAGAGAAGAATCTCCAGAATCATCGCAATAGATAAAGAAAAAAAGAGCCTCTTGATTACCCTTGATGAGTTTGAAGACCCAACAAAAACTCATGTCATTGGCGTCCCTTTTACCACTTCTGGCTTAGTACGCATGCATAACAAAGGGGACTTCTACCTTGCAAACGACCCAAGTGATGCAGAAGATATAGACCCTCGCCTCAACCGCCTTTTTCAGCCACCTGTATTCAATGTCGATGGTACACTCGTGGCAAAGGGTCTGATGACCAAAGACCGCACGCCTCATGGAGCACCTGAGCCAGAACCACTGCCTACAGGTCCCAAACCTCCACCGCTACCCGCTGAGGCTCTTTTGCAAAAAGACGAAAAAACCGAAGAAGCATGGTTTGCTCAAGGTGATACCCTTGGGGAGACGGCAGATACCAAAAAGAAGGATGCTCCCTCCCCGACAGAAAAAACACCTGCACCAGCACCCGCACCACTAGAAAAAAAAGGAGGGATGGACGAGCAGAAATCCAGCCTCGAGAAATTGCGTTTAATGAAGGACATCGTGCGCATGGCCGAACTTCGCGAAAAAAAAGCAACAACCGAAGCCGCTAACCCCGCAGAGAAAAAACAGGTACAGCCACCACCAGTACCAGGTAAAGAAAAATCACCTGATAGCGAGGTAAAATCAGTCATGTTTACCGCAGAAGTCATTGACTCTTTGCGCTCAACAATGGCACGCGCTGAACTTGCACTACAAGAGGCGGAAAAGAAAATGGGTGGAGTTTTTGATCTCTTTGGCATTGGTGACGCACCAGGCAAAGTTACCGCAGCTCGTGAGGCATTTGAAAAAGCAAAAAAAACATACAATGAAGCTGCGAGCGAGCTCCACGGGGCGCAAGCTGAGGGTCGTCTCAATGAACTTCTCGCGCTAACAGAAGCGCGACGTACCGAATGGCGAGATAAACACCCCAAACGTAGCGGGCTTACTGAAATATGGGAAGCAATCAATAGCTGGAACCTTTGGGATAAGGTTGTGCCAAAACTATTTGGTGAAGATGCGCTAAAAAACTGGAAGGCTGACAATGAAAAATCCTTAAAGGGTCGTGGTTTCTGGGGCGGCGCAGGATCACTCATCAGCCGAGGTGTCTACGGTGCATTCTCTGGTCGTGGCGTTATTAACCTCGGACTACTTAGCGCTACTGGTGGTGCCCTCATGGCAGGGGACTTAGCAGTAACCATGGCCGCTGCGGGCGCAAAAGCAGGGTTCTCTGCAGCAGGTGGCTACATGGGAGGCGCTGGCATTACCCGAGCAATTGGTGAAAATATTCATGGCAGGAAAATACGCGCTGCCCTCAATGAAACCACGGGTCCTTCGACCGAGCGATATGAAGCGCTTCTTACTCGTCACGCAGAGCTCGCAGAAACACTTCGTCGCGGCAGTGGCAAAAAACAAACAGAAGCAACACGCGCAGAGCTGAAAAAAATCTCTGAGGAGCTAGTGCAATATGCCAGCACCCTCGAAGGCGGCCTTGAGAAACTCACTGAAGCTACCGGCAAAACAATTGAACGAGTTGCAACTGACCGCGCACATCGTGAAACCTATTACAAAGGCGCTGGGGCACTACTCGGTGCAACATTTGGCATGCTCGGGGTTTCACAAATGGACACCTTTGCCGAATCGCTCAATAACCCTCCCGTAGGCGCAGGGGTTCAAGTCGAGCAATCAAACCAAAGTGTCTGGCGACCAGGCCAAGAGGCGATAGTGCCACCAAAAATGCCCGCTGGGGAAATGGCAAGCTGGGATGATGTTGGCAAAAACCAACTCGACGCAGCCGAACAGTTAAAGAAAGCGCTCGGTCTCAAAGAATCAATCCCGGCTCATGGGCTCGAAAAAATTGCCAAAGCAAATCATTTATTGGACAACCCCAAAGACCTAAAAGCTGCACTGAGGGCTGTTGTCTCCATCGAAATTAATAGTGATAACCGACTGTACGGTGAGGCACTTGAATCTGCCCTCACTGATTTAGCATATAAGGCGACGGATAGCGGAGACGTAATTGCTATTGCAACGCTCAAAAAATTCTTCGCGAGCATCAACATGCACAATGTTGATGTAACGGATCTCGACCAAACAGAGCTTCACAATGCCATGCTGAAAAAAGTAAACATGCATGGGGCACAAGGAGAGGTTCGTGAAGATGTACAAAACAAAGTCCATTGGAAAAATCGTCTCGTTGTTACGTCGGATGGTGAAGTACGCGTGCTCCAAGCTGCCGGAAAGGAGGCCGCCACCAACGTGCCCGAAAAGAAATTCCTAGAAGAACTCGCCCGCAAACTCGGCGCAGATCCAAAATCAGTTTCGTTCAAAAATGGATGGGGTGAAGTTGGGATGAAATTAAAAGGTCAAGAAATCTTTATCAAAAACCCCCACAGTGGATTCGACACCTACGAAGAAATCCGCGAACACGCCGAAAAACAACTGGTAAACAAAGCAAAGGAAGCAGCTCTCGAGAATCCATTACTAAACATGGATCGCACGACCGTAAAAGATCTGCGTGTATACGAACATCTCAAAGGAATTCAAGGGTTAGAGGCTACATTGGGCAAACAACCTGGTATTTCCGAATACGCCGTCTTTGTGGTCGACAACAACAAGCTGCCAAGCTCAATGCCACGGCTTGATGGAGGGACAAAATTAATCGGTGCAGATTTTCGATTCGCGAAAGATCTTCCTGGAACGACCGATGGGAAGCCTGAATTGTGGGTTGCCGCAGTTGAACGCGAAGACACCCCAAAGGGTATCACGCTCTATAAAACAATCGCAGGATACGGGGTTGATGGCACCCCCAATGAGGCTCTTGGTGCGGCAATAAAACATGCCAACACTCTCAAAACAAATCTTGATTACGCATGGCAAGCAACAGGTGTATCTCGCGCCGAAACGATCGATCTCTGCAAGGCCATGGATATTGGTCTAGACAAGAACGCAACAGCGCAACTTGCAGATATCAAACGCTCACTTGATGGAGATTGGTCGGCGCTAAAGGTAGATGGCGCATACGACAAAACACAAATTGCAGTATACAAGAAACTTCCTAGTGAATTTCAGGGCACACGACTACAAGAAGCCCTTGCGGATACCAAAACCATGATCAAACTAAGCGTCGACGAACGTTTGGCTCTCGTAGCCGCTGAACAAAGCAAAAAAGCAGAAGACCTCAAGGCACTTTTTGGTGTTGATATGAAACCAGGAAAAGGAATGCAGGTCATTTATAACCCAGACAAGCTGACATTCCGTGTTACGAATGTAGAAATGGCTGGGACCAAGATGAAAGAGGTTATTCTGGACACCGGGTCACGGAAAGTATTTCCGACGGAAGATGGATGGTTTGGCGGTAAGCGATTACCCACAGTTACCCTTGATTCACTTAAAAAGTCTTCTGTGAGATAATATTTATATATGCCACTTCCATCACTCACTGACGAAGAAATTCTCGCCGCCAACATTATTGGCGAGCTTGGACTCGAAGCGCTTCCCGAAGAACGCCGCATTTCTATTGTCAATAAAATGGCTGACCTCGTACAACAGCGCGTCATGATACAGATCGCCGAAAAGATGTCCGACAAAGACGCCGAAGAATTACAAAAGATCATCACCGAACAAGGGGAGAGTAGTCCAGCTGTTGCCGGATTTATTCACGAAAAAATCCCCAACATGCCAGACATTTTGCGTGAAGAACTCGTCAATGTAAAAAAGGAGCTTATTGCCCACATGAGCCAAGCTGACAACTAAAGAATGATCACCCCCGAGCTCAATCTTCATCTTGATTTCTTTGTCCGCCTTTTTTTGGCAGCATTTTTCGGCTATGTAATCGGGCTCGAACGCGAAGTTCTTGGTCGCACGGCTGGGTCGCGAACGTTTAGTCTCGTTGCGCTTGGGGCCGCACTGTTCGCGATTCTGTCCACAGAAATCATGCGCGTGTCTGGTGGATCTGCCACTGACCCCTCACGCATTAGCTCCATGGCGGTCTCGGGTATTGGGTTTATCGCTGGCGGCATCATTATCTTCCGCCAAGGACACCTCGAAGGTGTTACTACTGCGGCAGGCCTCTGGGTAGTAACGGCTATTGGTCTGTGTTTTGGCCACGGACTCTACGATCTCGCCATTTTCACTGCACTGCTCACTCTCTTCATCCTCTTCATCATGCATCACGTGCACGTGCCCAAGCTCAATATAGAACAAAACATACTTCCGCCAAAAAAGGAAAAACCTCGTCAAGCAAGAAAAGAAGTTTAAAAAATACTAGCAAAAAAGAAGAAGGCGCCCAATCACGTGGATTGAGCGCCTTTTTTCGTTGAATGTGCGGCCTCCCTACTGAAGGAGAGTCTCGCGGTGACGCGCAGGCTTTGCCGTGATCATTGCGGGAGCCAAATGTTCAGCCTCGTGCACCTCTCTCTCAGAGAGAAGCGCTTCGATGCTCGCCAAGTAGGCAGCATCCGCGATGTGCTGGGTCCATTGCAAACCCTTCATCCCGATCATCTTGTGACCGAAGTCCATCGAAACACACGGGCCCTGAAAGACGCCCTTGTCGCTGATGACTTTGATCTGCGGAGTTTTTTCCGCGGTGGCGTCATGCAGGTGAAGCACCACCCACCGCACGGACGTCGAGGAGTTCGGCACGCTCACCACGAGGAGCAAGTATCCCCGATAGGAGATGAGCTGCGAAATGCCTTCGATGCGCGTAGCGTGTTCGTACACCTGAACCCGCGTGCCGTGCTGATCGGCAGCAAAGACCTTGTTGCGGTCCATGCTGAATTTCATGCGTCCCCAGTGCCAGATGATGGGTTCAGGAGCCTGAATTGCCTGAACCCGTTTCCGGATTGACATCGTGATAACCCCACGCGTACCGTGCCTTTTACACAGTCGCTGTAAAGGGCTCTCCCAACAAGAGCCCGGACTACTTTATTACATCCCTAAAAAGGGATTTTCTCGGTGTTACCCGAGCGTAGTAACCAAGGTATTGGGCTCTTGGTGTGGCCAATGACCAGAAAACTGGTCGTTAAGTGGCCTATGTAGGGGAATCTTACAAAGAACTGGCATCAAATAAACCGCCTTGCAAAAATCCGTATACTGGACCCTTGCAAGGTGGCTTATTTTACACAACGCCTTAGTATAGGCGCCGCTATTTTATATGTCAAATATAAGCCTTACAAAAACAAAGGCACCCCTGTAGTAGCGGGTGCCGTAGATGTGCGTGCTGTCAGCGTATTCCCTCTATACACTGCACTGATGGGAGGTGAACCTAGGAGGCGGTCGAGGCGGTCTGAGCCGACCGCGAGCGCAAGAAGTCCTGGACGGCGAACTCGATGTTGCAGTCCGTCATCATGACGACTTGAGGATCCCAGACTCCGTGCAATGCGGAGACCAGAGAACTGACCACGGAGTCGGTTTCGGGATCCTCGATGATCCCGTTCGTCGCGGTCAGTGCCCGAGAGCCGTTCTGTTGGCTGATGCCACGAATCGACTCGGCAATGGTGATGCCTGCGGGCATTTCCGTGTCGCCATTGATCGGCCGCGTGCTGTAGCAACAAATCCCCAGCCCCGTCGTATCCTTGCCGAGCGCCAAGATCTGGCGACTGGCGGCAGAAGGACCCACACGAATCGAGAGGCTCCGGATGGCCTCGATCAACCCCTCGGGGTCATGCCACGGAAACCCGACGACCCGAACAACCTGCCGCTCATGAGTCTTACGCCCCATGCAACCCTCCTTGGCTACTGCTTATGCAGTACCAAAACGTGGCTCCCCAACAAGCCAAGAATCTACTAATACTCTCTGGATTTGGGTGTTCCAAAGAAACTACAAAGAACAGAATAAGTGCTCAACGGGTTCCTGCGTAATCCCGACTCAACAAAGGTGAGGGGTGCAGAAACCGGTCGAGCACTTATGAGACAAAAATAGACTATCAAACCCCAAAAATGCTGTCAAGGCTTATCTTGGGGCCTTATATTTCAGCGACGCCGTATAGGCAATAGCCAGCGCATCTGCGGCATCGTCTGGTTTTGGGATCACCGTAAGCTTAAGGAGGAGCTTAATCATCTGCTGCATTTGAGCCTTATCCGCCCGGCCATATCCCGTAAGCGCCAATTTTACTTCGCCGGGGTCAACCTCAATTAACTGAATCTGAGCCTTTGCGATAACCAAAAGGACCACACCACGCGCCTCACCAACCATCAGCGCAGTCTTTACATTCTTTGAAAAATAGAGCCGCTCAACACCTACTGCAACTGGTTTATACTTCTCGATAATCGCCGTCAGCTGATCGGAAATCATGACAAACCGATGTTCTTTGCCAAGCTCTTTAGGTGTCTCGATACAGCCATATGCAATCATGCGAGCACTAGTACCGCGACTCACCTCGATAACACCATATCCCAGGCGTGCGATGCCAGGATCAAGTCCAAGAAATATCATGCAGACAAATTATTATACACACTTGAAACATCCTCATGATTCTCAAGATGTTCAAGCGCGGTATCAACAGCTTCTTGGTGGCTCGATATTGGGGCTACATGTTCTTTTGCTATCCATTCAAATCCTATATATTCGGGAACCAAAGACAATACACGAACTGCTTGTTCTACCACTTTCAAGTCAGATGGGTGTGTGTAAATAGTAAGTCCACCTTCCTCATGGGTAATATCTTGAGCACCGCTTTCAATAAGCCCTAACTCAATCTCATCGGTCAGTGGCGTATCATGAACACGAATAACTCCTTGTTTTGAAAACATCCACGCAACGGCATTGGCAGAGGCGAGTGCTCCGCCATATTTCGAAAACAAATGTTTCACTTCTTGCAGGGTGCGATTGTGATTATCCGTAACGGCCTCAACCAGCACCGCAACACCGCCAGGCAAAAACCCTTCAAACAACTCTTCTTTCATGTGCACACCTTCTTTGTCATCACCCGATCCACGGAGAACCGCACGATCAATGGTATCCTTCGTCATGCCGGCAGCTTTTGCCGCCTCAAGCGCAAGGCGCAACTTAAAATTCATGCCCGGATCAGCACCCTCACGCGCCGCAATCGTGATTGCCTTTGAATGTTTGGTAAAGCTCGCACCTTTTTTGATATCAGCCGCACCTTTTTGGTGCTTGATCTTTGACCACTTTGAATGTCGTGACATAGGAAGATATTTCTTTTGTATACATACAATCTACCAACACAAAACCGCCCTGTACAGGGCGGTTTTATTTCTCGAGATCTTTGTCTCCTTATGCAACAACCACTTCTTCCGGAATAACAACCGGAGAAACCGTCGTAGCCACATTATCATGGGACTTTAAGCCTGTTCCTGCCGGAATGAGGCGACCAATGATGACGTTTTCCTTCAAGCCTTCCAGGGTATCAATCTTACCGGTAACGGCAGCATTGATAAGCACCTTGGCGGTTTCTTGGAACGATGCGGCAGAGAGGAAGCTGCGAGTTGAAAGCGAGACCTTCGTGATACCAAGCAAAAGATATTCACCAGAGGCCTGCTTACCCTTGCCAACCTTATCGTTTTCGTCAGCAAACTCAGCGTATTCCACAACCTCGCCAGGAAGCAATGCGGTTTCACCTGGATCACCAACCAACACACGGGAGAAGATCTGACGGATAATCACTTCGATGTGCTTATCGTTCAGCTTCTGACCTTGAGAGGTATAAATACCTTGAATCTCCTTCAAGATGTAGCGCTCAGTTGCTTCGCGGCCAGAGAGCTCATGGAGTTCGTGTGGATCAATGTGGCCATCGGTGAGCTGTTGACCTTGGATAACCGTGTCGCCGTTCTTTACCATAATGATATAGCCAGCGGGGACAATGTATTCCTTGATCACATCCTGCTTGTAGGCAATCGAGATCTGTTTTTTACCAACGGTTACTGTACCGCTGTATGCAGCAATGACATCTTCGCCATTTTCACGCTTCATAACTGCATCGCCAGACACAACGAGATCGCCGTTTTTGACCAAGACGTTGTCGGCCTCACCAACCATATATTTCTCATCGCCTTCAAGGTTCGCTGCAACGCGGATGATCTTTTGACCAGCGAGCGTTGCAACAATGCGCTCGCCATCTTTCTCGATAACGCGTTCGGCAACCTCGATAGTTACCACACCAGCGTGTTCTGAGAGGAAGGACTTCCGCTTCGGCGTACGAACTTCGAACAATTCTTCTACGCGAGGCAAACCTTGGGTAATATCTGATCCAGCGACACCACCGGTGTGGAACGTACGCATGGTCAGCTGTGTACCTGGTTCACCAATCGATTGAGCGGCAATAATACCAACCGCAACACCTTGGCGAACTGGCTTGTTTGCACCCAAATCGTATCCATAGCAAGCAGCACACACACCTTTGCGTGTCTGACAGCGGAGGATGGAACGGACACGGAGTTCGGAAATATTGAGTGTTGCGAGCGCGCGAACCTGATCTTCATTGATCATCTCACCAGCCTTGATAATTACCTTTTTACCGTCTTTTACTTCATCGAGAGAGGTGCGACCCATGGCACGAACAGAAACCGTGCTACCCATGATTTCGCTCTCTGTCGCCGTGAGCAAGATACCCGTGGTATCACCACAATCTTCATCGCGGATAACCACATCTTGAGATACGTCAACCAAACGACGCGTGAGATACCCAGCGTTTGCGGTACGCAACGCCGTATCCGAAAGACCCTTACGAGCACCGTGTGTGGAGATGAAGTACTCAATAACTGAGAACCCTTCTTTGAAACAGGATTTAACCGGAAGCTCGATAATGTCACCTGATGGGTTTGCCACCAAACCTTTCATACCGATCATCTGAATGAGCTGGCTCCACGAACCACGAGCACCAGACTCAACCATGCTGTACACCGAACCATCTTTTGGCAATTTCGTTTTTGCAATTTTGACAACGGCTTCTTTTGCACCGTTCCAGATTTCAATAATCTTTGTTTTGCGCTCGTTCTCGGTCAACAAACCTTGCGCATACTGTTCACCAACTTCTTCGACCAACTCAACGCTCGAATCCAAGATAGCTTGTTTTTCTGGAATCGTTGGGAGGTCAGACATGGACCATGAGTAGCCGGCCTGTGTGGCATAGGTAAACCCAAGTTCTTTGATGGCGTCAGCAAGCGGAGCGGCGACTGCTACGCCGAGTTTTTCAATGACGAAGCGCAACATTTCTGACAGCTTCTTCACTTCCATGATCTCGTTGTAGTAGGGAAGTCCTTCTGGCAAATGTTCGTTGAAGATAATGCGGCCAACCGTGGTTTCAATCTTGCCTTCCACGCCTGGCACATTGTATGCCGTGATCTTCTGGCGCAGACCAATCTTTTTCATGGCATATGCAAGTTTTGCATCTTCTGGATCAGCAAAGTACTTCATGGTTTCTGCTCCTTCTTCACCAGTGAGGTAGTAGCAACCCCAGACAATATCTTTACCTGGGCTGACAATTGGCTGACCAGTAGCAGGCTTCAAGAGGTTCACCGAAGATAACATGATTTCCTTGGCTTCACGGCGTGCTTCGTCAGTGAGTGGCACGTGAACAGCCATTTGGTCACCGTCGAAGTCAGCGTTGAACGCGGTACAGACGAGTGGATGCACCTGAATAGCCTTACCTTCGATCAAAATCGGCTGGAATGCCTGAATACCAAGGCGGTGAAGCGTTGGAGCACGGTTCAAGAGAACATGGTGATCTTTGGTAACGTCTTCCAAAATATCCCAGACTTCCGAGCGGCCGGATTCGATGAATCGTGCTGCGGAACGAACGTTGTGGACATGACCATCGCGGATAAGGCGAGAAATCACAAATGGCTTGAAGAGTTCCAAGGCCATACGCTTTGGAATACCGCACTGGTGCAGTTTGAGACGTGGACCAACGACGATAACCGAACGACCAGAGTAGTCGGTGCGCTTACCAAGAAGGTTGGCGCGGAAACGACCCTGCTTACCTTTGAGTACATCCGCAAGAGAGCGGAGTGAGCGCTTCTGACCAGTCGAAGCCGTCACCGTCTTTGTGTGGCGGGCGGAGTTGTCGATCAGTGCGTCGACTGCTTCCTGCAACATGCGCTTTTCGTTGCGCGTAATAACTTCTGGTGCATTCAACTCGAGCAAACGCTTGAGGCGGTTGTTGCGGTTGATGACACGGCGATAGAGATCGTTCAAATCAGACGTGGCAAAGCGACCACCATCAAGTGCAACCATTGGGCGCAAATCTGGTGGAATCACCGGCACTGCAGTCATGATCATCCATGATGGATCAATCTTGTTCTGGATAAAGCTCTTCAAAAGCTTCGTGCGGCGGATGAGTTTTTCTTGGCGAGCAGGTGTTGCTTTCTTCACTTCTGTCTCGAGTTGCTTCACGATGGCAGGAAGATCAAGCTTCGAGAGCAATTCGGAAACGGCTTCGGCACCAATAGAGGCGTCGAACATGTGGCCATATTTCATCGAGAGCTCATGGAAGACCTGTTCTGAAATCACGCGCATCGGGGTGATGTCAGAAATCTCGGCCTCAATCTTGGCAAACTCTTTGGTGAATTCCTTAATCTTTGCATCGCGTTCGTCTTCCTTCTTTTCGCGAACCGCGTCGGAATCATTGAGCTCGGCAATCGACTTGTCTGCCTCGTTTTGGATCTGTTTTTTCTTTGCCTTGAACTCAACTTTCAAACGTTCGAGCAATTCGGCTTTCACCGTTTCATCAACGCGCGTGACAATGAAGTCCGCAAAGTAAATAACCTTTTCCAAGCTCTGCACACCCATGTCGAGCGAGATACCAATCTTTGATGGCACGCCGCGGAGGAACCAGATGTGTGCAACAGGAGCCTGCAAAGAAATATGGCCCATGCGCTCACGACGAACGAGTGACGATGTCACTTCAACGCCACACTTGTCACAGACAATACCTTTGTAGCGAATCTTTTTATATTTACCGCAGTAACATTCCCAGTCCTTTGTTGGACCAAAGATGCGCTCATCGAAGAGGCCATCTTTTTCTGGCTTTTGGGTACGATAGTTAATAGTTTCAGGCTTGGTAACTTCACCGTGGGACCAGCCGGTAATTGCATCCGGAGAGGCAATTCGGAGACGGACCGCGTCGAAGTCAATAAGCGATGATGCTGGTTGGTACATCATAGATTTATGCGATTAGGAGTTGTGACGCGGTGCCGTATTCAAAGCATCTTGCGCAGCCTCTTGTGCTTCGCGAGAGTTCTGAACAACACCGTCTTTAAGAAGTTCCACGTCCAAGCCAAGACCCTTCAATTCCTGCACAAGCACGTTGAATGTTTCAGGAATATTGCGCTTCTCGATCGACTCGCCCTTGATAATTGACTCGTAGGCTTTTGAGCGACCAGAAACGTCATCCGATTTGATCGTCAAGATTTCCTGCAACGTGTAGGCGGCACCATATGCTTCGAGTGCCCAGACTTCCATTTCACCAAAACGCTGACCACCGAACTGTGCCTTACCACCAAGCGGCTGCTGGGTGATGAGCGAGTATGGACCAATCGAACGCTGGTGGATCTTGTCGTCAACCATGTGATTCAACTTCATCATATAGATGTAGCCGACCATAACTTGGTGATCGTAAGGTTCGCCCGTCTTACCATTGTAGAGGGTTGCGCGACCATCGGATGGGAATCCTTGGGCAACCAACATTTCGTGAATCTTGTCTTCAGGAATACCGGAAAGCGGTGGAGTAACGACTCGAATACCCATCGAGTTCACTGCCAGACCAAGGTGAGTTTCGAGAATCTGACCGATGTTCATACGAGAGACAACACCGAGTGGGGTGAGGATGATGTCGAGCGGAGTACCGTCTTCCAAGTGTGGCATGTCGGCCATTGGTACCACGCGGGAAATAACACCCTTGTTACCATGGCGACCAGCCATTTTGTCACCGACCTGAATCTTGCGGAGGTCTGCAACAGAGACTTGGATCGACTGCATAACGCCTGGTGGCAACTTGTCACCGGCTTCTGCGGAGAAGATCTTTACGTCAACAACTTTCCCGTGTTCACCGTGCTCCAAATAGAGCGAAGTGTCGCGGACGTCGCGAGCTTTTTCGCCGAAGATAGCGCGGAGCAGTTTTTCTTCTGCTGAGAGTTCTGTTTCACCCTTTGGAGTAATTTTACCCACCAAGATATCGCCAGAAGCAACCTCGGCACCGACACGGACAATGCCGTTTTCATCCAAGTTCTTGAGTTTTTCTTCGGAGATGTTTGGGATGTCGGACGTGATCAATTCTGGACCAAGTTTGGTTTCTCGAATATCTACTTCATAGTGCTCAATGTGCACCGAAGTATAGCGGTCGGTCTGTACCAAACGCTCAGAAACGATAATAGCGTCTTCGTAGTTATAGCCTTCCCACACCATAAAGCCGACCAAGAGGTTCTGACCCAAAGCCATCTGGCCTTGATCAATCGCTGAACCATCGGCAAGCACATCGCCCTTTTTGATCTTTTGACCCTTTTTGACGATTGGTACTTGGTTCAAACAAGTCGAAGCGTTAGAGCGAGCAAACTTGATGAATGGATATTCATGAAGCGTCTTTTCTTTCGTTTCAATAATAACGCGGCGGCTATCAACGTCGGACACCACACCATCGTGGAGCGAGGCAATCAGGTGGCCAGAATCGTATGCAGCCTTACCTTCGATACCTGTACCCACAAGTGGCGCTTCGGCTTTGATACATGGAACAGCTTGGCGTTGCATGTTCGAACCCATGAGTGCGCGCACGGCGTCGTCGTGCTCAAGGAAGGGGATGAGTGCCGTAGCAACAGAAATAATCTGGGCGGAAGAGACGTCAACGTATTCGATTTCATCGGTGCCACCAAGTACCGCTTCGCCATACTTACGCATTTCTGCACGCTGGTTGATGAAGTGACCTTCGGCATCGATTGGTGTAGTAGCGGCGGCGGCAATCACATTACGTTCTGCAAGTGCGTTCAAATACACCACCTCTGTTGTTACTTTTGAACGACCCGCCTTGTCTTTCACCACCTTACGATAGGGGGTTTCGAGGAAACCATACTCGTTTAAGCGGGCGCGAACTGCCAACTGACCGACCAAACCGATGTTTGGACCTTCTGGGGTGGCAATCGGACAAATACGGCCATAGTGCGAAGGATGCACGTCACGAACTTCGAAGCTCGCACGCTCACGAGAAAGACCGCCCGGACCCATGGCAGAGAGACGACGCTTGTGTTCAAGCTCGGCGAGTGGGTTCGTCTGGTCCATGAATTGTGAAAGCTGTGAGGACATGAAGAACTCGCGAATAGCACCAATAACCGGGCGAGCATTGATGAGCTTGTTCGGTGAGAGGCCTTCGACTTCCATAATAGACATGCGGTCGGTGATGATGCGCTCCATACGGACCAAGCCAACGCGGAGGCGGTTCTGCACGAGTTCACCAACAGCGCGGACACGGCGGTTGCCCAAGTGATCGATATCATCAGCTTCTTCTTGGGTAACGTTCAAACGGCAAATTTCTTTGACAATAAGCACGATGTCTTCTGGTTTCAATACACGGTTTTCATGCTTTTCAACATCTTCTTTCTTGGCCTGAGTCTTCGTAAAGCGCTCAATAAACTTAAATCGGCCCTGTTTTCCAAGGTCATAGCGCTCAAACTTGAAGAACATGGAGGTAATGAGGGAGCGAGCGTTGTCTGGAGTAACCAAGTCACCCGGGCGAATACGCTTGTAAACCTCAACCAACCCTTCTTCTTCGGTTGCAGCGGCGTCTTTGGTCAATGTTTTATCAATATACTGGCGCTCGTCTGCAGTGAGTTGAGCAAATACTGGCTCAATATCAGCATTGGTGCCATATCCAAAGGCGCGGAGGAGGGAAGTAACCGCAACCTTGCGCTTACGGTCGATTTTTACCCAAATAACACCATTGCCGTCGGTTTCGAACTCAAGCCATGCACCGCGGTTTGGAATAAGCTTGGCGCCATAAAAACGGCGGCCACGCACCACTTCTGAGGTAAAAAAGGCACCAGCAGAGCGAATAAGCTGAGAAACGACCGTACGCTCAATGCCGTTGATAATAAACGTGCCACGAGGCGTCATGAGCGGGAAATCGCCCAAATAGATCT
Source organism: uncultured Gammaproteobacteria bacterium (assembly GCA_964532925.1). GTDB lineage: Bacteria > Patescibacteriota > Patescibacteriia > GWA2-47-26 > GWA2-47-26 > CAZHIP01. The sequence continues at coordinate 40,148 of CAZHIP010000006.1, forward strand.
CTTGCTCCTTCATTTCACCACTGCGCTTGTTCTCCAAGCGAGCTTTTACACGGAGTGGAGCCTCAAACGTAACATTCTTGGCTTTTGAGGTCACTTCGTCGAATTTTGGCTCATCGAAGTAGTAATCACCGAAGTACAGCTCCAAATCGCGACCAGAAAAGTCACGAATAGGGGACACTTCATCAAAAAGCTCTCGAACCCCCTCCTGGAAGAACAGGGAGTACGACTGCTTTTGAATCTCTGCCAAATCCGGCGGTGGGATAACATCAGGATGAGTGATGATGTTCTTCGCCTCGTGTGAGATGAGCGCTTGTTTTGTGAAGATAGGCATAAAACAACAAAAAACCTTCCCTGGGCCACAGGGAAAGTAAAAGTTTTATTTATTGATAGTTAAAAATAAACACGATTCCGCAAAAATTATCGTGTTAGTGACCCGTTTTGAAGCAAGATCAGCGTATCATGGAGCCCAATGAGTGTCAAGGGCATTAAGGGTCGTTTTTTGCCTTAAAAGTAGCTAATTCAAGGAATCAGGAAAAAGCAAACGATTTTGTCCACAGGTGGCTTGTATTTTGGCACAAAAAAAGCCTCTGAGAGGAACGTCGCCCTCTGGGGGCGGAAGGGTCTAGTGAAGAGTAGGAAGGGAGGAGAGAGATTTGCCAATCTCGTTCTACATCCGCGCAAAGCGCGAAGCAGGAATACCGACTGGCGCCTTGCCACTTTTCGACCCTTGTATACGTTCCTCTCACAGGCTTCTTTCGAACAATCAACCGGAAATTACAGGATTACCCACTATACCCGAAAAACGCTCGCACGTCAATTGATAGAGAATATGGATACGCTACCCCAAAAACAAAATCACCCAACCGTATCAAGCATGGATACACTGTTGGATGATTTCCCTTCAGAAAAAAGATTATCGCTTTTTTTTGGTTGCTTTTTTCTTGGCGGTCTTTTTGACAACTTTCTTTTTTTTCTTGGCTGGCATATTGCTCACCTCCTTCCGAGTAAAAGATTTAAATAATCTTTACGCTGCATGAAGTATAGCATTTTTTGATAGTAAGAAAAATATTTGTCAATAGTTATCTGCACAAGTTGTGCACAAAAAAATAATTTGAAATCTTTTTTTAAGAAAATAATTTCTTCTTCGTGCTTTTTTTACTCTGAGAAAATAATTCTACAACGCCATACTCTCCGTCGTAGCCTGGTCGAATGACTTTTACTTCTCCTCTACGCATGCGTGCGACACCTTGCGCGATGTTTGCGTCAGCATACGTTGTAATTTTGTCGATTGAATCGTGCAAAAGCACGTCGAGTTCTGATCCACCGCTACGAATAATATTCCAATATATTTCTTGCACGCGTTTACTCGTACGACTCTTAATACCCTGTGCATCTGCAATAATCTTATCAAGTCCTACAAGGCTCCAATATGCAGGATACACCTTTGGTTTACGGCCTTCTGGCTCATTGGCCAATGTTTCTATGCGAGAGAGCACACCCACAGTCACCGGCTTTTTGCAGACACTGCACACGCCTTTGTGGCGAGCAGTCTCGCGGGGGTGCCAGCAAACTTTGCACACACGATGACCATCGTAATGATATTTCCCTTCATCAGGAATAAATTCGAGCGTGCCCGCAAGTTTGATTTTTAAATCTGGATTATTTTTTTCTAACATATGCGGTGATGCGTACTTTATTGCAATCATCATTGCGACATATGAAAGATTTTTCTCTTCACCAGAAAATACAGTTGCTTCGCGCGCAAGGTTTTGAAGTGAATGCGCATCGGAAAAAGAAACCATCGCGACGCGATCGAGTTCTTTCACGCGCCAATTCATCGCAGGGTCAGAGGAGAGCCCTGTTTCGATCGCAAATATTTTTTCTGTTTCATCACCAAAACATTCTTCGAGTGATTTGTATCCAGAAAATGACCCGAACACCGCAAACCATGGCGTCCACGCATGTGCAGGAATAAGCTCGCACCGCTCATCAACTGACTTAATAAGCCGCAACAAATCAACAGAGCTCATACCAATAATAGGCCGTCCGTCGGAACCGAGCTTGCAGCCACGCGCAGTCATTGTTTTGTTAATTTCTCGCGCAGCCTCCATCGATGGCGCAAAAATGAGATTGTGAACACGGCGAACTGAGCCCAAATGGGAGTAGATACAGGCGATCTCAGCCCCAAAGACAAACAAGGTCGGTTCGGCTGAAATGGAGACTGGCGGGGCAAAATCAGCCTTGATTTCTGGTCGAATAACATAAAACCCCTCGTATTGAGAGGGGATAAGGTTCTTTTCTAGCTCGGCAAACCACTTGGGGTGAGTAAAATCGCCAGTTGCGGCAATCTGTACACCTTTTATTCGGCACCACGCATCAATATTGGCCAGATTCAGAGCAGGTGAGCAGGCTCGAGCGTACTTTGAGTGGATATGGAGGTCTGCGACCCATGTTTTCATAGATTTCAAGATTATCATGCCGAATACGATTGACAAAATGCCGTTTTTGTGCTATATTATGCCGTTCACAATTTCTGTGAATAAACCCCGCAATAGGAGAGAATCATGCGCTCTTTGACCATTATCGTAAGCCTTGTTGTTGCCATCGCCGCGTGCTCTCAAAAAATGGAGGCATACGTTGCCCCCAGAGAGCAGTTGGAGGTATTTGCCTCCAGCGATTTGGTACCGCCTTTCTTCAAACCTTCTAACCTCCGCGCTGACAAAGTCGTGCCCACTGCACCGCTCGTTGACGACCAAGTCGTCATGCAAGGTCTTGCGGCAGTGCACGAAACGCTGGAGAGGGGGCTGCTCACCCACCAAGACGATGAAAAAATTGTCGCTTTGGTCAGGGAGTACAAAAAAGGGAAACCTTTCCCGTTACGCACTGGCACCATGCGCTTTGGTGCAGACGGGAAACCCCAACAGACTGGCCAAGTAGCAGGCATGGTGTATGACTGCACAAATGAAGTGTATGTCGTATATCCAGGCTTGCGCATGAGCTGGATACCCTTCACGGCAACCCTTTACCACGAGATGCGCCACGAGATCGAGTGCAAAGATCTCCTCAAGGCGCAAGGCGTATACTCAGGTCGTGAACTGACAAGAGCAAAAAGTTTTCCGTCAGTTTGCGCGGCTGAGGGTCGCGGCTATGCGGCGCAAGTCCGCATGCTGGTGGCTCTCAGTAACATGAGGCCAAAAAACAGCATGCTCACCATGAGCAAGCTCGACCTCAACCGTCTCGACGAAACGCTCGACGTGTGGGAGGCGCTTGCAGGCAATAAGTTCTGCGAGTACTACCGCCAACGGATGGCGACCCCACGCACGCAGTAGCAGATACAGCACAGTCCGCAGGTTGGCCTAAAAACCCCACCTGCGGACTTTTTCTTTTTTAGAAACACTCTACAACAGTTGTCCTTGCGGGCCACGAGCGAGCTCACGGAGAATCGCCTCAGCATGTTCAAGTTGTTCAGCGGTATTGATGCCAAGCGCCTCGCGGCCGTCTTTCAACTCAAAGTCTGCCACTTTTTTGCCTTGCTGAATCGCGAGGGCAATAAGATCAGTTAAATAATACTCACCTTGGGCATTATCGCGAGAGAGACGGGGGAGCACCTCATCAAGCCACGCGGTCTTAAAGCAGAAAAATCCTGGCAAAACCTCGCGGATCTTCAAAGTTTCCCCATCAGCATCTTTTACTTCAACGATTCGCTCAACGTTACCTTTTGTATCACGGACAATACGACTAAAGTTACTAAACGCGGTACGCCACCCATCAAAGTCGTTCAACCGGATGGTTGCCATGGTCATAGTGGCCTCGGTTTCTAGATGCTTTTGTACAAAGAAATCAATAAACGCAGTGGTAACAAGCGGATGATCGCCAAACAGTACGAGGGTGTGTTCTTTAATGCGGAGTTTTGGGAGTGCAGAAAGTACGGCATGGCCGGTACCGAGTTGTGTTTCTTGTACCGCGTAATCGTAGTCCGCTCCCAAGGTTTCACGAATAACGAACAAGTCTGGAGCAATCACGATCACTGGTCGGGTATCAACAATGCTATTATCCAGAGCCTCAACAATATGCTTGAGCATCGGCTTCCCGGCCAGAGGATAGAGAACTTTTGGGAGCGGTAACGCACCACCCATGCGCTTGCCCTTACCCGCAGCCAAAATCACCACACCGAAGTTCTGAATATCCTTGATCATAGTGCTCTTAGCCTAACGCCCATGGCCACAACTGTCAAAATAACAAAAAAGAACCCGCGCTATGCGGGTTCTTTTTTGTTTCTAAATTTATTTATTCACCTGCACAACTGCGGGCATTGCCGGACGAATTTGGATTGACTGAGCGCTCACCGAGCCATCAGGATTTACAGCCCCAAGTGCAGTAATCTGTTCACCAATCGTCAAATCTGATGCTGCACCCGCTGTCGATTTCATAACCTGAGTTGCACCAGAGAAAAAGACTATCTTTGATCCACCGTCGCGCATTTTTACGGTAATACTTTTATCGTCTTTCGCAATGACCTCGCCCATAGTTGCACCACCACCTGCAAATTGCCCACGATTACCTTGGCCAGATCGCGCTCCACCCTGTGCGCCATTCATCATGCCAGTAAATTGTCCGCGTGCAGGTATCGCAGATTTCTTCCCGTACGCCATGCCGGAATAAAAACCAACTCCACCTGCAATAAGCGCAAGTACGAGAAGGGGAAGAATAATGTTTTTATGGCTGTGGTCTGACATATGCGATCGATTATGGTAATTATTATTATTTATTCGTGACGAAGCGCGTCAATGGGATTTAATCCAGCAGCACGACGAGCCGGGTAGTACCCGAACACTATACCGATACCGGCAGACACCCCAAACGCCAAAAGAATTGATCCGAGAGAAACACTGGTTTGAATAATACCCAGTGCTCTTACTCCAGAGGAAACACCCCAACCTAGCGCTACACCAATCGCACCACCAATAAAGGTAAGCATGATCGATTCCGCAAGAAACTGCTGGTTAATATCATTTCGCGTTGCACCAATAGCCTTACGTAGGCCAATTTCTCGCGTCCGTTCGGTCACATTGGTGAGCATCATGTTCATAATACCAATGCCACCAACAAGAAGAGAAATCCCCGCCACAGCCGCAAGCAAAATGGTAAACGTAGAAGTAATACTCGAAGCGGTTGCCACAATATCTGCCTGGTTCAACGTACTAAAATCATTTTGTGAAGGATCGCTAATACGATGACGCTCCATAAGAAGTGCCGTAGCTTCTTGCTGAATAGCGGTCATAGAAGCAGCGTCGTTCGCTTTGATACTCACCGTAGTGACGTAACTATCACCCGCCAAAAAACGCTGAGCGGACGAAAGGGGAATAAAGATCATGTCATCTTGTGAACCAAACCCGCCACCGCCTTTTGCCTTAGTCACACCAACAATTTTGAATTCAAGACCGCGAATGCGAATAGTCTGGCCAATGACATCAGCACCTTCGCCAAATAAATCATCGCGCGTAGTGGGGCCAAGCACCGCAACCTTCGAAAGCGATCGAACATTGGCATCCGAAATAAATGATCCTGTATCAATCGAAACATTGCGTACCGTCGGGTACGCTGGAACAGTTCCCGTAATCGAAGTGTTGGTGTTTTTACCCTTGCTGGTTACCTGATATCGACCAGATAATTCTGGCGCCACAGCTTGTGCACTCGTAAGACCACTGGTTAGTGCGTCAGCATCTCCTTGGGTGAGGGTACGCGCACTTCCACGACCACTACTAACCTGAAACCCTGGGCCACGTTGGGCACCCGGCATGACCAAAATCAAATTGGATCCAATAGACTGAATAGAGGATTGAATAGATTGCTGCGCACCTTGCCCAATAGAAACCATCGCGATTACAGATGAAATACCAATAATAATTCCAAGCATGGTAAGCCCTGATCGCGCTTTGTTTGAAGAAAGCGCCGTGTAGGTTTCTTGAAAGAGGTCAGTCAATTTCATATGCTCATGAAATCATGCGGCGATGCGCTGGTTTAGCATCTGAAACAATAACACCGTCGCGGATATGAATAATGCGCTCGGCATATTCGGCCACATCAGCTTCGTGGGTAATGAGGATAATGGTTCGCTTTTGCTCAATATTTAATTTTTGAAATGTTCCCAACACGATTTCACCGGTTTTTGAATCGAGGTTGCCGGTTGGTTCGTCTGCCAAAATAAGTGTTGGATTATTCACGAGCGCACGCGCAATGGCAACGCGCTGGATTTGCCCACCAGAAAGCTGGTTTGATTTATGCATAAAACGATCCTCATCGAGACCCGCCGCAATAAGCGCTACTTTTGCACGCGTCTCACGTTCAACTTCTGGTACTCCCGCATACATGAGTGGCAACATAACATTTCGAAGCACCGTAGCGCGGGGGAGAAGATTAAATGCCTGAAACACAAAGCCGATCTTGTCTTTGCGGATATGCGCGAGTTCGTCTTCGCTCATGGTCGAGACATCTTTGCCATCCAAAAGATAAGTCCCGGAAGTCGGTGTATCTAGTGCGCCAAGAATGTGCATGAGCGTCGACTTACCGCTGCCTGATGGACCCATAATTGCGACAAACTCACCATCACGAATAGTAAATGTAACGCCTTTCAGTGCCTGAAACGCAATGTCACCCGTTGTGTAGGTTTTGGTAAGATCCTTGACTTCAATCATACAATTAACGACCGGTTGCGCGCGTTGCCCCGGTTGCCCCACGGTTTCCACTTGCTGCACCAAACAAACTTGGCGCCTGTGTGGTCGCTCCTGTCGTTGGAGTAATAGTTCGTGTAATAACTTGATCACCTTCAGATAAACCACTCACAATCTCGGTCTGTGTATCATTACTCAAACCAATCGTAATATTTTTCTGCACTGGCGCGTTTGGAGAAGTAGCGCCTGCCTGTCCAGCAACAGCTTCAACTACTGGATCAAGTGTCTCAACATAGCTGGTTGTGCCTCGCGTTTTAATGGCAGCATTTGGCGCAATCAAAACGTCTTGATGAATATCCGTCACTATCACTGCAGACACACTCATACCTGGCTTCACGCGAACATCTTGCGTATCAAACAAGATCTTCACATTATAGGTAACCACACCTTGCGAAACGGTACCCAATGTATCGATTTCAGCAACATGGCCAGTCACCGTTAGGCCGTCGACAGCATCAAAGGTCATGGTAACTTTTTGGTCGATTTTAATTTTTGCAACATCAATTTCATTTAATGAAATGGTCGCTGTTTGCTGTGGAGTAACTACAGTGGCAATCGAAGTACCCACACCCACCGCATCACCAAGCTTCACATTCACTTTCGCAATAATGCCATCAAATGGTGCGCGAACCGTGTAATCAGCCAACTTTGCCCGAGCGTCGATAAGCGTATTTTGGCGTTGAACCACAGAGAGTTGGGAAGATTGTAGATCAAGCGTGTCCGTACCAGCTCGCAGTTTTTCTAGCGATTGCTGTTTTTCTACAATTGATTGATCCGCATTGATAATCGCATTTTTATTATCTTGCAATGATTGTGTAATCGAGAGTAGAGAAGACAGATGTGTATTCGTCTGACTAATATAGGTGGCAATATTTGTTTTATATGTCTTCACCTGAGCAAACACCGGAAAATTGTATCGTGTTCGCGAATCAATCCAGGCATCCACAAAATTACTCTGGCTTTTTTCTGACTGTGATACCGTCTTTGCCATATCGAACGTTTCCGCCAACAATTTCTCGATCATAACATGGTCAGAGTATCGCGTAGTGCTCTTGTACAACTCAAACACCTTATTGTATTTTGTCCGTGCCAATTGATAATCATTCTCTGCACCCACCGCAAGCGCTTGTAGTTTTAATTGGTCGGACGCATCAACTGAATTAGTTAATGCGGCAAAATTTTGTGAACTAGTAAGCACGGTTGGTTCTGATTTGGCGATTGCCGTGCCATGCAATACGTCGTCGAGTCCCGCCATAATCGTCGGCAAGTCGAGAAACGCATTCGCCACCGCATTTGAGGTGTCTTCGTACGCTTTTGTGACCGCATCGGCGGCCTTTTGCTTTGACTGCTCGGCTTGTGCCAATGCATTTTGGGCTTGAGTAATCGTCAAAACCTCCGATGGCTTCTTGAGTTTCTCGAGCGCGAGTTTTGCGCTCTGCAAATTCACCTCCGCATCACGAACAGACTTTTGTGCTTCGACTGCATTCAAATATGCCAACACCTGACCCGATTTTACAGGCTGACCATCAACAATCATGAGTTTTAATATATCACCCGACGCTTTTGCCTTTGACTCAACCTGGCTCGACACCGCAACCTGACCACTACCAGAAACAGATGTAATGAGGCTACCTTTTTCTACCGAAGCGAGGACATATTGCGTCGGGACATTGTCAGCACGATATTTCGCCACTGCTTGATAGGCAATACCAAGAACCACTAGGATGAGAATCCCCGTGATGATCTTGTGCTTTTTAAACCAGTGCAAATATCTGCGCATAGCACCATCAGCGATTAGCGTAACTCGGGCGCAGCTGCTCGGCGACCACCGTGCATCATGGCAGAGATAGCTTGGGTACAACGAATAAGTTTTGCTTCAATCTGACCCTGCTCGTTTGGCTCACCAAATACGACGATGGCATCACCAACCTTGAGATCTGGCGACGTAATGGTTTCACGGAGTCGACGAATCTCGGTGTCGTCTTTGATAATAATCGTTTTTTCGGTTTTGTCTTGGTCTGCAATCACGATTTGTGGCAACTCGATCTTCACAATCGTGCCAATAGACCCGTGTGCATTCGGAAAATTGCCACGCATCATACCCATCGGGCCGCGATCTTTGTCGCCAAATGTACGATAATAGTTTTCACCACCTCGATACGAAAAGGATGCACGATGATACCCCATAAACATGCCCGCGTGGAACACGACGCTCATAAAGACTAAGCCAGCAATGCCAAGAACGATGTTACGAAACATTGAAGACGAGACGAATTCTTTGGTATTCATAGATGTTAGACTAATTGATGTCGATTAAAAGCGTACTTCATATTGGTAAGTGCCACACGAACTGAACCAAGGAACGCTCCTGTAATTGCAAGCACCATGGTTGCCGCAAAGAAGGGGATTGCTTCGGTTACCGTTGCCACATACTGCTGCCATGCACCGACAATAAACGATCGGTCTGAAGCGAAGAGAGACAAGTACTGCGAAAGTCCTGATTGTGCCGCCTCGCGAACCAAGAACTGCACCGCTGGCACCAAACTTACACAGGCAACCACCGAAACACTTCCAAGCACAAAAAAACGCACCCGGGCTTGATGTAGCCTAGCTGCGGTAATACGGACAATAATAGCGTGAGTTAGCTGGTCTGACGGTTCAATTGAGCTTACATTGAAAGTAGCCATATACTATATATACGGCTCATGCTTCTATTTTGGTGCATCTAAGAGTTTCTTGAGCGCTAGTAATGCGCGGCGATGTTGGCTTTTGACGGTATGAAGTGGCTTACCAAGAATACGGCCGATTTCGTCAAACGTAAGATCTTCATGGTACCGGAGAACAATCACCTCGCGCGCCGCACTCGAAAGCTCTTTTAGAACCCGGTCTATGTTTTCGGCATCTCCTATTCGCGCGAATAGTTCATCGGGCAAAGGTTCGGGGTCGGGGAGTGTGTCGATGAGTACGTTGCCGCCATCAGTATCAAATTGAGAAAAGACCACTTCTTTACGCTTCCGCAGTGCATCAATCGCGGTGTTGCGCGCAATCGTAAATATCCAGGTTTTAAAACTCTTGTCTTTGTTGTACTTTTTTAAACTCTTCCACGCCTTAAAAAATGTTTCTTGCGTGATGTCTTCGGCGTCGGCGCGATTACCCACTAACCGATATACAAAATTGAGCACGGGCTTGAGGTGTCGCGCAACAAGAGCGGGGAGTGCTGATTCGTCTCCCTGCAAATAGGTTGTAACGAGCTCGTGATCTGATTGTTCCATAGCTACTCAAGGTTAGGCCTCTCTCTTATAAAAAACAAGGCCGCGCGTCTCACACCTAAGTGCGAACGGCGGCCTTACGGACGGAGCTACTTCTTCGGCGCCTCATCAACCGCCAATGGACGAACCAAGCTCTTGGCGAGTCCAATGAGATTGGAGAGTTGGCAGCTGAGGATCTGGAGCTGCGCTTCCTTGGCCCCCTGGCTACAAGCTGTCTCATCAAACTCACTCTGTCGATTCGCGCTGATCACATGCTCGAAACGCTTCGTGTCCGCGAGTTCCTGGCGCAATAGCGTAACGAGCACCTCAGTCTCGTCAGAGCTAAATCCAATGATCGCGCGACCATCCTTGCTCTTCCCGACGATAAAGACTTTCGCGAGGTTTGCTTCGATGAGAATTTCATCCATTGCCCGCAGAATCCGCTTCAGATTGTCGACATTCAAAGCCATGACATCATCCTTCTTGGTTGAGTTGTCGGACGGAACAAGGAACAGGGGAGAATACACCAAAATGAGGGAAAAGTCAAGATTATAGTAGTCCTTCGACAGGCTCAGGGGATATAACAAAAAGACCCGTGAAGGTCTTTTGAAATAAAAAACAGGCACAAGTAACTGGCGATGGTCTACTTTCCCAAGACTTGGTTTAGTCTAAGTATCATCGACGCTGATGTGTTTCACTGCTCTGTTCGGGATGGGAAGAGGTGGTGCCACATCGCTCGTATCACCAGATATCTGTGCCTGTTCTTTTGTAAAAGTCAGGACGCTGACAATCGATGTAAAGGAGAAATGAAACTGATATACTATTTGAATTGACGTGATTGATCTTTCTTTCTTTCTTTGATGTCGCTGTGTTGTCTCTATGTTGTCGTATATCTGGAGCGCACCTCACAATGATAGAAGTTGTTTCAACATGTATCAGTGCTTCAGTGAATGACTTATTAGTACCGCTCGGCTCAAACCCTTGCGGGTCTTACACCTACGGCCTATCAACCAGATAATCTCTCTGGAGTCTACGAAATCTAATCTTGAGGACGGCTTCGCGCTTATATGCTTTCAGCGCTTATCCGTGCCCAACACCGCTACCGAGCAATGCCCTTGGTAGGACAACTCGTACACGGGAGGTTGGTCCTTCCCGGTCCTCTCGTACTAAGGAAGAGCCCTCTCAAATTTCAACGCCCACGACAGATAGGAGACCGAACTGTCTCACGACGTTCTGAACCCAGCTCGCGTACCGCTTTAATTGGCG
>CAZHIP010000007.1:0-48395 GCA_964532925.1 uncultured Gammaproteobacteria bacterium
GCGCGAGATTTTATTGATTTCAGAAACGGATTCAACCTTTCTGCAGCCTGGCAAAAGACGCTCGATAACGAGATCCGTGTAGTTACCATGAACGACACTGATTACCCAGAACTTCTCAAAGAAATCTTTGATCCACCATCGCAACTGTTTGTTCGCGGCACGATGCCAAAACCTGACTATATTGGCCTCGGTGTGGTGGGGACGCGCAAAATGACCAGCTACGGCGCACATGTGCTCGAACAATTGATTGCACCACTCATACAAAGTAGGCTTACGATTATTTCTGGTCTCGCGCTTGGTATTGATGCACGGGCTCACGAAATTACTGTCCGCAATAATGGTTCTATTGTTGCCGTACTTGGCTCAGGCGTGGACGATACCAGTATTCACCCGTCTACGAATCGCGCACTGGCGAAATCAATTCTGGAACATGGCGGCGCCATTATTTCGGAATATCCACCGGGTACTCCACCGCTGCAACATCACTTTCCGATACGCAATCGCATTGTCTCAGGTCTTAGTCGTGGGGTCTTAATCATTGAAGCTGACGTTGCATCTGGCTCACTCATTACTGCTCGCCATGCGCTTGACCAAAACCGCGAAGTCTTTGCGGTGCCTGGTGATATCACCCGCTCATCAGCACAAGGACCGAACTCGCTCATCAAAATGGGTGCGCACCCCGTGACCGAAGCACAAGATATATTGAACGCCTTTGATGCCGTTTCTGTCGCGCTTCCGCCACCCATATTTGAACCAGAAAACGCAGAGGAGTCCGTACTTCTCGACCTACTCAAGATAGAATCACTCCACATCGACGAAATTATCCAACAAAGTCAACTCGACACTCGCACCGTCTCGGCAACACTCGTCATGATGGAAATGAAGGGCATGGTCCGCTCACTCGGCGGCATGCGGTATACGCTGACAAGATAGCATTCTTGCCCAAATCCCCATTCTCCCCTATAGTGGGTGTATGAAAAAGCTTATTATCGTCGAAAGTCCGACTAAAGCAAAGACACTCTCCCGGTTCCTCGGGAGCGGTTTTGTAGTTACTTCATCGTTTGGCCATATCCGTGATTTGCCTGCCTCCAAGATGGGTGTCGACATTGAGCACGGCTTTGCCCCGCACTATGTCGTGCCCACCAAAAACAAGACTCGCGTTACAGAGCTCAAAAAAGCAGCTAAAGCCGCAGATGAGGTCATCTACGCATCTGATGCTGACCGCGAAGGAGAAGCCATTGCGTGGCATTTACACGAAACACTCGGCGTACCCGAAGCAAAAACCAGCCGTATTGTCTTCCATGAAATCACCAAAGATGCCGTGCTCGAGGCTTTGAAGCACCCCCGAACCATCGACTTGAAAATGGTTGACGCCCAACAGGCACGTCGCATTCTTGATCGCTTGGTCGGCTACGAGCTCTCACCATTCCTTTGGAAAAAGATTGCGAAAGGTTTATCTGCTGGTCGCGTGCAATCTGTTGCCGTACGCTTGATTGTCGAACGCGAACGGGAAATCTTGGCGTTCAAGGCAGAAGAATACTGGACGATCGACGCCACATTCTTGGCCGATGGTGTAGAGTTTTCCGCCAAACTGACGACTGCCAATGGCAAAGCGCTTGAGAAATTTGATATCCCGAGCGAAGCCGTGGCAAAAAAAATGTTGACCGCGCTCGAAAACTCGACCTACAAAGTAAAAAGTGTTGAGACAAAAGAACAGCACCGAAACCCCCTCGCCCCATTTACCACATCAACCCTCCAGCAAGAAGCAAACCGTCGTCTGAGCTTCTCGGCCAAACAAACCATGATGCTCGCGCAGCAATTGTACGAAGGTTCACACACTGGCGAAGGTTTGATCACCTACATGCGTACCGACTCGGTAAACTTGTCCGACAAGTTTTTGGGTGACGCTCAAAAACATATTATCGCTGAATACGGCAAAGAATTTGCTGCAAGCGAACCACGCAAATTTACTACCAAATCCAAACTTGCCCAAGAAGCTCACGAAGCCGTCCGCCCGACTGAGGCCACGCGCACCCCCGAATCACTCAAAGGCCACCTCGATGAACAGCAGTGGAAACTCTATGACCTGATCTGGCGCCGCGCCATCGCCTCACAAATGAGCCCTGCGGTTTTGAAGGGTACCGCCGCAGACATTGCAGCCTCAACAGACGGCTATATGTTCCGCGCCAATGGTTCAGTGATTGCATTTGAAGGTTTTATGAAAGTCTGGCCGCGCGATGGCAAAGATGAAATCTTGCCAGACCTCAAAGAAGGTGAAACGACCGAAGTAAAAACGATTGAGCCTATTCAACACTTTACCGAGCCACCCGCACGATTCTCTGATGCATCTTTGGTGAAAATCATGGAAGAACACGGCATCGGTCGCCCATCAACGTATGCGCCAACTATTGCAAACGTTATTGACCGCGGCTATGTTGAACGCATTGAAGCTCGCCGACTCAAACCCACAGAAATGGGAATTCTAGTCAACGATGTGTTGGTCGAAAACTTTCCACAAGTGGTTGATCTCAACTTTACCGCCGAAATGGAAGATTCGCTCGACTCAATCGCTGAAGGCAAGGCTGACTGGGTAAAAGTGCTGACCGACTTCTACGGACCATTTCACAAAAATCTCGAGGAAAAAATCGCAGGAGTTCAGAAAAAAGATTTGATCAACGAAGCAGAAGCAACGGGTGAAGTTTGTGAAAAATGCGGCAAAGCCATGGTTATGAAAATGGGTCGCTACGGCAAGTTTATGGCCTGCTCTGGGTTCCCTGAATGCCGCAACATCAAGTCATCCAAAGAAGAAGTTGCCAAAAAGACCACCGGTGTCACCTGTCCCGAGTGCAAAAAAGGCACGATCATGGAGCGCAAATCAAAGCGCGGGAAGCTCTTCTTCTCGTGTGACCGCTACCCCGATTGTAAGTTTGCCCTCTGGAACCGCCCAACTGGCGAAAACTGCCCCAAGTGTTCGCAGATGCTTACCTGGAAAAAGAAAAATTTTGTCGGCTGCTCCAATAAAGAGTGCGATTTTACCAAGACCGTAACCGAAGAAGTAAAGGAATAGCTAAATTAAGCCTATTTTCTTGACTTTGAACCTATCCCTGCTATGGTGTAGGTAGTTTTGGCTCATTTACAACCTAGGAGGTTCCCATGAAGTATAGTTTTGGGCTCCTGGGATCTACCCCATTGGAGTCGCCGTCAACTAGTACACTATCAACACGCCGTGAAAAGCTCGCACGCGAACTCTGGAATGCACCCTCAAAAGAGGAAATGCGCCGGCTGTTCATTCAAGACCGTCGCAACCGATTTCGTGGGCTGATCGACGGCCATAGCGACGAAGTCGTGTATCACAAGTTCCGGGAAGTGTTTTCTCGAGCTCAGCGTGAAATTGAACGCTTGCTCGGTCCACAATTCCTCCCCCCAGAGCTGCGACAAAAGCCTGTGCGTCCAATTCGTTTGCCGCACGACCCTGTCGAACTCATGAAACTCGTGTTTCCGCGGCTGAGGCTCGAAAAGCCCCAATCCCCGGTATCACTCATTGAATTCGAAGCACAGCGCAAACTCGAGATTGGGTATGCCTTGTTCTTGATTGATTTGGAAAAATTCCGCGATCTTAAAAAAGATAACTTCAAGTGGATTGCAGAATACTTGAAGGAGCTTGGTATTATCCAAGAACTTCCCAAAAAAATCACCATAACAAACTACCACGATAGAAACAACGAACTCAGATTCTGTGGGTCGACCTTCACCGAGGTGCAATCAGCCTGCGTGGAGCAAACACATATTGCGACGCTTGAGCATCGTCCCTACGCATGTATTATTCCTACTGATGCACATACAGATCTTGGCATCCACGCGCTCTACAGCATGCGACACAAGCGCCCCATGAGCATTATCCGAAAAGCATCGGCTCTCGGGGAACGCCTTCCTGAACATATCCCTGATACAATCGCGATGCGGTTTACCTTCAAGGATACCAACGAATTACGTCGCGGAAAGCAAATAATCTCAGAACAACTTCCCGAAGGCTGCGTCTTCGAGGAACAAGACCGATTAGAAAACACTGATCGACAAAATCCGCACTCTGCCTCTGAATATCACGACTTCAGTTATCATGCTCGACTCGTAGATCCGTATGGATATAGCCATATCTGCGAAATACAGCTGGTGACTTTGGAGGTGACCTCAAACGTAGAGTATTCTGCAGCACCAAGCAATCACCGGCGGTATGAAGTGAGACAACTCCTTGGCTCTCAGCCACATGAGCCACAGGGTCTGTTCTTTCGAATCCTTCCACCATCCCTCTATGGCATCAATTGGGGGGATGTGCACATAAAACAACAGATCGACGCATATATCGTAGAAAACATTATGCGTCACTACTCATAACAGCGCCCTCAAAGTTCAACTTTGTGGGCGCTTCTTGCTTTTTATGGCACAAAACGACTAGTATGAATTACCCTCTTATGCAAACACTTCCCGATATTCAAGATATTCTCACTATTGCAACAGCCTACAATCCGGGGGCTGACCTTCAGGTCATCAGCGATGCCTACGATATTGCACAAACGGGGCATGCCAACCAAATGCGCTTAAATGGCGCGCCATTCATTACTCATCTTCTTGGCACCGCGCAATTGCTCGCCGAATGGCACTTACCACCCAACATCATTGCAGCTGGCCTGCTTCATGATCTCACCGAAGATACCAAGGTTACATTAGCTGATATTGAAAAAAAATTTGGTGCAGATATTGCAAGTATTGTCGAAGGAGAAACAAAACTCGACAAACTCAAATACCAAGGAAGCGAACGATACGCAGAAAATTTACGCAAGATGTTCATGGCCATGGCAAAAGATGTGCGCGTTATCTTTGTAAAATTTGCCGACCGTATTCACAATTTACAAACCCTTGATGGGCTTTCCCCCGAAAAACAGATTCGAATTGCACGAGAAAGTTTGGAAATCTACGCACCGATTGCCAACCGGCTTGGTATGGGTTTTATTCGTGGTGAGCTAGAAGACCTCGCGTTTCAATATGTGCATCCCGCTGAATATGCGTGGGTTTCTGGGCTCGTCACTCATGGCCTACAAGCAAAAGAAGCATCCCTCGATATTGTCCAACAAACCCTCAATACAGCTCTTAAACATGCAAACATTCAACCGATTTCCATTCATGGACGCACGAAACGATTATATAGTTTGTACAAAAAACTCTTGACCCATGATCGCGATATTAGCCTGATCCATGACTTGGTTGCACAGCGCGTTATTGTGCCAACCATGCAAGATTGCTATGCAACCTTAGGTGTTATTCACCAACTATGGCGCCCACTTAAAGGACGCATCAAAGACTATATCGCGCAACCAAAACCAAACGGCTATCGCTCAATCCACACGACTATCTTTTGTGACAAAGGCGACTTGATTGAGATTCAAATTCGGACCCCAGAAATTCACAATGAAGCCGAATACGGTATTGCCGCTCACTGGAGCTATAAAGAAGGCAGCCATAAACACCCCGTCAATGATGCACATACCGCATGGCTTCAGGAATTGGCAAAAATACAAAATAAAATCACTGATCAAAAACAGTTTCTCGCTACCCTGGAATCTTTAAAAATTGATTTCTTCAATAATCGCATTTTTATTTTAACCCCCAAAGGTGATGTGATAGACCTCCCCGAAGGATCAACTCCTATCGACTTAGCATATACCATTCACACTGACCTCGGAAACAGTTGTGTTGGTGTGCGCATCAACCACGAACAAGGCACCCTCGCGACACCACTCCGTTCGGGTGACCTTGTCGAAATCATCAAAGATAAAAACCGAAAAAAACCTTCAGCCGATTGGCTCAAGATTGCAAAGACCAAACACGCAAAAGAAAAGATTCGTGATCACTTACGCCGCACTCGCCTCCTCAACTGGATTGGTGGAATGGCGAAAAAGGCTACGTTCCGGAAAGAAGATCGATAACCCGTGAGTATTCTTCGTCACTCCAAAATTCAATTTCAATCTTGCCTGCACCACCGGTCTTTTTATTGATAGCAATTTTTGTACCAAAACGTTCACGCAATGCTCGTTCATGTGCAAGGAGCGAGGGATCTTTTGACCCCGCAACACTCTTGCCACTTTTTTCTCGTGCCTTTGCTTCCGCAGCTCGAACATTCATCTTGTTTGCGAGCATGTCTTGAAACAACCGTTCCCGAGCCGCGAGATCCGGCACCGCCAAAAGCGCACGCGCATGGCCAGCACTGATACGACCATCACGAATAGCTTGCTGCATGGCGGGCGCAAGATTCAAAAGACGAACCGCATTGGCGACAACTTCGCGACTCTTGCCAATTTTCTGAGCGCATTCTTCCTGCGTCAAAGAAAACGTGCTCATGAGCTCACGATATCCTTCTGCTTCTTCCATTGCGTTCAGGTTTTCTCGCAACAGGTTTTCTACAATAGCAAGCTCGAGCTTCTCTTGATCTGTAACTGTCTTCACCACCACGGGGACTACCGTAAGACCTGCAAGTTTTGATGCGCGCAACCGACGCTCTCCGGCAATCAATTCGTATCGCCCACCAGACGTTGCTGTGAGAATCAATGGCTCTAACACCCCGTACTGCTTGATCGATGCAGCTAACTCTTCGAGTGCCCCGCGGTCAAAATGTTCACGCGGCTGATACGGATTTGGATCAATAAGATCAACCGCTATAGTCAGTTGCCCGACTACCGGCGTTACCGGCACTACTTTGCCCGGTTGCGGAGAGTTTTGTATGAGAGACCCAAGGCCTCGCCCTAATCCTGCCATAAGAAAATAAAAAAACTCGAGGGTGAATTATATCACACCTCGAGTTTTCTGTTCTTTACAATTGTTATCCGCAACGCGAGAACCCGCACGCCATACACTTTGCACAACCTTCGCTGAAGGTTAAGACACCTGAACAGTCTGGGCATGCTGGCGCCATACCCATGTCCATAGCTGGCGTCGAGTTACCGCTTGGAAGTTCGAACTTCTGGTTGCCAGTTACTGCACTTGCCGCAGGCCGTGGTTCATGAAACCCAAGATCCAGCTTATTTTGTGACTGCTTCACATGGCGCTCAAGCAAACGACCAATAGCATCAGGAATAGAAAGAACCATTTCGCCATTCACCCAAATTGGTTGTGGATCGCGAATGCCTTTCAGTTGCTTGATTACCGATTCGATATTAACCCCCGAGCGCAACGACAAGGATATGAGGCGGCAAATCGCCTCGAGGTTCGCCGCAAAGAATCCACCAGCCTTACCCATGACCGAAAACACTTCAAACGGTCCATATTCGTCTTCGTTGACGGTAGTATACAGATCGCCATAGGCGGTTTTCATCTTATACGTGCTGCCACGGAGCGCGTCCGGGCGGGGGCGGGGTTCCAGGACCTGCATGGCTGGCGCACTGCTTGCAGTCGCCGCAGCAGCCACCTTCGCTGGATCATCTTTTTTGGTATTGAGATTCAAAATCTGTTCATCGCGTGAACCATCGCGGTACACGGTGCCTCCTTTACACCCAAGCTCCCAGGCCATCATGTAGCCATCCATAACATCTTGATGTGTGGCGCTATGCGGGAAGTTGATCGTTTTTGAGATAGAGTTGTCGACATGGCGCTGGAACGCAGCCTGCATGCGGATATGGTCCTCTGCAGTGATGTCCATAGCAGTCACGAACACCCCACGAATATCTGCTGGGAGGTCTTTGCGATGGGCTACCGTACCGGTCGCGACAACATCCTTTAATAGTTCTTCCGAGAATAATCCACGCTTTTTAAGCGCCGCTTCAAGGTAGGCATTAAAATAAGGAAGTGAGTCCCCTCCCATAATATTCTCCTTCTTGTACGCCAACGCGAAGAATGGTTCTACCCCGGATGAGCAATCAGCAAACATGGCAATGGTACCTGTTGGCGCCACCGTCGTAAGGGCAGCATTTCGCTGTGGCCGGTTCTGGCCCTTTGGTCCATAGATACTGATCTCCCAGTTCGGGAAGGTGCCTTTAGCGCGAGCAAGCTTTTCTGACTCATCGTGAGCAGCATCATTTACAATCTTCATCACGCGCTCAGCAGTAGCAATACCTTCGGATGAATTGTAGGGAACTTCCATTTGATACAACATGTCAGCAAAGCCCATGATACCAAGTCCAATACGGCGGTTATCACGGAACCGTGCATTTACCTTCTCTACCGGGAAGTCGGACACATCAATCACGTTATCGAGCATGCGAGTAGCAATACGCGTTGCCTCCTCTAAGCGCGGGGCTTCGATCTTACCGTCTTTTACAAACTTCGCTAAATTGATAGACCCAAGATTACAAACATCGCCATCGTGGAGCCATTGCTCACCGCATGGGTTGGTGGCTTCGAGACGACCAAGTGCGGGAACAGGATTGGTGCGATTTGCTGCATCTGGAAAGAGTACGCCCGGCTCACCGTTTGACCACGCCGCATCAACAATCTTTGCCATCAGCTCGCTGGCTGTCATGTTCACGTCTTCATGGCTTACATAGTGGCCACGCTTGTTTCGCTTGATATTACGTGGCTTCATTTTGACGCCATTCCATTCGCACATCCACGGCTCACTTGATTTATCGCGAACTTGGCGCATGAACTCATCAGTGAGGCTCACGGAAACATTAAAGTTTGCGATATCCCCTTCTTTGCGTTTGCATTCGATAAATTCCAAAATATCTGGATGATCAACACGCATGACGCCCATGTTTGCGCCATGGCGGCCTTGCTGCTTGATAACACCAAACGTTTGATTGTACGCCTGCAAGAAGGAGATTGGGCCAGATGCCATACCGCGCGTACGCGACGTGCGCCACCCAGCGGGGCGAAGCAGATGCCATGCAAACCCGAGACCAGATCCTGCTTGCTGTAAGAGCGCAGCATCGCGAAGTGTTTTGAAAATAGAATCCATGTCGTCTTCGAAATGAAGAACAATACAATTGGCAACGACACGCGTGGGTCCGCCTGCATTCGTAAGCGTGCGGCCCGCCGGAACAAATTCAAAACTCGTCATCACGTTAAAAAACTTTTTTGTCCATTCAGCAATCTCTGCATCAGGAGCACCGTAGCGACGTTCGACTTCGGCAAGTGCACCGGCGACACGCAGAAATAATCCTTTGGGGGTTTCTGTAATTTCACCATCTTCATTGCGCACTAAATATCGTTTCTCTAAGACACGAATGGCGTTATCAGAAAAACCAAGAGATAACCCCTCACGCTTTATCTCTTCAATGGTAACTGGCTTGTGTGTGCTTGAGGAAATCGATGTTGGCAACATAGAGCATCGTGACAATAGGAGGGGTTAAATCAATCGACTATTCTTGAGCCCTAGTATTGTACGGTAAAACACATAGAGTGTGTCAACCTCGATATTTTCGCATAACCAAGCAAAGAAGCGTCGCAACAACCGTACCAACTGTGGATAAATATCGTGATAAAAAAATAACTCGTCGAGCGAGTTATTTTTTACTTGACAAACAATTTTTGATTCAACACCTGTAGTTACCCCCCTCCCATTTTTTTTCTCAAAAATGCGGGGATCTCAACATCTTCTTCATCTTCATGTAATCCGCTATCTGCATCAACACCTGTATCCTGTTTTTTCACCGTCTTCATTTCAAATGAACGAGGTAGTGGCGGCGGTGCAGCATGTTCTTCTACACGGGGTAATTCTCGTCGTTGTGGCATCGGCGGAGGTGCTGATTCCTGTACCTTTGCTGCAACAAATTTTGATGGTGTATACGGCATGCGATTCGCAGCGGCAAGCGGCTTTGGTTGCTGTAGATAGGATGGTGTTGCATTCGGATTCTCGCCACCAAAACCGGTTGCGATCACCGTGATGCGCACTTCATCTTTGAGCGACTCATCAATAACCGTACCAAAAATAATCTTGGCTGCAGGATCTGCATTACCAGTGATAGCTTTTGCAGCCTCATGAACTTCGTACATTCCTAAGTTTGGACCACCGGTGATAATAAAGAGGATACCGCGCGCACCATCGATAGAAACTTCGAGCATCGGCGAGGCGATAGCAGATCGAGCAGCTTCGACAGCACGATTTTCGCCAGTAGCGCGACCAATACCCATAAGTGCGGACCCGGCGTGCGCCATGATCGCCTTTACGTCAGCAAAGTCAACGTTGATTTGCCCTGGCACAGTAATTGCTTCGGAAATACCTTGCACGCCTTGGCGAAGCACATCATCAGCAATTTTAAAGGCATCTAACAATGATGTTTTTTTGTCGATCACCTGCAACAAACGATCATTCGGAATCGTGATGATGGTATCAACGCGTTCCATAAGCGCTTGATATCCTTTTTCAGCAATATCAGAGCGCTGTGCCCCCTCAAACGTAAACGGCTTGGTGACAACCGCCACGGTGAGTGCACCTGCATCGCGCGCAATTTCTGCAACCACAGGAGCGGCGCCAGTACCAGTACCACCACCAAGACCACAGGTCACAAACACCATATCCGCACCTTTTAACAGTTCCCGAATTTCATTTTGACTTTCTTCTGCGGCCAATCGTCCCATTTCTGGGTCCATACCAGCTCCCAAACCCTTCGTAACGGTTTTACCGATGTGCAACTTGTGTGGCGCATTCGAATAATGAAGCGCTTGTAAATCAGTATTGATGGCAATAAAATCAACACCGCGAATTTTTGCGGCAATCATACGGTTCAAAGCAGAGTTGCCCGAACCACCGACGCCAACGACTTTAATCTTGGCAAATGTTTCAATGTCTGGTTTTACTTCTGGCATACAAGCGTAGTGTTATCCGCAAGCCCTTTAGGGCATGAGCGATTTGATCCATTTCCCTACTCGGCCCCCCATACTACCCAACCTATCGCGAGAAAACAAGTTACCCATATTCGGTCCGGATTTCTTGCCTTTTTCGAGCGACGCACCCCACAACGCAAGACCAATCGCAGTACTGAATGCTGGATCTTGTGTCTTATCCATGGCAGAAATAACTCCGACCGGCACACCGAACTGTGCTGGCAATCGCAGCTTGTCTTTTGCTAATTCAACAAGTCCTGGAAGACGCGCGCCACCACCAGTCAAAATAACTCCTGCGGGTAGCATTGCTGAACGTCCAACTTTTTTTAACTCTTTATCAATTTTTTCAAAAATCTCCTCCACCCGCGCTTCAATTATTTCTGCAATAAAATGACGTGAAACCATTTCAGACTCGCCACCAAGTTCACCCAAATTAATTTCATCTTTTTTGTTCACGTCTCCAGGAAGTGCGGTGCCATAATGAAGTTTTACTTGTTCCGCAACATCAACCGAAGTACGCAACCCAAGCGCGAGGTCATTGGTAATATGATCCGAACCCACGGGAATAACACCAGTTGTCATTAAGTCCCCTTCTTCAAATACCGCAAAGCTCGTGGTCGATCCGCCAATATTTGCAACCAAAACCCCGAGTTCTTTTTGACGCTTTGTTGCAACTGCTTCTGCGGCAGCTAACACACCAAGAACTAAATCGTCGATATCAAGACCTGCGCGGTAAATACATTTCGTAAGATTCTTAACATGAGAAGAAACGCCCTGGATAATTTGAGCCTCAACTTCGAGTCGAATACCTGTCATCCCCACAGGATCTTTGATGCCGGTCTGACCATCAACACTAAAACTTTTTGGAATGACGTGAAGGATTTCGTAGTTAAGCGGTGGAACAACCGTGCGGGCAGCTTCGATTGCACGCGCGACATCATCTTCATTGATTTCTCCATCGGTTTTTGCAACCGCGACCGCACCACGACTAGCCTCCGCAATGATATGAATACCAGAAACGCCGACCCAGACAGACTGGAGCGGCGATCCTAAAATGCGTTCAACTTTTTCGATAGTAGCAGAGACAACACCGGTGGCATCATCGATAGAATTCACCACGCCACGAGAAATACCTGCTGCTGGCGACTCTGCTGCTGCAATAATTTGTATTTCTGATTCGCGACCATCCAAAACACGCTGCCCGACTGCAAGACGCACGGTACGAGAACCGATATCAAGTCCGGCAATAAAATGAGGCTGGGCCATAGGCAAACGTATTCGGTCTTTTAGGCAAAAACGCGTGCGTATATTTTCCGCACTAATTCACACTCTAGTGTACGGTACAAAGGCCTCTGGGGCAACAGTTCAATGTGGATAATATGGACACAATTAGTGTTCACCCTGCCCGATTAAAAATGAGGCCACAAAATAACGCCCCCAATGATGACTGAACCAATAGAGGCGATCAATACAGCACCCGCCAGCATATCCTTAATGGCGCCCACGTATGGGCTCAGCCGTGGCTTCATCATGTCGATCAGTCGCTCAAAAACAGTGTTCACGAGCTCCAGCACCAACACAAGCACTGTCATCATGAGAAGTGCTACTACTTCCCAGGTGGCCAAATCCACCACCGCGATCAATACAAGCACCCCCAAAGATGCGGTCAATTGCACGCGAAAGGAGTTTTCCTCACGCACCACCATTTGAATACCACGCATTGCGGCAGACAAACTTGATACCAAACGCCGGGATGAAACCATATAAATATTACGTATTGCGAACAATCTTCCATTCGAGCTTTTCCATCTTGCTTGCATCTGCATCTTTTTCGTGATCATGGCCGACCAAATGCAAAAAACCGTGCACGATGAGTCGTGCTATATGCTCGCGCACAGTCACACCAAAAAGAGCGGCTTCTTTTTTTGCAACCGCCGGACAAATGACAATATCACCAAGATCTTCAACCACACCTTGCACGCGAGGCATCTCCCCTTCACGGGCCGCAAATGACAACACATTGGTTGGTTTGTCTTTTCCGCGCCATTGTTTGTTGAGCATACGCGAACGAGCCGGTCCAACCACTTGGACATTCACCGAAAAGGCATGTTTGATGTTTACCGCATCTGCAGCACGAAGAAGGAGTGTGCGGATAGCCGCCGCGCTCAAGTACGTCTCTTTGACGCGGATAACGACACCGATATCTGCAATAATGGATAGTTTGCTCATGCACCAGAGAATACCAGAGAAGCAAGCATCATTTCAAATAGATGCGGATAGAGAAGAGGTCCTTCGGCTGTAGTGTTGTACTGAATAGCGATTATAGAACCGCCATGGGCAAAAAACGCAGCACGGCCGTCTGCAGCCAAAATGCCGTATATATCAGCTTTTGTTTTGACTGGAGTCACTGGCGAACTCACTGAGGTGTTCTGTTCCTGATACCAACTCTCGACGGTCTGCGCTTTCTCGTTCGCAATTACCTTCAGCGTAAAGGTTTCACCCGTGAGAGAGGTCGCCGTAATGTCGGTACCAAGCTCATCCGCACTCGTAATGCTCCATGGTGCAGGATAGAAAAAAGATAGTTTCTGTGGAGTATTTTGATACTGTCTGACGAGCCCTGCATCAACTAAACGTTCCGGCTGGAATCCGCCAGGGTTATACAGATTTAGTGCCTCATGGCCGTCCAAAAAACCATCGTTGTCGGTATCGGGGTTGTTCGGCAACGTAGTAAGCACCTGCTCTTCTGCATTCGTAAGACCATCGCTATCAATATCTTCGCTCGGCATACTTGCGGGCGGCGTCACAACTACTGGCGTCTCCACTGGCGGAGTTGGTGTTGTTGCTTCAACAGGAGGTGCTACTACTGGAGTTTCGACTGGCGCTTGCACAACAGGTGTAGGAGCTGCAACCTGCGACACACGCAACCCTGCCGTAAAGTACCAAGCAGCACCGCCAACTACAATCACAAACCCGATTGATATCCCACTGATAAGCAAGGTCCGACGAGAAACACGTGCCACAGGTAGTGCGGCACGGTATTCTCCTGGCATTACATGAATTTTCGGAATCGGTCGCTCCTCCATACTGAAGGCGCTCACATTACGATATTAAGGAGTGGTCGATGGTAGCGTGATAGGCAGAGATGTCTTTGGCATAACCCCAGAATTTGTAGCTGGAGGAACACCAAACAGTTTGCCTGCACCTGCTGGGTTATATCCGTTTTTTACTTCATCACCATCTTTAAAGCTGTCACCATCAGTATCTACATTCATTGCATCCGTGCGATACACACGAACCTCATCGTAATCAGACAAACCGTCTTTGTCGCTATCGGCACCCAAAATATCTGTCCCTAAAATAGTTTCTTCATCATCATTTAATCCATCGCTGTCTGTGTCTTTTGGTACTACGGTTTCTGGTGGAACTACGGCATTTACGTTTGGCACCTCTGCAGCCGCATTCTCTATCTCGCGCAAACGATCAAACGGACTCTCGGTAATCACAGGAGTTGTTGCTGGATCTGGTGTGGTTACTGCGGGTGTATTGGTCGAAGATTTAAATCCGCTCGTCATACCCAAAATTGGCTTACCTAAAAAGCGAGCGAGCGCAACTCCGCCACCAACAAGCAATAGCACACCAAGAATCAACGACGCTACGACAATAGTTTTCCGATTCGTAACCATCGGTGGGTCAACTGCGAGCGATGCGCCTGGCATTGATGTATTCAAGCTCGGCATTGGTGCGGTTTTAACCGGCTCTACTGCATCAAACATGTCATCAACTGGTGCACTAGCCTGTCCGGTAGGTAGATCTGCCTGCTCGGTAGGCAGGTTTGTTGGAGGCTCTGTATGCACTGGCTTTTGTGGCGGCATTCCTGGAGTTTGAGGTAATGGTGCAGCAGGTAGCGAAGAAGGATTTTCAAACATACCAATAAGCTTAGAGATTAATAGGTAATTGTATTTATAGTATAGCTGAATTTTTGTATTTCCGCACTTCTTGGAACGAAATCCCTATTCAGCAACAGCAAAAACTTCTTCTATGGTCGTCATACCATCAAGTGCTTTCAAGAGTCCATCTTGAGCCATCGTGAGCATGCCGGCTTGCGCAGCGAGTTCCTGAATTGCATATTCCGAAACCTGCCCCGAAAGCACGACTTTTTCTATCTCTGGTCCCATGGATAAGATTTCGTAAATACCAATACGGCCGCGATACCCCAACCCAAAACAACTTGTACAACCAGCACCTTTAAAAAACTGCAATGGGCGTTTTACGGTCGCAGCTTCGATTGCGGGTAACTTTGCGAGAAGAGCATCCACACGCTCAAGCGTTGTCTCGTCAAGTTCTGCGCCTGTTTTACATTCAGTGCAAATTTTTCTCACCAAACGTTGTGCCATGAGCGTATTGAGTGCTGGTGCCAACAAAAAAGGTTTGACCCCCATGGCAATAAACCGCGGAATGGCACCGGCTGCGGAATTCGTATGAATTGTTGAAAGCACCAAATGGCCAGTAAGTGCCGCTTGAATAGAAATTTCTGCGGTTTCCAAGTCGCGGATTTCGCCAACCATCACAATGTCTGGGTCTTGGCGCAGAATAGAACGTAATCCTTTGGCGAATGTATAATCTTTGGCGTAATCAATCTGACTTTGCGCAATACCAGGCAACCGATATTCGATGGGATCTTCGAGTGTAATTATTTTGATGTCCGGTTTATTGAGTGCCGACAAAATGGCGTAGAGTGTCGTGGTTTTACCAGAACCTGTTGGACCAGTCGTCACGATCATGCCGTTCGGGCGTGCGATTTCGCGCTTGAGTTGTTCAAATGCGCGGCCACGCAGACCAAGGTCGTCAAACTGTAACCCAATAGAACTCGACCGAAGTAAGCGCATAACAATACTCTCGCCATAGCCTGTGGGAATCAGCGAGACACGCACATCGATTTCTTCTTTGGGCAGATGAATCGTGAAACGCCCATCTTGCGGTGTGTCTGCCACGTTAATTTTGAGGCCGGCGACGAGCTTGATACGCGAATCAAGATTGTGCCAGACATCTTTCGAAAGAGTCGCAACGCGGACGAGTGCACCATCAACGCGGAAACGGATCACTATTTCTTTCTCTTCGGCTTCGATGTGGATGTCCGAAGCGCGCGCCTCAAGTGCCGCGGCAATCAGCATGGTCACCATGTCCGACACGTTGACGCCAGCAAGTCGCGTCTCAAGCTCTTGAAACGATTGCACGGTGCCCTGAAAGCGTGAAAGATCTTCCCCTTTAATACTCACGCCACGCTCAATGGTGCGAACTTGGGGCAACTTATCGTACAGCTGATAGGCATACGTAAAGCTTTCATCAGAAATAACATACAACAGACCTTGCGCTTTGGTGCGTTTTGCAATGGTATCAATAAGTTCGCGCACCGCAGTGTCGGAGGGATTTACCGTGGCGACACGGAAGCTCCCCGTTTCATACAAAAAACAAATTGCTTTTGTGGCGAGCGATGTTTCGCGTGGAATTTGCGATAACGCTTCTGGCGCAATAGGAAATCCCTTGAGCTTGATGTGAGGTAATCCTGCATCGGTTGCAAGTGCGAACGCAACTTGTTCGCGACGATCGAGCTCGAGCGAGTGCATTTTTGCATCAAGCGCGGCAGAGGCGGATTTGTTGGGAAGGATTACATCTGACATACAAGATGAACAAGCAAAACATTGCAATTATCGGCCAAACTTTGCTTTGAGGAGTGCTGCAATGCGGTAGATTTTTGGTACGGGAGAAAAACCTTCGGTGCGGCGATAGATCGAAGTCCATGCTGCAGCTTCGAATGTGGCATACCATGCGCCCAAAACAAGCAAGGCAAGTATGATCACCACCCCAATGGGAACAGCCACAAACCACAGCGCGAGCGAGCTTGAGACAATCGAACTTATCACTACAAGCATAAGAAGTGGCAGTGCGATTGCTGCAGCAATAATAACAATAAAGAATCCAACCGCAACGTTCAACAGATACAGAAGCACAATGGATTCAAGCGTGACGAGGCAGTGACGGCGCATATGGCGCCAACTTGCAGCAAATGCGCGGCCAATCTTCATGTCAGCGACCACAACACCCAGCGTGGTAAAGATGGTGGTGATACCAACCAACAGCGCTCCTACTGTTCCAACAACTACGACCGCGGTACTCCCCACAACTGACCAAAAACCTTGAACGCCGATGGCTGCGACGATGAAAAGAAGGACAAAGAAAACAAGAGACACCAACAAACGGCCAACCGCACTCACCAACAATACCGGCCAAAATCGCACGGTACCAACGCGCAATGACTCATGGAATAATTTCTTTGATGCAGTATCTGCGCCCGTTTTGTACAGCGCCCAAAATATCCCCCCACGCGAAGCGGTTACAACCCAGAGTAACAGTGCAACAAGAGATACGAGTGTGACGAACGCCGCGACCGAAGAAAAGCTCACCGGGCCAAGTGGTGGCGTAAATCGGGTGATCTGTTCGCGATACTGGTCGAGCGTGGCAGTGCGCTGGAAAATAACCCGACACCAATCCATGACCATCTGGAGTCCTGTTACTCCCCAAAACGCGGACAACAAACCCAAGACCCATAATTGTTTGTTGCGCCAGGACCCATGCCAAGCATCACGGAACACGTGCCGATAAAACGGTGTGTGCATACTCATTAATTCGCAAAGAAATTGATAGCTTAAAAATACCGCAGATAGTTTGCTTATAGTATATCACGACTCGCCTGTTCGGCTTACCATCAAAACAAAAACCCCGCGATGTTGTCGCGGGGTTTTAAGTTTATGCTTTAGCTGTTTTCTTTACTCCGACCGAAGTCGAGGAGTCTTTTTCAGCTTGCGACGGCAACTCTCCTTTGATGATTGCGTCGAACGCGTCTTGCTCGAGTGTTTCTTTCTCGAGAAGCGTGGCGGCGATTTTATCGAGCAGTTGGCGCTTATCCGTCAGCACTTTCTCTGCGGTGGCGCGTGCTTCAGTTACTAAGCGATTCACCTCGGCATCAATTTGCTCAGCAACCTTTTCGCTATAATCACGCTGTTGACCCATGCCACGACCCATGAACATCATTTCTTCTTGTTCGCCAAAGGTTCGTGGTCCCAGTTGGGTCGACATACCATATTCGGTAATCATCTTCTTTGCCAAGTCAGTAATCACGCGGAGGTCGTTGGATGGACCAGTCGAGAGGTCATTGAAGATCATTTTCTCGGCGACATATCCACCAAGGCCAACGGCGAGCTCAGTTAAGAAGTACGCATGTCCGCGCATGTAACGATCTTCAAATGGCAACTTCAACGTATACCCTGCAGCACGACCACGCGAAATAATCGAAACTTTGCGCACCGGGTCTGCAAGTGGCAGAGTGGCGGCCACGAGTGCGTGACCCGCTTCATGATATGCCGTAACCTTACGCTCGGCGTCGGACAAAATATGTGAGCGACGTTCAGGACCAAGCAATACCTTCTCGATACTTTCAAGCACTTCATCGGTTCCAATGATTTTCTTGTCACGGCGCGCAGTGAGAATGGCGGCTTCGTTTAATAGGTTGGCAAGATCAGCACCCGAGAAACCAGGCGTACGTTCGGCAACGCGACGAAGATTCATGTCTTTTTCGAGCGGCTTGCCTTGGGCGTGAATCTTCAAAATTGCCTCGCGGTCATTGATATCTGGGTTGTCGAGAATAACGCGACGGTCAAAGCGACCAGGGCGAAGCAGTGCTGGATCCAAGACATCCGGGCGGTTCGTTGCCGCAATCACAATGACGCCAATGTTCGGGTCAAACCCGTCCATCTCAACGAGAATTTGGTTGAGGGTCTGTTCGCGTTCATCGTGTGATCCACCAAGACCGGAACCACGCTGGCGACCAACGGCATCGATTTCGTCGATAAAGATAATGCACGGCGCAGCACGTTTTGCTTTGCGGAAGAGGTCGCGCACACGAGACGCACCAACACCGACGAACATCTCAACGAATTCCGAACCAGAAATGTGGAAGAATGGCGCGTCTGCCTCCCCTGCTACGGCGCGGGCGAGCAATGTTTTACCCGTACCTGGCGGACCCATGAGCAGCACGCCTTTCGGGATTTTTGCACCCAACTGCGTAAAGCGCTTGGGGTTTTTCAAAAATTCCACGATTTCTGATAATTCTTCTTTTGCTTCTTTTGAACCCGCAATGTCAGCAAACGTTACTTTGTTTTTGCCTTTGCTATCGACTTCTTTTGCGCCCGACTGACCAAACGTCATGGCCTTGGAGTTGGCACCTTGCACCTGTCGCATCATGAAGAACACAACAATGCCAATCAAAATGAATGGGATCAGTACCGGTAACAATGCGCCGAGATAATAACTAAAACCGCCTTCTTTTTTAATGGTGAGATTCACGCCAGACAAACGTTCTGGTGCGACGCCATAGTTCTTCATGAGCTCAGACACCGACTCGCCTGATTCTTTGCGAACGGTTTCCTTCTTTTCGTCACGCAGCGTGACATGCAATGTGTCGCCCTGTACTTCGATGGCGCCCACCTGATCTTGGTTCACCTGCTCAACCAGCTTCGCGATACTTACTTCGGGTATCGGCGTTTTCCCGAGATCGACAAACGATAGTGCACCAGCAATCACCAAAAGTCCGGCGAGAAAAAAGACGAAATTTTTAACCATGGATGACATACAGTATATGTGAAGAATGCATGTACCTTACCAAAAAAGACAAAAAAAGGCCACCCATCAAAGCTAGGCCAACTTAAAAAGAAAAAGCGTCCCCCTTCAGAGAGACGCTCGAAAGATCAAAAATGTACTTTATTTCTTCTGTGGCCCAAAAACACCCCAAAATGTTTGGAATGGAAAATCGCCCTAAACCCACGAACCAACTCCTTCCGTTCTTTTGAGTAGAGTTCATACAGGTCCCTTGACCGCAAATCTTCCTCTTTACGCAAAATGCGTGGATACTTGTAGTCGAAATCGACCGCTTCTAATCGCGCTCCACCTCTCATTCCAGCAATCACGGGTGCATAATAAGGAACATATTCATCGGGGAGTTCCGATTCTATTTTACGCGCATTAGTCATCACAAAAAACATCAAAAATTCTAACCGAAACGCGATTGGGCCAAATGTTGGGTCGAAATTATCAGCCACAACATACTTAAGCATAAGTTCATTGTACACAGCATTAATACGCCTCTCATGATCACGGCGCCACTCTGGATGAGTACGCCAACTTTTTTCCGAACGACGAGCAATAACAATATCTGCCCTATTGTTTACAATAGGCTCAACAAACTTTTCAATGGAGTCCACCATACTCTGCTGCTCTGGCTTCAACCAGACAAATATCCTCGCACCGGTTTCCGCGGCTATTTCTTCAGCAGAAAAAAATGTCCATCTTTGGCCTCCCCCCAAGCGGAGTCTGGAACCAGGCACAATAACTACTTTTGCTTGAAACAGACATTTCTTCGTAATTCTGTTGGTTGAGGTATCCACAACAACAACCGAGTAACCCTTCTTCGCAGCTTTGTGCGCCATTTTTGAGGCTAATCTCAGTTTAGAGTATTCCCGACGCCTGATTTTTGTCATGGCTACGAGAACTACGTTTGTTTTCACAGGTTTCTCCTTCTTGGTTTTCAAACAACAAAAACCCGTCAAACATTTAAGCAAAATCTTAATCTTGGCAAATCCTCCTCAGCAAAGAACTATTGATCGTCAGCATCTTAGGAGAGATAGCTCTTGTTGAAAAGCTATACCTGTGGACAAAAGTGTTTCACAAAAATGAAACACTTTGGTATAAATAATAAAGTGTTGTTCTTTTACAAAATAATCAGGAGTACAAAAAATGAGCCGCGGAGAATTCTTGCATGAACCCTGGCGCTCGCTTCTTTCTATCTTTCAAGCAGCAGACCATTCATCTCCGGATGTTCTGGCGCGCAAAATAGAAAGATTAGCCATTGAGCAACACCTCAAAGAAGCCTTGGTTCAGGCAGTATTGGGCGATAACCGACCACTCAATCAATGGCTTTTTTCTCAGACGAGTGGGAGAGACACACCAATCGCCTGGATCACACCAGTCGCAACAGACGAAGGAAAAAAGCATGCGTGGATGATCGGAGAATGCTCAGAACTTATGTCGGAAGTCGAAAATCGGTTTATTGCGGCGCAGAAGCATGCAGCAACTGACAATCTTCTGCTGCAACGAGATATCCCTCGCCCGCTGCTCTTCATGAGGCCGCTTATAGTTTCCGAGTTCGATGGTCGAAGCTCACCCGGGGCAAATGAATTCACTATATTCCAAACCCATGAGACTGTCTCTGGTGCTGAACCGGAAGACTTCAGACAGTGCATGGCGGTTAACTGTGACTATCTAACCGCATCCAGACGTACAGCGCTCACTCGTGCGCGAAAAATCATTACTAACCAAGAGATACTAGATCGCATTGATGCTTCGCTTCCCTTATTCTCACTCATTCACAGTGAAGGTCACAATCAAGGCCATTTCTTAGGCCCGTGGCCATACCACCAAAACAAGCACTGCATACT
Source organism: uncultured Gammaproteobacteria bacterium (assembly GCA_964532925.1). Taxonomy (GTDB): domain Bacteria; phylum Patescibacteriota; class Patescibacteriia; order GWA2-47-26; family GWA2-47-26; genus CAZHIP01. Next base: position 21,360 of record CAZHIP010000007.1, read on the forward strand.
TGCAGAATCTCTGGAGGAATTTCGCGCCTGCCTTGGGGCAATTCGGCTAGCAGAGCATCTAGGGTTGAGTGAGACAGAAACCAATGACTTCGCGTTATCGGTATTTATACTTCGGTTTTTCGGCTCTGGATTTGAAGCCTTCTGCCTAAGGCAGCAACAAAGAGATACAGCACGAGAAATATCTGTCGGTCTCATGTTTTTTGAAACCTTGCTTATATGTAATGCCATACACATATCCGGCAATCGAATAGTAGTCCCATCGGTAACCTATTTTCGTCATTGTCTTGTTGACACTCTCAAAGAGATTCACGACGCGGAAAAATCCGCGCGTAAAGGAGGAATTGAATCGCTTCGAGCGCTGGCAACGCACTGGTATACAATAGCGTTCCCAAAACAAACATACTCACCACAGACGTTGATGATCTATCATGAGATAGCCCGTCAACTTCAGCAGGAGAAACCATGAAGACGACCGATTGCCCCGCGTATGACCTCCGCATCATTGCGTCATTGACGCCGTTCAAATCCGAAGAGTTAATCGGCGAGCGGTTCAAGAATGGCAACATGCTCGGCGGCGCACATCCGCTTGCAGCTGTAACCCCTGTCCCGGTGATCAATAAACAGACCGCCTAGGCAGACTAGTTCTTTGTGCTGGCCGGAAAGTTACTTTCCGGCCAGCCTCTCTATTCAATATATAATGCATCCATGAACCAACCAGTTAAACGAAACATAAACCTCGCCAGATTCTTTTCTGACCTAACGCCCATAGCACCCTATCTGGCGCTTTTTCTTGCAAGCCGTAGCTTGAGTATTTCAAACATTGCAATCCTTTTCTCTATCTGGGCAGGAGCAGTAATTCTGTTCGAAATCCCGACGGGGATTCTTGCAGATCACACAAACAAGAAAACCATCTTGGTTCTCTCGAAAATTATAAAACTTTCTTGTTTCGTCGTTTTTCTTCTCACCACCACATTCACGAGCTTCGCGTTCGGGTTTATCTTGTGGGGCTTAGCGGCCGCCCTTGATTCCGGTGCACTACAATCATTTATATACGAAACAACTGAAAAGAAAGAAGGATTTTCAAAACTATACAGCTCAACTATGAGCTGGAATTTCGCTGGAATGGTTGCCTCCTCAATTATGGCCGCACTACTCGTGAGATATGGATTCAACCTGCTTCTGATCTTTAGTATCGCGAGCACGATTGCAACAATTATTTTTCTTGTAACTCTTCCAGATACCATCACCAAACCCATGCCATTAGCAGAACAATCACATCAGACACCAAAAAAGTTCGTTGCAAATATTTTGACTGCGCTTAAAAACCCTTTCGTATTATCCCCACTCCTTCTTGGTGCCATTGCCGGCGGCACAAAAGGCGCCTTCGACGAACTCCATGGACTTTTGCTTAATTCCACCGGTCTGTCACTTGGGATTATCGGGTTTATTATTGCTTCATTTGATGGCATGAAGTTTCTCGGATCGCAACTTGCGACACAGCTTAAAGATAAAACAAATTATCAATATATATTCGTCGCAATTATTGGTTTTTTACTTGTAGTTGCAGGTTTTTTCGGCGTCTGGATCGCCGTCATTGCTCTTGCACTCCTCATGCTTGTCGATGCATGCTTCTGGATTCAAAATGATACGGCGATTCTGCATGCTGCGCATGAACACCATCGCGCAACTACATTGTCGATAAAGAGTTTTTTCACGGAAATTTCATCTCTTGGACTATTCACTGTTGCGGGCTTTGCGACCAAAATGATTTCTCTACCCCATCTTTACATTGTTGTCGGCGCAGTGTTTCCAGTGATTACTACAGTATCTTTTATGACTTCCTTAAAATACAAAAACCCTCGGATTGCTCCGAGGGTTTTCTAGTTTCTTGTGATTACTCTGCAGCCTTTTCTTCTGTGGCGGCTGGAGCTGGTTCTTCTTTCTTCTCAGCTACTGCTTCCTCTTTCTTCTCTTCTGGCTTTTCTTCCCCTGGCACAACGTCCGGGCGGTTCAAAGCTTTTTGAGAAAGACCCAAGCGGTGTGAATCAGGTTCGAGTGAGATGATCTTGAACTTCAACACATCGTTTGGCTTGATCTTTGACTCAATGCGTTCGCCAGCGGCGAGCTCAAGTTCTGAGACGTGGGCCAAACCGTGAATTTCTGGATCAAGTTCAACGAAGAGACCGAATGGGTTTACCTTGAGCACTTTGCCGTCTACGACACCGTTTAAGGTGTAGCGTTCGCCAACATGCTTCCAAGGGTCATCAATGAGACGGCGCATGGACAAGAAGATTTTTGAACCTTCAATGCCAACGATCTGCGCTTTGACCATATCGCCAATCTTCAAGAGATCACCCGGGTGATCGAGGCGCTGCCAGGCAATTTCAGAGATGTGGATCAAGCCTTCGAGACCGTCGAACGACATAAATGCGCCGAAGTCTGCGATGGCTGTGATCTTACCCTCAACTGGTTCACCCACTTTGAAGCGTGAGAGAAGATCCTTTTGGTCTTCCTCCCAAACTGCCTTTTCGGAGAAAATAAGTTTGTTGTCTTCTGGTGAGATATCAAGAACTTTGACGCGCATGGTCAGACCAATAAACTCGCGCAACTTCTCCAAAATCTTTGACTTATCCCCACCCTGGACACGCGGATAGTGTTCTGGTGCCAACTGTGAAACCGGCAAAAAGCCGCTCATGTTGCCAGAAACCGCGATCAAACCACCTTTGTTTACTTCAGTAATTTTTGCATCAACAATCGTACCGGACTTGTGGGAAACCAAGAGGTCGCCCCAAGCGCGAGTCAGACCAACGAAGCGGAATGACAACTCAACCTCACCGCGTTCGTTCGAGACTTCCATAACGGTTGCCTCAACTTCATCACCAAGCTTAAGGTCGGTGCTGCCAGTGCCCTGAAAGAGCTCATAGCCGCGAACCACGCCTGTTTTGAAGCCATCAATGTCTACGCGAACCTCATTGTTACCGAGCGCAATTACCTTTCCTTTGATCAAATCCCCTACAACTGGAATCTTGAAATAGCTCTGATTTTCCATCAAAGCCGCGAACTCGCCCACCTTTATTGAATTAGTTTGGTTTTGCATATGCCGCAGAGTATATAGGAAAGAGGGCTTTTTGACAAGAGGACGATAAATAGCCACTCTTTTTGACAAATCAGGCATTTTGGAGCATATATAAGCTACTGAAAATCGCTCTTTCCTTCACTATCGTCTGTCCGAATACATACACCCGGAGGACATCATGGACGGCACCATGCTCGAAGGTTGCCTATTCTCTGACGAAGATCTCAAGGACCTCGACGAACGGCTGAAGATGATCAAAGACTACGCGGAGCTATATGGTGATGGTACAGGCCTCACCATGACGGATGAAGATGTCTTGATCAGCTGGCGAAAAGTTCTGAAGATGCATCATGCCCAGATCATGCAGACGGCCAAGACCTTCACGGACACCGAGTAACCGCTCCCCGCACTGCCCTTCCGAGGACACTCACCGCCGAGTGTCCTCTTTTTTAAATAAAAAAGACCCGCATTCCACCGAAGTGAAACACGGGCCGGGGTTTATCGCTATTCCCCACGAGCAGAAGGACTACTTACAGAACACAAACACACTGTTTTCATCACAGTGGCTGTGCGGGTTGTAGTGATCTGAATCGGTCCAAGGACCATCAGCATTACACAAAGCGCTGAGGTTGTTCGGATTACCGCTTGAGTCGACGATCGTTTCCATAGCAACCCACAAAACCTCTTCGCTGGTCAGCCCAACACACTGGCGGCGGATATATGGACCGGCTTCTTGCGGGCAAAGTTTTAACCCAAGATCCTGAGCGCGGACATACACAGATAGCATCGTCGCGCCACCTTTAAAACCAAGATCGGCGACGGTCAATTTTACAAGATTGATCTCATGCGACCCCCACTCTGTAACCAACCGATGAACATCCTTGCCGGTTCCAAGCTGAATTGTTTTCCAGATTGGAAAGACCTGCATATAAACCCCGGGACAGAGCGCGTTACGCAAAACCTCCATTAGCGCTTTCCGATTCTCAATCCACCCCTGAGCGATGGTGGGATCGAGATCGCATGGAAGTGACTGAACCACTGCTGCAGCGAGTTCCGCAAAATGCGGAGTCTTCAAAAGTGCCATGAGAAACCTCCTCGGCTTACCCCACTCCACGTTTTTTGCGTCATGTAGGGCTTACCGATGTTAGGACTGGAACCAATTTCCAGTCTCATCTCAAGGCTTAGCTAAAGCCCTCAAAAGAGACTAGAAATAGGCACGATTTTCCATTTCAAAGAACGCTTGTTTATATAATAATTTTACCATTTTGTCAACCCCATACAACATAATTTATACTAGTGTTATCCACTCTATTAAGCTAAGAGAGGGTTAGGGTGAGTTATGGTATTTCGAATCAACCGCCCTGAAACCAAAGAACGAAGGCGCGAGCTACGCAGAAACCAGACCGACGCAGAATCAAAATTCTGGAATCTGATACGTGGCAGAAAACTGAATAGATTAAAATTTTATCGGCAATATAATAATGGACCGTATATTCTTGATTTTTATTGCCCAGATCTAAAACTTGCGGTTGAACTAGATGGTGGACAGCATAATACTATTGAAGGGCGCACATACGACGAAGAACGCACACACTTCCTAGAAGCACAAAACATCATTGTGGTCAGATTTTGGAATAACGAAGTTTTAGAAAATCCCGAGGGTGTTTGGGAAAAATTACAGGAAACAATAAACCACATACACAAGTAACTCCTCCCACCTCCTCTTACACTAAGAGGAGGAACCACTCAAAATACCTAGTACATGCTATAATTTTTCTATGCACCCCCATCACTTTAGCTTGAACCTCCTGAAAATCATGTACGAAAAGGCGCCGCCGGGCACACCAGACTCTATTATTGCTGCGGCACGTAGTGATTACGAGAAGCTTTTTTCGGACCATACAGCAACATTTGATGTGGTAGACAATGCCCTCCGCACGCACGGCATGGCACTCAATCCCTATCGCATTGCCTACGAAGCCTTCTACGCACTCCATGGCAAACTACTGGAAGAAAAATATATTATGCACGGACTCTCATCCATGCTTTCCGCAAAATACGAAAACTTTTTGCGCGATGGTGGCAGTCTCGAAAACTTTAGAAAAGGCTCAGAGTTTGAAGAATACTTTTTACCCGACGAAAAATATGAGCTCGGTGTTGCTGAACATGCCGCACACGAACGCACCGAGGACAAATTGCGCGAGCTGATTGCAAACAAGCATGAGGAGTTCGTGGCAAAAGTTGAGTCAGCGCGCGAAAGCCAGAACCGCATGCTCGAGAAAATAAAGGTTCTCGAGGGACTTGCAGAGCGTGGCAAAACATGGAAAGATGAGCTCTCGCGTAGGATTGAAGTTTTCAAAAACAGCCTTGCCGGACTTGAGAGTCCGTTTCGCGAAGCTGACTTAGATGCCGCAATCACGTATTATTACGACGCGATCAAACTCACCGACGAACCTATCCAGGTTGTCGATAGCGAACAAATTCCTGTATGAACATAGTTTGGCATGGTCTCGGCTGCGTACGTATTAATGCAAAGTATGGCGGCGTTGACTCATCAGTATTAATCGAACCATTTGATTCTGCCGAGACGGGTGTGAAGCTCCCCCGCAAACTCGAAGCAGATATTATTGTAAACCCGAAACCCCGCGGCGTAGCGGAAGGAAAATTTATTATCGAAAATGCAGGCGAATTTGAATCCAGCGGTACCTTTGTCTGGGGTGTTCCACTTGGCAACAGCAAACAGTGCTTGTGGAAGATCGAAGCCGAAGACATGATTTTGGTCCACGCTGGCGCACTCGCTCGCGTGCCCGACGATTCCGAACTCACTGCAATTGAAAACGTAGATATTTTGTTTGTCCCTGTTGGTGGCCACGGCGTCCTTTCCGCAGCACAAGCAGTGGAACTCACGACACGGCTCGAGCCACGCATGGTGATCCCCATCTACTATAATGTTGGCGGCAAACAAGAACTTGATGGCCCTGAAGCGTTCTTGAAAGCAATCGGGTCAGCGTCTGAATCTATGGCAAAGCTGAAGATTGCAAAAAAGGACTTGCCAGTTGATACTATGAAGGTTGTTGTTCTGACTCACGAAACCACCTTGTAGCCATGCATCAGGCTAACCAGAAAAAGAGATTACTCATCGGCGGTGTCATCGCTGGGTCTCTCATTATCCTGACAGCGCGACTTTTGCTCGGTACTGGTTTTGAGAAACAGAGCGATAGCAGTCCATCGATCCTGAAAGACGCCCTGAAAAAAGCCCAGGACCAAAGTAGAGAAAGCTTCAAAGAATATGCAGCACTCAAAGCAAGGATCGAAGCTGAAAGCCAAAAAAATACACAACCAGACGACGCGACGATCAAAATCTTGGGTGAAAAACTAAAAACAACTCAACCAGAACCCGCAACGAAACCGTAGTAATGCATGTATGCAACACAAACTTCCGGATATTGAAAAAATCGGCATCATCGTCCCCCGCCCACTCGAAACCGAAATGCAAGAGTCGTACCTCGACTATGCCATGTCGGTTATTATTTCACGCGCACTCCCTGATGTCCGCGATGGTTTGAAGCCGGTGCATCGCCGTATTTTATACGCCATGTGGGAACTCGGGTTGCGCCATAACGCCAAATACCGTAAATCCGCTCACGTGGTCGGTAGCGTAATGGCTAAATATCACCCGCACGGTGACTCTGCTATTTACGACTCGATGGTTCGTATGGCTCAGGAATTTGCCATGCGTCACACTCTCGTCGACGGCCAAGGTAACTTCGGTTCGATGGACGGCGACTCCGCTGCTGCCATGCGTTACACCGAAGCCCGCCTCGACAAGATTGCCGAGGAAATGCTTTTTGATATTGAGAAAAACACCGTCCGCTGGCAACCAACCTACGACGGCTCCCACAAAGAACCAACCGTGCTCCCCGCCAAACTCCCGAACCTTCTTTTGAACGGCTCGATGGGTATCGCGGTCGGTATGGCAACCAACATTCCGCCCCACAACTTGGGTGAATTGATCGATGCCATTATTCATTTGATTTCAAACCCAGACGCTACAGTCGAAGACCTCATGCAATTTGTACCTGGTCCTGACTTCCCAACTGGCGCCATTATTTACGACAAAGCCGCCATTACCCAAGCATATTCCACTGGCCGCGGTTCTATCCCGGTGCGCGCCAAAACCGAAATCGGCGAGGTCAAAGGTGGCACACCTGCCATTATCATTAGCGAAGTTCCCTACGGCGTAAACAAAGCAGAATTGCTTTCCCATATTGCCGAACTCGTTCGCGACAAAAAACTCGAAGGCATCCGCGATTTGCGCGATGAATCCAACAAAGACGGCGTCCGCGTGGTGGTTGAACTCAAGCGCGATGCCTACCCAAAGAAAGTGTTGAATGCACTCTTTGCAAAAACCGTGTTGCAAACCGCATTCCACGTCAACATGCTCGCACTTGTCGATGGTATTCAACCGCGCGTTCTGACGCTTAAGAATATTTTGGAAGAATACATAAAACATCGCCAGTCGATTATCCGCGCCCGCGCCGAATTTGATTTAGCAAAAGCAAAAGAGCGTGCGCATATCTTGGAAGGTTTGAAGATTGCTATTTTGCACATCGACGAAATTATTGCGGTCATCAAAAAGTCGCAAGACAAAGATGATGCCAAGGTAAACCTCATCAAGAAATTCAAATTGACCGACCCACAATCTATCGCGATTTTGGAAATGCGCTTGCAGCAGCTTGCCAACCTCGAACGTATTCGTGTCGAGACCGAACTCGCCGATAAGTACGGCATTATCAAAGAACTTGAAGCGTTGCTTGCCTCACCAAAACGTATTTTGCAAGTCGTCAAAGACGAAACATTGGAACTCAAAGAAACGCACGCCAATCCACGACGCTCCAAAATTATCGCGAGCGGCATCAAAGACTTCTCGATGGAAGATCTCGTTCCAGACGAACCGACCATTGCCATCATCACCCACGACGGCTACATCAAACGTCTGCCACCAGAAACATTCCGCACCCAAGGCCGTGGTGGAAAAGGTGTTATGGGTCTCACCACCAAAGAAGAAGACGTCGTCGAGCATTTGCTTTCAACAACCACGCACTCTGACCTTCTCTTCTTTACCTCGCGTGGTCGCGTCTTCCAGCTCAAGGCATACGAAATCCCGGTTGCTTCACGCGTTGCGAAAGGCCAGGCGCTCGTCAACTTCTTGCAACTCTCTGGCGAAGAACATGTTTCTGTGGTCATCCCGCTCGAAGATATTGGCGATGCAAAATTCTTGGTCATGGTAACCGAAAAGGGTCTGATCAAAAAAGTTGCGCTCTCTGACTTCAAAAATGTTCGTCGCTCTGGCCTCATCGCCATTAAATTGAATGACGGTGACAGCCTCAAGTGGGTCAAAGCCTCTGGCGGCAAAGACGAAGTTATCCTCATCACCGACATGGGCCAAAGCATTCGCTTCAAAGAGACCGACTTCCGCGGCATGGGTCGCGTTTCAGCCGGTGTCAAAGGCATCCGCTTGAAGGGCAAAGACCTCATTGTTGGCATGGATGTGCTTGACCCAGAACTCGTCAAAAAAGGCATGCTCGAGCTCTTTATTGTGACCAAAATGGGCTTTGGCAAGCGCACGAACCTCAAACAATACAAGGTTCAAAACCGTGGTGGTTCTGGTATAAAAACCGCACAACTAAGCGCAAAAACAGGCAATATCGTCAAGGCCTATGTTGCCAACTCCGCCGAAGAATCCGACGTCATTGTGGTTTCCCGCGGCGGTCAGGTCATCCGACTCCCCTTCAAATCCGTCTCAGTTCTCGGTCGCGCCACCCAAGGTGTCCGATTGATGCGGTTTAAAGAGGATAAAGACATGGTAGCGAACGTAACCTTTGTCTAAGGCTTGAATAACTCATGAACATCTGGTAGAGTATCGCCAACGCAAAGTTTTGACTTTTGCGCTCTACCGTTTACACTTATATCCTATGGGGCTTCCTGGACATCGCCGGACTAGTTCACACAAGCGCCGCCGCGCTTCCCACTTCGCATTGAAGAAGGAAACGCTCGCTGCTTGTCTCAACTGCGGCACCAAGATCTTGCCGCATCGCGCCTGCACCAATTGTGGTCAGTATCGCGGTCGCACTGTCGTCGCGGCAAAGACAAAAAAATCAGTCAAGAAATCTTAAGCTTTTAGCTTTCCCTGATATATGGCCAACCGCCACCTTGGACGCATGATCGTAATGCAGTCCTTGTATCAGTGGGATTTTCGCGGGCGAAACGTCAGCGACCTTGAATCAGCACTCCGTCACAACCTGGCGGAGTTTGCTGCTGATTTTGACGATAAACCATTTGTCGAAAACCTCACGAATGGTGTACTCGAACATCAAGCAGAGATCGACAAAACTATCACCAAATACGCGCCACAATGGCCAATCGAGCAGATCACGCTGGTTGACCGCAATGTGCTGCGCATCGGTATTTACGAACTCAAACACAACACTGATATCCCGGCAAAAGTTGCTATCAACGAAGCTATCGAATTAGCAAAAACATTTGGTGGTGAATCTTCAGGTAAGTTTGTAAACGGTGTACTCGGTGCCATTTTCCGCGATTTGACCGCAGCAGGTGAAATTAAAAATGTAGATAAGTCTCCAGCAAAATCACCTGAACCTGGAGTGTAACGTATGCAACTCAACGACACGACCGTACTAGAAAATACATTAGGTGTTACGTTTAAAAACAAAGAAATCCTCCAGCAGTCATTGGTTCACCGATCATTTTTGAATGAGAACCCGGACTTCTCTCTTTCGCACAACGAACGGTTAGAGTTTTTGGGCGATGCCGTACTCGAACTCGTCGTTACCCAACACCTCTACAACAACTACCCAAATCCCGAAGGTGAGCTCACGAACTGGCGCGCGGCACTCGTAAATGCCAACATGCTCGCCGAAATTGCTAAGGGTCTGGGTATTGAAGACTTCTTGTATCTCTCACGCGGTGAATCAAAAGACCGCGATTCAAAAGCGCGACACTACATTCTTGCCAACGCCATCGAAGCTGTGATTGGTGCTATCTACATGGACCAAGGCTACGATGCTGCTGCAGGATTCATTAGCCACGCTGTCATCTCAAAACTTCCGTATATCATCGAGCACAAACTGTACATGGACCCGAAGTCGAAGCTTCAGGAAATAGCCCAAGAAAAATTGGGGGTTACCCCACAGTACAAAACACTTGAAGAAAAAGGCCCGGACCACAACAAGTGGTTTACGGTTGGTATCTACCTAAACGAAGAGATGGTAGGCAAAGGTGAAGGTTCTTCAAAGCAAGAAGCACAAGTTGCCGCCGCCGCAAACGGCATGGAAAATAAAGGGTGGTAATTCACCCAACTACGCCCTCGTAGTGAAATGGATATCACGACAGGCTTCGAACCTGTTATTGGGGGTTCGAATCCCTCCGAGGGCAAATTTAGATAAAAACATGGACAGCCATCTCAACATCGTTCTTCTTCCACCAACAGAAATTACTCACACAGCGATCGAGTTGAGTAACCTTCTACAGAAAAATAATGGATTATTCGTTCTTGGCGAACAAAAAAATATTCCACATCTTAGTTTGTATACCACAACATTTCCCAAAGAAAATCTTTCAAAAATACAGGCAGAACTACAAGCTATTTCAAAAAATATTCGCCCCATTTCTCTAGGTGAATCACATTACGAAACCAATCACGATGTCTGGGTTTCCATTGCTTATGGGACAACTCCTGAATTATTGGAACTACAAAAAACCATTGTCGAAGCATTAGATCCTCTTCGCACCGTCACACTAGATACCACAACTCCATTTGGGTATTACAATGTTGGGTACGCGGTTGATGCACCACATATCACATTAACAAAACTACCAACAAAAGATCTTGAGGCAATGAACATGCTGCCAACTCTCCCCTTAGACATCACCGCAACAGAAATCGGCATATTTGAAACCGGTGAACATGGCACTTGCCAACACCTCATTACAAAATTCTCTCTGGGAAAATAATGCGCTATCGTTGCACTTTTCCCACCGCCTCGCTTACATTTTTAAACCCATCCTGTTTCAAAAGCTTCACAAGTCCGTGATTGATTTCGGCGATCAGCTGCGGACCTTCAAAAATCATGCCGGTAATCAGTTGCACGAGCGACGCACCGAGTTTTATTTTTGTATACGCGTCTTCAGCGGAAAACACCCCACCACATCCGATAATGACGAGTTTCTGGCCGTAATTTTTGTACGCGAGTGCAATCAATTCATTTGATCGCTTCTCGGTTGGTTTACCACTAAAATATCCTTTTGCATATTTTGCAACTTCGGCGGGGTTCAGTGATGGATCCTGGCGATTTTTCTGTAAGTTTCCAAAGATAACACCAAGAACGTTGTGCCGTGCGATAACCGCAAGCAGCTCCAGTGTCTCGGCATCGTCTTTTTCAATCGGCATTTTCATAAACAGCGGTTTTGCAATATGCAGACTATCAAGCGCAGACAAAAGCGCATCGAGTGATTGTGGTGCAGAAAAACTCACCGGAATCATCATGTTGGGGCAACTAATATTCAATTCGTAGTACGCAAATGAATTCGGTGTGCTATTCGCTTCTGTAAACGCCGCGAGAATATCTGCGATTGCTTCCGATTCACCTGTAATCGCCTTTGTATTTGTCATGCCAATACTGAGTCCAAGCGGAATTACTGGTGCGTCATTTGCGCATCGTGCGAGTGTTGCCGCAATGCCTAGATTTTTCAACCCTTTGTTCACCAGAAGTGATCGCGAGTCAACGAGTCGCCCCAATCGCGGCAATGCATTTCCTTCATAAGCATTTTTTGTAATGGTACCAATAGTTCCAAATCCAAAACCAACAGCGGGCAACGCTTTGTGCAAACGCGCTTCATAATCAAACCCCGCAGCCAAGCCAATGGGATTTTGAAAAGAAACACCCGCAACGGTTTGTGTCAGTGCTGGATTTGATACTCGTGTGAAAAAACTCAAAAAAGCTACCACCAGAGGCCACTCCCCTACCCACGCACCAAAATCAATGGCCCCCAGGTGCACGCGCTCGGAATCAATTCGAAACAATATCGGCCGCACCACGTATCGATACAAACGATGCGCGAACCACAAAAAGACATACTTCATATACAAAACATCATGAGCTTACACAAAGATACTGTAAAGAGTCTCTCTTTTTTGATACCATAGACACATGCCCCGAAATAATCGTGATATACAACTCCTTGGTTGGTACGGTGTTACTGCCATCCTCTCTGCATATATTCTCACCAGTTTTAATGTTCTCATGGCTCAAGACTGGCAATTTCAGCTCTTAAACGCGACAGGCGCGCTTTCCATGGTTATTCAAGGATCTCAGCGCAAAGACTGGCAACCAGTTGTTTTGAACGTCATTTGGGCTACTATTGCGATTATTGGCCTTATTCGAGGCCTTATTTCTTAGTATTTTACCCCTTGCCCAGATAGAGAGGTTTTGGTAGGATAAGCGGGCTACGTTGCCGTTATAATCCTGGTTTTTCTGTATTCACCCCCATGCGTCGCTAGCTCAATGGCAGAGCAGAGGCCTCTTAAGCCTAAGGTTCTGGGTTCGAGCCCCAGGCGACGCATAGGAGTGAACACAATGAACTCCTAGCCACATTATTTATGCGCACACTCATCAAAGAAACGGTTTCCCAGATTGGCTCTGAAGTCACTCTTTCCGGCTGGATCCACACCATCCGCGATGTGGGTAAACTCGCGTTTTTGCTCGTGCGCGATCGATCAGGCATCATACAAGTGATTATTGCCGACGAACTCTATCAAGCTGAGATGAAGAATCTCTCACCAGAATCAGTGGTGACAATTACCGGCACTGTAAAAGAACGTGGCGCCAAAGCAGTAAACCCAAACATGTCGACCGGCACTGTTGAAGTCCTTGCATCATCTATCACAATTCTCGGACCATCCGCTACACCACCCTTCCCGATCGATGCGGACACCAAAAACGTCAACGAAGAATTACGCCTTCGCTATCGCTATCTAGATCTTCGTTCCGAACGGCTACAAAAAAATATCCGCTTGCGCAGCCAGTACGTCCAGAAAATGCGCGAACAATTATTTGGCAAAGACTTTGTCGAAATCGAAACACCGCTTCTTACGCAATCAACCCCCGAAGGCTCACGCGACTTCATTGTTCCATCACGATTGAAGCCAGGAAAATTCTTTGCGCTTCCACAATCGCCACAACAGTACAAGCAACTCCTCATGGTTGCTGGGTTTGAGCGTTACTTCCAAGTCGCTCGCTGCATTCGCGACGAAGACCTTCGCGCTGACCGTGGGTTTGAACATACACAAATCGATGTCGAGATGAGTTTTGTTGACCGCGAGGGAGTGATGCAGACCATCGAAGACGCAGTAACCAAGTCTGTCGAAGCACTCGGGTTCACCATCAAAGAAAAACCATTTCCACGTGTCTCCTATGCCGACTCCATGAAAAAATATGGTGCCGACAAATTCGATCTCCGCTCCGATGAAGACAAGAAAAATGGTGTCCTCGCCTACGCGTGGGTCATCGATTTTCCCTTCTTCGAGAAAGACAACGACGGCAAATGGACCTTTACGCACAACCCATTCTCCCAACCACTGCCTGAATATGCGGCGGATCACCTCGCGGGAACAAACACGGAAAAGATTCTCACCAGCCAATACGATCTCGTCTGTAACGGCTTTGAGGTTGGCGGCGGATCTATCCGTGCTCATCGCCCAGAAGTTTTGGAAGCAACCTATCGCACGATGGGCTACAGTGACGAGGAAATCAAAGCCTCCGTCGGCCACATGATCGAAGCTTTCAAGTACGGCGCGCCACCGCACGGCGGTATTGGTATGGGTGTTGAACGCACCATCATGAACCTCACCCAAGAAGATCATCTCCGCGAAGTCCAAGCCTTCCCTATGTCAGCCTCCGGCAACACGTCTGTTATGGACGCCCCGTCAGAACTCTCCGAAACCCAACTCCGCGAAGCGCACATTAGCTTGCGCAAAAAATAGTACCTCCTTCTTCGGTCCACAGTGCTTACTTGGATACCGCGAGTAAGCTGCAATTCTATATATGAAAGACACTGATTCACAAAAAAATCTCGCCCTCAAAAACCTAAAAGGGCGAACTGACTTACCGCTGATTGTCCTGCGCGACTCGGTGGTGTTTCCTGGTGTCTCACTCCCACTCATCGTCCAGCGCCCAAAGTCTTTGGCCGCCATCGACGCTGCCATGAAGTCAAAACACCCCATGGCTATGTTTGTCGCGCAAAAAAATGAAGACGCGACGAGCCCTGGTGTTGGTGACTTTTACCACATTGGCACCATCGGCAGAATCAAAGAAGTTACGAAAACAAAAGATGGGCCAGTGAAAGTTCTCATCGAAGGTGTTGTGCGCGCAGAGGCAACAAAAGTGTTCCAAGTCTCGCCGTATTTCAAAACAAAAATCGAACTACTCGAAGCACCGGTTACCAAAAAAACCGAGCGCATTGAAGTACTCATGTATTCATGTTCAAACCAATTCCGCGAATGTGTCTCACTTGGCGCACCGATTCCACTCGATGTTGTCTTTGTTATTTTAAATGTCAGCGATCCATGGGTCATGGCAGATCTCATTGCTACCAACCTCGACATGAAGGTGGCCGAACGCCAAGCAATTCTTTCGGCAAAAACCGCAGAAGAAAAACTTGAACAACTCCGAAAAGCGCTAGGCTATCAGTTGCAATTATTTAATAGTGCCAAAAAACTACAAGCAGAAGTCGGCAAAGAACTCGACAAAATGCAACGCGAAATGTTTTTGCGTGAACAACTCAAAACCATCGAGCGCGAGCTTGGCGTTGGTGCTGGTTCTGGCGGTGAATCCGATGAACTGAGGAAGCAAATCGAAAAATCAAACATGCCAACCGAAGTACGCGCGGTGGCCATCAAAGAAGTAAACCGCATGGAAAAAACGCCTCAGTTTTCTCCAGAGCTTTCGTATATCCGTAGTTACCTCGACTGGCTCATTCGCTTTCCGTGGGGCACCTATTCCGAGTCAGTTATTGATTTAAAAAAGGCGCGCCAAGCACTCGACGAAGATCATGCTGGCCTCGAAAAGGTCAAAGAACGCATGCTCGAGCACTTAGCCGTACAAAAGCGCGTCGGTAAACTCCGTGGCCCCATCCTCTGCTTTGTCGGGCCACCAGGAACCGGAAAGACGTCTATCGCGCAATCAGTCGCCCGCGCCATGGGACGCAAATTTGTCCGCCTCTCTTTGGGTGGCGTGCGCGATGAATCAGAAATCCGCGGCTTCCGTCGAACCTATGTTGGCGCGCTTCCAGGGCGCATTATTCAAGGTCTTGCGACAGCTGGCGTACAAAACCCCGTCTTTGTGCTCGACGAAATCGATAAAATGGGTGTAGACGGCATGCGTGGCGACCCAAGCGCAGCACTCCTCGAAGCACTCGACCCCGAGCAAAACAAAAACTTTAACGACCACTACCTCGAAGTCCCGGTCGACTGTTCTGATGCCATGTTTATCACCACCGCAAACGTCCTCGATGACATCCCGCATGCACTTCGCGACCGCCTCGAAGTCATCGAATTTTCTGGGTACACCGAAGACGAAAAGCTCCAAATTGCCGAAAAGTTCCTCGTCCCCCGCACGCTCAAAAGCCACGGCCTCGACGAAACAGAGCTCGTGGTCACAACCACTGCGTTGCGATTGATTATCCAAGAATATACTGCCGAAGCAGGTGTTCGCGAACTCGAACGCATGATCGCAACCCTTTGCCGCAAGGTCGCCTTCAAACTCTCCGACGTACCCAAGAAAAAGTCTACAAAAAAACCAACAGCGATTACCATTGATGGCGAAAATCTGATCCCCTATTTAGGTTTACCAAAATACAACACCAGCAAAGCAGAAAGCGCAGACGCGATTGGTGTCGCCACTGGTCTTGCATGGACAAGTCATGGCGGTGATATTTTGCCAATCGAGGTCACAACCATGGAAGGCAAAGGCAAATTGATTCTCACTGGCAATCTCGGGAACGTCATGCAAGAGTCGGCGCAAGCGGCATATTCGTATGCACGCAGCTTTGCTAAACACTTACACATCAAACAACAGTTCCACAAATCCTTCGACATGCACGTCCATGTGCCGAGCGGCGGTATTCCGAAAGACGGCCCATCAGCCGGTATGGCGATTGCTTCAGCGCTCATCTCAAGTCTCACCTCGCAACCAATCAAGAAAAATGTTGGTATGACGGGCGAGATTACTTTGCGCGGCAAAATTATGCCTATTGGCGGCCTCAAAGAAAAAATCTTGGCGGCACATCGCTCAAAACTCGACACGGTTATTTTCCCAAAAGAAAACGAACGTGATTTAATTGATGTACCGGAAAGTATTCGCAAACAAATGCGCTTTGTCATGGTTGACCACATCGATGCCGCACTTCCTATTATTTTTGGAACATCTCCTAAAGCCTAGCCCATGTACAGCGTCCTCCTCGAGCAGTTTGAAGGTCCGTTAGCACTCCTTCTAGAGCTGATCGAGCGTGCTGAACTCGATATTACGAACGTCTCCCTCTCCAAAGTCGCCGACCAATTTTTAGCACACCTCGAAGCGCATCCAGTCTCACCCAATGAACTCGCCGACTTCTTGCTGGTCGCCTCAAAACTACTCGTTTTGAAATCCAAAGCGCTCTTTCCGGAAATAGAAATTCCCGAGGAACCCGGCATTCCCCTCGAACTCCAGCTGGGCATGTACCGCGTGTATCACAGCAAAGCTAAAGAGATCGAGCGCATGATTAAGGCAAAAAGATGGGCATACTGGCGTAAACCGGTTACACCAACTGCCCAGTTTATTCCTCCGCCGTCACTCGAAAAAACATCACTTCAAGCAGCCTGGGAGCGCGTGCTCGGAATCATCAAACAGTCGATCGAACTACCAAAAGTTGCGATGCGGAAAACCGTCACCATTACCGAACGCATTCGCCATATTGAGGAAACTATTTTGAAACACGCACGACTTTCGTTTAAGCAATACACGACCGGTGCGTCTTCAAAAGCAGAGGTGATCGTGAGTTTTCTCGCCATTCTCGAACTTGCGCGCCGACAAATGATACTACTTGACCAGGGATCACTTTTTGACGATATTACTATCACTCATTATGACGAACCACAAACTGCTCATTGAGGCTATTTTATTTGCGGCCGGCAAACCACTGACGCTTAAAAAAATAAGCGCGCTTCTTGAAATAGAAGAAGCTACGGCGCGAGAGATTATCGACGAGCTCTCGGCTAACTACACCTCAAAACAAAGTGGCATTCAGATTTTTGAAAGCGCTGAAGGTATACAAATGGGCACCTCACCCGAAGCAGCAACAGTGATTGCAGCAATGACCAAAGACGAAACCACTGGTGAGCTCACCAAGGCCCAGCTCGAAACACTCTCCATCATTGCGTACCGCGGCCCCATCACAAAAGGCACACTTGAAGAAATCCGTGGCGTAAATTGCGGCATGATCTTGCGCAACCTCTTAATCCGCGGCCTTATTGTCGAAGCGACCGATACCGAGCGACCGGGCGAAAAAAAGTTTGCCGTCAGCCAAGAACTCGTTGGCTATCTTGGCATCACGCGCGTGAACGAATTACCAGACTACGCCTCGCTTTCAACCCATGAAGCACTCGAGGTATTCTTGAAGTCAAAAGAACTACCAAAAACTACACCAAATCCTGAACCCACTGCTTCGTAGTCTATGTTTGCGATTTTAAAATTGTTGCTTTCCCTCTCTATTGCCACGAGCGCCAGCGCAACCCCAATTGCCGCTGCAATCTTACGCGCACCAATCCAAAATGTCCGCGCTGGGTATTTATTGCGTACGACCGGTAACCGCAGTACCGTTCTTTTTTCACAAAATGCCGACACCCCCGTTCCCCTTGCTTCGATTACCAAACTCATGACCGCAATAACGCTGTACGATCGCGGGCTTGATATGGAAAAAACCGTAACCATATCCGCAGAAGATATGAAGGGCGGCGCCATTCCCTACCTGATTCCTGGCGACGAAATAACAGTGCGCGATCTCTGGAATCTCATGCTTATTGTGTCATCAAACGACGCGGCGGCAGCTCTCGCGCGCTCAACAGGCCTCTCCGAACAAGCGTTCGTCGAAGCCATGAATTCACAAGCAAAAAAACTCGGCCTTACTCATACCCGTTTTGCCGATACGAGTGGCTTGAACCCAGAAAACATCAGCACTGCTCGAGAAATCGCCGCCATAGCCCGCGTGGCCTTTTCTATTCCAGAAATTTCCAATGAACCAGAGATTGATGAATATACCTTTACCCCAAAAAACCAAGCTGCTCGACGCGCCAAAGCAACCAACCTCTTTAGTTCGAGTATCTCTTTGCCTGGCTTTGAACTTCTGGGCGCAAAAACTGGACATATTGCAGAATCAGGATACAATCTCGTGGTTGCGGCGCGCGGAAAAAGCGGCACGTTTATTGGAGTCATCGCGGGTGCACCGAGCGTCTGGGAACGCTTCACATTCATGCGCGATCTTTTGAATCGCACACAATAAATTCTCCGCCATCGTGTTACAATAGAGGCATGCGTATCGCTATTGATTGTCGTACCATTTTGAATCCTGGGCCGGGCGAGGCTGCGGGTGTTGGCATGTATACCCTGCATCTTGTCGAGTATTTGCTGCGACTCGATGCAACAAACGAATATGTTTTATTTGTCGATGGCGCATTTCCTACCGACGCACTCCGCCATCTCATCGGCGGCCGCCCAAAAACAAAAGCTGTCAGACTCCCGAGTAGCACCTATCGTCGATTCCTTCCTGGCGTGTATTCCGAACTTCTCGTAAGTAGCGCATTTCATCGCGAGCGGCCAGATATTTTACATGTTCCCGGTGGACGCATTCCCATTTCATACCGCGGTACCACCGTGCTCACCGTCCATGATTTGGCGATTTTCAGAAATCCAGAATGGTTTCCAAAACAACAATTGGCCAGCCGAATCCTCTATCCAAAAACCATTGCTCAAGCGAGCGCACTGATTGCAGTCTCAAACGCGACACGGCATGACCTCGAGACGTACTTTGCGGTGCCCCACGGCCATGTCACTGTTATTCCCGAAGGCGTGCGCTCTCCATTTGGTGAGCTTCCGAGTGATGTTCTCACTCCCGATGAAGTACGTGAACGGCATGATCTCGCGCGATTTTTCCAGATCTCTGCGCCGTATATCTTGAGCATCTCAACCATAGAACCACGCAAAAACTTCAATGCTACTATTCATGCGTTTGATACACTCCTTCGCGAAGGCACCCTCTTTCACGACCTCGAACTAGTGATTGCCGGCAAAAAAGGCTGGCACTCCGACAGCATTTTTGCGCTGATCGAAGAAAAAAACTTGCTGTATAAAAAGAAATACGGCAAAGAAAAAATCCGTTATCTTGGCTATATCAGCGAACATACTAAGTGGACGCTTCTCCGCCATACCCGCGCGTTTGTCTTTCCAAGTTTTTATGAAGGCTTTGGACTTCCCGTGCTCGAAGCTATGGCCGCTGGCACGCCCGTAATTACTTCTAAAACCAGCTCCCTCCCCGAAGTTGCTGGCGATGCGGCGCTCTTTGTTGATCCACAATCAGTGGCAAGCATCGCTACAGCCCTCCGCACGATCTTGCTCGACAAAACACTCGCAGAAACACTCGCAGAACGCGGCAGAACACAAGCCGCACAATTTACATGGGAAAAAACCGCAAAAGCTACGCAAGAACTCTACGAAATTACTGAAGCTCTACACTAGGAGGAGTTTTTTTATCTGCAGGAGAAATACCCGCGCTCGTAAGCGCGATTTTTTTTACCAATTCGGAAAGTGCGTGTTCAAGACCTTCAATGCGGGCATGAAGTCGTAAAAGCGCATAGAGCAAAATAACGATGGCACTATAGAGCACCGCATCGGCACCACGACCGACACCCAGCCAGCCGGCAAAACGATTTGATACCGCAGGATTCCACACCACAACCACGGCACCAATCCACAACAGAGCCCACAGTAAAGACTCTATAGTACCCATGGCGCCACGACGAAAGCGTTTCTGGATACTAAATAGCGTCAGTGCCGAGATAACCGTGACCAAAACTTGTATCATCATACTTATCGAAAAAAGCGGAGCATTATTAGTTTCCACAACGTTTCCAAACCTTTTCCAAAACTCTGCCCTTTAGAAAGCGAATATTCAGTATACGCAACTGTAATCGGCACTTCAACAAGCCGCCAATGATTACGACCGATCTCGCGCACAATCTCTGATGACACCTCCATGGTGCTGGTGCGAATAGCAAGTTCAGTAGCTGCTTTGTACGAAAACGCACGATATCCTGATTGCGTATCCGTAACCCAAACGCCAAATAATACTCCAGTAATCGTATTTGCTAGGCGATTTGCAAGCGTTCGGTGTATTGGCATTGATGCTTGATCCTTGCTACCAAAGCGCGTCCCTAGCACAACATCAGCCTTCCCCTCAAGAATTGGCTGAACTACTTGAAACAGTTCGACTGGATCGTGCTGACCATCAGCATCAAACGTCACAATCGCGCTATTGTCGATAAGCCCCAGATCTTTCAGCGTAAGATGCGCGGCCGTAATACCAGTAGATAAAGCGGCACCCAGGCCGCGATTAATCGGGTGACTGACTACGTTGGCATTGAAACGCCGCGCTACAGCCTCTGTGTCGTCACGAGAGCCGTCGTTCACCACAATAGTGATGACATTGGCTTGAGACTCTTTTATCACATCCTGAAGCCTTCCAAGCACCCCTGGAAGCACACTGCCTTCATTATAGGCTGGAATCACGACTGCAATAGATTTCATACTCGTAGCCCGAGCTTATCATAAAAAAAACAACCCGCCCAGATGGGCGGGTTGTTTAGCTTCTCTCTAGATCCTAACGCTTGGCACCTGAGTAGGCAATGGCACGAACCATGTCCCAGTCAGTAGCGAGCGAAGGTGAGCGACCGAGTGTACCGCGGAAGTTCTTGATAGCCACTTTTTCTGAATTCAAGTTGCGGTTTGCTGGGCGAAGACCATAGGCCATGACCGTAACTGCGGCGTTATCATTTGCCTGAGTCATTACAGCATCGCGCTTGTAGATCGTCTTGAAGGTTGCCTTGGCGCGGGTTTCAGCCTTTGCTGAAGTTTCTGATGGCCAGCGACCGTTAGCAATCTTAATCACATCTGACCACTGTGCGTCAGTTGTAGGAACCTTACCATATGCTGCACGGTATGAGTTGAGTACACCGAGACGTTCACCAGCACCCAAGATCATAGTTGATGGTGTTCCGTAGGTTACAAAGTTGACAACCGAGCTGTTAGATGAACCAAGAACCGTCTTTGCACGAGCCTCATAGCTCTTTTCCATAGCCATATCGCGAGCTGCTGGAGCTACCGTAACAGATGCTGCCTCAAACCCAAAGTCTACATTGTTTGAAACACCACCTGGGTTGCTTGATGAAGCACCTGGTGAGACCACTGTTGGAACCGGTGAAGTTGGCGCTGCCGTTGTTGTGCTGCCACCACCGCCTCCGGATGATGAGCTGGAGCTACCTACTGCAGCTGCTGTAAAGCTTGTTGTTGCAACAACACCTCGGTTTCCATTGTTATCAACTGCACAGACGGCAACATAATACAAAGTACTTGATGCCAATGACTGAAGCTCTGCTGCAGGGTCAGTAACTGAGGTACCATCTGCGCACGAAGTAATCGCACTGGTGTCAAAGTCAATGAGATAGGAAGCGACTGAGCCACCGCCGAAAGGACCCGCAGAAATAGCATCCCCTCCACGTGTGGTTGTAGGTGCTACCCATGTACAGACACCTGTTGTTGTATTACAAGATAATGATGACGGAGCAGCTGGCACGTTGGTTGAATACCCTGAATAACCATATCCATATGCACCAGTTTTGTATCCATAACCCCAGTTAGTAATGTTACCAGCGTAGGCAAATGGCACAGAAACCAAAACAACCGCAACCACAAGAACAATTGCTTTTACAATCACCTGCTCATTCTTGCTTAATGATAAAAATTTTCTGCGCAACTTTTCTGCCATAGATTTACCTTTAAGGTTAACTAGAGTGTAGATTATGATTAATTAGAGTATATCACGTGCATAAACATGAACGCAATCTTTGATCCTACCCGATCATTCTAGCAATAGATACTGACGGTTTCCGTTTAAATTTTGCCTTATTAAAGGCAAAATCAATTCATTTATCCAATACTCTTACATGCGTAAATACTGCGTGAGACCTGTACCTTATCCACAGCTATCCCTTTTCTCTCTCCTGCAATCACTATAATAATCGCTTCATGCTTGGCCATCGTTCACAGGCAATCATGGTGACTTCTCCACAAATACCCATTACTAAAAAATAATATGCATGGATAGCAACAACCTCCGCAGTGGTTTCGTTTTTTACTATAATAAATAGCGGAAATAGTAGAATACCCCCTAACGCTAGAACAAAATGTACGCGCGGATCAAAACTAAATAAGATAGTGTATAGAAAAAATACTAAAATAAAGATATCCAGCAATTGAATCCTGGTAAATATCAATGTAGTAAAAAAGATTATTACCAATAACAATAGTTTCACTCGCACACGAAGCGGTACAGAGATAAAACCTTGGTGCAGATCGCGAATCAATTGCCAAAGCTTATCTCTGTTGGATCTCCAATCACGCGCTTCTACCATAGCTCGTTCCCAAAACTCTCGAGAGACAACATCGTACCGATCCGCTATTAATACCACAAACCCAACCCCGAGCATCCAATAAGCATAAATCCGTAAATATTCAACCGAGAGCTCTGGTCGAAAAAAATGCCCCAGTGCCCACAGTCCCGCAATAACCCCACCGGCCACCATAGTTACGGCACCCTCTTTTTGCCACAACACCACACCTGATAGCCAGCCAATAACAACAAGATTTGCAATAGCAACATGCCCCACAAACCTACCTACGGCAAGCACTGCTATTACCACCAATATCTTAATGATGTTCTCTATATTCATAAAAAAATCTTAGGGGGCCGTTTGCCATCGTTCATTCAAGTACACTTTCATCTCCGGCGAATCATATACGAGCTTCATATCCGGAGACTGTCCAACAAAACCATAACTGAAAAAATCAGACTCCTGAGCAAGAATAACATATTTAATATTCAAGGGAAGCAATGCTGTACCAAAAGAAGTCCGCGGAAAGCCTGTAACCTGATCTTGAAAGTTTCGCGTCGCATCAAACGCAAAACTACGCACAGCAAAGTGTTCTTTTTTTTCTAATATCTCCCCTTCTATATATTTTGATTCAGGGCGCACACTCTGGGTATACATAGCACCCATTTCAAGATTATCGCCAGCAATGGTTGGTTTATCAAAAAAGAGCGCTGCGGGATTTGCAATAATTTTATGGCAGGCAAAAGAAAGATTGATGTATTGATGCCAGGGCAAAAATAGTACACGAAATGTATCGGGGTCTTTTTTTAAATATTCATTTGCACTCAACCAGCTTTTTGGGTAATTTCCCACACAAATTTGCCCTTTAAATCCACCAAACATGCCTGGTGCATAGAGGAGTGGGATCACTAAAAATAGTGCAGGGATAGCTTTTACCCCCATCGTAGATATGTATCCGACCATCTGGTGTACCTTCCCTGGCAATAACCTACGGCCCCCAATACGCACTACCACCAACCCACAGAGTCTTCGTAGGCGGGGTATTAGATCATCAACCCCCAATGCCCCAAGGTACGCATAACACACTACTAAAAGACCCACCCACTTTTGGGAATCACGAAGTCCTTTATAAAAGGGTACATGGTTATACATCCACCATGACACCGGTGCCGTCCATGGATGCGCAATACCAACTGCAAGCACAAATGAAATGAACCCAATAATAACAAAAGAGAAGACCACCCATGGTGCCCGACCAATAGAGTGATCGTCTGTAGACGCCTTTGTAGTTCGTCTGACGCGCGCCCACTGAATGACTGATGCAATAACTCCCCACACCGATAATGCGAGTATCCCCAGATAGAGCTGAAACCAATATGAAACCATGGTTTTTAGTGGCGCATACCGACCACCTATCTCGGCCCAAAACCCATACATGGCGGCAGTATTCCACAAAACACCATGTACTGAATCATTCACTGTTTTAAAACTATTAATATCACTGACATTAATAATATTGATATATCCCGAAAGTGCAGATTTCCCCAACAACATGGGGATAATCAAGTAAGTATTTAACAAAAGAAAAAACACCACCCCCAATAATCCATACCACAGAAGACCTTTCCATATCTGGAGTGACTCGCGAACAGGACGAAACATGCATAGGGATATCAAATAACATACGCTGCTCACTACGGTTATTGTGCTAATAAAAAATACTGCAGACGGCATGATTGAAACAATGCTCGTCGCGATCAACGCCAGAAAAAAAGCAGATGAAACAAAACTTTTGTGCTTGCTCAAAAAACACCATATCCGATTCGCGTGGGCGCAAACGCCAGGATCGTGCTCTTCGGGTTTTTTTGACAAACGTTTATACGCCTCCAAGAGAGCCGTAAAAAATAACGGCAACAACACCACACCAGAAACGACGCCAACTTGCCCATAAAGGATCCGCGAATACATCCACGGGTTAAAGATAACCAATAACCCCATAAAATACGCGGCCCAGGAATTTCCCTTAGTCGCGCCATACGCTAACCTATGCGCACTGACCCCCAAAAATACAAAGGCGGCAACCAATATTATTTTACCGAGGATGCTGCTGTTCATGAGCCAAAAATAAATACTCGCGATAATGTTTGGATGCAAAAATCGAGAAAAAGGGACATTGGGTATTGACCCATAATCCAACAACAAAATTCTGCCCGTTTTTAAAAGAGGAAAAAAAACCAGCAAAACAACAACGAGATATTCGCTCACTAATCGAACCTCCGAATTCCTCATTATCCTGCCGACTCCTCTTTGCAGCAGAGATATGCTCGGTCGCTTGTTATCCATATCGCCGCTCTATACGAAATACATTAACAACCAATCACCGCCAGATCATAGCTCTTTCGGCAGACACACAAGCACCTTTTCTGATAATGGATGCACGGGATTACAATCTATAAACCTAAAATCGTATATATGCGAAAACTTTTCCTTCATATAGAGTGGAATATTCATAAATTGATCCCCGCTGTGATAAATAGAAAGCAAAAGCACGGGTTTATGAGTTTTAATAAGCTCTTCGCACCCCAGCAATATATTCATCTCGTAGCCTTCGGTATCCATTTTAATGAGACCAATTTTCTCGTATTTTCCGGTAATCAGCTTATTGAGGGTAATTGTGGTCAAGTTATTGCCCGCAGATGAAGCAGTGATGCTCGATCCTGCACCATGATCGACAATTCCCACGGTCCGTTCTTCCTTATCAAGCGCAACATTATACGCATCTATTCTGTGCTGTAGATTGTTAAGCTGTAATGTTTTCTGCAAAAGCGCATAGTTATGCGCTCCTGGCTCAATAGCTACTACTTTTTTATGCGTGTACTCGGTCAACACGATGCTGCTATCACCCACAAATGCACCGACATCGATAATATCCCGATCTTGTATGTAATTCAGATACTTCTGCTCTAATAGCGGCAACCCTAACTTACACGAGAACACGCTGATCTCAAACCAATCAATCGGTAAAATATACGATGATCCATTTTTGAATCGCAAAGAAAAATGACTGCTGTTTTTTTTCTTGGTAATAAAAAAGTTAGGATGGAAACTAACATCTCCTTCTATTGCAGATGTTAGTTCTGCTAATTTACGAAAATACACGTCCTCGCTTTCATAATAGGTCTCCCATCCTGGCAGAAAAAGCGAAGAATATATGGTCCGCAAAAACACCTTCCGATACAACTCCCGAGAATCGAGATCCTGAAACACGCTTTCTGCAATCTTCATGATATGTGGCTCCATATATACTGGAGCATACGCCATAAATTGCGCCGAGCAATACCCACCCACTAAATCATGAATCTGGGTCAGATACTTTTTATTTTCCGGTAAATTATTTAATTTTGGAATTTTTCTTAAATAATATATAAAAAAATCTCTAAAGAAAAAAATCTTCTTTATACTTCTTAATAACGTCATTACTATTTTAATTTTCTCTATAAAATCTCGCATACTATTTTACTCATCTACAATAAATTATACTAATTCTTCCCCATCTTAATATGGCGCCTCTTATACATTAGGCATCCCAGGCCACATAAAAAAGCCGTGACCGAAACAGCTCCCCCTATATAAAATAACCGCTGTGGCCAAAATTCCATAATAATCTCGATATCCTGTGTCCCGTCGGCATTCTGGCGACAGACACCATCGCTACTACAGATAGCTTCGATATCCAGTATCCAGCTATTTGCATACCCATTGACAGTCGCATGCTCAACGCTATCTTCTATAGATCGCCTAAACAATGTTTCATAAAAAACCCCTCCCGGCAAGTTATCATTTTGGATCGTTCCGTAGAAATTTTTCGAAATAAAATCAACAACATACCGCTCTATATATTCGAGTTGCCGTGTGTTATTGCTCCATTTCCAGTGTTGTATCGTCTTAACGATCGGGTCTCCGAGCGTGGAAATCCATCCTCGATTCCAATAATCAATAAGTTCATCTTTAGTTGATTGGTCATCGCTATTGCCATCCAACATCACATAGTTTTCAAGCTGACGGTTGGCGTCTTGTTGGTTTACAAAATCAGAATACTCAGGTGATTTCGCATACAGTTTCCATCCGCCATGAAACCGCTCACTAAATACTATGGGAGTCAGACCCTGTGCATGATGGATAACAA
>CAZHIP010000008.1:0-1843 GCA_964532925.1 uncultured Gammaproteobacteria bacterium
GGTTATGACGTCACGGGAGTCTATTTGAAACTCTGGGAAGAGACGGATAAATCCACGCTGGGTGAGTCGTGTTGGGCGGGGGAAATGCGCGATGCCGGAGCAGTGGCAGCAAAGCTCGGCATTCCCTTTACGACTTGGGATGTGACGAGTGTGTATAAGGAGCGCGTGCTCAAAGATTTTTATGCAGAATATGCCGCGGGGCGCACGCCGAATCCAGATGTATTGTGTAACTCTGAAGTAAAATTTGGGATTGCCTACGACAAGGCTATGGAGTTGGGATTTGATTGTATTGCGACCGGCCATTATGCGCGCATTCGCGACGAACGTATGTGCGTGGGATTGGACGCCAACAAAGATCAGTCATATTTTTTGTGGAAACTAAAAAAAGAACAGCTTGCACATATTTTGTTTCCGATTGGTAATCTCACCAAGCCAGAAGTGCGTGCCGTAGCCGCCACGTTTGATTTGCATAATGCCGAGAAAAAAGATAGTCAGGGTGTGTGTTTTTTGGGGCAGATTGATTTGCAAGAATTTTTACAGCGCTCGATTGTGGCGACATCGGGCGAAATTATTGATGTGCACGGAAAGAAACTTGGTGTGCACGAAAATTTTGAGCAGTTTACCGTGGGTCAACGTGAAGGGTTAAAGATCGGTGGCACTGGTCCGTATTTTGTCGTGGCAAAAGATATTTCTCGGCATGCGATTAGGGTGGCACATGAAAGCGAGGCAAAGGAGTACGCGGCAAAGTCATGTACACTTCGTGATATGAATTGGTTTACGGGTACAGCCGACGGCGAATACATGGCTCGCCCACGCTACCGCGCCACACTGACGCCAGTGAGGGTTTCTGGTTCAGAAGTTACATTCATTGAGCCAGGATCACTTATTGCGGAAGGGCAGTCGATCGTTTTTTATAACGGTGAGCAAATGGCTGGTGGGGGAGTTATTGATACTGTCGAGCTTGCGAAAGAGCCTGTTTCCATTTAAGATAGCTTCTTATGACTTCAGCTGAAATCCGCGCAAAATTTGTTGAGTACTTCAAGTCAAAAGGTCACACCGTTGTGCCGTCGTCTTCGCTCATTCCGTCGGATCCATCGGTTTTGCTTACGACCGCCGGTATGCAGCAGTTTAAGCCGTATTATACCGGTGAAGCTGATGCGATGGCGGATTTTGGTTCTAAGCAGACTGCTTCGATTCAGAAATGCTTCCGTACATCGGATATTGATGAAGTAGGGGACTCAACTCACCTCACCTTCTTTGAAATGGTCGGCAATTTTTCGTTTGGTGGCTACTTTAAAAAAGAGGCGATTTTGTATGCGTATGAGTTTATTGTAAAAGAACTTGGTTTGCCGATTTCATATGTAACTATTTTTGCGGGCGGATCGGGTGTGCCAAAAGATGAAGAGTCGCGTGCGATCTGGCAATCACTCGGCGTTACCGACATTCGTGAAGAAGGCATGGACGATGTATTTTGGGGTCCAACGGGGTCTGGAGGTCCATGCGGTCCAACCACAGAAATTTATTGCAAAAATGCGGAAGGTAAAGACGTAGAAGTCTGGAATGTGGTGTTTAATCAGTACTTCTCTTCTGGGTCTCGCGAGGAATTAAACGCAGGGAAGGCTGAACTGAAACCATTGCCGACACCAGGTATCGACACCGGTATGGGTTTGGAGCGGTTGGTTATGATCGCGCAAAAAACACAGACACTCTACGACACCGATTTGTTTGCTCCGTATTTAGAACTGTTGCCCGAGCATATCGAACTGCGACACAAGCGCATTATTGTCGACCATTTGCGCGGATCGATGTTTTTGATTTCTGATGGCGTGCGACCGTCAAACAA
>CAZHIP010000008.1:1943-39126 GCA_964532925.1 uncultured Gammaproteobacteria bacterium
AGCATCAAGCGCTTTCTCGCGCAGGATCAGAAAAAAAGTTTGGCGGCCACGGGTTGATTTTGGATACAGGTGAATTAAAGGCTTCAAACGAAGAAGAGTTGAAAAAAGTGACACGACTTCATACTGCAACGCATTTATTGCAGGCCGCATTGCGCAGTGTGCTTGGTAATGAGGTTTCACAAAAAGGATCTGATATTACTGCTGAACGCATGCGGTTTGACTTTGTCTTTGAGCGAAAGATGACGCCAGAAGAAATTGTAGCAACCGAGCAATGGATCAATGACGTGGTCGCAAAAGATTTCCCGATGCAATATATTGAGATGCCAGTGGAAGAAGCAAAAAAGACCGGCGCACTGTATTTCTTCAAAGAAAAATATCCGGACATGGTGAAGGTCTACTTTGCGGGACATGATATTCCATCAGCGGTTTCCAAAGAATTTTGTGGCGGTCCACATGTGACGCATACTGCCGAAGTTGGGAAGTTTAAAATTATAAAAGAAGAAGCAGTTGCAGCGGGTGTTCGTCGTATTCGGGCAATAGTGGAATAAAACGACTGAAGCAGCTATACTAAAGAGGTGTAATAACCTCTTTTTTGTTATGCGTATTATTTTCGTATCTTTTGGTGTCGCACTTTTGATGCTCGTTGGATTTCGTAGTGTCTCACATGCGGCTTTGCCAGGCATGGCGATTGATGAAACGGGTGTGGTAAGTGTGTTTGAAGGATCAGTCGTGACGGATACCTATTCGGTCGCACTTGCTTCGGCCCCAACAGCAAATGTAGTAGTTCAAGTGAGCGCACCTCGCGAACAATTACTGGTGAGCCCAGCGACGCTTACATTTACGAAAGAAAATTGGAATACTCCGCAAACGGTAACGGTTGAAGCGTTTGATGATCTGATCTATGAACAAGCACACACAGCGGTGGTGTCGCATATTGCAACCAGCACCGATGCTTTGTATGCAGAGAAGTCAGTGGCCGTAACGGTTCAGATAACCGATAATGATGCATATGGCAGTAGTGGTGGGCGAGATTATCAATTGCCAGATGCGCCAACAGAAATAAAAGCTACGAGCGACGGCAAGAGTGTCACTATTACATGGAAGGATCCCACTATGCCGGACCTTCGATACATTGAAGTGATGCGCAATAGCGGCGGGACAACGCCAGTGGACGCTTCGAACCCAGGACAGGCTCAAAAGGGTGATCGTACATATACGGACACTGCGGTAACCCCAGGCCAAACCTACCTATATCAGCTACGTGCCAAGGATTGGTCAGGAAACGCTCGATTAACGAATGAATTCTCAATCAAAGTTGTCGCACCAGCTTCTATTGTTCCGGTAACCCCACCAGTTGTAGTTTTACCAACGCCTCTGCCAGCTCCAGTGCCAATGCCCGAACCTGCTCCTGGATTTGGAACCCCAGAGCTTGCGGCACAGGAGGTGTTTGTGAAATCTGACGCACAGCAATTTGGTATCATGCTGTCCGAAGATCAATCAAAAAGCATCGCATACTTTTATTTGAATGGTCTCGTGAGAGGTTCTATTGCTGACTATTCGGTAAAGCTCGGGGCAGGTGAGCGTCGTGCATTGCTTCGCGATTACTTCGATACCGCGGGCTACTCAAATGTAAATTGGGACGATATGGCGCGTTTGGCAAGCGGGCAAAAGCCCGTAGGCCGAAATCTTGCCAAAGAACAAGCGCAGGCAAAGGTAGCATTGGCCATGTGGCTCAAGGTAAAAGGTAAGAATCCAAACTTTAAGAACGTTTCTGAAGATTTGGCCTGGAACACCCTCATGTATCGTATTCGTTTTACCCGCGATCTCACCAAAGAGCAGGCAGGTATCGTAAAATTTAAGGCCGCATTTAAGCGTGTGCCGGTGAGCCCCATGGATTGGGCGATGGTTCGGGCGTTAGGGTACGTTTTATAGAGATACGCTACAGGTACAGAGAAGCGGCTCATGGGGATAACTTTGCCCGCCTTATTTGTGCGGAGACTTCCCATTGACGTTTTGAGCTTTGCATGATATCCTGATTTCACACCAATAATATCGGTAAATTTGGCTCAAATAAGCGCAATGGGTGATGTAAACACGGACAAAAAGCAAGACGTCGGATCTAAGGATTTCTTGAAGATCGATGGCGTTATTGATGAGCTCTTGCCAGGGCTTACCTTTCGTGTTAAGCTCTCCAACGATCATACCATTATCGGTTATTTGGCCGGAAAGATGCGTATGAACCGTATTCGCCTTTTGCCAGGTGATAAGGTATTGGTCGAGATGAGCCCGTACGACCTTACACGCGGAAGAGTGGTGTATCGGTACTAACGGTGCTGTTCGTAACAATTGAAAGACCAGGAGAGTTATTCAAGATTTCAGGATGATACCTCGCTGCACCCGATAAAGCATGCAAACCAGAGGTCTTTATCCGTCTGGTTTTTGTTTTGTAGCCATCGTGAATCGTCGCATCACTCGATGCGGGAGTCCATGAGATTATAAAATATGAAAGTGCGAGCATCAGTAAAAAAAATTTGTCGAGACTGTGTACTTGTTCGACGCCAACGGCGTCTTCGCGTCATTTGTAAGACGCCGAAGCATAAACAGCGCCAGGGTTAACCGCTAAGATATGGCTATTGTTCGCATTGCAGGTGTATCTCTCCCCAACAAGCGTATTGTTGTTGCATTGACGTATGTGTATGGTGTTGGTCCAACGCGCGCGAAGAAAATTGTGGAGGCGATAAAGATCAACCCGGACACTCGTCCAAACGATCTCACCACCGATGAAGTTTCTCGTCTGCGCGATGCTGTTGAGAAGCAGTATAAGGTAGAAGGTGAACTTCGTCGTGAAGTCGGATCCAACATCAAGCGTTTGAAAGATATCAATTCTTACCGCGGTATCCGACACATGCGCCGTTTGCCACTTCGTGGTCAGCGCACCAAGACCAACTCCCGTACGACTCGCGGCAATGTCCGTAAGACCATGGGTTCTGGTCGTCGCCCAGCAGCCGGCAAGACATAAAGCATTCATCACTTCCTTCACTATATGGCAGATGAACAAATCGTAGCAGAAGCTCCAGAGGAAGCCGTTGCTACCGACAAAAAAGATGGCAAAGTTCGCCGCAAGCGCGAGAAAAAGAACGTGCAAATCGTTCGTCGCGGCATGGCGTACATTCAGGCAACCTACAACAACACGCAGGTTATCTTTACTGACACAACCGGCGCGATGATTGCCTGGTCTTCTGCGGGCGTACTTGGATTCAAGGGTCCGAAAAAGGCAACTCCTTATGCTGCAACGCTGATTGTTCGTGATGCTGCAGAAAAAGCAAAGCCATACGGTCTTAAAGAAGTTACGGTATTTGTAAAAGGTGTTGGTTCTGGTCGTGAATCAGCTGTTCGCGCCTTAAACGCCAACGGTTTGGTCGTACTTTCGATCAAAGACACGACGCCAATTCCACACAACGGTCCTCGGGCTCCACGTCCGCGCCGCGTATAATTTTCCATACATATGGCTCGCAAATTAGGTCCAAAACATAAACTGTGCCGTCGCGTAGGAGAGCGTCTTTGTCAGTCAAAGAAGTGCCCAGTTCTTCGCCGTGCGTATGCTCCAGGCGTTCACGGTCCTTCTGGCCGTCTCCCACGTCTTACTTCATACGGTTTGCAGTTGCGCGAAAAGCAGAAGGCAAAGTTTATTTATGGTTTGCTCGAAAAGCAGTTCCGCAACTACTTTGAAAAGGCTGTCTCAATGCAAGGCGACTCAAGCTTGAACTTGGTTCGTCTCCTCGAGTCACGTCTCGACAACGTAGTTTACCGTCTTGGTTTTGGTGGAACACGTGCACAGGCTCGCCAGTTGGTTGGTCACCGCCACGTCACCGTAAATGGTAAGATCGTGAACATCCCATCCTTTGTCGTTTCTCCTGATGACGTGATTGCAGTGCGCGAAAAGAGCCATGCGATGCCGCTCTTTACTACTGCGGCAGAATCAGAGAAGCGCGAGGTACCATTGTGGCTCCGCCGCGACGGTAAAGATTTGAAGGGTACTGTTGTCACGATCCCAGACGAAAGCATCATGCAACAGAACTTTAACCCAAAGACGATCGTCGAGTTCTATTCCCGATAATTTACTCCCTATTTGTCCAAATTATATGGAATCTATCCATCTCCCTAACAAAATCGAACTGAAGGACGGCGCAACTCCGTTTTCCGCCGAGCTTATTGTTGAGCCTTGTTTTCAGGGCTACGGCAACACGCTGGGGAACGCAATTCGTCGCGTACTTTTGTCATCGCTTCCTGGTGCAGCTGTTACAGCCATCAAGATCCGCGGTGTTGACCATGAGTTTTCTCCGATTGCCAACGTGCATGAGGACGTGATTCAGGTTATCTTGGCGCTCAAAAAGCTCCGTCTCCGCGTCTTCTCAACTGATGTCGTCCGTTTGCATATTAAGGCAAAGGGTGAGACGGTGGTGACTGCTGCAGATATTGAGCCATCATCCGACGTTGAAGTTATCAACAAAGATTTGGTAATTGCTACTCTTACCTCCAAAGACGCTGAATTCGAAATGGATATCTTTGCCCGTCAGGGTCGGGGATACATGCCTATCGAAGAACGCGCCAAAGAAAACTTGGAAGTTGGTGTGATTGCGGTCGACGCAGTGTTTACCCCAATCAAGAACGTTGGCTACCATGTAGACGACGTCCGCGTTGGTCAGATTACGAACTTTGATCGTTTGGTGTTGAATGTTGAGACCGATGGCACCATTTTGCCAAAGGACGCGATTATGCACTCACTCACGATTTTGGGTGACCATGTTCGTACCGTCAGCGACCACCTTTCTGGTAAGGTTACCGAGGCTACCGACGTAGTCGAGGAAGCTGTTTAATAGAGATTGTTTAGGATACTCATATGCGCCATCGCAAAAATGTACCAACACTCGACCGACGCAAGGGCCCACGCGAGGCGCTCTTGAAGAATTTGGCTACCAACGTTATCTTGCACGAAAAGATCGAGACCACGCGCGCTAAGGCTCGCTATATTCGTCCGATCGTCGAGCGCTTGATTACGCGCGGTAAGACAAATACTCTGGTATCCCGCCGCTATCTCACTGCCCGATTGAACACCGAAGGCGCTGTTTTGAAGGTGCTCGAAGTGCTTGGTCCTCGTTATCTCGAACGCAAAGGTGGCTATCTCCGTCTCACAAAGATGGGGTTCCGCCAGGGCGACGCTGCCGAAATGGTATGCGTAGAATTTGTATAAACGTATGACACCTATTGAACGAAAAATTCACTCGATCGACGCGACTGGTTTGGTTCTCGGCCGGCTTGCTTCACGCATTGCAATGATCTTGCAAGGCAAGAACAAGGCGAGCTATGTGCCAAACGAAGACCGTGGTGATATTGTTGATATCAAAAACGTTGCCGCGATGAAAATCACCGGCAACAAGCTTGAACAAAAAGAATACAAGCACTTTTCTGGCTACCCAGGTGGATTGAAGAGCGTTCAGCTCAAAGTCCTTCTTGAAAAGAGTCCAGAAAAAGTTCTCTGGCACGCCGTGCATCGCATGTTGCCAAAGAATCGTTTGCGCCAGGGCATGATTAAGCGCTTGAAGTTTTCCAAATAAATATGGCAGAGACAACGACAAAAAAACCACGCGCAACCAAGGCCGTCGGCGCTCCCAAAGCACCACGCGCTAAAAAGGTTGCCGCTCCAGCAGTTGCAAAGGTGGTAAGCGCCTCGCTTGTTGCCAACGATCGCACCGACAAGTACTTGTACGCTGTTGGAGGTCGTAAGACTGCACGCGCTATCATCCGCTTTTACGAAGCTGGCACTGGTCAGCGCCAAGTAAATGGTCGCGATTTTGCTGATTACTTCAAAACAAAAGAACTCATCGATATTGCTGAATCTCCGCTCGTGTTCTCTGGTAAGATGGACAA
The DNA here is from genome assembly GCA_964532925.1 of uncultured Gammaproteobacteria bacterium. GTDB lineage: Bacteria > Patescibacteriota > Patescibacteriia > GWA2-47-26 > GWA2-47-26 > CAZHIP01. The sequence continues at coordinate 7,872 of CAZHIP010000008.1, forward strand.
TGTTGATATTATTGCCAAAGCACATGGTGGTGGTACTCGCGGCCAGGCAGATGCTATGCGTCTCGCTATTGCTCGCGCCATTCTCATGGCTAGCGAGACAGCTCGTCAGGGTCTTCGCGCCAACGGCTTCCTTACTCGCGACTCTCGCAAGAAGGAACGTAAGAAATACGGTCTCAAAGGTGCTCGACGCGCACCACAGTGGGGCAAGCGTTAATCTCGAACTTAAAACACCAGCTGAAAAGCTGGTGTTTTTGTATTAGTTGGGTTGCAGTGTTATAGTTTACTCAAAGGATGGGTTCCCAATAGCAATTGTATGCCTAAGCTATTTCGGGTCATCGAGGGGTATTTCAATGGTTATAACTATTAAGAGAAAAACAATTGTAGTTTTCATTGCCGTCCTTGTCGTTGCGGGTGGTTTTTTGGGCTATCAAAAATATACTGAGCCTCCAACACCCCATATTTCTCGAGATGAGATTAACAAGAAAGCTGGTCCGCCAGATCGTGAGGAAATGACAAAAAGGCTGTTGTTTATGTCCCAGGAGGGGTTGATCCCTCGGCGTCTATCTCTCCGTGATGCTGAAAAAATAACGAATGAGTTAGGGAATTTGTCCGTGCTGATGTATCGAAAAGGTGAAAATAGCCCTTTAGTATTTGTGAGAATGATGTGGTTTCATTTTGTTACCTGCAAGCTATTGACGGGTCTATCTTTGGGGGAGATTGAGAGGTTGCCAGCACCTTGGTAACAGGGCCTCTTGGCCCTGTTTTTCTTTGGGGGAATATGGTAATCTTCGGGTAATTCCCTATGGCATCTGTTGTAAAAAATACGGCTTTTTTGACCGGGTCGCTGGTCATGCAAAAGCTCCTCTCGCTCGTCTATTTCCGCTACTTGGCCCACTTCTTGGGTCCAGCGTCTTTGGGGCAATATAGCTTCGTGCTTTCTTTTACCACCATCTTCGGCATTCTGGTTGATCTTGGGTTTACTCCAGCGCTTACCAAAGAAGTTTCTAAAGACCCCGAACATGCCCAGGCGCGATTGCGTGCTGTGGTGCTCGTGAAGTTTTTGCTCGGTCTTTTTGCCTACGGCAGTGCGCTCTTGGTTGCAGTCATGCTTGGGTACGGCGCGCCCGTCATCAAGCTCATCGCGCTCTCGGGTGTGGTTATGGTTTTTGATGGCTTCCATCTTATCTTTTACGGCGTACTTCGTGGGTTGCGCAATCTCTGGCCAGAATCTGTTGGCATGATTGCCGCACAGGTGGCGACTGTTGCGATTGGTGGTATTGGTATGTGGTTTCATTTACCACTGCCGTTTTTCATCATTATTCTCTCGCTCGGCAGTTTGTTCAACGTTGTTTGGTCAATCCGCGCACTTTTGAAGTCGGGGATTAATCCGATTGGTTGGACGCATCGTGCGGCCATCAAGTCGATTGCGGTTCTCGCCGTCCCGTTTGCCGTGGCGGGGATTTTCTCTCGTGTCTATTCGTACCTCGACAGCGTCATGTTGCAGTACTTAAAAGGGGACACGGCGGTTGGGTATTACAGTGTTGCCTACAAGATCACCTATGCTTTTCAGTTCGTACCACTCGCGCTTTCGGCTGCACTCTACCCGGCCTTGGCATCGTATTGGATAAAAGACAAAGAACGTTTTCAGTCAGCCGCCGTGCGGTCGATTTCGTATTGTGCCATGCTTGGGCTACCGATTACGATCTTGCTCGGCATGTTGGCGCCAGAGCTTATCAAGACATTTTTTGACGCACGCTATCTGCCGTCGATTCTCTTGTTGCAGGTTTCGGTGGCTGGATTGTTTTTTGCCTTTCTTTATTTCCCGCTTGGTTCACTTATGAACGCGACGAAGTATCAGGGGACGAACACGGTTATTCTCGGGTTAACCATGATCTTGAATGCCGCGATGAACTGGCTTTTGATTCCACGGTTTGAGGGGCTGGGTGCATCGATTGCGCAGATAGTCTCCAACGGTTTCTTGGTTATCGCAAGTTTTGTGGTTGTATGTCAGACTATGACGTTGCCGCGCTCGCTCTGGGTGCGCATGGGTAAGATTCTCGTAGCGGGTGTGCTTATGGCGCTCGTGCTTATATTGAAAACGTACATGCCGTGGCCGATTGTTGCGGTGCTTAGTATGGGTGTATTCGGCACCATGTTGTTTGCGCTTAAGACATTTCACGTCGAAGATATCGCGTTAGCTACGAATTTTTTGAGCCGTATATGGCCTCGTTCAAAAACTACCACCGAATAATTGTCGGGTTTTCTTTGGCTGGGGTGCTTTCCGTAATGCTTTTGCCGATGCAGAGCGCTTCGGTGTCAGCTGCGATGGCGTCACGTTTACCGCGCTCAGTCGATTTGGTAATTCCGTTTACCTCTCAAGCGCCGCATGCTAACTGGGCACAACCATATCAGGATGCCTGTGAAGAAGCATCTGCACTTATGGTGCATGCATTTTATGCAAAACAAAAACTTACCCCAAACATGGTTGATGCAGATCTTTTGAACATTGTTGATTGGGAAAATCAAACGTTTGGCGATTACAAACATACGACGGTTGATCAGACAGTCACGATGTTGCAAGAATATTTTGACGAGACAAACATCCGCACGATCAAAAATCCTTCAGCAGATGATATTCGTAAAGAACTTGCCGCAGGTCACCCGGTAATTATTCCTGCCGCGGGACGATTGTTGGGAAACAAAAACTTTACGGCGCCAGGCCCCATGTATCACATGCTCGTTGTTCGTGGGTATGACCGTTGGGGGAATTTTATTACGAACGATTCAGGCACGCGTCGCGGTAATGGGTTTAAGTACAAAGAAAAGGTTCTTATGAATGCCATACACGATTGGCATGATACGGATATTACGCAAGGCGCAAAAGTAGTGATTGTCGTTGATAAAAAATAGTATGAAGTTTGCGTTACTGACACTCGAATATCCACCGACTCGTGGCGGCGTTGCTACGTATTACAGCGGCATGGTGAGTGAGTTACGCGCGCAAGGTCACGAGGTTGAGGTTATAGAAAAAGGATTGGTTTCACGATTTGTAAATCCTCATTGGTTTGCGGGAATTTTTACGGTGTGGAATCTTTTGCAAAAGAGTAAGCCGGATTTTTTAATTGTTGGCCATGTATTGCCGCTTGGCACCATCGCGTATCTGTTTCGTAAACGTACACCGTACATTGTCTGTACGCATGGCATGGATGTTGCATTGGCTGCTAACTCTTTCCGCAAAAAAATGCTGGCTACCAAGATTTTGCAAAACGCGCATCGGGTAATTTCGAACAGTGAATTCACTGCCAATCTCGTTAGTGGTTTTGGTGTAGCAGTCGATCGCATTACAATGTTGCCTCCGTGTCCGCAAGCACTTACCATTGTTTCGGATTTAGAAGTCCATGCGACACGCGAATTATTTGGTTTGGTTGGAAAGAAAGTAATTTTATCGGTTGGTCGTCTCGTTCTTCGGAAAGGGTTTGATACGCTGGTAGAAGCACTGCCTGAAATATTAAAAACGACACCCAGTGCAATTTTAGTTATTGCTGGAGAGGGGGGCATGTCTGGAAAGCTTGTGCGCGAAGCAAAAAAACTGGGGGTAGAAGGCAGTGTGCGATTTGTCGGTGGTGTCGATAAAAAAACCTTGGCTGCGCTCTATCAATCAGCACATGTATTTGCGATGCCATGCCGTGCCATTGGGCCAGATGTTGAGGGTTTTGGTACTGTGTATCTCGAAGCTGGGCAGTTTGGTGTGCCGTCGGTTGCTGGGCAGAGTGGCGGGGCAAGCGAGGCTGTTCTTGATAGGAAAACTGGACTCGTAGTCGAGCCGATCAAAGAAGCTGTGGCTGCCGCAATCACGCAATTGTTACACCATGAAGATCAACGTAAAGAATTTGGCGAAGCCGCAAAAGAATTTTCTGCCACCTTTAGCTGGAAGAATAATATTCGGAAACTTTTGAATAGTATATGATTTCCGTGATTATTCCGGCGTACAACGCAGTAGAAACGATTACAAAATGCCTCGATGCACTTCGTCATCAAACATACACAGACGTAGAAGTTATTGTGGTTGATGATGGTTCGAAAGATGCTACAGCAGAAATCGTGCGCGCGTATGCTCGCAAGTGGAATCGCGTGCATCTTGTTGAAAAAGCAAACGGTGGCGCACCGTCAGCGCGTAATCGCGGGCTCAAAGAATCCACCGGGGAGCTGGTGCTTTTTTGTGATGCTGACGTAGTGCACAAACCCGATGCGCTACAGAAACTTGCGCACGCGCTAGAAAAACACCCCGATGCTTCGTTTGCGTACTCAAGTTTCCAGTTTGGCTGGAAGGAGTTTATGCTTTTTCCGTACGATGTCGAGCGATTAAAGCGCATGCCGTACATTCATACGAATTCTTTGGTGCGTCGCGTAGATTTGCCGGCGAGTGGTTGGGATGAATCGCTTAAAAAGTTTCAGGATTGGGATTTATTTCTTACGATGGCAGAGAGTGGCAAGTCAGGCATCTGGGTCCCCGAAATATTGTTTCAAGTGAGCAATACCAATGGTACGATGTCGAGCTGGCTGCCATCTTTTGCGTACAAATTGCCGTGGAATTTTATCGGTTGGAAGCCATCAACGATTCGTAAGTATGACGAAGGTATGGCGATTATCAAGAAAAAGCATCATCTATGACGCCGCGTGTTGCTGTGGTTATCGTGAGCTGGAATGTGCGCGAATATACGCGTGCATGTGTTCGCGCGCTTGTAGATGATTCGACAGAAAAGGAAATCGTCGTGGTTGATAATGCTTCGTCAGATGGCACAGTGGCAGCGTTACGAAAAGAATTTCCGGAAATCAATATTATTGTGAACGCGACGAATCGTGGATTTGCGGGAGCAGTGAATCAGGGTGTTGTTGCCACCGCTGCACCAATTATTTTTTTGCTGAATCCAGACACCCGCATCGTGCCGGGCTCGCTTGCCACACTTGTCGAGGCAATGGACCACATTGCGGGGCCAAGTATTTTGGGTGCGCATCTCGTGAATGAAGCAGGGGAGGCGGTATCATCTATTCGCAATAATCCAACGTGGGTGAACCAGGTCGGCATTTTGTTGAAAGCCCATCGAATCTTTCCCCGCGTATTCAAGAACTATTTTCAACGCGGTTTTGATTATACAAAGGAGCAATTGGTTGATCAGGTCATGGGATCAGCAATGGCAATTCGCCGCGATGCATGGAATGCACTCGGTGGTTTTGATGAAACGTTTTTTATTTGGTTTGAAGAGGTTGATTTTTGCAAACGTGCGCGCGATCTCGGGTATAACATTTTGTATAGCCCGAGCGTCATCGTAAGAGATTTTGCTGGTAAAAGTTTTGTGCAGGTTGATGCGAAAACGAAAGCAAAATATTTCACCGACAGCTTGAATTATTACGCAAAAAAACACTGGTCAAGTTTTGGGCAATGGATAATCCGTCTTGCGGGTGCAGTGCATCGGCTCATGGCACATGGTGTACATGCCGCAAAAATAAAACCAGAGCCACGACCGCAATAATATGAAACTTGATCGCAAGGTATTTATTATTTCACTTATCGGCATGGTGCTCGCCGAGGCACTCTCGTTTGCGGCGCACCAGGTGCCGTCGCTTCAAACACCTTTTTTTGTTGGCTTTGCAGTGGTTGCATTCGTGCTTACTGCGTGGCGACTTGAGTATGGGTTATTACTCTTGATTGCTGACCAGTGCCTTGGTTCGCAAGGTGGCAGGCTTTTTGGAGTTACTATCCAGGGATTCGCGATATCAGCGCGTATGGCACTCTTTGCCATTACAATGTCGGTTTGGGCTCTTCGCACGATGGTAGGCCAGTATAACGTGGTTTTACGCGATCGTAGTCGCATACTGGCACTGTGGGCGTGGCTGGGGCTTGCGTGGGTACTGGGCATGGGGCGAGCGCTCTATCTGCATACACCCATAAAGGACGTCATCATGGACGCCAATGCCTATATCTATGCGTTGTTAATTTTGCCGGTGGTTTCCGTTGCTCGACGCGAACTCGCAAAGCCAGTGTTTACTGTTTTTGTAGCTGGAATTGCCGTGCTTTGTGTAAAATCATTTTTGGTTTTCTACTGGTTTTCGCACGCGGCGGACAATGTGCTGGGAACATACGCTCGCGATTTTTATACCTGGATTCGCGATACTCGGGTTGGGGAAATTACACTTCTGGAGGGTTCGTTTCCGCGCGTCTTTATCCAAGGACAGATGTGGCTACTCTTGGGATTGTTTGCGACCCTCGCGATCAGCTTAGGATTAAAAAACAAAGAGTTTTTCAAATCAACATACCCTTGGATGCTTGGGTGCATGTCCGCACTTGTTTTGGGTGGATTTTCAAGAAGTTTTTGGGTATCAGGAATCCTGGTGACCGCCATCGCTATCGCATATTTCTTGTCGCGGAAACAAACGCAATCACTCCCGCGTTTTATTGGATATACTGGTGTCGTAGGAGTGCTTGGCGTCATTATTCTCGCTGCGGTCATGCTTGTGCCATGGCCATATCCGAGCACCGTTGGATCGCTGGTGGCGTTTAAAAATCGATTCATGAATACGGATGACGCGGCATTACAAAGTCGCTGGGAATTGGCACGACCGTTGGCGCATGCCATTGCGAAAGCACCGATGCTCGGCAGTGGTTTTGGAAAACGGGTTACGTATATTAGTAAAGATCTACGCAATCTCGTGGCCAACCCAACCGGACTTTATTCAACATTTTCTTTTGAGTGGGGATATGGCGACATTTGGTTAAAAATGGGATTACTCGGTCTTGCGGCATATGGGTTTATTCTTTGGAATCTTGGTACATGGACTGTTGCTTCTGTACAAAATAAATTAGCGACATTGCTGCCGCTAATCACGCTCGCCATTGTTCACTTTTTCACACCCTACCTCAATCATCCGCTTGGTCTTGGGGTGTTGCTTTTGTATTCGGGGATTGTTAGTGCTAATTTAAACCAAAAGCGGTGGGATGTATAATTGTTTATATAATTTCTCGTAATTTTATGGCGACTAATCAAATAGATTACAAAGAAAAAAATCAAAAGATTGAAGAAGTCTATAAGGACTTTCAGTCAAAGGTTTCACAAATAATGCAGCAGATGCATAAAGAGATGGATGATTTCAAAATAAAAATTATCAAAGAGACGCTAGAAAAATCCTGATATGAAAGAAGTAGAAGTAAAAACCTTAGTCGCCGAAGTGGTCGAAAAGAAAAAAGATTTAGAAGAATCTGAAAAGCTTGAGAGTCACCCTGAAGTATTAGAGCATGTTGCCCAGCGTGTTGATTCTATGAAAACGGAAACGGTCAGGAGGCTTAATGAGTTAACCGAATCTCAGGAAGAACTCAAGAAGACATTTATACGTTTAGGAGTTAATCTTACCCCTGAACAAACCACTTGGGCGCGTGAAAACCTTGAAAAATATAGGGGTAGGATTGAAGCGATTGCCAAAGAGGGGCTAGATCGAGTTATCTTGGCAGGGTTTGACCCAGTGGAGTCTATCGTCTCTGATCATGTTGCGGTTGCTACCGCACTCGATGCCTTTCAGAGTCAAAAAGTCAGTCAAGATGAATTATTGGAGGCGCGTGACCGTGCCGTATTACCGCATTTTGGGATTGAAAGGAAATTGGGGTCAGGGTCATGGAAGCGCGCATATTTACTGCCAGATGGTCGAGTGCTTAAGACGATGAGCACCGAAGCCTATATTGATCGAATAATGGGGTACGCTCAGAATTCCGAAGATCAGAGTACAGGCAAAGAAGAAGGTGAGTCGGCTGCTTTTAAGATGGCGGTTGACCATATGGGCGCTGATCTTGCTCAACGGGTTTTTGCTCGTACGGAACCAGCAGGCCAAGGTATCCCTGCTGACATTGCAGAGTTTGCTTTTGTAGTTCAAAAAGCGAATAAATCTGCTGAAAAAGCAGGAGATCAAGAGGTGAAAAAAATCATAGACGAAGCATATAAAGAAAATCCGGCGGTAAAATATACTTTGGGTGAAAATACATCAGGGAATTATGGTTTAGTAAAACGAGGCGATAGGGTCTATATTGTCGCTATCGATTTTGATGAGTTGGAAATAATGAATGCCCCCGGAAACACAGAAGAAGAAAAATGGTTAGCGGTGAAAGAATCAGCTGGGCGTATGCAGGGAATTGATCCAGAACGATTGAAAACAGTGCCAGAGCTAAAAGAATGGCTTGATAGTCTGGAGCAGAAAGAAAAATCTTCAGCTACTTAAATCATCCGCTTGGTCTTGGGGTGTTGCTTTTGTATTCGGGGATTGTTGCAACTACTGCCCCAGACGTTTAATGCCGATTTCGGGGTAGGCAATTTTCGGATCACTTTCGACAATCATTGCTACGATGCGAGCAACAGCCTCTGGATCGAGTGCGTCGCTCATATCATGACCAGTGACACCAGCGTTTACAAAAAGGTTAGTGTCGAGTTTTCCAGGGTGTAGGTCGGTGACGGCAATGCCATACGTTGCCAGTTCTGGCTCAATAGATTTTGCAAACCCCGTGATGGCCCATTTTGAAGCGGTATAAATTGAGCGTTTGGCTTTTCCGTAAAAACCGCCTTGTGAGTTCGTGAGAATAATGCGGCCAGCACCTTGCTTTTTCATAATTGGTACCACGGCCTTTGCAGAGTAGATCATACCCAACGTGTTGACGTTCAGTGCTTGCTCTATGAGTGCAGGATCGTTGGTTTCAAGTTCGCCTTCAATCCAAATGCCAGCGTTTGCGATCATGCAATCAATGGCGCCATGCGTTTTCTCTACGTGGTCAACCATTTTCTGAACGCTTTCCCATGAGGTGACATCGCAGACAATAGATTCACAGCCAAGTTCTTGTGCGGTTGCCGCGAGTTTATCTGGCGTGTTACTGGCAATGATAACTGTGTGTTTTGCTGCAAGCTCTTTTGCAATTGTTTTTCCGAGACCATCGCTGCCACCGGTTATAATGACAATCATACGAGTGTGCAAAATATTATTTTAAATATCCTCGCGCAAAATCCTCGCCAGACATTACATTGCCGCCTTCTGGTTGTACGGTGATGAGAATCAAAGCGCCTGGGTTACAAGCTACAGCCAGTTCGCCGGAAGACGTTTTGAAAAGTGCTCCAGTGGTCGATAACCCTTCGACAGGCTCAAGGGATACTGAGCTTGAGATAATTTTTAAGCGCTTGTCTTCGATTTGTGTCCATGCACCTGGCCAGGGATAATACGCGCGGATTATGCGGTGAACTTCAATCGCTGATTTGTTCCAGTCGATCTTTCCGTGATCGCGCGTGAGAATTTCTGTTGATGTCGCGGCGCTATGATTTTGTTCGCGTGGTTGTAGTGCGCCACGTACATATTCTTGTAACGTTTTTGATAAAAGTTCAGCACCGATTTCCGATAGTTTTTTCGAAAGACTTTCGCCGGTTTCTGTGCCGTCAAGCTGTACTGTTTCTTGTGCAAGAGTCGGGCCATGGTCAACTTCTTCGTCCATGAGCATGATGGTTACACCGGTTTCAGTATCGCCATGTACAATCGGTGCAGGAATAGGGGAAGCACCGCGATACTTTGGTAACAGTGATGGGTGTACGTTTACGCATCCGTGCTTGGAAAGCGCCAAGAGCCATGGGGGGATTATTTTTCCATAGGCTACTACCACAATAATATCGGGGTTGAGCGGGGTAATGAGCGCGCGTGCTTCGTCATTTTTGAGAGTGATTGGTTGCAGTACTGGAATAGTGAGCTCTTCAGCAGCTATTTTAATTGCTGATGGGGTGAGTGTTTGTTTGCGACCAACGGGTTTATCGGGTTGGGTGACAACGCTAATAATCTCAAAGCCATCGGTGTGAAGTTTTTGAAGTGAGGGTACTGCGAATTCCGGTGTGCCAAAAAAGAGAATGCGCATGGGGTTATTTCAGTGGACCAGTTGTTTTTTTAGCCTTGATGCGATCGATAAACAAAATGCCGTTCAAGTGGTCGATTTCATGTTGGCAAACGCGGGCAAAAAAACCTTTCGCCACGAATTTTATTTTTTCTCCCGAGAGATCATACATTTCGACTTCAACCTCGCGTGCACGTTTTAGTCCGTCGTAGTGGCCGGGCACCGAAAGACACCCTTCTTCCCCATCTTCTTTGCGAAGAGAGTATTTTGTAATAATAGGGTTGATGAGTACGAGTGGTTCGGGGCGAGAATCAATGATTGCCATACGAAGAGGTAATCCCACTTGTGGTGCAGCAATGCCAATGCCGTTTGCCTTGCGCATGGCAGCAGTCATCATTTTTGCGATTTCGGCTAATTTCTCGAGTGGGTATTCTTTGAAATCAATAACACCCCGCATCTCTCGCAAGATCGGTTCAGGAATTTTGGTGATGGGGTAGGATTTTTCAGGCATGTGAGCTAGGTAATGCTATTAGGTTGTACATCAACAATCGTGTCTGCGTCAATGAGCGTATTCCAGTCGATGGAAGCAGCTGTTTTAGGGTCTTTTGACTTCAGGAGAATGCCCATGCGCCAGCGACCACGAACGCGAGCCGGTTGCAGTTCGTAGGGGTCGCTTATCGTCAGTGTTGGTAAGGAGAACTTTATCTTGCGGGCTAAGACAGCGGCGCGTTTGGTCAGGATGGTTTTTGACGGATCCTGCAGAATGAGTCGGGTCAGGGTCGTGTATGGTGGGTACCCCCAGCGTTGCCGTACGCGAGCCTCCTCATTATAAAACTCGCGATAGCTTTTGGTAAGGGCTTGGAGTACCCAATGGTTTGCATCACGGGTATACACAAGGAGTCTACCTGCGCGGCGAGCGAGCTCGGACAGCATGCGGTAGGTGTCTTCATGGGTCTTAAATTCTGGGCGCGCGAGCAGTTGGTCAGTGGTGAGCGAGATAGCCAGCCCAAGAGGTGCTTCGTTGATATGTGCTAAGGCAAAACGAGTACCAATAATAACCGCGGGTTTGGTAAGATCGAGGGATCGCGGTGGTGATATTTGGGCCGTTAAGGAATCGAGACGGATAATGGGCCAGTCGGGTTTTAGTGTGGTGGCAAGATTGGCAATGCGTTCTGTGCCAGCACCACCGAACTTGAGATTTCTGCCGCGGCATTGTAGACACGAATCTGGCGGAACGGAGGTTTCGCCACATTTCTGGCATCGTGATGCTGTATCGCCACCGTGCAATGCCATATATGCGCCACACTCTGTGCATTTCCATTCATATCCGCAATCTTTGCAGGTAAGTTTTGTGGCTGCACCAAGACGGTCGACCAAGATAAAAATAGATTTATTATGTTTGAGAGTTTCGTCAATGCTGCTCATTGTTTCTGGAGCAATAAATGAGAACACGTCTTTTTTGTGTTCGTTGTCGAGATCGAGAAGGGTAATTTCGCTGGCTGCTTCTCTTGGTTCTTCATAATACTGAATAATACCGTGCTCAGCGCGATAAAAACTTTCTAAGCTTGGTACTGGGCTTGCAAGCATGAGGTCAGCTTGCGACCGGATAGCTAGTTCAAATGCCACGGAGCGCGCGTGATAGCGCGGGTTGGGCTCTTCTTGTTTTAGGTTTTCATCGTGTTCTTGGTCGACAATGACGAGTCCGAGATTGGCAAAGGGTGCAAATACTCCTGAGCGAAGACCAATGAGAATCACCGGCTCGCCAGATCGAGCACGTTTCCACGCTTCCCAAACTTCTTGGACGCGATTTTCTGGTGAGACAGTAAGTGTCGGTAGGCCAGAGAAGATGTTGTGGAGTGTGTGGATGTCTGGTTCACGTGCAGTGATGACTAACACAGACTGATCATTATCAATCGCTATCTTGGCACGCTCGCGATACTTTTTATTGCGCCATGATTCATTGCTCCAGTGGAGCAATTGGATCAATGGCTTGTGTGTCGATGAAGATTTTGTTTCAAATGGTGCGTAGGAAAGTTTTGCAAGCTCACGCACTTTGATCACGGGTAAAAAGGATTTAAGGACAATAGAAAATTGCGTTGCCGTTTGTTTGGCAATTGATTGGGCAAGATGCAAGCTCGCAAGACTCAAAAACGGGATTGGGGTCAGAATTTTTTTGATCGGACGTACGGCAAAGGTAGGTTTTTTGTGATGAAGAGCTACTACGATACCTTTGATAGTGCGCTTACGAAACGGAATATCAACAATCTGCCCTGCTGCAACCAAGTTCACCATGTCTTCAGGCACCGCATAATCAAACCAATCCCTACCGCGAGGTAGTCGGATAAGCGGTGCAATAACCGCGTACATATGAACAGTTAGTGCAACTCAAAGTGGGCCGTAAGATAGCCAACGCCAAAAGGGCCTTCGTACGAGAGAATATTTGTTTTGTGGTTGAGATTTTGTAAAATGCCGTGGAAGATGATGAGGGGTCGATAGCCGCACGCCTTTGCTTCGATGGCATCGTGTTCCATGTTCAATAGAGCACCCCAGTCGCCTTCGCGTAAAATTTTCACAATGGATTCATCGAACTTTCTGCCATTTGGTGAAAATCCACCCGGCGCATCGTCGGTGAGTGTTTGGGCGAGATCCGCAGAAATAATCACTGCAATACGACGCGTGGAGGCAAGAATAGAGCGATGTAACATTTTTCCAAAATCAAAGTGTGCTCGAGGAGACAATAGTGAGTCGTGGATGGTGAGTGCTTTTGCTTGGGGGATATGACCGAGCAGAAGATGGAGCGGAATAGATACGCCATAATCAATCTCGGTGTCAGAGCTAAACAGAAGAGGAACTTCACTTTTGTTACGTATTTTTTGTCGAATTTCATCAGCGAGCATGGGGTCAGATGGCCACGACGCTTTGGTGGTGATGTCGCCAAAGTCTTGCAGATTTAAAGTGTATGTCGGCGCAAGATTGATAACAAAGCCGTCTACAGAGGGTTTACCATGGGGGGAAATTACAATAACGGTATCTGGACGCGCGGCGTAGAGCTCGCCCTCGAGGATCTTGAATGCCTCGCGGGTTTTAGTGAGCTGTTCTGTCCGATTCTTGCCTATGGTCGGCAACAAAAGCGGGCTGTGAGGGGTGAGTGCGGCAAATACTAGCATAGAGGAGGGGTGTCAGTTACCTAGCTTACCGTTCGAGGTTACTTTGAGCAAGTGCGGCGCTTGCGCCTTCGGGGTCGGCATCGGGTGGAGGAATAGTGATTCCTTCACCTTGTGGATGCAGGTTCCAGATGTCGTCGGTAACAATAATGGCGCGGGAGGGGGTATATCCCAGCGTGATAGCAATATCGAGTGACGCAAATTCTTGACGCTTGTTACCCGAAACAACAGCAAGTGATCCATCAGCTCGCGCCATGAGAGTACCATCAGGGAATCGCAATGGAGTGCTTTCTTGGTATTTAGTGATTTCTTTACTTGGTACGGTGGTAATCGTGGCGTTGGGTATTGCAGCGTAGAGTATGACGTTGCTCATGACTATGTGGCGCATGTGATCAACAATTACGTAGCGTTTTCCAGTATCTGCATCTTCCAGAACACGATTTTTTGATGGGTCGGAGTCGGCGAGTATGTTTGGTCCACTGGGATATTCTTTGAGATCTGATTCTTTTGCAAGAATTAATTCTTCAGGATTATAGCCGAGTGATTTGAAGACTGCTTGAGAGCTAATAAGTCTTTTTTTGCCATCAACAATGAGGTACACCGCACCTCGAGGTGTTTTGATGAGCGAGTAGTTGGCAAAACGAATAGGAGCACCTGTTGGGTAATTCGCAATGACGGTATGAGGAACATCGAGAATAAAGCGTTCGTCAAACAATGACATTGCCACCGTGGTGCTTGCAAATTGACGTCGGGTTCCATTTTCTATGCGCCACAATGTGTCAGTGCTCGTATCGTGGAGGACGGTGCCATCGGGGTAAGGTTTGCCAAAATAGCGATTCCAGAGATTCCAAAAGGTCTGCGCAGAGGCAATATGGGGAGTATATAAGTAGAGTGCCCGCGTTGCTTCGGTCGCAGGAATAACGGTGATACCACTAATAACAACCGGTGCACCGCGCTTAATCCATCCAAATTTTTTCGGATTATCAACGTATTCGCGGAGTCGTATGGCTGCACCATAGAGCTGGGTGGCAAAACCACGGAATTGGCGTAGTCCCGGGTCGTTCATTGAGCAGCTGTCGCATACACCGTAACCCAATGCCCAATCAAGCGCTTTCATGGTCGGTACACCCCGTTCAATTAAGCTTTGTTCTTTTTGTAACAGCACCAAGAGAATTTGTGGGTTTATTTTTGCGAGCAGTGCTGCGCGCGCAATCACTTGGGCGGCGGTGCGCTCTTTTCCGTCACGGTCAACGAATGTCATCTCTTTCAGGATACCATCGTGTTCATTTAAAAACGCCTGAATGTCCGACGGTGTCATGGCAGAGTAATTTTTGAGATCGCCGTCGTAGATCACCAAGTTTGGATTAAAACTCGAACCAGCGGCATTCGTCCACGAAGGGAACATGAGTGCTGCTAAAAGCACTATTGCAACAAAAGGTTTCATGGTACCAGTATAGCAAAAACCGGCCCAATAATCATCGGGTCGGTTTTTTGCAATGGCATGCTTAGACGTTTGCCGGCTCGCCTTGCTTGAAGAGGACCTTTTTCTTATCAACGTCGATAGTGATATGTACGCCGTCAGGGTATACGCCTTCAATGAGTTTGAGTGCGAGTTCATCAAGAATCTCATCTTGAATAATGCGCTTGAGCGGTCGCGCACCAAAAGTGAGGTGAAAACCTTTTTCTGCCAAGTACTTTTTGAGCTTGTCGGTGTAGCTCATATTGATGCCGCGTTTTTTTAAGCGTTCGGTTACGCGGTGCAATTGGATATCCACAATGGCACGAATGTTTTCTGGTGTGAGTGAATGGAAGAGAATGGTTTCATCGATGCGGTTCAAAAACTCAGGCTTGAAGCGTTCCTGCATGAGCTGGTTGATTTTTTCTTGTACGTTTTCCTCGCGCACTTTGCCTTCGTTGGTGGTGAACCCCAACGTGCCGCGACGAGACATATCAAGAATAATATCTGACCCAATGTTTGACGTCATGATGATAATAGTGTTTTTGAAGTTCACGGTGCGGCCTTTCCCATCGGTGAGCCGACCATCTTCAAGAATTTGTAGAAGTGTATTGAAGACCTCGGGATGCGCTTTTTCAATTTCATCAAACAGGAGCACCGCGTAGGGGCGCTTGCGAACGATTTCGGTGAGCTGACCGCCTTCGTCGTGACCAAGATAGCCTGGTGGTGAGCCAATCATGCGAGCAATGGCATGGCGTTCACCGTATTCTGACATATCGAGACGAACGAGCGCATTTTGGTCGTTGAACATGAAGTCGGCAAGCGCACGTGCGAGTTCGGTTTTACCAACGCCGGTTGGCCCTACAAAGATAAATGAACCGATCGGGCGTGATTCTTCAGAAATACCTGCACGCGACCGGCGCACAGCGTTTGAAACCGCGTTGATGGCTTCATCTTGGCCGATAACACGTTTTTTCAGCTCCGCTTCCATGTGGACGAGTTTTTCGATTTCACTTTGGAGCATTTTGGTAACCGGAATGCGTGTCCAGCGCGACACGATGTGGGCGATATCTTCTTCGGTGATTTCTTTTTTTAGTAAACGAGAATCTTCTTGAATATGTGTGAGCTCGCTTTCGGCGGCACGATATTGCTTTTCGATTTCAGGGAGTTTGCCGTACCGGATTTCTGCGAGTTTTTGCAAATCACCTTGGCGTTCTGCAATTTCTGCATCACCTCGCGTGCGTTCTAGTTTTTGTTTGCAGTCACGAATGCGTTCGATGATATCCTTTTCTGTTTTCCAGCGCATTTCGAGTTCCATGGTTTTTTCGCGGAGTTCGGCAATTTCACGCTCGAGTTCTTTGAGGCGGTCTTTTGAGCGCTGGTCCGTTTCTTTTTCGAGCGCCTTTTTTTCTACTTCTAGACGAAAGAGTCCACGCTTCGAGCGGTCGAGTTCTTCGGGTTGGCTGTCGAGCTCGAGTCGAAGTGCGGATGCGGCTTCATCGATAAGGTCAATGGCTTTGTCGGGCAAAAACCGGTCGGTAATGTAGCGCGATGAAAGATTCGCAGCGGCAACGAGCGCGGTATCAAGAATGCGTACACCATGGTGCACTTCGTACTTATCTTTGATACCGCGTAAGATAGAAACTGTTTCGTCTACTGTCGGTTCAGAAACGGTAATAGGTTGGAAGCGGCGTTCGAGTGCAGGATCTTTCTCGATATATTTTTGATATTCTTTGATGGTGGTGGCGCCAATCGCGTGCAGTTCTCCACGCGCGAGTGCTGGCTTTAGCATGTTGGCGGCATCAATCGCGCCTTCTGCGGCACCAGCACCTACGAGCGTATGCAGTTCGTCGATAAACAAAATCATCTTGCCACCCGATTGTTCTACTTCGCGAATGAGCGCCTTGAGTCGATCTTCGAATTCACCGCGGAACTTTGTTCCTGCAACCATGGCACCCAAATCAAGCGAGATAACTTCTTTGTCGCGGAGTGATTCGGGGACGTCGCCCGCAACAATACGTTGTGCGAGCCCTTCGACAACAGCGGTTTTACCAGTGCCTGCTTCGCCGATGAGTACCGGATTATTTTTGGTGCGACGCGAGAGCACTTGCATGACGCGGCGAATCTCGGCGTCGCGACCAATAACTGGATCAAGTTTTTCTTGTTTGGCAAGCCGGGTGAGATTGCGGCTGTATTTTTCGAGCGCCTGATATTTGGTTTCGGGTTCTTGGTCAGTCACGCGTTGAGTACCGCGCACCGATGCTAGCACTTGGAGAACAGACTCGTAGTTTACGTTATGCTCCACGAGTGTTTCACCAGCCATGGCAGGGGAACGCAAGAGCGCGAGCAGGAGATGCTCGGTAGAAATATATTCATCTTTGAGGTTTGCCGCTTCTTTTTCGGCCTGATGCAGAACGCGGAGTGTTTCTTGCGTAAGGTAGAGCTGTACGACATTGCCCGGGTTGATAACGCGCGAAAGGGTTCCCAGGGCAGTGCGGACGTCGGCTTCGATGAGACTAGCTTCGAGGCCCATTTTTTTAAGTACGGCTGGCACGACGCCATCTTTTTGCTCAAGCAACGAAAGGAGTAAGTGAAGCGGATCCATTTGTGCATGTCCCATTTCTACAACATATTGCTGCGCGCGCTGCAGTGCTTCTTGGCATTTTGTTGTGAAGTTGTTGAAATTCATAAGTATGGATGAATTGTAACAGTTGAAATTGCATTTTACTATGCGTTAGCACTCTGGTCAATAGAGTGCTAGTATGGGATTTTCACGAGAAAAAGAAGGTGATACAATCAGGTTATCTTAAGTAATAATCTCGGTGTATGGCATACGAACCAGGAGAACCAGAGTTTAATCCAGCGGGGTTTAAGGAGATTGATCGACTGACTGAGCTTGATGAAGAATTAACTGATCACCCAGACCTGTTTCAAGCAGTAGACGCAGTAGATGCTCAGACAAACAAAGCAGAGGAAATTGCAAAAAAAAATCGTGACGCCATGAAACCCAAAAAACAGGCGAAACAGGCAAAAGCTGCTTAATCATGAACGTCTTAGGAATCGCTATTGATACGATATCAAAAAACGAGGCGCGCGAGCGCCTCGCGGGTTTTTTTGTCGATAGCAAGCAGCATTTAGTGGTCACTCCAAATCCAGAAATATTATTGGCCTCACAAAAAGATGTGGGGTTAACAGATGCGCTCAATGCGGCGGATCTTGCAATGCCTGATGGGTTTGGGTTGTGGTTTGCACTACGACTTAAGGGTGCGAAGGCTCAGCGTTTTACGGGTGTTGATATCTCAGAAGAAATAATGCGCCTTGCACAAGAAAAGAAAGAGGTTATTTATTTTTTGGGTGACCACAAAGGAAGCGCAGAAAAAGCTGCGGTCAAATTTCCTCATGCACATATTATTGCCGAAGCCGGACCTGATTTTAAAAAGAGCAAAGAGGAAATAGGTATATTTTCAAAAGATCTTATCGCAAGAATCAATGCCGTGCGGCCATCGGTGGTGTTTGCGGCATTTGGTCATACAAAGCAAGAAGTATGGCTTCATGAATATCTTGTGCAGATGCCGAGCGTGAAAATCGCGATTGGAGTTGGTGGGACGTTTGATTTTTGGTCAGGCGTTGCTCGCCGTGCACCAAAGTTCATGCGCATGCTTGGTCTTGAGTGGCTGTGGCGCCTTATGTTGGAACCCAAGCGCTGGAAGCGGATTTGGAATGCGGTTGTGGTGTTTCCTCTAAGGGTGATTTTCTGCTAAAATAAAAGCATAATTCTCCTTACGCATTAAGCCTACTATGTCCTTACTTATCAATTGGCTGGTTTCGACTGTGGCGATTCTTATCAGCGCGTATGTGTTGCCGGGCGTGACCGTTGAGGGCTTTGTTCCCGCGCTCGTTGCGGCAGTGGTCCTTGGTGCAGTAAACATGGTTCTGAAACCATTGCTTCTTATACTTACCTTGCCGGTGAATATTTTGACGCTGGGGTTATTTACCTTTGTTATTAATGGTTTTTTGATTGTATTGGTAGCAAAACTCGTGCCAGGGTTTAAGGTGAATGGATTTTGGTGGGCACTTCTCTTTAGTTTGGTTTTGACACTTGTTCAGTGGGTATTACAGGGTTTTAGTGGTCGAGCAAAAGTGGTCTAAAAATAGTATGTCGAGTACGGCCACATACAAGAAAAAGGCCGGCACAACGCCACCAATGCGGGGCGTTGTGTTTTTGTTTGTCGCCTTTGTGGTGCTTGGTGCTGGCACACTTATATATATGGATCGGCGCACAGGTCCGGCTCATGTGCAAACAGTTACACCGCCAGTAAGTGTGACGGGTGAGCGACTGACGAAGCCGGTAAAGCCGGTATCGGTGAAATTTAGTCCAAAAGTTACGGAGAAACCAATGGTATTATCTGTGCCGTTTGTTGCACAAGCACCATTTGGCAACTGGGCAGATATGCGACAAGAAGACGGCTGTGAAGAGGCTTCTGCGCTCATGGCAATGCGCTGGCGAGCAGGAAAACCGTTATCTGCCAATGAAGGGTTACGAGAAATTTTGGCGATTGCAAAGTATGAAGAAGATACATATGGAACCTATCACGACACCTCGGCACAAGATACCGTAGATTGGATATTTTCAGGATACTTCAAATACAGTGGCGCGCGCGTTCGATACACTATCCAGGCAGAAGATATTATGAAAATACTTGATGAAGGTAATCTGGTGCTGGTGCCGGTGGATGGTCAAAAGCTCGGGAACCCAAATTTTGTACCACCAGGGCCACTCGAGCATATGCTGGTTATTAAAGGCTATGACTGGACTACGAAAGAATTTATCACCAATGATCCGGGAACGCGGCGGGGCGAGAGTTATCGGTATAACATGGATACACTCATGAAAAGTATTCGTGACTACCCAACAGGTAAGGGTGAGCCACTTACGGGGCATGAGCCCTCGGCGATGATTGTAATTAGTAAACGTTAGTAGTAGCGGTATTCTTGAATTAAGGTTCATGTATTGATAGGATACAGGGGTTATAATTTACGATTTGAACACGGTATGAGTTTTCTTGATCAATTCAAAATGGCGAGTGAGATGATGAAAAACATGAAGCCTGAAGAGCTTTCTAAAATGATGGAACAGGCGAAAGAAAGCAAGCATATGATGGAAGACATGGTGAAGAAGATTGTTGCAGAAGAAATTAAGACACGCGGCTTGGTCAGCAAGGAAGAAGTCGAGAAGATGATTCGCTAATGAAAGTTTTTACCGCAAACGGTTCACCGCATGAAATAGGAATAGCGCTTGGGTTTCAGGCGCGTTTTTTGGTGCGCAAACAATTAGCGCTGTATAAAGAACACTGGCAAAAGCTAACGCGGCTTTCGTGGTCTGCATCGCTCGTGTTAACGCCGCCGTTTGAAAAGATGGCGCAAAAATATACGCCTGATGCGTTTGCGGAATTAGCGGGGATTGCCATAGGAGCGGGAGTATCTCCTCGCGAGCTTTTTTTGGTGAATTCGTTTGAGGAGATTGATGCATTGAGTGGTCGGCAGAAAAAAGGGGCGGAGCACTGCACGACCCTCATGGTGATTGGTGCGCACATGCAGGATGGTCGTCCTCGAATCGCGCACAATGAAGACTGGGTGTGGTTTGATAAAGATTTTGCATATATGGCCCGCGTCTACCCAAAGAAAGGCCCGTCATTTTTATCGATTACGTTTGGCGGATTGTTGCCCAATTACGGGGTGAATGAGCATGGTATTGCCCAAGTGTGTGACTCTTTGGTTGCCACCGATGAGCGTGTTGGGGTTCCGCGACTACTCATGACTCGAGGGGTTTTGGGTGCACGGACTCTCGAAGAGGCCATGCGATTAGTTACTAACGTCCATCGGTCTGGCGGATACAATCATGTCATGATGGATAGTCACGGGCGGGGCGTGAACTTTGAGGCGTCCGCTATCAAACAGGTGGCGCGCCCATTGCAAGGATTTTCTGTCCATACGAATTTTTATCAAGATCAAAATCTTGCGAAGAGCGAGCTTCACATGCGCACGTATTCGCGGTATCGTTGTTTCCGTGCTCAAGAGATCTTGGCACGGCAGGTGCACAAAGCCGCGGGCGTGGTAGAAGAGGACTTGTTTGCAGTGTTGTCTGACCACCAAAACCAGCCGGAATCTGTATGCAGACATTTTAGATCAGGTAGTGGGGATTATGATCAAACGATTGCATCCCATATTATTGATCCAGTTCGCCGATCAATTACTGTTCGCACAGGAAACCCATGTGAGTACAATAAGAACACGAAACAGGCGGCGACTTACTTTTTAGATGAACCGAAATAAGTATGGCAGTACCAGCATTAGAGATTAAACATTTCTCAAAACTTTACGGCAAAACAAAGGCGGTGGATGATATTAGCTTTTCTGTAAAAGAAGGTGAGTTTTTCGGCTTTTTGGGGCCCAACGGGGCAGGGAAGTCAACGACGATTCATTGCATCACCGGTATTGCACACTACGAAATCGGTACGATTAGCGTTTTTGGTGTTGATGCCCGCACGGAGTATCGCGATGCACGCAAATTAGTCGGGTTGTCACCACAAGAGTTTAATGTAGATATTTTTGCACCCGTGTACGATATTCTCTGGCTCGTGGGTGGATATTACGGAGTACCATCAAAGTTGAGAAAACAGCGTATCGACATGTTGCTCGAGCGATTCGATCTCACTGCGCATGCAAAAAAGCCGTTTATGGCGCTTTCTGGCGGCCTTAAGCGTCGAGTGCTTTTGGCGCGTGCCATGGTGCATGATCCAAAATTACTTATTCTCGATGAACCGACCGCTGGGGTTGATGTAGAACTTCGCCGCGAACTCTGGAAGTATCTGAAAGAATTAAATGCTGCTGGGAAAACGATTGTGCTTACCTCGCATTATTTAGAAGAAGTGGAATATCTCTGTTCGCGTATTGCCATCATCAACAAGGGGAACATTGTAGCCATTGATGATAAAGAGAAGTTCACCTCTGGCGGGAGAAAGCTCGAGGAAACATATCTAGAACTTACGGGTTCTTCTCACGCCGCTTCGAATCAAGCAAAAGGATAATCATATGAACTGGATTGGTATTCAAACATTGGTGTGGCGTGATGTTATTCGGTTGAAGCGTGTTGTGGTGCAAGCACTTGTGACCCCGTGGATTAGTGCACTTTTGTATATCTTGGTTTTTGGAAAAATCGTTGGTGGGCGCATTCAACTCATCAATGGGTTCAGCTATATTGATTTCGTATTGCCAGGGCTCGTCATGATGAACCTCATCGGCTCGTCATTTATGGCAACGAGTTTTGCGTTGTACTTTGCACGGTTTACCCGCAACATTGAGGAAATCTTGGTTGCACCGTTTTCGTACAATGAAATGATTTTTAGCTATACGGCGACCGGTGTGATTCGTGGGTTTATTGTTGGTATGGGTGTATTTGCCATGGCAATGTTTTTTGGTGCCGCGAACATGGCGCATATTGGACTCTTCATGTTTTATAGCCTCTCGGTTGCCGTAGTGTTTGCGTTCATGGGTATTCTTGTTGCGCTCTGGGCAAAAAACTTTGAACAACTCTCGGTGTTGTCGACCTTTGTGATTACACCACTCTCGTTTTTGGGAGGCGTGTTCAACTCTATTCATATGATGCCGCAAGGTTTGCAGTGGTTTGTCCGCGTGAATCCCTTCTTCTACTTTGTTGACGGTCTTCGCTACTCCATGATTGGGTACAGTGAATCCAACCGCACTATCGGAATATTTGTTATACTTAGCTTAATGATCGGTTTGGGGATGTTCACGTGGTCGTTGTTTAAGAAGGGATATAAAATTCGCGCCTAACACCATGACAGATTCAGGTAAAAGCGTTCGTGTTCGATATGCCCCGTCGCCGACGGGCTATCTTCATATTGGCGGCCTACGCACAGCCCTCTATAATTATCTCTTTGCAAAAAGGTACAAAGGTACGTTTATTTTGCGCATTGAAGACACAGACCAAGCGCGGTTTGTAGAGGGTTCGATCGAAAACTTAGTTCGATCTCTGGCTATTTGTGGTTTGACGACCGATGAAGGTGTCATGCTCGACGCAGATGGTCACGCCATAGAAAAAGGCAGCCACGGGCCATATACACAGTCAAAACGTCTCGCATTATACGCCGAACACGCGCATCGCCTGGTCTCGATGGGTGCTGCATATTATTGCGTGTGCACGAGCGAGCGGCTCGAAGAAATGCGTGCCAAACAGATGGCCGAGAAGTTGCCGACCATGTACGACAAACATTGTCGAACACTCGCGATTACCCGAGATGTTTTTGAAGCGAGTGCAGCAAAAACAATCCGCTTAGCAGTACCTAGTGATCGCACGGTTACGTTCCACGATCTCATTCGTGGGCAGGTGTCTTTTAATACGAGTCAGATCGATGATCAGGTGCTTCTCAAATCCGATGGCTTTCCAACGTATCACTTGGCGGTTGTTGTCGACGATCACCTCATGGATATTTCGCACGTCATACGCGGTGAAGAATGGCTACCATCAACACCAAAGCATGTGTTGTTGTACGAAGCATTTGGGTGGACGGCGCCAGACTTTGCGCATTTGCCGCTACTTTTGAATAGCGATCGTTCAAAACTTTCCAAGCGTCAGGGCGATGTTGCGGTAGAGGACTATTTGAAAAAAGGATATTTGCCAGAGGCACTGGTTAATTTTGTCGCGCTCTTAGGTTGGAACCCGACGGCTGACCGAGAGGTGTATCAGATCGCAGAATTGGTTGATGGGTTTGATCTTACGAAAGTAAACATGTCGGGTGCGGTCGTGAACTTCGAAAAACTCGACTGGATCAATGGTATGTACATCCGCGAAAAAACGCCCAAAGAACTCGTTGACCTTGCGCTTCCGTACTTAATCGCCGCAGGGCTTGTAGTAGAGCGTACCGAAAATCACGAGGGGCAGAAAACCGTAAAACTGTATGCACCGCACGCTGGTTCCGTGATCAAAGAAGAAATGGATCGTGCATGGCTTATGCAGGTATTGGATCTTGAGCGCGAGCGTTTGAAGCGGCTCGACGAGGTTAGTCATGGCGTGGAGTATTTTTTTAAAGTCATGGATTTTCCGACAGGAATGCTTTCTTGGAAGGACATGACTGCGACGCAGGTAGGCGAACGACTGACTTTTTTGGTACAATTATTACAAGGGGTGCCAGAGGAGCAATGGAAGAGTGTTGAGCTCGAGGCGCTTATCAAAGAAGCGATAACAAAAGAAGGTCTGCGAACAGGTGAGTGTTTATGGCCCATGCGCGTTGCGTTGTCGGGTCGAGAGGCTTCACCGCCACCATTTGATATCGCGGGAATTTTAGGAAAAAAAGAAACACTGCATCGACTTACGCATGCAATCACGCGTCTTCAACAGTCTCATTAGTTTAGTTCTCGCCTGCACCATGGTGCCAGTGCGTGTTTTTGCGTCGAGTAGTGATGTGGGTGGTGACCCAATGATGGCCATGGCCACTGCGGCTGTTACGAGCGGTTCTTTGACGGATCTCAATACGCAACTCAAAGCAAAAAAAGAGAGTCTGCGCGAGCTTCAAGATCGTATCGATGCGTACAATAGGAAAATTGCCGAAGCACAATCGCGTGCAGTCAGTTTATCAAACCAGATTTCTATTATTGACGACAATGTAGAAAAAACACAACTTGATATTCAAACCAAAGAACTCGAAATTGACCAGTCGGATTTAGAAATTGAAATTATCAAAAAAGAAATCGAGACGGAAGAAAATCGTGTGCACGACACGCGCGGTAAAATTGGTAATGTATTGCAAACAATCAACCAGTACGATCAAAAAGGCGCGATCCAGGTCGTCTTTAGTACGGGTTCGCTTTCGGATGTTGTTGAACAAGTCTATTATTCCGAAACATTGAACACGAAACTGCGTGATCGTCTCGACACCATGCAGTCTATTCGTTCAAACCTCGAAGACAACCGTCAGCTATTAGAACGCAAAAAAAACGAAACATTGAACGCACGCCTTGAGCTCGATGATACGCGTGACTCATTGCAACAAGAGCGTAATCTCAAGAACGCATTGCTTTCTGATACTAAAGAAAACGAAGAACAGTTCCAAACATTGGTAAAGAAGTTGAAATCTGATCAGGCTGTAACCGATTCGGATATTGTTACACTCGAAAAAACATTGCGCGAACGACTAAGTAACCAAGAACTCGCACAGCAAGACCAAGGAACAACCCAACTTTCCTGGCCGGTTTCAAACAGTCGCGGTATTTCTGCTTATTTTCACGACGCAGGATATCCATTCCGCTATATTTTTGAGCATCCCGCCATCGACATTCGTGCCTACCAAGGCACACCGATTGCTGCCGCGGCTTCTGGTTATGTTGCCCGCGCCAAAGATGCTGGCATGGGGTACAGCTACATTATGTTAGTCCACGCCAATGGCCTTGCGACTGTTTACGGCCATGTCTTCCAGATTAATGTTACGGAAGGTTCATATGTAACGCGTGGGCAGATTATTGGGTTGTCGGGCGGTAAGCCGCGCACTCCTGGCGCGGGTGCTTTAACCACTGGCCCCCATCTTCACTTCGAAGCCCGCCTCAACGGCATCCCCGTTGACCCACTCAAGTACTTGCCGTAGGGTTAATACCTATGTCGTCAGAAAAATTTGGATCTAGGCCTGATGAGTCTCTTGAAGTAAATGAGCGTATTTCTACGTTTCGCGCCGAAGCCAGCAAGCGGTTTCAAGAGCTTTTAAATTCATCTCATAAGTCGCTTTCAGAGATTGCTGAGCTGTTAGACGCAAAAGAGTTTTTGAGCATAACTCCTGCTACTCGCAGTCAGGCCGAAGCTCGAAGTTTTAATGTTGCCTCCTATCTGGATCGTGAGATTACGGCGCAAACTTTTATTTTACCGCCAGAGCAATTCACTTCTCTTGAGGAAACTGTTCTGCCTCCGGATGAAGCGGAGATTGTCACTGGTAGTGGTACAGGATTTGAGCAAAAGGAGATTATTCCTCGATCGCGTGCCATGGTTGAGGTTCTATCTGAATTGAAATTGCCATACAGTGTTATTGAGGGTCAAAATGATCCTGGCATGATGCGCACATTGAGTT
The DNA here is from genome assembly GCA_964532925.1 of uncultured Gammaproteobacteria bacterium. GTDB lineage: Bacteria > Patescibacteriota > Patescibacteriia > GWA2-47-26 > GWA2-47-26 > CAZHIP01. The sequence continues at coordinate 33,525 of CAZHIP010000008.1, forward strand.
ATAAGGCGTTTCTTTTGCCAACGGTTCATAAGATAGCTCTGGTAAACGATGAAGAGGGGAATGCAACATTTTTAGTCTATGACATAAAAGACCCCATCAATGAATGGCAGGTATATATTAATCAGACGAAAGATCAGTTGAAAGATTTACCTGAAGGCAAAGTGGCGACGCTTATTTACCCAGGAGATTTAGGAGAATGGAAGATTAAAGTGCAAGAATTAATTACGAGCCCAGGTTCTTCTTTTATAGGAAAAGAAAAGTTGATTGAAAAGCGTGAGCTTGCTCCGCCAGGATGGCTTACAATTCACGGACTTACTGCGGAGATAAAAGCAAAGACGGGTGTAGGTTTTGGGGAAACCATAAAAAATATAGCTGATAGATATCTGGTCAGTCAGCCACAATGGTTTGCTTTTTTTGTGCTTCGTGGTAGTCCTGCTAGTTTGCGGCAGCATTGTGCACCAGAGTTGTGTGACTTGATTCGTGAAAAAATTATGAACCGAGAACTGGCTCCACCTGGCTGGATCACAGCCACTGATTTATCAACCGAATTTAAAAAAGAAACTCAGGTAACGCACGCTCTCGCGGTTATTAAAGTAGCTGCACAAGAATATGAGACAGTGATCCCGAATGGGCATAAAAAATATTATACACAGAGCGGGCGAGAATATGAGTATTATTCACCCGAATTATCTAATGCACTGAGGGAAAGGTTTTTGCAGCGAGAATATGCATTACCAGGATGGATGACAAGATATATGCTTGGTGCGGAGATAAGGAAAAATACGCAGGTTAATTCAGATACAGCCATACAGAGTATTGCTGCGAGCTATAAAATTACGAACCCAGGTTGGTTTAGAGATTTTTATATCAGTGCAGCTAGCAAAGAAAAGGATGAGCATCTTGCTCCTGAATTATGTAGTATCATACGAGAGAAAATTGCGAAACGCGAATTTGCTTTGTCAGGATGGATGACGAATAAAGCTTTGGCTGCAGAAATAGATGCAACGGCAGGTTTCGATTCTTTTTCAGAGGTCAAAATTTTTGCTGAAAAGTTTAAAAGTACCAATCCGGATTGGTTTAAATGGTACACAAATGCTCAAGGTGGTATTTACTTACACTATTCACCTGAGATGTGTGATATTATCAGGAGCGAATTTGCAAAAAAAGATTCATCAGCTCTGCCGGAGTGGATGACAAACCGTTCTATTGTTGATGAAATTTTTAGAAATACTGGTGTTAATCGAAGGCATACCATTGAAAAATTTGCACGAGAATTTTTAACGATACATCCGGAGTGGTCCAGGCATTTCAGGGATAAAAAAGGAAAAGTTCGTAATCATTATTCGCCAGAATTGTGTCATTTAATTCGGGAAAAGTTTATTGAAAAAAGATAGTTTATGCTCCTCGGCATTGATGCCTCCCGGGCTGAGAAAGGACAGTTCACGGGAGTAGAGTGGTATTCCATCAATATTATCAAAGCACTGATCCCGCTTGTTCCGGCAAGTTGGAGTGTTGTGTTGTATTCGCGGGGAGGGGATTTGTCGACTCTCGGTGAGTTGCCGAAGAATTGGCGGATTCAAGTTATTAACGCACCACTCAACCGCGCCTGGACCATTCTGGCGCTTTCTTTTTATCTTTTGCGACACAAGCCAGATGTGTTTTTCGAGCCATCGCACATCATGCCGTATGGCGCGCCAAAAAAATCGCTGACCATGGTGCATGACACCGCCTGGCTCGCGCACCCCGAAGCCTATTCTTGGCAAGGTAAAATTATTTTGAATCAGAGCTTGCGTCATGCCCGACGTGCGGCAAAAGTTTTGGTGCCGACTGATTTTGTAAAACAAGAACTTTTGAACATTGGTTTTAAAACCAAGCAAGTTACACGCGTGTGGCACGGCTTAGATCATGCGGCGTATCGAATTTACTCGAAAGAAGAAATTGCGCCGACGCTCGCGGCTCACGCAATCACGAAGCCGTATTTCTTGTGCGTTGGTCGCGTTGAAGAAAAGAAAAATACCTCGCGACTTTTGGATGCCTGGGAGCGTGGCGGTTTTGCAAAAGAGTATGATCTTGTGATTATTGGCAAAGCGGGATTTGGAGGCGAATCAATTATTCGTCAAGCAAAAAAAGTATCGGGAGTGCGAATGTTGGGTTGGTGCAAAGAAGAAGAATTGCCGCACTTATATGCTGGCGCGTTTGCTTTGGTGTATCCAACATTATATGAAGGATTTGGTTTCCCTGCGCTGCAAGCCGCGGCGTGTGGCACGCCAGTTGTTGCGGCAGAAATCGGTGCTTTGAAAGAAATTATAGAAAACGCAATATGGGTACATCCATTGCAAGTTGAGTCTATTGCTCTAGGCATGAAACAGATTATCGCTGACAGTGAGTTGCGCAAAAACATGATAACAAAAGGTCGTATAGAGGCTCAAGCATTTACGTGGGAAGAGGCGGGCAAAGAAACTTGGGCGGCACTCCAGTCATTGCTATAATGGTGTTTTATGTTCGGAACCTCACTTCAAAATAATCCACGTGTCGTTGATTTTTTGTCGAACGGATTAAAACGCCAGGAGCTTCATCATGCGTATTGTTTTGTTGGTCCTGATCACTCCGGCAAGCGGACGCTGGTACGCGATTTTGCCAAAGCGCTGATGTGTTTTGGTGAGTCTGCTACGCGCGCGTGTGGCGCTTGCACGTCTTGTACGCAAACGAACCACGCCGATATGTTGACGCTTGATGGTGAGACCGAAGCACTCTCTATTGAACTTGTTCGTGAATGGCTGCAATCACTGACACTTACTTCTTTTGGGAAGGGTCGTCGCGTGGGTGTGCTCTACCACGCACATACATTGCCAGAGCGTACACAAAACGTACTTTTGAAAACGCTCGAAGAGCCGCCCGCAAACACGGTGATTTTATTAACGAGCAATGCGCCGCTTATCCCAACAATCATGTCGCGCGTGCAATCGCTGCGCATACTTCCACGCAACAATGCCGCCACGGGTCGTGAAGAATCGGCGAGACAATTTGAGTCCCTCATGCAAAATGGTGTAACCAACGAACTTATGGGCGAGCTTACTGCAGAAGAAGCATCGATTACCCGCCAGCGTATTATTGCGTTGTTCGAGGCAGGGCAACATGTGGTTCGCGGAAAGCTCGTTGGTGGATCTGCAAAAGGAGGAAAGATTTTTCCGTCCAGTTATGCTATGATACAGGCATTGGATGCCATGCGTATTTCGGTTCGCGCACTGCAGGTGAACGCTGATCCGCGCCTGGTTCTTGAAAATTTTTATTATAGAGTTGCATTAAAAGTATGATCAAACGTATTGCGTTGTTTTTGGTTCCGGTTGCGCTTCTTTTTACCGGTGCACAGTGTATTAGTTTTTCTGGTGGCTCGTCGGCAAATGCCGATGGCGGTGTGTATAAAAGCATTGATGCAAGTGATCATTGGGTAGGAAAGAACGCGATCCCGAGTGTTTCGGGTACGCCACGATCAATGGCGAGCGTAAATATTCTCGACATGATTGTGGATCCGCAAGATCCAAATGCGTTTGTGATAGGCACGCGTGAAAATGGTATTTTCTACTCATTTGATGCGGGTGAATCGTGGAATCAAGTTGCATTACTGGCAAAAACAGGGGTTAACGCCGTGGCCATTGATCCACGTGATAAGTGTACGATTTATGCAGCGGTAGCCAGCGGACGCATTATGCGTTCAGTTGATTGCTTCCGCACGTTTGAAGAAATTTATCGCGATGGTGCGCGTGAGACGCAGATTACTGACTTGCAAATAGACGCGTTTAATCCGAATCGTATTTTTGCCGCAACCACACGCGGTATACTCCTTCGTTCCGATACTTCTGGTCGCACCTGGTCTGTGGCGCAGAATTTCTCAACAGGCTCGAACAACAATGGTACCATCATGCAATTGGTGATGAATCCAAAGGAGAGTCGTGAGATGTATGTTGGAATCACCTCACAGGGTTTGTGGAAATCAACGGATGGTGGCGCGACATGGGTAGACCTTACGCCAAAGCTTCGAACCATCGCAAAGCTCGATGCATATCCAATCGATTTCCGGGGCATGGCGATCTCTCCAGCTGCTCCACGTACGCTGGTAATTTTGAACGGCCTGTTTGGTATGCTCAGGACAACAGATGCGGGTGATACATGGAGTCAGGTCAAATTACTTACTGAACCAGGAAACGTGACATTGCGAGCGCTCGGACTAAGCCCGCAAAGTGATAAGGTTATCTATTATGGCACCGCGTCGACGTTCTATCGCACTATTGATGGTGGTGCAACGTGGGAAACCAACCGTATGCCGACTACTCGCATTCCCTCGGTCATCTTGGTTGACGGAAAGGATGCCAAAAAGGTATATATGGGGGTACTAAAACCGAAATCATAGCTTTGAAACGTTTACTTGTATGCCAGTTATCACCAACTACAAAGACGATTTAGAAAAGATTGTCGCCCACGCGAAACAAGAAATGGGCGCATTGCGTACGGGTCGAGCTACCTCGGCATTGGTAGAAAACATCACGGTGGAGATCTATGGTGCCCGTCAGTCAATCAAAGCGGTTGGTTCAATTATTATCTCTGATGCCAAGACCATCTGGATTGATGTGTGGGACAAAAATACGCTCAAAGATGTAGAGCGAGCAATTAGTCAGGCAAATGTTGGCCTCATGCCGATTATCGACAACAATCGCATTCGTTTGTCGTTGCCGCCCATGACCGAGGATAATCGCAAAGACATGGTGAAGGTTTTGAATGGGAAGCTTGAGGAATCCCGTATCTCTATGCGCGGTGTTCGTGACAAAGTAAAAACAAGCATCACCGACGCAGAACGCGCCAAAGAAATTACCGACGATGATCGATATGGTCTGGTAGAAAAACTCGATGGCGTTATCAAAGAATATATTTCCAAAATCGACGAACTCGGCGAAGCAAAAGAAGAAGAGATCATGACGATCTAGGTATGGAAGATTTGATGGAAAAATTAGTGAGTTTGTGTAAGCGCCGGGGATTTATTTTTCCGGCGAGTGAGATTTATGGCGGGCTGGGTGGCTCATATACCTATGGTCCCTATGGCGTCGAACTTAAAAATAATATCAAAGCGTTGTGGTGGAAGATGTTTGTGCGCGATCGTGAAGACATGGTTGGTATTGATGGTCCGATTATTTTGCATCCAAAGGTTTGGGAAGCCTCGGGGCATACGTCTGGATTTAACGATGCGATGGCTGATTGCAAATCCTGCAAAAAGCGTTTCCGCGCAGATCATCTTGTTGAAGAAGCTACGAGCAAGGATTTAGAAGGGGATTTAGCTGGTATGAGCGCGGCTTTGCAAGCAGGCATCAAGTGCCCCAATTGCGGTAAGTCTAATTGGACAGATGCTCGTGCATTCAACATGATGTTTGCGACCAAAATGAATGCCATGGATGCAGCAGAAGAACAGGTTGCGTATTTGCGGCCAGAAACCGCCGGCGCCATCTTCATTGAGTTCAAAAATATCATGGACTCTATGCGCAAAAAGTTGCCATTTGGTATGGCGCAGATTGGCAAAGCCTTCCGCAATGAGATTGTGGCAGGAAATTTTATT
>CAZHIP010000009.1:0-32371 GCA_964532925.1 uncultured Gammaproteobacteria bacterium
GCGAAGGCGGTTTGGATTTCTAAAACGCCACATTTTTTACGCATATGATGAACGATAAAACAACTAGCCCGCAGCGTGGTGGAGCAGCCCGAGGAGGCCGCCCAAGCGCTCGTGGTGTTGATCGCCGAAGCGCAGAGGATCGCGAATGGGATCAGCGTATTTTGGATTTGGCTCGCGTGACTCGTGTTACCAAAGGTGGTAAACACATGCGTTTCCGTGCCGCTGTTTTGATTGGCGACCGCAAAGGACGTTTTGGTTTTGCGATGTCCAAGGGTTTGGATGTGCAGCAATCAGTGGCCAAGGCAGTGCTTCGCGCGAAAAAGAACATCATTACGATTCCGCTCAACAACGAAACGATTCCTCATGAAGCAACGGCTCGATTTGGTGCTTCACAGATTTTGATTAAACCCGCACCGCGCGGTACTGGTGTAAAAGCAGGTGGCGCATTGCGTGTCGCGTTTGAACTTGCTGGTGTACCAAACGTAGTTGCGAAGATTTTGGGTTCAAACAACAAATACAACAACGTGAAAGCCCTTATTAAGGCCGTTGGATTGTTGCGGACACGAACCCGCTCATAACTTTATTGTATGCCATCACTTTCACTTTCAAAGTTAAAGCCAGCTAAACGCGACAAACCAGGTCGCCGTCTTGGCCGTGGTTCAAGTTCCACGAAGGGTAACTATTCTGGTAAGGGTATCAAAGGTCAAAAAGCTCGTCAGGGTGGTCGCAAAGGCTTGAAGCGTTTCGGTCAGAAGCGCATTATCGAGGGTTTGCCAAAAATGCGCGGTTTTCAGAGCCAGTATGCAAAACCAGCTACAGTAAACATCGGCTTGGTTGCGGCATTGAAAGAAGTGGTGATTACCCCCGCGGTACTTGTTGCCCACGGTCTCATTGAGCACGCTCGTAGTGGCGTGAAGATTTTGGGTGATGGTGAGGTCAAGCGTGCTTTGAAGATTTCTGGTTGCACAGTTTCAGCACCAGCTCGTGTTAAAATTGAAGCAGCAGGTGGTTCGATTGTCGCATAAAACGTTTTAATTGTCTGTCTTCGATATACCCAGATAACACCCTCTGAGGTAGTCGAAGGGTCACCATATCCTATGGGTTTTTTACAGAAATTTCTTCGCGTCTGGAAACTCCGAGATTTGCGCATGAGCATTTTGTTCGTGCTTGGTATGTTGGTGATTGCGCGTATTGCGGCACACATTCCAATCCCGGGTGTTAATATCGAAAATGTCCGTTTGCTTTTCCGATCCAATCAAATTTTGGGTCTTTTAAACTTGTTCTCCGGCGGTACCATGTCGAGTTTTTCGGTGGTGGCACTGGGTGTTGCGCCGTATATTACCGCGTCAATTATCTTTCAGTTGCTCGGTATGGTTATTCCGAGCCTTGAAGCTGTCATGAAAGAAGGGGAGGCAGGACAACGCCGTATTAACCAGTGGACACGTATGGCGGCAGTGCCACTCGCAGCATTGCAATCGTATGGCATGATTACACTGTTGCGACAGTCGTCTCGCCAAATTCTTGACCCCGCACTGTCGGTCGCACAATACAGCATGATCATGCTCACCCTCACTGCAGGAACCATGTTCCTCATGTGGCTCGGCGAGCTTATTTCTGAACGCAAGATTGGGAACGGTATTTCGTTGCTTATCTTTACCGGTATTATTTCGGCGTTGCCAAGTACTCTTTCGCAGGCGGCCGTTACCTTTGATCAAGGTAATTTGCCAAACTTGATTCTCTTTGTCGCCATTGCATTCATTACTATTTTTGGTGTGGTGGTGATTACTGATGGTCAGCGCAATATTCCGGTTTCGTATGCCCGACACGTCCGCGGTCAGAAAATGTATGGTGGTGTTGATACGCATCTGCCACTTCGCGTGAACGTTGCCGGTGTGATCCCTATCATCTTTGCTATCTCGCTTATCTTGTTCCCATCGATGATCGCGCAATTTTTTGTCGCCGCCAAGACACAGTGGGTAGCAAGTTTTGCGCAGTGGACCATTGGCATCGCACAGAATCAGTTGGTGTATGGTATCTCATACTTCCTCTTGGTATTTGCGTTCACCTATTTCTACACAGCCGTTATCTTTCAGCCAACCAAGATTGCCGAAGGTTTGCAGAAGCAGGGTGGCTTTGTGCCAGGTATTCGCCCGGGTAAGTCCACTTCTGACTACTTGAGCTATGTGATGAACCGGATCATGCTCGCCGGCGCACTCTTCCTCGGCATCATTGCCATTTTGCCAATTATTGTGCAGCAAATCACCGGAACTCAATCGCTGGTTGTTGGCGGTACTTCAATCTTGATTGTGGTCTCGGTTATTCTTGAAACCATCAAGCAGATCGAAGCCCAGCTCACCATGCACGATTACGGTAGCTTGTAACACGCAGTATTTTCTCGCATGAAACCTTAAGCCAGCCTGGTGACCATCGGGCTGGTTTTTTGTTTGACGAAGCGGTGGCCTCAGCCTATAATACCCACCCAACATAACCATGAGCACTATGCAGATTCCTTATAAGATAGCCCTGATTGGACCACCTGGTTCTGGCAAAGGAACGCAGGCAACGCGCTTGGCAAAAGAATTGGGTATTCCCGCGATTTCCCCGGGGCAGATGTATCGTGAGGAAGTTGCTAAGGGTACTGCACTTGGCAAGATTGTAGAGCGCTACACAAAAGAGGGAACCATGGTGCCAGAAGAAATTACCCATGACCTCATCGCCATTCGTATTGATCAACCTGATTGCGTGAATGGATTTATCTTTGACGGGTTTCCGCGCACACTCATGCAGATGGGTGCACTTGAAACCATGACTGATTTAACCGATGCTATTATTTTAAAGATTTCTGACAAAGAATCGGTCCGACGTATTACGGATCGTTGGGTTTGCAATAAGTGCGGCGATAGTTTTCACCTTCACTTACGCGCGCCACAAGTTGCCGGTATGTGCGATTCCTGTGGTAATACTTTGATTCACCGCGCAGACGATCGACCAGAGGTTGTTGCTCGTCGCCTTAATGTATACCATCGCGATACCGAACCAATGATTTACTACTATGAGCGTAAGGGAATTGCACGTATATTAAACGGCGAAGGCAGTATTGATGAGGTGCACAGAGAGATATTGGCAGCTATAAAACGAGTATAAAGACCATAGAGAGGGTGTCGTATGTGTAGGGCATCCTCTTTTCATTTTTTGCTATTTCGGGTATAGTAGACGCGCTCACAACTAATATGGTCCCATCGTCTAGCCTGGCCTAGGACACTGCGTTCTCATCGCAGGAACACCGGTTCGAATCCGGTTGGGACTACCAAAACAGCTCGCCTAAACGGCGGGCTTTTTTGTGAATGTATTATTTTTTTCTCGACATTGATCAAAGCCCTACCTTGTGAGAATATTGATGCATGGCATCATCAAATATTAGCATGGAAGCGTTCATTCGTGGGGTAATGTTAAAGGCTGGGAAAGAACTCATGCGGTTTTATGGCACTGATTTTAAGACTCATCGAAAAGGGTCAGGGGTCAATGATGTCATGACCGATGCAGATTTGAATGCTGAAAAGATTATTACCGACGCAATCCGTAAACGATTTCCATCCCATGCAATTATTGCCGAGGAAGGAACTATCGGTGCGAATCAGGACACCGCAGAATACGTTTGGTGCATTGATCCACTTGATGGGACAAGAAATTTTATCCGCAATGTACCACTCTTTGGAATTATTATTGGGGTTGCATGTAAAGGTGTTTTGAAATATGGGGCAATCTATCTCCCTGCTACCAAAGAATTTTGTTTTGCAGAAAAGGGAAAAGGGGTAACCTTGAACGGAAAACGGATCCATTGTTCCAACCTTCGGGATTTTAATGTCAGTTATGGAATTGGTCCTGTTCGAGCATCAGAAAAATCAATGGTTTTTTGGCGGCATATTATTGAAAAATCAAAAGTGGATGGTAATATCTGGATGAGTGGTATTGCTTCTCCGGCGGTGAGTTGCGTATATGTTGCTTCCGGTCGACGCGATTGGTATTTTTCACGCGGAAGTAAGACGTGGGACTACGCAGGTTCAGTATTACTAATGCAGGAGGCTGGTTGTAAAGTTACTGATGCTGAAGGTAAGCCCTGGAAGCTGGGTTGTACAAGCGTCGTTGCAGCGAACCCCAGCCTTCACAAGAATTTATTGGGGATAAAGTTTAATACATAGAAATCCGGTTGGGACTACCAAAACCGCTCACCGAAAGGTGGGCGTTTTTTTGTGGATAAGTAGGACTTGATTATACCCCCAGGGGGGTATACAGTATATCTATATGAAACATACACACGACCATAATCAACCGCAGGTGATTCGGCGTTTAAAAATCTTGGAAGGTCAGCTGCGAGGGCTTCAAGAGATGGTAGAGAAGGGGACGTACTGTATTGATGTGATTACGCAGACATCGGCAGTGAAGCAAGGGTTGTCGAATATTGAAGATATGTTGCTCGAGAATCACTTGAGCACCTGTGTGATTAAACAAATGACCTCAGGTGAGACAGAAAAAGCCAAGCAAGAGATTTTAAAAGTGTACAAACTTAAACGTAAATAATATGAAAAGCTCATCGTATCTCGCGTTCGGTTTGTTGACGGTTGGAATCCTTGTGGGTGTTGCGTTTGGCTACTATCTTACACCTGAATACAAGGCTTCAATGTACGAAAAGAACGCAATGACACTTGGTGCCGCTGACAGGACTTTTGATCTTCGATACATCAACGCCATGATCGCACACCATCGTGGTGCTATGGTGCTCGCTGAACAACTTGGGAACAATACTGCGCGCCCCGAGATGAAAACGCTTTCACAAAATATCATCAACGATGAGCCAGCAGCTATCGCTGAACTCTATGCGTGGAAAAAGGAATGGTATGGGGATACGAAAAAAGTGCGCGATCCGATCGTTGCTAACCTGGGTGAATCCGGCGATACCTTTGATCTGCGCTTTTTGAATGCAATTATTGCACATCATGAGCAGGGTATTGTCATGACCAAGGAGACGCGACTGAAATCAAGCCGCACTGAAATCCTCGATAATGCGAATGCAGTAGAAGCATTTTTGGCCAATGGACTCCAGGCACTGAAGGGTTTGCGGAATTCCTGGTACAACATCTAGTCGTAATCATGTATGGCCACTCAAATCCTACAAGTAAAGGGAATGCATTGCGCGAGTTGCGCCTCAATCATCACCAAAAAACTCTCCGCATTGCCGCACGTCAAGTCCGTATCAGTGAATTACGGCAATGAAAAAGCAAAAATCGACTACGACACGAACCAGGTGTCGCTTGATGTAATGAACAACGAAATCGGCAAACTCGGATATACGCTCGTTTCTTCTCAGGAAGAGTCGCGTACGGGACATGGTCACATGAATACAATGAAAGAGCAGGAGCTCGACGGGTTGAAACATAAAACTGAGTTCATGTTGCCGCCGACCTTTGCGGTTTTTCTGCTCATGATGTGGGACATTCTGGCGCGGACCACTACATGGATGCCGAATCTGCCAATCCCCATGGCGCTTTTTAACACGCTTTCAATGGCCTTAGCCACGGTTGCCTTGTTTTGGGTGGGTAAGCCATACCTTCTTGGTGTAACACGGTTTTTCAAGCATGGTGTCGCCAATATGGATACGCTGATCGGCATCGGTACGCTTTCTGCATATCTCTATAGCACCGCCGTGACACTGCTTCCGCCACTGGGTGTTGTGTTGAACTTGCCGGAATACACGTATTTTGATGTGACGATTGTGGTTATCGGGTTTATCACCTTTGGCAAATATCTCGAAATGCAGTCGAAGAAAAAAACAGGAGATGCGATTGAAAAGCTGCTGGGACTGCAAGCAAAAACAGCGACGGTTATCCGCGACGGAAAAGAGAGTGAGATTAGTATTCATGATGTGGTACACGGTGACAAAGTTGTGGTGAAGCCGGGCAGCAAGATTCCGGTTGACGGCCGCCTTGTTGAGGGGAGTTCATTCGTAGATGAATCTATGGTTACGGGCGAACCGATTCCGGTAAAAAAAGGTGTTGGGGATGCGGTGGTTGCTGGAACCATAAATACGAATGGCTCATTTGTTTTTGAAGCCACGAAGGTTGGGAAAGAAACACTCTTGTCACAGATTATCGCCATGGTCGAAGAAGCACAGGGTAGCAAAGCTCCAATTGAAGCGCTGGCGGACAAGATCTCAGGCATTTTTGTTCCCATTGTGCTCTTGATTGCGTTTGTTGCACTTGCAGCCTGGCTTGCGATTGGTTCCCAAGTTATGCCGTTTTCTGCGGCGTTATCGCTTGGTATCCTGTCGTTTGTGAGCGTGCTAGTCATTGCCTGTCCATGTGCGTTGGGACTTGCAACACCAACGGCAATCATTGTGGGGGTAGGCAAAGGTGCTCGTGCGGGCATCCTCATCAAAGACGCTGCGAGCCTGGAGAAGCTACACAAAGTGAACACGGTGGTCGTTGATAAAACCGGCACGATTACCAAAGGGAAGCCGACGCTCGTCGATGTGCAGAGTGTGTCAGGTATGGAAGCGAATCAGATGGTTTCGATCATTGCATCGCTTGAGAAGAAATCTGAACACCCCATCGCGCACGCGATCGTGAACTATGCCCAAGAAAAAAATATTTCGCTTTCGGACACGGTTGGATTTGAGAATCTCGAAGGAAGGGGGCTCACGGGATCGGTTGATAATGTTGAGTATTTTGTCGGAAATGCAGCGCTCGTACATGAACTCAAGATTTCGTTCGACGCGAGTGCGTTGCATGCCTTTACTTCACAGGGTAAGACGCCGGTGATTCTTGCGACAAAAGAAAAGGTACTTGGGTTTGTCATGGTGGCAGATGAGATAAAGCCAGAATCAAAGCAGGCGATTGCTGATCTCCACAAGCTTGGTATCAAGGTGGTTATGCTGACTGGCGATGATGAAAAAGCAGCAACATATATTGCATCGCTTGTCGGTATCGATGATGTTGTTGCGCATGTGCTTCCGCAAGATAAACTTGATAAAATTCGTACATTGCAGTCAGAGGGTCGTGTTGTTGCTATGGCTGGGGACGGCGTAAACGATGCTCCAGCGCTTGCACAAGCAGATGTTGGTATTGCGATGGGGACTGGAACGGATGTGGCAATTGAGTCTGCGGGTATCACACTTTTGGGTGGTGATATGTCCAAAATGGTAAAAGCGATCAAACTGTCCAAGGTAACGATGCACGGCATTAAACAAAATTTATTCTGGGCGTTTATCTACAATATTGTTGGTATTCCACTTGCGGCTGGCGTGTTCTATCCGATCTTTGGTTGGGTTTTGAACCCCGTTTTCGCGGGACTCGCCATGGCGCTCTCAAGTGTGTCGGTCGTTACTAACTCACTGCGCATCAAAACAAAACGACTCTAATATGGCGGCATCGAAGAAATATACATTTCATGTGCGTGGGATGCATTGCAATGCCTGTGTGCTGTTGACCGAAAGCGAGCTGACCGATCATCCTCAGGTAATATCGGCGCATTCTGATCTTGGCACGCGCACTGTTGAGGTCGTTGGCGATTTCGGTGCACAGAATCCAGTGAGCGTGGCGGCGGAATTATCTAAAGCACTATCTAAGCATTCACTTGCAACGGTTGCAGAAATACAACAGGTGGCCTGGGGAGACTTTGCTATTGCTCTTCCGGTTGCTGCAGGTTTCGGTCTCTTGTTTTTCTTGCTACAAAAACTCGGGATTGTAAATCTGATCAGCGCGGGGAATGTCACCTATGGAACTGCGTTTGTGGTGGGTATTGTTGCATCGTTATCGACGTGTATGGCAGTTGTTGGCGGATTGCTGCTGTCGATGTCCGCAACATTTGCGAAAGAGGGGGATCGTGTACGCCCGCAACTATTTTTTCATGTCGGCCGCATCGTTTCTTTCTTTATTCTTGGTGGAGTCATTGGTAGTGTTGGTTCGATGTTTACGCTTGGCGCTTCGGGTACATTGGTATTGGGCATTGGTATTGGTCTCGTTATGTTGATGTTGGGTATTAATCTACTCGACATCTTCGGCTGGGCAAAGCGTCTACAGCCGTCAATGCCGAAGTTTCTTTCACGGCGTGTGATGGTGCTTTCAAAAGCAAATCATACGTTCACTCCATTGCTCGTGGGTATCGCAACCTTTTTTCTCCCTTGCGGATTTACGCAATCGATGCAGATATACACGCTGTCGACTGGTCATTTCTTGCAAGGTGGTCTGACTATGCTTGCGTTTGCCTTGGGTACGTTACCAGTGTTGGCGCTCGTAAGCTTTAGTTCATTCAGTGTTCAGAATAGCAAAAAATCTGGTATCTTCTTTAAGAGTGCTGGCCTTATCGTGATTATGTTTGCGGTGTTTAATATCCTCAACAGTTTAGTTGCCGCGGGGTTGATTCGGCCACTGTTTAACTTCTAAACGCATGAAACTATTCATTATTGGCATTGCGGCAGTTGCCTTTATGGGGTTGAGCGGATATCTCATTTCGTCTGGTAGTAATTCTCCAAGTACTCCTGTACCATCAGCAGACAATAACGTTGTCCTTCTTGAGGGAAAGCAAGTAGTTACTATTACCGCAAAGGGCGGGTACGCGCCACGAACGAGCGTGGCACAAGCAAATACACCTACTATTCTCAAAATTATTACCAAAGGCACGTTTGACTGTTCATCGTCATTAGTTATTCCAAATTTGAATTATCGTACGAACCTACCTCCGTCCGGCGAAACACTGGTTGAGGTGCCGCCACAACAGCCAGGAACAACATTGCAAGGGTTGTGTAGTATGGGTATGTATAATTTTACAATCAATTTTAACTAAGAAATAAGATAACAGTATTAAAAAAACACCCCGGTGTGGGGTGTTTTTTAGTTGCGGCGTGTTATTGGTTGGTGGTAGTCGTGGTTGTTGTCGTTGTTGGAGCCGGTGCTGCTGGCTTCAATGTTGCCCTTGCAGCATCAACTGTTGTTTTGTAGTTTGCGCGGATAGTTGATTCGGTCGTCTTGAAATCAGCGAGTGCTTTTTCTCGAGCGACTTTGAAAGCATCGTTGGCGGCTTTGCGTGCATCAACTGATTTTGCTTCTAGTGCCGCCTTAAGCGCGGCATTCAATGTGGTCTGTGCAGTTTTTATTGCTTCGTCTCGTGTGGTGCGAGCGGCGGTCATGCTGTCGCGCATGGTTTTTCCAGCATCTACTATTGCTTTATTCGCAAGTGTACGCTTTTCCATCAGGGCCTTTCGGGCAGCTTCTCTTTTTTCCATCGCAGCTTTTCTCTCGGCCAGGACGGTCTCGCGCTTCGCTTTTATTTCTGCTTGCAGTGCTTCACGTTTCGCTTTTGCTTCTGCTCGGATTTTCTCTTCTTTCGCTTTAGCTTCTTCCCGAGTCATTTTGATTTCAGATTTTACGTCAGCGCGAATGCCTTGACGAGCCTCAATAGCACGCTGAATAGGGGTTTTGCTCGGTGCGTTTGAAGGAGTCGGAACAGGGGTTTCTGCAAATGCAGGAATACTACCAGCGAGCATGGCTACGGTACCTAGTGTTGCTGCGGCGATTTTAAATCGATTGAAGCGATCTTGTTGCATATGAATAGTTTTAAAATTACATTCTATTAAAAACGATCGAGTATATGGTAACCTTTTTTTTGACCGGTGAAAAGTGGACGTGACCGTGTTTTATTGATAGGATTTGCTACAAATGTATATGGTAAAGAAATCACAAAATCGAATGGTAAAAACTGCGGAAGAAATCGCCCTTTTGAAACAAGGAGGCGGTTTTTTAGCTATGATTTTAGATGAGGTCGCAGCACGAGTGAAGCCGGGGGTTTCAACTGCAGAGCTCGATGATTATGCAACTAAGCGCATGTATGAAGTCGGCGGAGAGCCGGCATTTTTGGGATACAAGCCGCAGGGTGCACGAACGGCATTTACGTCGACCATGTGTGTTTCGATTAACAACGAGGTGGTGCATGCTCCAGCTGTACCAGCGCGTGAGGTGCAATCTGGTGATTTGCTGAAGCTTGATATTGGTATGCGCTATCCCGCCAAGACGGGTTATTTCACCGACATGGCGATTACGGTGCCGGTCGGGAGCGTGGGTACTGATGAGATGAAACTTGTTACTGCAACCCGCGACGCACTTACTGCGGCTATTGCGGTGGTTCGCCCCGGCAACCATATTTCTGATATTGCCTCGGTGATTGAGCGACATGTGAAGCAGTTTGGGTTTCAGCCGGTACGCGATTTGGTGGGTCATGGCGTTGGGTATGAAGTGCACGAGGCGCCAGAAGTTCCTAATTACTGGATAGAAGGTTTGCCAGACCACGAACTTGTTCCAGGTATGGTGCTTGCTATTGAACCGATTATCAACATGGGTCGCTGGCAAGTAAAGGTTGCAAAAAACGGTTGGACGATTCTCTCTGCTGATGGCAAAAAGAGTGCGCACTTTGAACATACGATTGCAGTAACCGAAACTGGGTGTGATGTATTAACTGCGCTCAAGAAGTAAGATATGCGGATTCTTGGTATTGATTACGGGACAAAAAATGTTGGCGTGGCGATTGGTGATACTGAAACCAAACTCGCATTGCCACTCATGATTATTCCCCGCACGCGCGAAATCGTTCGCGATATTCGCAAAATCATGCATGACGAAGGTGCTCTGCGAGTGGTTGTTGGCGCGCCGACGACATTTGGTGGAGGAGAGCAGTCGATTGCTCAAGTAGTAGCAAAGTTTTGCGGCGAATTACGGAAAGAAGGTGTTGATGTTGCAACTGAAGACGAACGACTGACCACCCGTCTCGTAGAGCGCTCTATGAACGAAATGGGCAAAGCAGCAAAAGGAGTCGACAAAGATGCGGCCGCAGCGGCCATGATTTTGCAAACATATTTAGATAAACTCGCTTGAGCTATGAAAATTACCTTTTGTGGTGCAGCAGGAGAGGTTACGGGCTCATGCCATCTAATCGAAGCTGCAGGAAAAAAGATTTTGGTTGATTGCGGCATGTTCCAGGGTTCGCAATATGCGGACGAACGCAATCACGAAAAGTTGCCGTTTGCTGCGAGCGAACTCGACGCAGTTCTTGTAACACATGCCCATATTGATCACACGGGTCGTTTGCCACGGCTCATCACTGATGGGTACACGGGGCCAATCTATGCGACGGCGCCAACTTTGGGGTTGATCCCGATCATGCTCGAAGATACGTATCACATCATGATGGAAAACGAGAAACGGTTGGGTCATCCACTCGTGTATTCTGAATCAGATTTCAAACACGTTGCAGCACTTGGTCAAACCGCCACGTATGGGTATCCCATAAAAATTGGCGCAGTGACCGTGACGTTTCATGATGCGGGGCACATTCTCGGGTCGAGTTTTATCGAAATTGTTGCCGACGGAAAGCGGGTGGTGTTTTCGGGAGATTTGGGCAATTCAAAAGCGCCACTCATCCGTGATACAGAAAATCTGATGACTAATCTCGATGCACTCATCATGGAATCGACGTATGGAAATCGTGTGCACGAGAGTGAAGGGGAGCGAGAGGATATTATTGCGAAAGCAATTACAGAAAGTGTGGCGCGCGGTGGTGCCTTGGTTATTCCATCATTTGCCATCGAACGCACGCAAGCATTGTTGTTTCTTATCAATAATCTGATCGAGAAAAAAGAAATTCCCAAAGTGAAGATCTATCTTGATAGCCCTCTCGCCATCAAGGCAACGCGAATATACAAGGAGAATTCACGTTTTTACGATGAAGAAGCAAAAAGCGTATTCCTAAAAGACAACGATTTGTTTGATTTTCCAGGATTAATAGTTAGTGAGTCGACACAGCAATCAAAGTCTATTAATAGTGCACCAAATCCAAAAGTGGTGATTGCTGGATCGGGCATGATGAATGGTGGGCGTATACTGCATCATTTGGCGCAATATTTACCGGACTCAAAAAGTACGATTATGATTGTTGGCTATCAAGCGCACGGCACGTTGGGTCGCCAATTGTTTGAACATGCAAAATCGGTGCATATTTATCGGCAGACGATAGAAGTAAAAGCAAAGATTACATCTATTGGTGCGTTTTCTGCTCACGCTGATCAAGCAAAAATGATGGAATGGGTGAAGCGCGCCATGCCAAAGAAAGTGATTCTCATTCACGGCGAAGACGATTCGCGCACCGTGTTGGTAAAAAAACTCGACGACGATTTGCATATTCCTGCTGTCATGCCGAAAAAAGGCGAGACGATTGAGATATAGAATGACCTATTCATCGCACGCCATTATTTTAGGAATGTACGACGTCCACGAATACGATCGGATGTACACGGTCTATACGCGTGATTTTGGCAAAGAAGAGGCGCGGGCAACGGGTATCCGTAAGATAAAAAGCAAACTTTCAAGTCAGTTGCAACCATTTAATCTGGTTGATTGCATGTTTGCCCGTGGAAAACGCGGCGAACGACTCATTCAAGCAACAACACTTGAACGGTTTCCAACCCTTGGTGGAGATCTTGCGCAGATTGCAGTGGCGAGTTGGTGCGCAGAGCTGGTTGATCAGCTTACAGAGCCGGGAGTCAAAGACGTACGAATTTTTGACCTTTTGTTGTCTGCGCTCCGTCAGATTACGCTTCGTGCCCCCTTTGAACGCGCTGTGTTTGCGCTGCAGTTATTTGAGGTGTTGGGGTTCGGGGCAGTCCTTGATCGTTGTGTGCGGTGCCGTGAAGAACGCGGTCAGAGCTTTCAGTACGGGGTTGACCCCAGAGAGGGTGGCATAGTATGTTTCTCTTGCACTATCGACGCACCGTTTGTTATTTCTGCACCTGCTGTTGAGGCGTTGGCACATGCGGTTGATAACACAAAGACCGCATTTTTCCATGCCGGGACCGAGAGTGAACAAAACACCATCCGCGCATTTGCTCGACAATACATTGATGAACACTTGGTGTGGCCGCTCGGGAGCGATAAGTTTGTGGGTTTTGCTCGTAAAGTATTTCTGACTGCCGATCGGCAGGTTTAGCAACATGACTATGACTGACATTTTTCTCCGTGATGTAGCCAACTATGAAGGCCAGTCAGTGCGCGTCAAAGGCTGGATTTACAACTTTCGCTCGAGCGGTAAGATTTTCTTTTTGCAGTTCCGTGACGGGTCTGGGTTTATACAAGCAGTGTTTTCTAAGGCTGACGTGTCCGAAGAAATGTGGGCACAACTCGAACGGGTTGGGCTCGAAGCCTCGTGCGTTATCGAGGGATTGGTAAAGAAAGACGATCGCTCATCGAGTGGTTTTGAACTGGGTGGTAGCAACTTTTCTCTCTTGCAAGTTTCGAGCGATGAATACCCAATTGGTAAAAAAGAGCACGGCCCCGATTTTTTACTGGACCAGCGTCATTTGTGGTTGCGATCTCCGCGTCAGTGGGCGATTCAGCGGGTGCGTGACACGATTATTAGCGCTACCTACGACTATTTGCATCAAGAAGGGTTTGTAAAATTTGATTCACCGATTCTTACACCGACTGCCTGCGAAGGAACGACGGAACTTTTTCAGATGGATTATTTTGAGCCGGGAACAAAGGCCTATCTTACGCAGTCCGGTCAACTGTATTTGGAAGCGGGAATTATGGCGCTCGGCCGCTGTTTTGATTTTGGCCCAGTGTTCCGCGCTGAGAAATCAAAAACACGACGTCACCTCACCGAGTTTTGGATGATGGATGCTGAAGCGGCCTTTGTTGAACACGAGGGCAACCTCAAAATTCAGGAAGGTCTTATCTGTGCGATTGTTGAAAAAGTCTTAGCAGTAAATCAGGCAGAATTAAAGATCTTAGAGCGTGACATCGAGCCGCTCAAAAAAGTACAGGCGCCCTTTGTTCGCATGACCCACGCCGAAGCAATTAAAAAATTACACGAACTTGGTAGCGATATTGGTGAGATGGACGACCTGGGTGCGGACGATGAAACCATTCTCACCAAGCAATACGATAAGCCAATTTTTATTGAGAAATATCCAACGGCAGTCAAAGCGTTTTATATGAAGCGTGATCCCGCTGATCCAACGCATGTATTAAATGCAGATATGTTGGCACCAGAAGGCTATGGCGAAATTATCGGCGGATCACAACGCGAAGACGACTATCAGGCATTACTTGATCGCATCAACGAACACCATCTGCCAGTAGAGGCGTTTCAGTGGTATCTCGACCTGCGTAAATACGGTTCAGTGCCTCATTCTGGATTTGGGTACGGTCTTGAGCGCATTACTGGCTGGATCTGTGGAACACAGCATATTCGCGAAACCATTCCATTCCCACGCCTTATCAATCGATTGAATCCGTAGGGTTGACACAATCAGTAAAATGTGGATAAATGAGAGCATTCGACTTCATGTTGGATGCTCTTTTTTAATGAAGGAGAGGGATCAATGAACATTGACGATGATCTTCGGCCGAGTTTGTTCGAGAGTCTCAACTGGGCGCTTGCGGTTGCAGGCGTGGTCACGCTGGGAGTCATTGGGAGGCCGGTCGTGCGCTTCGTCTGTGCTGCGCAGAACAAGGTTTTCGACGCGGCTCTCGCAGCAGGCGAGCGCTACGTGATCGTCCGTTGGCATTTGAGTACTCTGCGTGGGTTTGCAGAGGCCGACTACAGTCGTTTCATGGGCTCGATCTTTGGGTCGAGCGGTCGTTGCGGATAGGTTCTTTTTTGGGGGCAAAAGAAAGGTTCGGGTGACTTCGGTCGACCGAATCTTTTTCTATTTTTCTGCATCCGCAAGTGTATCAACAAGTTCGCGCGCCAATCGATCGTAGGCGGTCGCTGCTTTGCCTCGCGGTTCGTAATGGAAAATGCTTTTGCCAAAGCTTGGTGCTTCGGCCAATTTTACATATCGAGGAATGACGGAACGGAAAATACGTTTATCAAAATGGCGATAGAGTTCGTTTAAGACGTCGTTGGAAAGCCGCAAGCGTTGCTCAAACATGGTAATGACTGCGCCCAAGACTTCGAGTTCTGGTTTTACATGCAGTTTGACTTGAGCGATGGTTTCGAGCAGCTGACCAAGGCCTTCAAGGGCATAATATTCCGCCTGAACAGGAATCAGGACTGAATCAGCAGCAACGAGGCCATTGATGGTAAGGAGTCCGAGCGATGGCGGGCAGTCGATGAGAATATAGTCGTAGGCACCGCGAACTTCTTTGAGGGCTTCATGGAGCCGCCATTCGCGTGATTCAGCGTCGACGAGCTCGACAGATGCACCCGCTAGGTTCATGGTGGCTGGGGCGACGCGGAGGCCATCGTGGGCGGTTTGGACGATGGTTTGGGCAAAGGGGACTGTGCCTGAGATAACTTCGTAAATACCATGTGGAAGGTCGCGCCAGGCGATACCAAGTCCAGAAGTAGCGTTCGCTTGCGGATCGAGATCAATAAGCAACACGAACTTGCCTAATTCAGCCAAAGCAGCGCCGAGGTTTACGGCAGTAGTGGTTTTGCCCACACCGCCCTTCTGGTTGACAATCGTGATTACTCGAGCCATAATAGTGCATCAATCGTAGCATTTTAGCTGTCGATTGAGAAGCAGACAGGAGGAGTGTTATTTGCACAATTGAGAAGGATCGGCAACTATGCCGCGATGGCGGAACTGGCAGACGCACAGGACTCAAAATCCTGCGAGAGCAATCTCATGAGGGTTCGACCCCCTCTCGCGGCATTTTTTATTTCATCGAAGATGAAATAAGCGAGCTTGGGGGTCGAAGGGCGCGAGTCAGACCGAGTGAGTGTAGGTCTGGCGTGCGCAGCGCCCAGGCACGAGTCGGAGCGAGTGGAACCCCTCTAAGGTTTTTTTATTTTGAGCGTGCGTTTTCCTGATTTGATCAGCTTGAACTTCAAATGCCAGAACTTTTTGCCCTTGAGAAGTGAGACGAGTTTTTCGCCCCACTCGATACAAGTAACGGCATCTTTGCGACTAAACCATTCAGTGAGACCAATGTCGTGCCAGGCTTCGGGGGAGTCGATACGGTAGGCATCAGCATGGACAAGGTATTGGATCGGAGCTTTTTTGTCCGAGGTTTTGTACTCATGGAGCAATGTGAAGCTCGGTGAGCGGACGCGAGATTTGATCTGCAGTTCTTTGGCCAACGCTTTGGTAAATGTGGTTTTGCCCGCACCGAGGTTGCCTTCGAGCACAACAATATCACCACCTTTGAGCTCTTTTGAGAGCCATTGGGCGGCTTTTGTGAGGTCGTCGAGAGTGGAGATATCGAGCGTTGTCATGGATATAAACGTACCACGACTTTGTATTCGCGAAAAGGTTTGACAGTTATGCGGTAAATTGGTACATTTTAGGCGGTTTCAGCGCTAGATATAGCGGGGTAGAGCAATTGGTAGCTCGCAGGGCTCATAACCCTGAGGTTCCCGGTTCGAGTCCGGGCCCCGCAATTTTGCGTTTTTAGTAAACGGCTACTTGGAATTGAGTGTCACAACGTGGCGCGTAGTTCTAATAAGCCGGAGTAGCTCAGTTGGTTAGAGCGCGGGACTCATAAGCCCGAGGTCGGCGGTTCGATCCCGCCCTCCGGTATGATTTTCCTATGAGTAAGGCACTGTACAAGAACAGCATTATCTTGTTTATTGGTACGGTTGTTGTTGGTTTTGGAGGGTATTTATTTCAGATGATAATGGGAAGGATGTTATCGCTTGCCGACTTTGGTACGCTGGCAGCGCTGACATCTTTTTTTTCGTTTATATCGGTTCCCGCAAGCGCACTCACCACTATTACGACGCGGACTGTTGCAGGACTCAAGGCGCAAGGAGCGCTCGGCGCAGTTCACTACTTCATGATCCGGTTAAACAACATACTCTTTGGTGTTGCGGCATTGTTGTTTGTGATTTTTATTATGTTGGCACCGGTGATCGAACGATGGCTTCGCCTGGAATCGCGGACGCCATATTATTGGTATTGTTTTTCGCTGTTTTTTATTTTCATGATCGCCATTTATCGCGGAGTATTGCCGGGCCTTCAGCGATTTATTGCAGCAACTTTGAACGGTGTGTTCGAAAGTATGACAAAACTATTGCTCGCGGTTGCGCTTGTTCTGTTGTCGTTTCGTTTAAGTGGTGCCGTTGCGTCGATTGTTTTGGCATCTATGGCGGCGTTTGCAGTGTTAGTCTGGCAACTGCGTGATATTCGTCGCGTGCCGGTACAGGCGATATCATTGCGTCATATCCCGCGTCAGTATTTGTTTGTGGTCCTGTGGAGTTTGGCGCTGATTGCATTGCAAGGCATTGATCTATTGCTCATGAAACAATTTTTCAGCCCCGAAAATGCAGGGCTTTATGCCGGTGTGAGTATTTTGTCGAAAATTATTATGTTTGCTTCACTCGCGGTGAGTAGTGCCATGTTTCCGGTTGCAACCGAGCTGTACGAGAGCGGGGATCATTCAAAACATCGTATGTTATTGTGGAAGGCACTTGGTATTATGGTGTTGGTGGCGAGTGCTGGCTTGGTGGTGTATGGGACCGTGCCACAGCTAGTCATTTATTTGTTATTTGGTAAGCGGTATGTATCATTTGCGTCGTATCTTTTTCCCCTAGGAGTCGTAGCGTCGTTTTTGTCGGTGGTGCAGTTGTTTGCTACGTATTTTCTCTCGATCCGCAAACGATTTTTCTTGTTGCCGCTCTTAATGGCATCGGGAGTTGAAGCGGTGTTGATCCTTCGGTACCATGCCACTGTTTATCAGGTTATTACGGTTGCGTTGTGGGTCATGGGCAGTACGAGCGCCATATTGCTTGCGCTCTTTATTCGAGACGGGTATGGTATGAAAAAGCCTTATGATGAACAACCTCAGTAAAGGCACTCTTTCGGTCATTGTGCCGCTCTTCAACGAAAGTGCGAATATTGTCCGTTTTTATACTGAAACAAAAGCAGCGCTGCATACATTGCCCTACGTACACGAGATACTCTTCGTGAACGACGGGAGCGTTGATGCATCACAAGATATACTGAACAAGCTCGCGGCAAATGATGCCTGTGTTCAGGTGATCGAATTTTCGCGTAATTTTGGAAAAGAAATTGCGCTCACCGCTGGATTGCACAATGCGCACGGTGATGCGGCAATAATGTTGGATGCAGATTTGCAACATCCACCGCAATTGATTCCAGAGTTTGTTGCTCAATGGGAATCCGGGTATGAAGTGGTGATTGGGGTACGTAAAGACAATAAAGGGCAAGGTGTGATCAAGCGCATTGGTTCGCGACTATTTTATACAGTCATGAACACCATTGCGGAGACGAAAATTATTCCCAATGCGACGGACTTTCGACTGATTTCGCGAGAGGTGATTGATGTATTTAATCGATTTACCGAAAAAGATCGGATTACTCGTGGATTGATTGACTGGGTTGGGTTTCGTCGCACAGTGGTTTACTTTGATGCGCCGCGTCGCACGAGCGGTACGGCTGGGTACAGCTTTATGAAGCTTGTTCGGCTGGCGTTTTCCAGTTTTATTTCTATGAGTTTGTTTCCGTTGCGCTTGGCAGGGTATTTGGGGGTGTTCACGGTATTAGGGTCTGGTGCGCTCGGTCTATTCATTTTGGTAGGAAAGTATATTTTGCATCGCGGTGCCGCACTCGCTTTTTCTGGGCCGGCACAGCTTGCTATACTCATCGTCTTTTTGATCGGCATGGTGTTATGCTGTCTTGGTCTTATTGCGCTCTATATTGCCACTATTCATAGAGAAGTAGTGAATCGGCCGCTGTATGTAGTGCGAACTTCTCGACGTCACTCGGAGCATGAGCCGCGCGTATGATCAAATATAGTTTTATTATTCCCGTGAAGGCAATCAATCCGTATATTCACGAAGCTATACCAAAGATTCTGGCTATCGCACGCGAAGATTATGAAATTATTATTTATCCCGATTTTGTAAATGAAGAGTCGTGGCCAAAGACACGGCAGATCGGCACAGGTAAAGTCGGGCCAGCCGTCAAAAGAACACTAGCTATCCATGATGCAGTAGGGGAGATTTTGATATTTATTGACGATGATGCGTATCCAGAAACAAATTTTCTCGATGTGCTCGATCGCGATTTTAAAGATCAGACCATTGCGGCGGTTGGTGGGCCTGCTATTACCCCCGCACATGATTCTTTTTGGCAGAAGGTCTCTGGTGCAGTCTATTTAAGCAAATTTTCTGGTGGTAACCCAGAGCGCTATGTGTCAGTGGGAGAGAAGCGATTGGTTGATGATTGGCCGAGTGTTAACTTATCGGTGCGTACGAGTATTTTTAAGGCCATCGGGGGATTTGATGGTAACTATTGGCCGGGTGAGGACACGAAGCTTTGTCTTGATATTACAGAAAAAGCAGGCGGTACCATTCTCTATGATCCAGCATTGATCGTGTATCACCACCGGCGCGAAGGATTGCGTCGCCATTTAAAACAGGCGGGTGGATATGGGTTACACCGTGGGTTTTTTGCCCGAACACTCCCGCAGAATTCTTTGCGAATAAAATATTTTTTGCCGTCCATGCTGTGCATTTTTTTAACCGCAGGAAGTGGTTTGGCGTTGCTGGTTCCCGCGGTGCGAATTTTTTATAGTATGGGATTAGTGGTGTATTTTTGTGCGCTGGTCATTGCTTTTTTTGCCATGCGCCGTTACGAAAAAAATATATGGATTACCGTGGCGGCAGTTTGGTACACGGTTTGCACGCATCTTATGTATGGCACGCGTTTTTTGCAGGGGTTTTTATTCAAAAAACATCTTATGCGCCAAGAATCATCTCCGCTTGTGTCGGCGAAAGGATAAGGTTATAATGTGCCATCTATGTCAGACTCCACTTCCACTGAATTTACGGCAGACAAGCGTATACAGACTGTAACTCGCGAGGGGGTTGAGATTCGCATTCTCCGCGACAAATGTATCAGTGCTGGTACCTGCACGGTATATGCAGCCGATACCTTTGATCTCGATGAAGGGGGCATTGCTATTATTAAAGAAGGCCAGTGGGACTCACTCGAAAAGATTGTTGGTGCCGCAGTTTCATGTCCCATTTTTGCTATCGAAGTGTATCAGGACGGCAAAAAGCTCTACCCAAATACCTAACGTGCTTTTATGAATCCTTCCATCAAAAAACCAGAAGATGTCGTTGTGGTGGTAGGTTACCCTCCCATCGAAAGTGATAAAGGAGTGGCGCTGTTATCGCAAAATCGTCAGTTTCAGTATTTCAATACCCCGACCTACATCTATCCGATGGTGCCTGCGTATGCAGCATCGGTATTGAAGCAAAAAGGCTATCAGGTGTACTGGATGGATGGGATCGCTGAAAAACAGAAATACCAAGAATGGATCGACGAGCTGCGCTCTACGGGGGCAGATTATTTGATGATTGAGACGAAGTCGCCAGTGGTCAAAAAACATTGGGTGATTATTGATGAGCTCAAGCGCGAGTTGCCGCATCTAAAGATCGCATTGGTGGGGGATCACGTGACCTTTATGCCACTTGAGACCATGGAGCATTCGCGGGTTGATTATGTGATTGCGGGTGGTGACTACGATTTTGTGATGACGAATATCGTTGATCATGTGCATAAAGGAATTGCGCTGGAAGGTGGCGTGTATTGGCGCACAGCTGATGTTGGTATTACGGCAACACCTAAAGAAACACATACGTTGCCATCTGGCGAGATTATCAACTCAACCGGCAAGGCATCACTCGCGCATAATTTGAATGAGCTACCATTCGTCGACCGCGATCTCACGAAGTGGAAGCTCTATGCCTACGAAAACGGCAACTACAAATATACCCCGGCGACCTACATGTATTCTGGTCGTGATTGCTGGTGGAATCGTTGCACATTTTGCGTATGGGATCACACCATCAACCCAGTCGGCTCATATCGCTCGTTTACGCCAGAGCGATTGTTTGCTGAGGTAAAGCACGTGGTTGATAATTATGGTGTCAAAGAAATTTTCGACGATGCGGGCACCATGTTTATTGGTCCGAAGCTCAAAAAGTTTTGCGAAATGCTGATTGAATCAGGCTACAACAAAAAAGTTCGCTACGGTTGCAATATGCGCTTTAACGCATTAAATCAGGAATACTACGATTTAATGGGTAAGGCTGGCTTCCGTTTCATTTTGTATGGTATGGAGTCAGGCAATCAGAAAACACTCGACAAGCTCGATAAGGGCACCAAGGAAGAGGATACGATCAATGGTTCACGTATGGCCGCCAAAGCAGGGCTCGATCCACACGCGACCATCATGCTTGGGTATCCGTGGGAAACATACGAAGATGCTAAGCGCACGATTGCGGTAGCCAAGTATTGTTTTAAAAAGGGCTACTTTGCAACTATGCAGGCAACAATTGTTATTCCGTACCCAGGTACACCGCTCTGGAAAGAGTGCAAAGAAAAAGGGTTGCTCGTGTCGGAGGACTATGAAGATTACGACATGCGCGCACCGGTGATGAAGATTCCGTTTCCAGCAGAAAAGATTTTGGAATTGGAACAGGAGTTGTACTCATCGTTTTTGTCGCCAGCCTATGCGGTGCGTATGGTGCTGAAGGTTCGCAGCTGGCATGACTTTATGTATCTCTTCTACATGGCAAAGAAGCTCATGGGTCATCTTCTCGACTTTGACCCAGCGCAGACAAAAGTCAGCTTTGCGTCGTGGGCATTCTGGAAGCGTGCATTTCGTACGCTCGGCAAACATTTGGTTCATTCCAAATCGACCGTGGATACCGAAAAAGACAAAGTGAAACTCGAGGATAGCGCGGTGAATCGATAAAATATTTGGTAAGCGTCAGTATGACAGAAGCGCCACTGGTTTCGGTTGTCATTACGACTAAAAACGAAGAAAAAAACATTGCCAACTGTTTGCAGTCAATTGCAGTACAGTCGTATCCGCGCGAGCGTATAGAGATTCTGGTGGTCGATAACAATTCGACTGACCGCACGAAAGAAATTGCTCGCGAGTATACGGAGCATATTTTTAATAAAGGACCCGAGCGCTCAGCGCAACGGAATTTTGGCATTCGTGAATCGCGTGGTGTGTATGTGTTGTATTTGGATGCAGACATGATTTTGAGTCCCATGGTGATTCAAGATTGCGTGGCGCGTGTGGAAAGCGATGCAACAGTGCAAGGGTTGTATATTTCTGAAATAATCATGGGGGATTCTTTTTGGTGTAAGGTGCGTCGGTTCGAGCGCAGTTTTTATGATGGCACCGTAATTGATTGTGTGCGGTTCATTCGGCGGAGTGCGTTCGATGTGGTTCAGGGGTTTGATGAGTCTATGACCGGTCCTGAAGATTGGGATTTTGATAAAAAGATTCGCAATATTGGGGCGATTGCTCTTATTAAGACGTCGCTATACCACAATGAAGCAAATTTTAATTTTCGAATTTACTTGCGTAAAAAAGCTTACTATAGTAAAAGTTTTGATGGGTATATTGCGAAATGGGGTAAGGATGATTCGGATGTGCGCAAACAATTAGGAATTCGATATCGTTTTTTTCAAGTCTTTGCAGAAAATGGTAAATGGTATACTTTTGTCAGGCACCCGATTCTTGGGTGCTCGGTATTATTCTTAAAAGCATCCCTGGGGTTGCTGGTTATAAAAAATAAATTCGCCAATCGAAGGTGAGCTTGATATATGTTTATTACAAATCAGTATTGTCGTATTTGCCAAAGCACAAGGTTGACAAGGTTTCTCTCCTTAGGGGCACAGCCGCCGTCAAATCGTTTTATTGATAAAAAAGAATTGACTACGCTTGAACCAACATACCCGCTTGATGCATATTGGTGTCATGATTGTAATTTGGCGCAACTTATCGATATTGTAGATAAACAGGAGCTGTTTCAAGAGGATTATGTGTATTTTAGTTCCGTAATGCCGAAGGTTTCGCCACATTGGCAGCGATATGCGAACGATGTTATGGCGAAGTTTTTGCATAATACCAATGATTTAGTGGTTGAAATTGGAAGCAATGATGGTATTGTACTGAAATGTTTTCAGGAGCGTGGGTATCCCGTGCTTGGTGTTGATCCAGCCCGCAACATTGCCGTTGTTGCTGAGAAAAATGGTGTACCAACACTTGCTGATTTTTTTACTGAAGAAGTAGCACATCAGATTGTACAAAAGCATGGCAGGGCGCAGGCAATTTTGGCCAATAATGTATTCGCTCACATTAACGATCACCATTCAGTTGTTCGCGGCCTGCAGACCTTGTTATCTCCCGGTGGAGTATTTGTGTTAGAGGCTCCTTATTTGATGGATATGTTTGAGCGTCTTGCATACGATTCGATATATCATGAACATTTGTCATTTTTAGCTTTGCGTCCACTCATGCGTCTATTTGATCAGTTTGGCTTGGAAGTGTTTGATGTGCAATTGTATCCCGTGCAGGGCAGTTCTTTGCGTGTCTTCGTGGGTCACCGAGGAAAACACCTGATTGAATCTTCTGTGGCGGCCTTGGTACAAAAAGAGCTTGATTGGGGGTTCGATCGGCTCACTAGCTATCAATTACTGGCTCAAAGGGTCCGATATACCCGTGATAAGTTAGTGGCATTATTACATGACCTTAAGGCCGCACACCTGCGTATCGCTGGGTTTGGTGCTCCTGCCCGGGGTAATACGCTTTTGAATTTTTGTAAGATCGGCCCTGATGTACTGGATTACATACTGGATGATGTTTCCGTGCAGAAACAAGATAAATATAGCCCCGGCATGCATATTCCAGTGATGGGAAAAGGGTACGAAGAAACACATCCCGTTGATTATTATCTGTTATTGTCTTGGAATTATTTAGATGCTGTTTTAGAGAAACAAAAAGCATTTCGAGAGCGTGGTGGAAAATTTATCGTGCCGATCGGAGACGAAGTGCGGATTGTATAGGATTGGTATGTCAGACCACTGTAAGGTTTTGGTATGCGGAGGCTCAGGGTTTATGGGATCGCATTTTATCCGCCATCTATACACCACGTATCCTGGCTACCAGATTACCAATTTTGATCTATTAACCTACGCAGGAAATCCCGACAATCTCGCAGATATTGAGGCGCTTGAAAAGGAACAACCACATGAGAAGCGACGGTACACATTTATCCAGGGAGACATTTGCGATGAAGTTGCCATTGATAAGGTGTTACAAAGTACTCATTTTGATATTGTTTTAAATTTTGCCGCTGAGAGCCATGTTGACCGTTCAATCTTAAATGCGATGGTGTTTATTCGAACCAATGTGCAGGGTGCCTATGTGCTTTTGGAAGCAGCCCGTGTGCATAAGATTCCGCGATTTGTATATATTTCTACGGATGAGATTTATGGGGACATTCCGCTGGGTATGAAATCTGATGAAGAGTACCCATTCCGTCCTACCAACCCGTATGCCGCGTCTAAGGCGAGCGCGGACCTGCTCGCTCAAGCGTATATGAAGACACACAAAGTTCCACTCTTGATTGTTCGTGGGTCGAATAATTATGGGTCGCATCAATATCCTGAGAAGCTACACCCGCTCGTAATTACTAACCTACTCGAGGGTCGACCCATCCCACTGCATGGCGATGGGCAACACATGCGGAGCTGGCTCCATGTGAGTGATTTCTGTGCAGCTGTTGACCTGGTTATGCATAAAGCTCAAGATTACAGTGTTTACAATCTTGAGGGCGAAGAACGATCAAACATTCAGGTTGTTGAAACCATCGCAAGATTATTGGGGAAGGATTTCAAGGAGCATGCGAACTTCATCACCGACCGACCTGGTCCCGATTTTCGTTACTCAGTGGACGGTTCGCGAATAGTAAGAGAGCTCGGCTGGCGGCGTGAGCAGCAGTATGAAACAGCTGTGCAGGAATTAATTACGTGGTATCAGGCTAATACAGCCTGGTGGCAAAAAGTACGTTCCAAGCCAGCATTCATACAACATTACCGGCTCCAGTCAAAGGGGTATGAATCATTTGAGGAATCCGGACATACTCCGGGAAGATTTTAGAATATGGTAAGCAATACTAAAAAAAGAATTCTCTTTATCACACCATTTGCCCCGCCGAATATTGGTGGTGCTGAAACGCACATTGGCTTACTGAGCGAGTATCTGGCGAAACAAGGGTGTACCGTGACGATACTCACGTACCAGCCGTTGACTACTGATATATCCGCGAGTGCCGATGAGCAGTCGGGCAATATCCGCATCAGGCGGTTTTCATGGGTGCGTGCCAATCTTTTTTCGGTGCTGGAAAAGTATTCGCCAGTCTTGAATTTTTTCTACATAACGCCGTATCTCTTGGTACGTAGTTTGTTCTTCATGCTCGCGCATCATAGGGAGGTGGATGTCATTCATGTATTTGGCCTGAACGCGGGTATGATTGGACGCATTTTGAAATTAATTTTTCGAAAGAGGGTCATTGTATCCATCAAAGGCATCTATGGGTTTTACGGCCATACGCTATCTGCGCGGATGATGCGGTGGGTGATAGCCGGCTTGGATGTTATTTTAGTGGGTTCGCTTGACTCAAAAGAGGATTTGATCAATCTTGGTGTTCCATCAGAAAAATTAACCTTATTTACCCACTGGATTGATCACACCCGTTTTTATCCGCGCGATAAAAAGAGCGTGCGGCAGAAATTGGCTTGGAATACGGAAATTTTTACGGTTATTTTTGTTGGCAGGCTGATTCCGTCGAAAGGTATGCAGATACTCCTTGAGACAGCCCGCCTTATGCCCCATGTCCATTTTAAAATCATTGGCGACGGCGTTTCTCGAGGTATGGTTGCTTCCAGTGCCCGCAACCTTGCCAATGTTCACTATTGCGGTCGGTTGGAGTATACTTCTCTCCCTGACTATATAGCTGCGGCTGATGCGTTGCTCTATCCAGTCTTGTACCATGATGATGTGTCCTTGGCAGTACTCGAGGCTTTAAGCTGCGGAATACCGGTCGTGACTACCAATCATGGCTCGGGCGTGTATCGGCTGTCTGAAGCAATAGCATTAGTTGTGAAGCCGCGGGCAGAAGATATAAAGGAAAAAATCCAGTGGCTTATGGATCACCCTCGCGAGTATGCAGGTATGGCAAAGGATGCCCATGAGTTTGCCAAACAATTCCAAGAACGTATAGCTGAAACCATAGTTCAAACATACGATCATACATAATAATTATTACTCTTGAATACATACATAATATGGAAACAAAATTATATCCCAACAGTGAGTGCATTAAGATAGTTAAGCCATTTCATGTCGACGATCGAGGTGTGTTGGCTTTTTTGTCAGATCAAGATCATCGATTTAAGATTACAGAGGTGATGTGGATGGAATCTAAAACTGGCGCAGTGCGAGCGAACCATTATCATAAGACAGACGTACATACGATTTACCTGGTCAGTGGCAAATTTGAATATATTACCCGCGATATGCGCGACCCGAATGCTAAGGTTGAGAAAACTATAGTGAATGCAGGGGAGATTGTGACGTCTCCAAGTATGGTTGCGCATAAAGTGGTGTTTCTTGAAGATTCATTGACAGTGGTGCTCACCACAGAACCACGAGATCAAGAACATTATGAATCAGATACCGTGCGCCTGGAGGTCGAGTCTGATCAAGTCGCCTAGAGATTTTTGGTTTGGTGGATTCATTACGGTGACATGCTTATGGAAATTCCCTTTGTTGATCTAAAGAGACAATATCAGAGCATTGCTCCCGATATTGATGCTGCCATAAAAGCGGTTGTCGATAGTCAGTATTTTATTTTTGGGCCTATCTCAACGCGCTTTGAACAAGCGTTTGCGCGCTATTTGGGAAGCAATTTTGTCGTAGGGGTAGATAATGGAACTGACGGTTTGATGTTGGCGTTGCGTGCGCTTGATATTGGGCAGGGAGATGAAGTCATTACACAAGGGAATATCCATGTCGCAACCGTGGTAGCAATCAAAGAAGCAGGGGCTCGGGCGGTGTTGGTGGACATTGATCCTGATACGCAACAGATTGATGTTACTAAGGTTGAAGAAAAGATTACGCCGAATACTAAGGCGCTTATGCCGGTGCATCTTTTTGGCGCACCCTGCCAGATTGATGAATTTGTCGCGCTTGCAAAAAAACATAACTTGCGCTTGATTGAAGATGCGTGTCAGGCACACGGCGCGGAGTTCCACGGTAAAAAAGTCGGAACCTTTGGTGATATTGGGGTATTTAGTTTTTACCCCGGGAAAAATCTTGGTGCATATGGAAATGGTGGTGGTATTTGTACGAATGATGCCGCGACGTATGAGCGGTTGCGGCAACTGCGCAATTTTGGTGAAGAGAAAAAATACTTCCATCCGGCAAACGGCGTGAATTCGCGCATTGATGAAATACAGGCCGCAGTACTTGAGGTGAAACTTGAACATCTCGATCAATGGAATGCGCGTCGGAATGTCATTGCTGCAGCATATAAAAATGCGCTCTCTGGATTTAAAACCCCGCGTATTCTTGAAGGTGCTGTCTCAAATTATCATTTATTTGTTCTTGAGGTTGATCGTCGCGATGAGTTGCTTGCATATTTGGTTGCGCATGGCGTAAGGGCTCAAATTCATTATCCAATTCCTGTACATCTACAGCCAGGCTATCAGTATTTGGGATACAAAGATGGGGATTTTCCTATTACTGAGTCCTTGGCAAAACGGATTATCTCATTGCCGGTTTATGCGGAGCTTACTGATGAAGAAGTTGTGTATGTGTGCCAGGCCATCAAAGAATTTTATGGATAATGCGGCAGTATTGAAATATGATTTTGATGTCCATTCACCACTCAGTTTCATGCACTATTTTACCGAACAGTACATGAACGAAACATATCGGGCAGTGATTTCATCAGGGGTAGATGTGCGCGGTAAGACGATTTATGATGTTGGTATGGGCCGCGGCCGGTCACTCACCATATTCCAGTCTCTTGGTATAGCAAAAGTAATTGGTTTTGAAGTGCGGCCAGAAGAAGCGCACTATGCCAAGCAACAAGCAGAGCGTTTAGGCGTCGATTTAGAGATTGTTTTGGATTCATTTACGAATGATGAACTCAAAAAAGTACCGAGCGGGAGCGTGGAACTGGTGTCGGTGATGAATATTTTCTTTTTCTTAGATGATATAACGCGGCAAACGATCATCGAGGAGGTGAAAAGAATCCTCAAACCAGGTGGCACTATGATCGTACTTGATATGCAAGGACCTTCCTCGATTTCTATCTTGAGCCGGCTCTCGCGGAAGCCGTGGAAATTTTTTACTTATCGCGGATTTCTTAAATGCATGCAACCGCTTAAGGTGCTTACTTACAGGACATCAAACCACTTTTATTTTGCCAACAAACCAATGGATTTTATAAATAAATTGTTTGGTTTTAATGTATGCTATGGACTGGATAGGATCGCGCGGGTACTGCATATTCCGTCTTCAACACGAACCTATATCCTGACAAAGCCCGCACGTGTTGCTCTTTGAGCGCCTGGTATGGACTCCGCCAGAAAACGAGTGTTAATCATTTGTCCTTTTACACCGCCCAATATCGGAGGAGTTGAAACTCACTTGGCTGATTATTATGATTATTTGAGTGAGCACGGCTATTCGGTAACCGTTCTCACATATCAGCCTCTTACTACAAAAGCACAGGGGCTTCCCCACGAACGCCGCGGCAACCTTACCATCCATCGGTATCGCTGGATTAATGGTAATTTCTTCCCTAAATTTGAAAAATTTCCACCGATTTTTAATTTTTTGTATCTCACCCCCTATTTATTTCTTCGCAGTTTTCTATTTCTTTTGCGGCACCATGGTGAATTTGACCTGATCCATGCGTTTGGTTTAAACGCCGCGTTTATTGTTCGAGTTTTTAAAACACTATTTAAAAAAAAGATTTACGTTTCCATGGAGGCGCTGTATTATTTCAACCCAAAAAACTTTTTTGGACGCGTTTGTGCTTGGGTCTTACGCGGGTTTGACGCCGTGTTAGTGGGTTCGGAGGATTCACAACAAGAGATTGCACGGCTGGGGCTGTCACCGGAAGATATAATCGTTTATACACACTGGATTAATTTGCGTAATTTTCAACCAGCGGATAAACGGGTTGCCAAGCAACAGCTCGGCTGGGAAGAGAAATTCACTGCCATCTTTATTGGTCGACTTGTTGCGGTAAAAGGCCTACACGTTTTCCTCGAAGTGGCCGCAATGGCGAACGCAGATATCAATTTTAAAATTGTCGGGACCGGCGAAGCAGAAGTAGCCGTGATAGCGGCAACAAAGAAATTGACGAATCTTGAATTCCTCGGTAAGGTTCCGAACAGGGAAATCGCCAAATACTACCAAGCGGCGGATGTTTTGGTGTATCCTGCCCTCTACGACGAAGACCTGTCTTTGGTGTTGCTAGAAGCAATGGCCTGCGGGACTCCAGTGATTAATACCAATCCCGGATCAGGGGTATATCGTTTAAATGAAGGCGTCGCTTTTGTGGTAAAACCTGATCCAGCTGAAATAGTAAAAAAAATAGCAATTTTGCAAGCAGATCCGAAGCGTCACATGTGCATGTCAGAGGCTGGTGTTGCGTTCGCCCAGAACTTTAGCATTACGTTGGCGCAAAAAATTGCTGACGTCTACGATCGCTAACCATCCTATACGTATGTCCGAAGAAGTAAGAGGAGAAAAGAAAAAAACAAGGGTCGACAGCGATATTACGTTGGTGTGGATGAAATATCTCTCTGATAAGGTGGTGCGGATTCTTATGAAAACGCCTATTACGCCGAATCAGATCACGTTGGGAAATTTTCTCATTTTTGCGCCGTTGGTTGCTTATTGTTTGGTCCGTGGTGGTTATCTTTTTAACTTCCTGGCTTTGGGTGGATTGGTGTTGAGTTCATTTCTTGACTTGATGGACGGAGAAATGGTTCGACAAGGGAAGCCGTCTTCGAAATTAGGTATTTGGTTTGAGGCAAGCCTTGACCCTTTGATCCAGAGTGTAGTCATTTTCAGTATTGCCTTATATGTCCTGATTCATGTAGGTGCTGATTGGAAATACTTGGCACTTCTTCCGTTGTTCGGACAGGGATTTGCCAACAGCCTAGGGTTGACTCTGCATGACAAATTTAAGATTGATCCGCTCACTGGCCATCAAGAACTGAACCGAGCCGTGGAAGCGAGTACATCCTGGGTAGATTTTTTGGCACGCAATATTATGGTTCCGACGCACTGGCTTTTTGTATTTTTGTTTACCTTGCGATTTCATATGATTATTGGTATTTTTTTGAACAAGCTGGAGTACACCTTTATCATCTTTGGTGTATTTATAACAATTCGCGCGTTCGCTATCTATCTTGTCCTGTGTTTGCATTATGCGGATAAAGATCTCAAACTCAATAAATACTCCGTGTTCCGTTATTTGCATGCAGCAAGGAACCAGTTGCTCAGCTGATGCTATTTTTAGTGATTAAAAGGTTGTTTAGTCAATTCTTATTGATGGTGTATTACAGTTATGGAATCAAACCCTCTGTCGCAAAAAATTATTTACGTAGCCATGAGCGCCGATTTGGTGCATCCTGGTCATATCGAAAATCTTGAAGTTGCTCGCGAGCTTGCGGTGAAAACGGGATGCGAAATTGTCATTGGGCTTTTGTCGGACCAGGCTATCGCGAGTTATAAGCGGCTACCTTTTTTGGATTATGGACAGCGTAAAATTATCATGGAAAATATTAAAGGTGTTAACAGAGTAGTTCCCCAAGATACGCTCGACTATGTGCCTAATTTGCAACAGTATAAGCCGGCGTATGTAGTCCATGGAGATGATTGGAGGACGGGCGTTCAACAACAAACTCGTCAGCGGGTCATAGATACGCTGCACGAGTGGGGTGGAGAACTAATCGAATCAGTACGGAAACCCGATGGCATGTCGTCGACCAGATTAAATAGGGCGCTTCGTGAAGTCGGGACTACTCCAGCTATCAGGATTAAGCGATTGAAACGCCTCTTAGAGGCAAAGTCGATCGTCCGCGTCATGGAAGCACACAGTGGACTTACTGGTCTTATTGTTGAACAGGCCAAAGCGCAGACCGAACGTGGAACCGTTGAGTTTGATGCCATGTGGCTTAGCTCGCTCACTGATTCAACTACCAAAGGTAAGCCAGATATTGAAGCCGTGGATGTGACCTCGCGGATGCAGACGATTGATGCTATTTTGGAAGTTACCACCAAGCCGATTATTTATGACGGCGATACGGGAGGTATTCCCGAACACTTTGTGTTTACCGTGCGCACCCTTGAACGCTTAGGCATCTCGGCGATTATTATTGAGGATAAGATCGGGCTCAAGCGCAATTCGCTTTTTGGCACCGAGGCAGCACAAGAACAAGATACGATTGAGAATTTTTGCCACAAGATTAAGACAGGGAAACGCGCACAGGTAACAGACGATTTCATGATCATTGCACGGATTGAAAGTTTTATTTTGGGGCGGTGTGTACATGAAGCAGTGGAGCGTGCCCGTGCCTATATCGCTGCAGGAGCAGATGGCATTATGATTCATAGTAAGAAAAAGGATCCTGGCGAGATATTTGAATTTTGCCGGCAATTTCAGGGCTTTGAAAAGAAGGTGCCATTGGTTGCTGTTCCCTCTTCGTACGCGCAGGTATATGAGCAAGAGCTTATTGATGCAGGTGTTGATATTGTCATTTATGCCAACCAGTTATTACGGAGTGCGTATCCTGCCATGATGAAAACGGCGCAGACTATTTTGGTGCATGGCCGCGCGCTTGAAGCAGATGCGCAGTGTATGTCGATCAAGGAGATTATTACCCTCATTCCCGAATCAAAATAAGTATGTTAACCGGCAAAGAATTATTTGATGCGGTGCGCGAGAGTGGCCTTGAGTTCGTCACGGGCGTCCCTTGTAGTGTGTTTAAAGATTTTTTGATTTATTTAAATGAGCATACTCAAGATATGCGCCACGTTGGTGCAACCAGTGAAGGAGAGGCCATAGGTATTGCCGCTGGTTATCACCTGGCGACGGGCAAAGTCCCATTGGTGTACATGCAGAATTCGGGGCTTGGGAATGCAGTGAACCCGCTGACCTCGCTCATGGATACCGAAGTCTATAGTATCCCTGCGCTTCTGTTTATCTCATGGCGCGGTGAGCCAGGCATTAAAGATGAGCCCCAGCACAAAAAAATGGGCCGGGTTATGGTGCAACTTTTGGAAGTATTAGAAATTCCTTATGAGATTGTGGGTGGTGACCCTATTGAACTGACGTCGCAGATTAGTCGTTTGGCAGCACGTGCGCAGGTCGAAAACCGACCAGTAGCACTTATCTTTCAGTTGAATGTCATGGCGAAAGGTGCACCGGAACTGCCACCGAGCGGTGCTCTGTCGCGCGAACA
>CAZHIP010000010.1:0-13991 GCA_964532925.1 uncultured Gammaproteobacteria bacterium
GCCAACTAGCTGATAGGCCATAGGCCCTTCCCCAAGCGAAAAACCATTTACACAAGAATGACATATGCCTTCTTGTGACTATCGGCTATTAGCACACCTTTCGGTGAGTTATCGCCGTCTTGGGGGTAGGTTACCAATGTGTTACGCACCCGTTTGCCACTAACCACACAAAGTATTGCTACAAAGTGTGATTCGTTCGACTTGCATGCCTTAGACACGCCGCCAGCGTTCATCCTGAGCTAGGATCAAACTCTCAATATAGAATAGATGATGGTGTTGCACTTGATTGTTTGCAACTAGAGAAAGAAAGTCCTTCTCTAATCATTTTTTGACCTTACTTTTTTGGATCTGGCTGAATCAGTTGTCAAAGTCTCCACTAAGGTCCAGTGAAGAAAAAACAGAGAGATCCGAGTGTCAGATGCCTCTGTTTTTTCTCAACGAGAACGTGTTGAGTGCTTACGTTGCCAAGGAGTTCAATTGAGTAGTCGCAGTATAGTACAAGCCGATATAGCTGTCAACACCTGTTTACTCGGCTTTTTTGCGGCGCCACTCACGAATCTTTGCATGGTTGCCTTCGGTTAGTACGGTTGGCACTTTTAGGCGCATGGTTTTGGCATTTTTCTGGTATTCAAATACTTCCGGCCGGGTATATTGTGGGTATTCCTTGTAGGGGATAGATTGTGGAGAAACTGGGGACTGGTCGCTTGTAGGGTTGAACGTCTCTTCTTTGAGTGATTCAGCCTTGCCAATAAAGCCAGGAATCAAGCGGCCGACCGCCTCCATGATAATCATTGCCGGAACTTCGCCGCCATTTACGACGTAGGGGCCAACAGAAACACGTTCATCGACAAACTCAGAAATACGTTCATCAAAGCCTTCGTAGCGGCCGCAGACAAAAACAATCCGATCAAGTTTAGAAAACTTTACGGCCATCTTCTGGTCAAACTGTTTGCCAGCGGGATCAAGCATGACGATCTTTTGCTTTGGGCCTTTGGCCTTGAGTGCTTTTAAAGCTTTATATATAGGTTCGACTTTCAGTACCATGCCAGGTCCGCCGCCGTATGGTTTATCATCAACAACCTGGTGGCGACCTTCGGCCCAGTCACGCAAATTGTGCACGTTAAAACGGACGATCTTTTTGGCGATCGCCTTAGCTACCAATGACTCGCTTTTGAACGAGTCAAAGAAAGAGGGGAAAATTGTCAGAACATCAAACTTCATACGACCGCTTACTATAACCTAATTCTATCATTTTTTCAAGGGTTATCTTGAAAAACACCCAAAGGGTTGGGTTGCCCTCTATGGCTTGATAATGGTGTAATTCTATGGTAGCCTGATCAGTTCGTATCAGAGGTGGGCCGGTTTATGTGCACAAAAGGAGGAATCATGAAGATCTGTGTTGTTTTGTTCTTTGCGCTCATGGCGGCATCATGTGGAGGTTACGAGTGTCCCGACTTGGAACCGTGGCAGCAGCTGCAGTATGAGGCTGCCACGCCTAAACAGCAGCCGCTATTGTGCGCGCAGTTTCTGTTCGAAAAACACACGGCTACGACTAAGTTCTTTGAGGCTGGAGCGAGTGTTGAGCCGGAAGACGAGAAGGTGGTAGACGTTGTTTTCACGGTCTTTCTGGACTAGGGGGATGCTAGGAGGATGTTTTGCACCAAGCGATGCTTTGATGGCGTCGCTTTTCTTTTTGTAATAAAAAACACCCTGGTACGCAGGGTGTTTTGTGAAAGCTGTTTTTACGACTGCATTGGGGGGAGGGAGAGGTCAATGTCGTCGAGGTTTTCGGGGGAGGGTTCGCCAGGGGCAAGAGGTGTGTGGTGAGCTTCTTCTGGGTGTCGCTCACGTCGAGAACCTTCTGGTTCGTAGATCTTCAAGTTTACGCGGGCGTTGTGCTTGGCGCCAACAATCCGGAGAAGTGTGCGCAGTGCGCGAGCGGTTTGACCTTGGCGGCCAATGACATATCCCATATCTTCGGGGTTGGTGAAGAGTGTGATGAGCACACCACGTTCATCCACGGTGCGTTCGGTGCGAACATCACCTGGGTGGTTTACAATCGACTTTACCGTGTATTCAACAAATACTTGATCATCTTGCTGGTCGGCCATAGAAAGCGGATACGTTAAGTCTTATCGATGGTACACTCATAATAGAAAAGAGTGAGGCGATAGTCAATGTACTAAAAAACCGAGCTTGTGAGCCCGGTCTTTGTGATTCTCTTATTATGCTTTTGCTTCCTTCTTTTTTGACTTACCAGCCTTTTGCTTTTCGCCAGTAACGATCTTCTGGTCTACGAGGAGGTTCCAGACGGTTGGGGTTGCTTGTGCACCCATTTTGATCCAGTGCTGGATTCGGTCGGCCTTAAACTCAATAACCTTTGGAATGGTACGTGGATTGTACTGACCAAGGTTTTCGAGATAGTCGCCCCATGGGTCTTTGCGCTTATCAACTACAATAAGACGGAAAGACGGTTGGTGCTTTTTGCCAATGCGGCGAAGACGGATAGATAACATAGTGCGACGAGTATAAAAGATTTCCGGTTTACTGTCAAGCAGGGTTTGCCTCAGCTGCGGTGAGCTCTAATGAGAGGATTTTCGAGACGCCGTCGCTGCCCATGGTTACGCCATAGAGAAGATCGGCTTCATGCATGGTGGCGCGGTTATGGGTGATAACGATAAATTGCGAAAATGTCGCCAGTTCGTGGACAATTTTGGCAAAGCGTTCGGAGTTGGCTTCGTCGAGCGCGGCGTCAACTTCGTCGAGGACAATAAACGGCGGGGGATTGTAGGCAAGAATAGCGGCGAGGAGTGCAATGGCGGTCAAAGCTTTTTCACCACCCGAGAGCATGTGAATGCTCTTAAACCGTTTTCCGGCCGGTACCGCCTGAATGTCGATACCGCGGACACGATTATCGAGATCGTTGATTTCTTGTTCGTCGAGAATAGCGCCGTCTTCACTTACGGCTGGCACAGCTTCTGCTTCGAGGAGTGTCAGTTTGGCTTGGCCATCTTTGAAGAGAATACCAAAATAGTGATTGAATTTTTCTTGGATTGCTTCAAACGCCTCTTTAAACTGTGCTTCGATGGAGGTTTCCAAGTCTTTAATCATGGTGCGCAGAGAAACAATGGTTGCCGTGAGATCAGTAACTTGCGTTTCGAGGAAGTTGAATCGGGTTTCTGTTTCGGTGTGTTCCTTGATGACTTCGGGGTCGATGCCGCCGATCCATTCGAGTTGGCCTTTGAGTCTGCGAATTTCCAATGCATCACTTCGTAGTTCTTCTGGGGTTTTCGTGGGTGCATCTTCGTTTTTGATTTTTGCGCGTAATGCGTCTGATAGCTCTAGGTTCATTTCTGCTTCTAATGTTTCGCGACGTGTGGTAATTTTGGCCAATTCGATTGAGGCCTCGTGCAGACGGGACTCAAGCGAGTGGATTTCTCGTTGTTTGGTTTCAAGTTGGCGCTGGACGTCGAACACACGTGAGCGATCTTTGCTCACTTCGGCGCGCAAGGTAAATTGTTTGGCACGCAGTTCTTCGATACGCTTGTCGAGAGATGTTCGTGCGTCAATGATTTCTTGGGGAATAGTGATCGGAGTATTGGCGACAGCAGTACGCTGCACTTCAGGGAAAAGAGAAAGCAGTTCGTGGACTTTGCTGTCAGCTTCGTGGATCATCTCGCTGATTTCTTTGATCTGATCAATCGAAGTCGCCGCCGCGATCTTTTCTTTGATGGTCGTATGCAGTGTGCGGATGTTCTTCAGTTCAGCGCGAATCATTTCTGGTGGAACAATAGCCATTTTTTGCGGTGAGCTCTGGCTCACTTCGGCGCGCGCACGGAGTGTGATTTCTTTTTCGCGTAGACTGTCTCGTTCGCGTAAGAGCCTTTCGTATTCGCTGTCGAGCGCAGTTGCTGGAGCGGGCGCACTTGAGTGTTCAAGTGCATTCATGGAGTCACGAATGGTTTCGTACTCACGGTTTTTTATCGCAAGCGTGGTCGACACTTCGTTTTTTTGTTTGGTGATAGTGCTTTCATGTACACGAATTTCTTCGAGTTGGGTGCGATAGTAACTGTGGGCGAGTGCA
Source organism: uncultured Gammaproteobacteria bacterium (assembly GCA_964532925.1). Classification (GTDB taxonomy): domain Bacteria; phylum Patescibacteriota; class Patescibacteriia; order GWA2-47-26; family GWA2-47-26; genus CAZHIP01. The sequence goes on from CAZHIP010000010.1 coordinate 4,085, forward strand.
TTCAACGCGTGTTCGATACCTTCGCGTTCATTTAGCTTTTTTACTTGTCGCGCCAGTGTTTTTAGTCGTGGGCCGATTTCGTCGATTAAGAGGCGAGCGCGATCAAGATTATCTTCGGTGGTTTTGATTTTACGGAGTGCTTGTTCTTTTTTGATCTCGAGTGGGCGGACGCCAGTAGCTTCTGCAAACATGCGTTTTCGTTCTTCGGGGCTCATGGTGAGGAGTTGGTCGATCATGCCTTGGGCAATGACGGTGTAGCTCTCGGTGTTGACGCCTGCCTTGGCGAGGAGAAGTGTGATGTCAGATAGGCGTGTCTCGGTGTTGTTGAGCGCGTATTCGGAGGTGCCGTCGCGGTAGAGGCGGCGGGAGAGGGTTACTTCGGCATAGGGAACATCAAGTTTGCCGTCGGCGTTGTCGAGTGTCATCGCAACGTATGCCATAGAAGCGCGGGGGCGGGCTGGGGTACCAAAAAAGATAACGTCATCGGACTTTTTACCGCGGACGGCCTTCATGCTTTGCTCGCCCAACACCCAACGGATCGAATCCGCGATGTTTGATTTCCCTGAACCATTCGGGCCAACCACTGCGGTCATGGGTAATAAGCCGCGCGCTGATTGCTGCGGTGCAAACTCAAGTTTTGTTTTATCTGCAAAGGTTTTGAACCCTTGAATCTCGAGATACTTGAGATACATAGAATAATACTAGGGTAGCATATCCACCTGAAACGAAAAACCAGACCGAGGTGGCCTGATTTTTATGGTAGAGAAAATTCTATCTGATTCCTTTTTTCTGGCGGGGGCAGTTGCAGTTACCAGGAGTGTCGCCACACGCATCACACTTTTCTTCCATCGGCTCTTCGCAGTTCATGCATGACATTTCTTCCGCTTCGTAACCGCACAGCGAGCACTTTTTCATACAGCGTAATTATTTTGAAAAAATTTCTGAGTCCTTTAATATAGGTCAGAGTGCATGCTTATGCAAGAGGAGGAGTTTGCTAAAATGCGACGTCTTTATTTAGTGGCAAACTGAATCTTTTTTGTCTTTTTGAAAAAGTCTTTTTTCTAACCTGTGGACAAGTCGACGCAGGATTTTTATTGTTTTATCCTGACGACTTTTTTATGGGCAGGTCATTTGCTCGGGTTTTTCTTCGTGTGCTACATTACTAAGGGTCTTCCGTGGCCGACCATGTACTTGGGACAAATCAGACATATTGGGAGTCCTTCACATATATTCATGTTGCACGTCGATTGAGGTGATTCACTTGTGATAACTTTGGTAGTCGTACAATAGAACAGTATGTTTGGGATCAGTGCGGCATCTGTTGCGCTGGTTCATATTTTCACTCACTTCTGGTTTGTCCAGAGTGCTTGAGAGCGAACGCCCACTTGGCACCATCGCCAAGTACATTGTCTGGCCTGGAAGGCCTTTTTTATTTTATCGAGTTTCCAATTCTGAATCGGGGTACTGGGAATCGAACCCAGCCTACATGCACCCCATGCATGCGTACTGCCGCCATACTCTACCCCGATTCAATTTTGGAAAACCTCGGAGATCGCTCCGGTTGATATTGCCACTAGGGTCGAGTGCTCGTCAATCTTTTTTGTCTGGTAGTGGTATAATAGCTGCATAGATATTTTTATGCAGCGTACAAAATTACAACCCTATTTTTTATTTCTTTTGTTGGGTGGCGCACTCACGTTGACATTTTTTATTTTCCGTCCGTTTTTTCAACCGCTCGTGCTTGCAGCGGTCTTTGCGTTAGTGTTTCGGCCGTTGTTCGTTCGTATTTTGCATAAGATGCCGAAGTATCGTGGGCTTGCGGCGGCAATCACTACGCTGGCGGTTAGTGTTTTTATATGTGTTCCGTTGATATTTTTGAGTCTGAGGATTATTAGTGAAGTGCGCGAAACGTATACTGCACTGACAGCACATGGTGGGCGAGATACCGTATTGCAGATGTTTGAATCGTTGGTTGGCAGTGTGCAGCGCGTGTTTCCGGCAATGCCAAATGTCTCGATCGATCTTGATATGTATTTGCAGCAGGGGTTGGGGTGGTTTGTGCAAAACGTTGGTGTCGTGTTTTCTGAAGTAGCAACGCTTGCACTGAGCGCAGTCATTTTTTTGATATCACTCTATTATCTTATTAAAGATGGTGATCGCTTGCAGCGTGCGGTGATTAAGTTGAGCCCACTTTCAGACAAAGACGATCGTGCAGTGCTCGATCGCGTTGAGTCGGCGGTAACGTCGGTCATGCGCGGGAGTTTGGTAGTGGCGATTATCCAGGGGTTTTTGACCGCGATTGGGTTTACTATTTTCGGCGTTCCAAATGCGGTGCTCTGGGGTGCAGTAGCCTCTCTTGCAGCGTTGATTCCAGGAGTTGGAACCGCGCTTGTCCTCACGCCAGCAATTATTTATTTGTTTGTTACGGGTCAGCTTGTTGCTGGTGCTGGGCTCCTCCTATGGGGCGGCACAGCGGTGGGGCTGATCGATAATATTCTTGGCCCGAAACTTATTAGTCGTCGCATGCAGATGCATCCGCTCTGGGTGTTTCTGTCGGTGATAGGAGGGCTTGCGTTGTTTGGGCCTCTTGGGTTTTTGCTCGGGCCAGTGAGTGTTGCACTTCTCTTTGCGCTGCTTGAGATTTATACCTATTTTTTTAAGACACCCGCAGAATAATCGGATATACCCATGTTAAACATAGGAGACCAAGCGCCAGATTTTGTGTTGCAAGATGAACGCGGAACAGAGCAGTCGCTTAAGGATTATCACGGCAAATGGGTGGTGATTTATTTTTATCCAAAAGATGACACGCCCGGGTGTACCAAAGAAGCGTGCGGTATCCGTGATAGTTTTGCGGAATTTACAAAGCAGGGGATTGTGGTGCTTGGCGTGAGCAAGGACACACCAGAAAGCCATGCAAAGTTTAAAGAAAAATATTCTTTGCCGTTCACCTTACTTTCTGATCCAGAAAAGGTGCTCATAAACGCATGTGGTGCTGGACGTGGGGTGTTTACGGCGCGCATTTCGTATGTCATTGATCCAAAGGGGAAGGTTGCTAAGGTGTATTCCGCGGTTACTCCCGCAACTCATGCAGAAGAAATGTTAAGTGACATAAAGATTTTGCAGGAATAAAAAACACCTCGCGTTGATGCGAGGTGTTTTTAAAAAGCTTGTTGTTATACCGGCTTTTTGGTTGTTTTGATGCAACGAGTACAGATCTTCAATTTCATCCCCGCAACTGTTTTGCGTTGAAGATTAATATGAAGAGTCCGTTTTGTTTTGATGTTTGAGTGTGAGCGAGTTGCACCCGGAGTTGGGCCGCGACCGCACAAATTACAAAAGCGTGCCATATGTGATACTATAATTGAAATCAGAGTATAACATACCCTATGGAATTTGCAAGCCTCATCATCTACTTCGCCGTTATCGTCCCTTCCGCCATCTTGCACGAGTTTTTCCACGCATGGACTGCCAACTACTTTGGCGACCCTACACCAAAATACGCCGGGCGCCTTACTTTGAACCCAATTCCGCACATAGACCTCTGGGGAACAGTGCTCATGCCAGCGATTCTTTTTTTTAGTTCTGGTGGGGCAATTATGTTCGCGTACGCAAAGCCGGTGCCGATTAATCCGCTATATATGCGATCGCACCATGCGACTGCAGTTGTTGCTTTTGCAGGACCGTTTGCCAACTTTTTGATTGCATTTTTTATCGGCATGATGGTAAAGGTCTTGCCTGCCTCATCGTTTGTCTTTATTCTCGAGATCATTGTGTATGCCAATCTTGGTTTGGGGCTATTTAACCTCGTGCCGATTCCGCCACTTGATGGCTCAAAGGTGTTGTTTACATTCTTGCCTCGCTCGTGGGATGGGCTTAAGGAAAACCTTGAACGATATGGATTTGTTGTCCTGCTGCTTCTTTTGATTACAGGTATGCCGTTTTTGGCGCCAATTATGAGTAGTTTATTTGTTCTCTTTACGGGTCGACAGTTCGGGGTGTAGGGCATAAAATCGAAATACTCTCGCCAAGAATAATTTTTCCTGATAGCATAGAGCGCCTCTGGATTCAGAGGCGCGTTCTTTTTTTCGGAGGCACACATGGTGCGACAGTTGATTGTGGTGGTGGGTAGTGTTCTTGTGGTAACGATGGCGCAAGGCACTGCAGAGGCTCGTCATGTGATCACAAACGGCTGGGTTTTGAGTATTGGTGGTGCTGACACAGAGCGACTTGCTCGCGAAGATGCGAGCGGTACGAAGTGGCGGCATCTCGGTATATATGGCGCCATCGAGGCTGGCTACATCCGGGCTCTTTCTTCTCGGTTTGCCCTCATTCCATCTATGGGGTTCGCATTTGCTCCGGACACACATGCGTGGGGTGGTATCGCCAAGCTGACAGCTGAATGGCACATCTCTGACTATGTGGGACTGGATTTGATCGCATCGGTAATGCACGATCAGCCAGGGCTCCATTGGTCGCACGCAGAGTTCTTTGCTGGATTTGGCCCGGGCGTGTCGCTTTTCTTGGCGCACGGGAGGCTGATCGTGTCGGCATCGGTGCTCTTTATGCACAATGTAGCGAATGGCTCAGGGGGCGTTGTTGTCCCTGCGCTGCTCGTTGGATGGAAAATTTAGTGCAAAAAAAGGGGGTCAGGCGCGGGGTTCTACAGAGAAACCTGCGCTGTTTTTTATTTTGCAAAGTTATGGTACAAGGGGAGTGTCATAAGGTATGATGGTGGCATAGTTACTATTAGGAGGAATACCATGCCGCAACCAGGAAAGTTTATTGTGTTGGAAGGTTTGAGTGGAAGCACAAAAAGTACGCAACTCGCACTTTTAAAAGAGCGGTTTCTCGCTGTCGATCAACCGGTGACGAGCTTTAAGTTTCCGCAGTATAATCAGGGCGCCGTCGGACACCTCATTAAAGACTATTACTTGAAAGGTACTTTTGGGGACCCGATGACCATCCACCCGAAACTCGCGTCATTGCCGTTTCTTGTGGACCGTCTTCGTGCAATTCCCGAAATCCAGCACGTCTTGAGCACAGGAGCTATGGCTATTGCTGATCGTTGGTGGCCAACGAATGCGGCATATCAAGGAGCCAAGTTGCCGCAAGCTGAGCGTGCAGAGTTCTTTCGATGGCTTGAAGAGTACGAATTCGACGACTCTCATATGTTGCGGGAGGACGTGGGGATTTATTTGCGAACTACTCCCGCGATGAGCCTTCGCATGGTCGAATTGCGTGCGACTGAGGCTCTCCATGAAGGGCGCGATGGCCAGGAAAAAACCGATCAGTCGCAGGTCGAGCGCTTCGATTGCTATGAAGCATGCCTGGTCGGTCGTCCCAATTGGCACACTGTTGAGTGTCTTGATGAGCACGGTCAGATGCGCACGCGCGAGGAGATCCATGCTGACATCTGCAAAGTCCTTGGTTTATAGAGAAATTGTCCTTACCCCGAGAGGCCAAAAGTGGTCTCCGGGGTTTTGCTATATATAGAGGTTGACGATTTGTAAAAATTCTGCTAGATTAAAGCGTTTTCTCAACTACCACAGACACGGAGGATGTCATGAAAACAAGGAAGACTGAGGCTCGTGCCTCGGATAGCTCGTTTTTGCGGCAGTATTGGGAAACAATTCGTCCTTTGAAACCTAAAATCGTCGCCGCACTCGTATTGTCGCTGTGTACAGAGGGTGTGTTCGTTGGCATGCAGTATGTTAACAAGGAGCTGATTGACGCTCTGGTGGCACGCCAAGATAGCTTGTTCCAGACGGTGTGTGTGATTGCAGGGCTCTACTTGGCCATCGGACTCGCAGGTACATTCTTTCGAGAGCACGGGAATCGTGCCTCAATGGATGTCCTCCTACACCTCGAGCGCGATCTACCTTCCCGAGCGCTTCATAAACTTCTCACACTCTCTCTTGGATATCATATTACCGAGAAGGCGGGAAAGAAAATCGGTGTCATTTCTCGCGGTGTGTCGCGGATCATGCTGTTAACCCAGCATGGTGTTTTTCAGCTCACGCCGATTGTCATGCGCTGCGCTGCGATGATGGCAATTTTGTTTGTGCTTGATCCACTGGCCGCCTCAGTACTCCTCGTGTTTATGCCGCTGGTGTTTTGGCGTGCGTTCGTAATGCAAGCCAAGATGATCCCGCTGCGCACACAGCGTCAGAAAATGTATGAAAAATCTGACGGGCAACTGGGTGAGGCGGTGCATAATGTGCAGACGATTCAATCCTTCGGCGCTGAAGATCGCGAGAGCGGGCGCTTTGGTGGATTTCGAGAACACATCTATCAGCTCGAAAAACAGGAGTGGTGGACAGTGTTTCGGGCAATGTATGGGAGGATTATTCTCGTGCGTTGTGCACAGATTGCTGTCATGGTGATCTGTGTTTGGCGTTTGCAACATAACGCAGTCACGATCGGCACCGTTGTTCTCTTCTTGAATTTTTCGATGTCGGTATTAAACGACGTTGACCAGGCCGTGATGATCTATGATCGTTACGAGAATGCGAAGGAGCCGGCGCAAAAGTTTTTTGATCTTATGCGTGAGGTTCCGGGTATTCGCGTCTTGGGTGAAGCAACACCGCTTCAAACGTGCCAGGGGGCAGTCACCTTTGAGCATGTGTCCTTTACCTACCGCGGTCGCGAAGAAACCATTCGCGATTTCGATCTGGTGATTAACCCGGGAGAAACCGTGGCGCTGGTCGGTCGTTCCGGCAGTGGCAAAACCACGGTAGCGCGACTACTCCTGCGGTATTTCGATGTCCATAGCGGTTGTATTCGCGTGGACGGAGTCGACATCCGCACACTTGATCCGCATGTGTTGCGCGGGCACATTGGCATTGTTTCGCAGGAGGTTGAGGTGTTTTCGGGAACTATTGCCGAGAACATTCGATACGGGCGTCCTGATGCAACAGATGAAGAGGTTATAGAGGCAGCGAAGCTTGCTGCTATTCACGACTTCATTCAGTCGTTGTCGAATGCCTACGAGACCGAGATTGGTGAGCGTGGTATTGATTTGTCTGGCGGTCAACGTCAGCGCATCGGTATTGCGCGCGCTATTCTGCGGAATCCAGCGATTCTCATCTTCGACGAAGCAACCAGTCACCTGGACTCTCAGAGCGAGAAGGAGATTCAAGGTGCTCTCGAACGTGTGAGGCGGGATCGAACAATGATCGTGATCGCTCATCGTCTTTCAACAACCATGTCTGCTGATCGCATCATCGTCCTGGATAACGGGGTGGTGGTGGAGCAGGGGACACACATGAGTCTCATGGCTCGCCACGGAAGCTATGCCTCGCTCGTTCAAGCTCAACAAGAGCGGGTGTCAGAGCTTCTCATAAACGGTGATTAATGTTCCTTTCGGCCACCCGGCTTTTATGCGGGTGGCCTTTTGTATATATAGTAGGAAAACCTGGGTAAAACTGCCCTTGACCAAATATTCAACTTATTGTAGAGTGCTACTACTTTCGCACAACTCTAGCGAAAATCATTTATTTCAGCGCGCATGCCTACTATTAACCAATTGATCCGTCACGAACGTCGACCGATCGCAAAAAAGAGCAAAGCACCAGCACTCCAAGAAGTGATGGATACTTTGCATCGCCGCCGTCACACATTGCCGAAGGGAGCTCCATTTAAGCGTGGTGTCTGTGTCTTGGTTCGTACCATGACTCCAAAAAAGCCAAACTCGGCTTTGCGTAAAATCGCTCGTGTTCGTCTTTCAAATGGTATTGAAGTTACCGCGTACATCCCGGGTGTTGGTCACAACCTCCAGGAGCACTCGATCGTGTTGATCCGTGGTGGTCGCGTAAAGGACTTGCCAGGTGTTCGTTACCACATTGTTCGTGGTGTCTACGACGCCGGTGGTGTTGAAAATCGTCGCCGCAGCCGTTCTATGTACGGTGCGAAGCGTCCGAAAAAGAAGTAATTGTTGATATTGTATGCGACACAAAAAAGCCCCAAAACGAGTACCGCTTCCTGATCCGAAGTTTAGCCGTACGGATGTAGCCAAGTTTATCAACTACATCATGCGCCAGGGAAAAAAGACAACCGCTCAAAAGGTTGTATATGCTGCATTCGATCGCATCAGCGAAGATACTAAGCAAGACGCTATTGTGGTGTTTGACGAAGCAATGAAAAACATCATGCCTTCCGTTGAAGTAAAATCAAAGCGCGTTGGCGGTGCAAACTACCAAGTGCCGATTAATGTCCGCCCTGAGCGCCGTTTGGTTTTAGCTTCTCGCTGGTTGATTGATGCTGCCCGCGCGAAAAAGGGTAAGCCAATGGCAGAAAAGTTGGCAGAGGAGATCATGCTTGCTGCAAAAGGTGAAGGTTCCGCTGTCAAAAAGCGTGCCGATGTACAGCGTATGGCAGATGCAAATCGCGCCTTCGCTCACTTCGCCCGCTAATTGCAAGCGTCTATTTAACTTGATTATTGACTGCAAGGAGCAAGAATACGGGATTATCTCCGACGCTTGCTCCTTGTTTCATTTTTAACGAATATGGCCCGAGAATATCCCATCAACAAGACACGTAACATCGGTATTATCGCCCACATTGACGCGGGTAAGACGACGGTGTCGGAGCGCGTTTTGTACTACACCGGTAAGAAGCATAAGATCGGTGAAGTGCACGAAGGTGAAGCAACTATGGACTGGATGGTGCAAGAGCAGGAGCGTGGTATCACGATTACTGCCGCTGCAACAACGTGTTTTTGGCACGATCACCGCATTAACTTGATTGATACTCCGGGACACATTGACTTTACGGTTGAAGTAAAGCGCTCACTTCGCGTACTCGATGGTGCGGTCGTTATTTTTGACGGTGTTGCGGGAGTAGAACCACAATCAGAAACCAACTGGCACTACGCAGATGAATACAGTGTGCCGCGTATTTGTTTTATCAATAAACTCGATCGTACGGGCGCTGACTTTTTCTATGACTTGAAGTCAATCCACGATCGTCTCACGAAGAACGCCTACCCAATTCAGTTGCCGATTGGCGCTGAGGAAAATTTTAAAGGTTTGGTAGATGTCCTGACTCGTCGCTCCTACATTTTTAAGGATGACATGGGTAAGGATATCGAAGAAGGGGATGTTCCAGAAAACATGAAAACAATCGTCGAAGAATGGCGCGCGAAACTCGTCGAAGCCATTGCACAAGAAGACGAAAATCTTCTCGATCGTTTTTTGGCTGGCGAAGAAATTCCTGTGCCTGAGTTGAAAAAAGGTCTTCGTAAAGCAACGATTGGTTTCAAGATTGTTCCCGTACTCTGTGGTAGCGCACTCAAAAACAAGGGTGTCCAATTCATGTTGGATGCAGTTATCGATTATCTTCCAGCTCCAGACGAAATCATGGCTGTCCGCGGTTTAAATCCAGACAACAAAGATGAGGCTATCGAACGCAATCGCGCAGATAATGAACCATTTGTTGGTCTTGCGTTTAAGGTCGCCTCTGACCCATTCGTGGGTAAAATCTGTTTCTTCCGCGTGTATTCTGGTGTAGTAAAATCAGGTTCATATATTTTGAACACGACCACCGGCGAAACCGAGCGCATTAGCCGTATTGTTCGCATGCATGCTAATAGCCGTGAAGACGTAGAAGAAGTTTATTCTGGAGATATCGCCGCGGCTGTCGGTCTCAAATCAACCTTTACGGGGCATACATTATCCGATCCGGCACACCCCATGTTGCTTGAAGCTATTACATTCCCAGAACCAGTTATCTCGGTTGCTATTGAGCCAAAGACAAAGGTTGACCAGGAAAAAATGGGTATGGCTTTGAATAAGTTGCAGCAAGAAGATCCAACCTTCCGCGTGCACATGGATCACGACACCATGCAGACGATTATTTCTGGTCTGGGTGAGTTGCACTTGGAAATCATCGTTGACCGCATGAAGCG
>CAZHIP010000011.1:0-11779 GCA_964532925.1 uncultured Gammaproteobacteria bacterium
CTTATGAGGTTGTGGGTGGTGACCCCACTGAACTGGCGTCGCAGATTAGTCGTTTGGCAGCGCGTGCGCAGGTCGAAAACCGACCAGTAGCACTTATCTTTCAGCTCAATGTCATGGCAAAAGGTGCGCCCGAGCTGCCACCAAGCGGTGCTCTTTCACGCGAACAAACCTTAACCATGCTTCTTGAGAAAATTGGATCCCAACCAGTTATTGGTACCACCGGGAAAACATCGCGTGAGATTTTCGAAATTCGCGCACGATTACACCAAAAGCATGAAACTGATTTTTTGACTGTTGGTTCAATGGGGTGTTCATCAGCAGTTGCTTTGGGTGCAGCACTCTCTTCGAAAAAGAATTTCTTCTTGATAGATGGTGACGGTGCGTTGCTCATGAAGATGGGAACACTTGCAACGATCGGAGCATATCAACCAGAGCGACTTACTCATATTGTTATTGATAACGGCGCATACGAAAGCACAGGTGGGCAGCCAACCTCGTCGGGTATTGTGCATTGGCGAACATTATTTGAATCATTGGGGTATAAACATGTTATTGAAGCGTCAACCGCGGCGGATATTACCGCCATTACTCTTTCCGAAAACATGGGCCCGCAAGCAATTGTAGTTAAGGTGGCAACTGGATCACGACCGGATTTGGGACGTCCAACTGAAACCACACAAGAATCAAAACATAGTTTCATGCGCTTTATTCGCGCAGAATAATATGATGATTGCTGAATATTTTGGGCGCGGCTCGCTCGCGCAGCTTCGTGAAATTTTGCAATCGTTGCAGGTTCAGCGCGTTTTTCTGGTTCGAAATGGTGCATCCTATGAATTAAGTGGCGCCCGTCAAGTGCTTGAGCCTATTTTAGCTCCATATCACGTGACAGAATTCCATGATTTTGAAGCAAATCCGAAACTTGAAGATACAAAACGTGGCATAGAAATATTTCGTGAATCGGGCAGCGATGTAGTGGTAGCGATCGGTGGGGGCAGTGTGATTGATATGGCAAAGCTCATGAATGCGCTGGGTACGCAGCCCCAGGAAGCTGAAGAGTATATTGTCAAAAAATCTCCCTTATATTTTTTAGGAAAACCACTTATTGCTATCCCAACAACGTCAGGCACTGGCACTGAGGCAACGTGTTTTGCGGTGGTCTATATTGATAAAACAAAATATTCGTTGAAACATCCCTCAATACTGCCAACCTATGTCATTATTGATCCGACGTTGACGCATGCGATGCCGCCATCGATTACTGCAGCCACGGGCATGGACGCGCTATCGCAGGCCATTGAGTCGTATTGGTGCGTGAACTCAACACCCGAGTCGCAGGCGTATGCCCGAGAAGCAATCACGCTGACCCTCACGTACCTCAAAGCGGCATGTCAAAATGAATCAGAAGCTCGCGATGCCATGAGCCGCGCGGCAAACTTAGCAGGCAAGGCCATCAATCTCACAGAAACTACGGCATGCCATGCGGTTTCCTATCCCATCACCTCGTATTTTAATGTCCCCCATGGCCATGCGGTAGCTTTGACCCTAGCAAGTATGTTTGGTTACAATGCGGCGGCCACAGAAACTGATATTCTTGATGCGCGCGGCACCACCTATCTAGAGCAGACGATGGGTGAGTTAGTGGCGCTTTTGGGTGCGCGCGACCAAACTGGTGCCGAGCAGGTAATCACTACGCTCATGGAATCTATCGGGCTTGCAACGCGGCTCTCAAGGCTTGGTATTGATGAGAGTGGTATGGATATCATTATCAAAAACGGTTTTAATCCCGATCGGGTAAAAAATAATCCACGTCTTTTGACTGCGGATGCATTGAGGGGGATGCTTAATAGGTTATTATGAGGAAAGAATTTTTAGTGCCATCCTCGGGAGATATTTTGCATTTGTGGTGTTTTGGTGACCAACATCACTCGACCAGCGCTGATGCAAAGGCGGGAAAAAAAGTGATATCCGATGGCGGGTCGAACATTCATACTAATCTGCTGTTATATTTGAAGGATCAGTTTGCTATTACCCTTTTTACCTATAAGGATAATTATCAAGTACTGAACTTTTTTGGTGATTGTCCAAGTATCCAGATCAAAGAATTTTCTACGTTATCTGGGTTTTTTAAGAAATACTTACTAAAGATAGAGGTCGTGACGCGGTGTATATTCCCTGCATTATTTTTTTTAGTCAAAAAGATTGACTACCAATATATGATAACGCAAACTGATTTTTTGCCAGATACATTCGCAGCTTTTTGTATAAAAGTGAGGAATCCCAACATTTGCTGGATTGCGTCATTTTTTTTAGCAGCACCAGCACCATTGGCGAAGAATTCTCCTTATCGTGGAAAACGTTGGATAATTGGCTTTTTTTATTGGCTTTTACAACAACCATCCATCTTGTTTATTAAATGGAAGGCGGACAAGGTCATAGTTACATCAGAGCCAGATGTGCATATGTTTGTAAACGCTACACGCGCCACTGGAGATATTGTTGCCATTCAAGGCGGAGTTGATATCGCTGTGTCGGAAGAATACTTGCGTTCGAATAATATTGTCCCTGTTAATGAGCGAACATATGATGCCTGTTTTGTTGGGAGACTACATTACCAAAAAGGGGTGGTTGCATTGATAGAGATATGGTGGCATGTTTGCCAGGTTATAAAAGATGCAAAGCTAGCAATAGTAGGATCAGGTGAGCTTGAAAACGATGTGATAACAGCAATTAAAAAATATCACTTAGAACAAAACGTAGACCTTTTGGGATTGAAAGATGGTGCGGAAAAGTATGAAATTTTTAAACAAAGCAAAATAATGGTTCATCCGGCAACCTATGATAGCGGCGGTATGGCTATGGCCGGCGGTATGGCCTGGGGCTTACCAGGGGTGAGTTTTGACTTAGACGCCTTAAGGACCTATTATCCCAAGGGCGTCATTAAAACCGCGTATGGAGATACGAAGCAATTTGCCGAGAATATCGTCAAATTATTATGCGACCAGGATGTATACCACAAGACTTCCACAGAAGCGCGCGAGTTGATTGTTGAGGTGTGGGACTGGGAAAAAAGGCTTCAAGGCGCATCGCGTCGGTTATTTCATTCATAGCGGTATTTGTCTATATGAATTCTGTGGTAATTAACAATTGCACCTTGTGTCAGAGCGGAAATATTCAAAAAATCTTCATTGCACGCAATCAACATGGGCGCCATTTACTCGATGGCAAGGATACATTTCCGGTGTATTCTTGCGGTGCTTGCGGTAGTGTTTTTTTGGGAGGATTGGTAATTGATAGCAATTATTATAAAAATTATTATAAACTAGGCTACTACGAACAGGTAGGTGGTTCAGTGCTTGCAAGATTGGTAACTGCCTTATCAAAGTTTTCAGTATACGTAAAACAGAAATTAATTTTGGTCAGTGTAGGGAAAAAGGACGGCAGTAAAGTTTCGATCCTTGATGTTGGTTGCGGGTCTGGCGGCTTTTTATCAAAATTAGATACGGGGAAATTTATTAAAACCGGAATAGAAATTAACCCAGAGGGAGCAGCGCTTTGTCGAAAAAATGGCTTAGAAGTTTATGACCTCACTATCCTCGATATTGATTTTGGCGGGAGAGTATTTGATGTAGTTACTATGTGGCATGTACTAGAGCACGTACCAAATCCTGTGGAGGTACTAAAAAAAATAAGTACGATCTTATCTCGCAATGGAGTTTTGGTATTTGAGGTTCCTAATACTGACAGTTTTGGTTTCCAGTATGGGAAAGCAGATTGGTTTCATTTAGATTCGCCGCGGCATCTGGTCCTTTATAGCAAGAAAAGTGCCACAAAACTGTGCGAATTGGCTGGGTTTACAATTACGCGTATTCAGAGTAGCATTTTTGACTATCCTCTTGATCTTTTTTGGTCGATCAGAACATCTCCGATACGGTATATATTTTACCCACTGTACCTATTCGTGAAATTGTTTAGCAGGGAGACATTGTTGTTTATCTGTAAAAAAACATGATAGCAGGTCAGTTTGAGTCATGAAAAATTTACGATATCGCTTATGAAACACCAAAAAGAAACCAGCAATAACCCTATAACACACTTTATTTTTGATATTGATGGTGTTTTTACGACCGGGCAATTTTTGTATACGGTTGATGGGAAATTTGCGAAGGTGTTTGGTCCGCATGACAATGACGGCATAAAATTACTTACGCCATTTTTAAAGATTCAAGCGATCAGCGCGGATGTCAGGGGGTGGTCGATTACCAAAAAACGTATTGTAGATGATATGGGGCTACAACTCGATCAAGTTTCAGAAGCTGAGCGTCTTGGGTGGTTCCAAAAAAATTTCGACCTCACCCGAACGATTTATATGGGGGATGGTCTACATGATGCTAAAGTTTTTGAGCATGTTGCGTATAGTATTGCTCCGGCGAACGCATTTTATGTGGCGCGCGAGAAAGCGAGTTTTGTTACCAGATCGAAATCAGGGGAGGGTGCGGTTGCAGAGGCTTGTCTGCATGTAATGGAAAAGTTTTTTGGCCAGAAGATATGAAAATAGACCGAGACACCATTTGTTGCATTTCGATTGCTGAACGCCCAGGTAATTTTGGTGCGACAGTGCTGAATGCTGTTTTTCAAGCTTTGGGTTTGGATTACATCTATAAACCGTTTCGTGTACATGCTGAAGATTTAGAAGATGCAATTAAGGGTATACGAGCGTTTGGTATTCGTGGGTGCGGGGTTTCGATGCCACATAAAATGAGGGCAATGCAGTATTTGGACAAGATTGACGGCATAGCGCAGAGGATTGGCGCGATAAATACGATCATCAATGATCAAGGTGTTTTGACTGGTTATAATACAGATTACGAAGGGGTGATGAGGGCACTGAGTGACACATATGTTGTTGTTGGTAAGAAGGTATGTGTGGTTGGTGCCGGCGGCGCGGCGCGCGCGATTATTGTTGCACTGCAAGATGGTGGCGCACAGGAAATCGTGCTTACCAACCGTGACGAAGAAAAAGGAAAACAGCTCGCCAAGGAATTTTCCATACAATATCATCCGTTTAGTGGGCGGGGGAATATTACAGCTGATCTTTTGGTGAATGCTACGCCCGTGGGTATGTCTCCTCATAGTATGGAAATGATAATTGACAAGGAGGCGATCGCCAACTATGATGCCTGCACTGATGTCGTAGTTTCGCCTCAATATACGCCGTTAATTCAGGCAATGATTGATCTCAAGAAGACCGTCATTCCGGGGTTTAAGATGGCGTTGTATCAGGGTGTTGCACAGTATGAGTTGTATACCGGGCTCAAGGTACCCATGGATTTAATGAAAGACAACATGCAAAAGTATCTAAATGGACAACGATAGTACCTATGAACTATAAAGTGTGTATCTTGACGGCTGGGGCGGGAACAAGAATGGGTGAGCTGTCAAACATCAATAAGGCTGTGTTGCCGGTCAATTTTAAAGCGGTTATTTCTCATATTGTAGAGAAATTCCCAAAAGAAATTGAATATGTTGTCGCGGTTGGTCACAAGAAAGAAACGGTCAAAGATTATTTGTCCCTAGCTCACCCTGAACGAAAATTTACGTTTGTGGATATTGATAAGTATATCGGTCCTGGTACTGGACCAGGATATTCTTTACTTGCCTGCAAAGAGTACCTTCGGTGTCCTTTTATTTTTTTTGCTGCTGACACTTTAGTGATCGAAGACATACCACAACCAGATAAAAATTGGTTCGGCATTGCGCCGGTCAAAGAGACGGAAAAATATTGTACGGTAAAAATTAAGAATAACTTGGTGTACCAGCTTGATGATAAGATCAAGAACGACAACAAGTTTGCTTTTATTGGATTAGCAGGGGTGCACAATTATGAGATTTTTTTTGAGGCACTTGAAAAAAATAACGAAATTATCGGTGGGGAGATACAGGTCTCCAATGGGTTTCGAAAATTAGTGGAACATTCGCTCACCCCTATCGGATTTACCTGGTTTGACACTGGGACACGCGAGAACTATCGGGAAACAAACGCAAATTTTACTTCTGGGCCAAAGCAATTTGACTTTAGTAAGGGAAAAGGCGATGAATTTTTGTATTTTGTGAATGGTAGAGTCATTAAGTTTTTTGCTGATGAAAAAATAGTCACGAACCGCTGCCTCCGCGGCAAAAGCTCCCTGAAGGGTTTGTGTCCAGAAATAGAAAGTCAGCGGGGGAATTTTTATTGCTACAAAAAAATTGATGGTCAAACACTCTACAGTGTTTTAAACCAGCAAACGGTCAAAAATTTTCTATTATGGGCAAAGGCCAATTTATGGAAAAAGTTAGAGCTTTCTGAAACCGAACAGGAAGAATTCAAATTGGCATGCAAGCGGTTCTATATCGATAAGACTATGAAGCGGTTGAAGGATTTTTATGAGCAAACCAATATAGAGGATAGTCATACGTACATAAACGGGGTATACACCCCCCCTTTAAAGGATTTATTAGAAAAAGTCGACTGGAATTATATTACGGATGGGGTACCTAGTAATTTCCACGGTGATTTACAGTTTGATAATGTCTTAGTTATTCGGGATACCATTAGCAATCTTGAAAAATTTATCTTGCTTGATTGGCGCCAGGATTTTGCTGGACTGACTCACGTGGGTGACCTATATTATGATCTGGCAAAATTATACGGTGGTAAGTTAATTTCATATCAACTTATAAAAGATCGGCTGTTTTCATTTGATATGAGCGGCGCAAGCGTGTACTACAATTATCATATCAAAAATGATTTAGTGGAGGCGCGGGATGAATATGAGTTATTCCTGAGTAAAAATAATTACGATCTGAAGAAGATAAAAATAATAACCGCCCTGATATTTCTCAACATGTCCCCGCTCCACAAGGACCCTTTTGATTTGATGTTGTATTATATGGGTAAAAGCATGCTCCACAAACTCGTGAACTAACGTATGTCCCATCAACCATTAACCTCAACACTTGGCGTCGGTCCCATGAGCTCTGAAGTTATCGAAGCTGTTTTTCGCTATTCGCACTACCACCGGAAACAGCTTATGTTGATAGCTTCAAAAAACCAAATTGATTTTAGCGGCGGATATGTGAACAGCTGGAATACGGCGCAGTATATGGATTTTATCCGGACCATGAAAGCACTGTATCCTGTCAGCGACGTCAAGATCTGTCGCGATCACTGTGGTCCGGGTTTTAATGGTATCGATGATTTGAGTGATTGTTATAAAACCATAGAAGATGATATTAAAAATGGTTTTGATCTGATTCATATTGATTTTTGTCATTTTAAGGGCGACAAGACACAACAGCTCGAAGAGTCAAAAAAGGCAATTGAGCACTGCTTGCGGTTAAATCCTGACATATATCTGGAAATTGGGACTGACGAAAATTATGGTGCAAACTATAACTTGCCGATTTTAGCAGAGATTGGCAATGAAATAGATTTCTTCAAGAGTTTTTGCAATCCAGATTTTTATGTCGTGCAGACTGGTACGGTGGTAAAAGAGATCAACCAAGCGGGTTCTATCAATCGGCAGTTTGTCCCAGAAATTAGCAATCTTTTGCGGGAAAAAGGTTTACGGCTCAAGGAGCACAATGCCGATTACCTGCCCAAAGACGAAATCCTTTTCAGGAAGGGGATAGTGGACGCCATGAACATTGCTCCACAGCTCGGTGTTGTGCAGACAAGCGTCGTGCTTGCAAAATGCCTCATCTATGGAGTTAACATGGATGCATTCTTGAACGAGGTATACCAAAAAGGAAAATGGAAAAAGTGGATGTCAAAGAATACTTCTGAAAATAAGATGCTCTGCTGTCAAATTGCCGGGCATTATCATTTTGATTCAGACGCGTACAAAAAAATAATCGCCCAATTGGCAGAAAGGGAAGATATTAAAGAATCGTTAGTCAATGCTGCGATGGATGTTCTTAATCATTATCTTGCGTAATTTTTTAATTCTATGTATCCAAAAACAGTCACGAAGCCATGGGGAAAAGAGATCTGGTTGGAGCTGAATGATAAATATTGTTATAAGCGGCTATTTATTAATGCTGGCACCAGAACCAGCTACCAATACCATAAGGAGAAAACGGAGACCAATTACATTATTGCGGGCGAGGCAGAGATATGGCTAGAAAACGATAATGGTGTTGTGGAGAAAAAAATAATGAAAGCAGATGATTTTTTTAATGTTGTACCGCTGCGCAAGCATCGCGTGATTGCAATTACGGATGTCATTTTGCAGGAGGTTTCGACGCCAGAAGTAGATGATGTTGTTAGGATTGAAGACGATACCAATAGGCTGGGTGGTAGAATTGAATCTGAGCATAAGACACCGTAGCTATTCCATGTTAGTGAAGGCTTTGGGAATGGGGGTGTTTGTGAGACACTATGAGGCTCTGTTTTTATAATCCCCACGCCATATCAAACGCCACTGGCCAGACAGTGCTCTCTTGGTTGGCACAAATTTTTGGTACGGATAAAAAGAAATTGAGAAAGCATGTCCAGAAGTATTCTTTTTTATTAGATCTTTTAAAAAATAGAGAATATGATACCGCGATTGTTGTTGATGGAACAGGGACATCGCTCGCTACAGTCTTAAAAAACATTCCTTTGATACGGAACTGGTATTTTCTGCATCAGCTGATTTCTTTTTGTGAGATCTATGCATGGTGTGTCTTGAATGGCTTGAATCCATTCCGTCAGGTGATCGTGCTTAATAGAAAAAAGCTGGATCCTCATACCGATGTGCTTTTTAGTTTCGCTTTTTTTGCTGAGATTTTCTCAAGCGGGCACTTCATTGAAAAAAGTATATTTTCATCTTTCCGTGGAGAAAAAGTACTTCACGCTACCCATTTTTATAAATCTACGAAAAAAGTCGCGGAAAATATACGTAAGACGGGAACAATCCATATGGTGGCTGAAGCTGACTTGAAAAAGTCCCCCTACTTCAATACATTTTTTGATTTTATCAATGACGTGTATATCTTGCCCCATGTTTTGCGCGCACGCTATGTAAAAATGACTCAGTTCAAAGAGCGGAAAAATCGTTGTTTGGCATTGGGGACACTGGTTATTGAAAACGAATCCGATTCTTCAAACGAAGATTATTGTAATTTTTTTAAAATAAACACTTTGCACCCCATGAGGAAGGCAATTTTTGAACACCAAGACGGGACGACAGCCTTCATGGATTCGCTTATCAGCGTGCATAACGAGAAACGGTTGGCAATAGCCAAGGTGTCCAACTTATATAGAAAAAGTAATATTTTTAAGATAGTGTACGATTTATTTTTTTTACCGGAGGGTAAGGAATATCATCGTATTGATATTGTGAAAAAATATAATGAATACGCCATGTTTGTTGCACCAGAGGAAACCATCGGCCTTCCTTCCGTTAATGTTGTAGAGGGGATGGCCTGCGGGTGTGCATTTATCGGATTAGACCACTCAATGTACAGAGATTCTGGCATGATGCCTGGTGAAAATTATATTGCCTATGACGGTACGTTTGAAGGTTTGCGGGGTACCATAGAGTATTATCAAAAGCATCCTGAAGAGCTTGAGGTGATTGCGATGAATGGATATGAATTCGCTAAAAAAAGATTTTCAGAAGAACGGATCGTGAAGGATTTTTGGGAATATTTAGTGAGGTTGACGACATCTATATGATGGAGACAGGCATCACTCATGTGAATCCCGTGATGAAATTTTTCAGAAGCACTGCAGGAAAGATTCTCCTGGTGAGCTTACCTCCACTATTTTTTTTGGTTCTGTTGATTGTGTTTTCACGAGGATACCTGATCCTTGGAGGTGAGGGGAATTATATTGTCAATTTCCAGTTGATACGAACTATTGGGTCATCGGCGTGGGTCTCGCACTTGAACGGCATTGGCTTCCCGAGTTTTATTTTAAATAATCTTGTAGGTATCTTTGATTTTTTTGCAGGGATGCAAAAGGCCGGCGTTTCGGCAAAAATTATAAATGTGACGAGTGCGTGGCTTGCCTATGTCTTGCCGTTTGTATTCATGATGTGGTTGCTGCGGAGGGTATTAAAAGTGTCCTTTTTTACCGCCTATGGTATCTCATTATTTTATATCTTGAATCCCTTCTCTGCGTACCATTTGCAGGGACTCATGTTTTGGAATGTTGCACCGCTCTTTGTGCTCCCACTTGTTTTCGGGTGTATCTATCTTTATTATCTTGATACAAAAAAACTTTTTTTATACTTTGGCGTATTGTCAGCGCTGTTTGCGTTTTCAGTGTCGAATATTCCGTACCTGGGCATATTTGAGATTTTTTTAGTCATTTCCGTTGTCGTAATACCCTTTATTCGAGATATTCCATGGAAGCTAAAGACAGTGATCAGGAATTTTTTTATTTTAGAGTTGAGTTTTCTTCTTTTTAACGCCTGGTGGTTTATAAACTTGGTGCGGTTTCAGATGCAAGATGTGGCATTGTATTATACAAAGGGATTTGCTGTTGGTTGGGCCCAATCAGGCGTTGGCGTTGGGGGGATAATGGGAAAAATATTTTCACTGAAGACGCTTATCTCGTTTGATAAGGGGAGTTATTTCTCAGATATTTATAATAGTGTTCCATTTGTGACCATCCTTGTTCTGCCGTTCGTGGGAGTCATATCGTATTTTTTGAAGAAGGCGCCAGAGAACGACACCAAGAGCCGGAAACCGATTATAGCTCTTGTGGCATCTCTTTTGCTTATTTTTTTCTTGAGCAAGGGAGCCAATGAACCATTGGGAAAGGTATTTATTTGGATGCTGCAGCACATCCCATTGTTTTCCATTTTCAAGACTCCATTGGAAAAATTTTCAGTGCTATTGGTTTTTTTATTGGCTCTTACCCTTGCACTCATCTTTAGAAGCACTAAGAGCGGGTGGTTCCGCGGTGCCGTTTTTGCCTACGTGATTGCCTGCAGTATCCCATACGCTACGCTGCGTTTTATGCCTGAGTATGGATTTGAAACCGGTAGCAATGGGATGCAGGATAAGTATATTTCCAAAAAATACACCTATAAGGAAGGGTATTTCGCGGCGGCTGAACTTTTGAATCACCAAAAGTTGAATTATCGGGCACTTAGTCTGCCAGGCTCGGTCAACTACCAAGTAACACTGCTCAACCATGACGGCAATAAGTATTATCGCGGGATGGATCCTTTTATCTATTCAGTGAACAAGCCATTTATCACCGCGTATTCTGAGCCATCTGTTGGATTTTTTGACCCCATATTCAATAACATATCTAATGCTTCAATAGGAGAAATATTCAATATCTACAATCTTAAACAGGTTGTGTTTAATCACGATATATATCCGTCATTTGGGACATTTCGGGAAGATTGGTATGCGAAGGAACCTGTCTTCAAGAGTCTTGTGCGTAGTTTTGAAAAAAATACTTTTGGTTCGGTGGATGTCTTTAGTAAAAAAGATGTTTTACCACTCCTGTATGTACCTCAATCTATTATTATTTCTTCTGCGTCCATGAATGCATTATCCAAGATTGTGTCTGCACCAACCTATCGTACTCGCTCTGCTATATTTTTTACCGATCAAAACAGCACTAGAGTGAATGAATATATCCATGGATTAGTGGATGGTAAAACCACACCAGCACACCTGCCTATTTTGGAATATAAGAACATAAATCCAACAAAATATCGTAGTGTTATCCATCATGCACAGTGTCTGACTCCCATAGTATTTAGTGAGCGGTTTCATGGCGGATGGAAACTGTATG
>CAZHIP010000012.1:0-10746 GCA_964532925.1 uncultured Gammaproteobacteria bacterium
CACTTGGAAATCATCGTTGACCGCATGAAGCGTGAATTTAATGTTGATGCGAACGTTGGTCGCCCACAAGTTGCATACAAAGAAACAATCCGTAAGCCTGCAGAAGCAGAAGGTAAATACATCAAACAATCTGGTGGTAAAGGTCAATACGGTCACTGCTGGATCAAGGTTGAACCACGTGAACGAGGTGCAGGCTTTGAGTTTAAAGAAGAAATCAAAGGCGGCACCATTCCTCGCGAATTTATTCCAGCTATTGAAAAGGGTATTAAGGAAGCATTGCCAAAAGGTGTGCTTGCCGGATATCCACTTATCGACATTGGTGCAGCGGTATTTGATGGTTCATACCACGATGTTGACTCCTCAGAAATGGCATTCAAAATCGCTGGTTCCATGGCATTCCAAGACGCTGTTCGTGCTGCTGACCCAGTGGTGCTTGAGCCAGTTATGCATGTTGAAGTGGTGGTTCCAGAACAGTTTATGGGTGAAGTTATCGGTGATTTGAACTCCAAGCGTGGTCAGATCAAAGCTATGCGCGATCGTGGTGCTGCAAAAGTGGTTGATTCAGATGTGCCGCTCGCCGAAATGTTCGGTTACACCACCTCTCTTCGTTCCATGACCCAAGGCCGTGCTTCCTATACTATGGAATTCTCACATTACGCAGAGGTTCCATCGCATGTAGTCGCTACATTGGCTGGAAACAAAGCAAAGGGAGGAGCAAAGTAACGAATTGATTGTATGAGCGATTCAAAAATTTCTCGCGCTGCCGCCATTGCTCGTCGGCTACAAAGCCCTGTAGTTATCATGGAAGACTCCACTGAGCCGGTTGTTATTGTGCCTTTGAGCCAGTATGAGGAGATGATTGGAAAGGGGTATGGGAAATCCTTGACACAGGGGAGCGGCTCAGCTACAATCCATCGCGACATTGCACTCGAGAATCCTGGCGAGACCGTCCGCGGTCAGGCGTCAGGTAGTGGTGTTTCTTCTGCCGAAGGGCTGGACGAACATTACTACATGGAACCTCTTGAGTAACAAGTTAAATAAACATAAGATAGTGTAATTTATAAACAACGTATGGCAGACAAATTTGAGCGAAAAAAGCCGCACGTGAACGTTGGTACCATTGGTCACGTTGACCACGGGAAGACCACGTTGACTGCTTCTATTCTTACTGTTTTGCGCGAACACGGTTTCGTTGCTCAGAACAAGGGTGTTGACCAGATCGACGCTGCTCCAGAAGAAAAGGCTCGTGGTATTACTATCGCGACTGCTCACGTGGAGTACGAATCAGAAAAGCGTCACTATGCACACGTTGACTGTCCTGGTCACGCTGACTACGTCAAAAACATGATCACTGGTGCTGCTCAGATGGACGGCGCTATTCTCGTGGTGTCAGCCGCTGATGGTCCGATGCCTCAGACTCGTGAGCATATTCTCTTGGCCCGCCAAGTTGGTGTTCCGTATATTGTTGTATTTTTGAACAAAGTTGATCAGGTTGATGATAAAGAACTCGTTGACCTCGTCGAAGAGGAAGTACGTGATCTCTTGAAGAAGTACGACTTCCCAGGCGACACTGTTCCATTTATCCGCGGTTCTGCCTTGAAAGCGCTCCAGAATCCAAAAGATGCTGAAGCTTCAAAGCCAATCTTGGATCTCATGAAGGCCCTCGACGACTATATTCCTGAGCCAGTTCGCGAAGTTGATCGCCCATTCCTCATGCCAGTAGAAGACGTCTTCTCAATTGAAGGCCGTGGCACCGTGGTAACAGGTCGTGTCGAGCGTGGTATTATCAAGATTAACGATGAAATTGAAATCGTCGGTATTCGCGATACCAAGAAAACGGTGGTTACGGGTATTGAAATGTTCAACAAGCAGCTTGATGAAGGTCGCGCTGGCGATAACGCCGGTTTGCTCCTCCGCGGTACCAAGAAAGAAGAAGTAGAACGCGGTATGGTGCTCTGTAAGGGTGGTACAGTGACTCCCCACACTGAATTCGAAGGTGAGATCTACTGTCTCACGAAAGAAGAAGGTGGTCGCCACAAGCCATTCTTCAAGGGGTACAAGCCTCAATTCTACATCCGTACTACAGACGTAACTGGTGATGTATATGAATTGCCAGCTGGAACAGAAATGGTTATGCCAGGCGATACCGTGAACGTTAAGGTCAAACTTATCACCCCAGTTGCCTTGGAAGAAAAACAGCGCTTTGCTATCCGCGAGGGTGGTAAAACGGTGGGCGCCGGTGTTGTAACAAAGATCATCAAGTAATATAACGGCAATGGCACGTGCATCTCAAAATTCAGTCACGGACGATAAGCGTTCTGTAAAGGGCGAAGAAGCTCACAGCCGTATTCGTATCCGTATTCGCGCATACGACAACAAGATCATTGATCAGTCTACCAAGACGATTATTGATACAGTCGAGCGTACGGGTGCAAAGATCTGTGGTCCAATCCCTTTGCCGACGGAGAAGCGTAAATATACCGTCAACCGCTCGAGCTTTATCGACAAAGCTTCGCGTGAACAGTATGAGATGCGTATCCATAAGCGTTTGATTGACATTATTGATCCAGTACCAAAAACGATCGAAGCACTCACTGGCTTGAATCTTCCTGCCGGTGTAGACGTTGAGATTAAGATGTAATTGGATTTTCCCTTCGCGTTGTCAGGCCACTCGGTCGGCAACGCGGGATGGTGAATTCAGTTGAGTTCATAGCGCGAGTCGCCGCAGTGTCGATCCGAAAAGGAAAACGGCTGTGGATACCCGGGAAAAGTCTACGGACTGATCGGGGACGATAGTGGCTCGCGACTTCATAAAAATAGCTAGTTTCTGATGATTTCACGCTTATGGCGTGGATTTTATCGCTATGGTTGACGAGAGCGTAATCTCGTGATATTATCACGCACGCTATTGTACTACTTCACTAGAAGATATAGAGCTTCTAGTGGTTCACGTTCAATTATCAAATATATGAAGTTTATCTTGGGCAAAAAAATCGATATGGAGCAAGTGTGGAACGATCACGGTGACGTTGTCCCGGTGACGGTTGTTGCTGCTAGCCCATGCCAAATTACACAAGTAAAAACCAAAGACGCTGATGGCTATGATGCCGTTCAAGTTGGCTTTGATATCAAAGGCAAGGACCCGAAGCATGAATTGACCAAGCCAATGCAAGGTCACCTCAAAGATCTTCCTGCGTACCGTCGTTTGCGTGAAGTCCGTTTGGACGCCGCATCGGAGATGAAGCGCGGTGACGAAATCAATGTTTCTGTCTTTGCTGTTGGTGATATTGTTACCGTTGTTGGTACATCCAAAGGTAAGGGTTTCCAGGGTGTGGTGAAGCGCCATGGTTTTCATGGTCACCCAAAAACGCACGGTCACAAAGACCAGTTGCGTATGCCTGGCTCCATTGGAGCGGGTGGTGTACAGCATGTCCGTAAGGGTATGCGTATGGCTGGCCGCATGGGTGGCGATCGCATTTCAGTAAAGAATCTCAAAATTGTTGCTATCGATACAGAAAAAAATCTTTTGAAGATTTCCGGTGCTGTGCCAGGTGCACGCGGCGGCATGCTCCAGATCTCAGTTGAATAAATATGATCAAAGTCAACGTCTACAACCTTGAAGGTGCAGCTACGGGCAGCATGGAATTACCGGAATCAATTTTCGGTGTTGCGTTAAACCCAGAGTTGGTACACGAAGCAGTTCGCGTGTTGCGATCTGAATCTCGTCAGGTTGTTGCTCATACCAAAACTCGCGGTGAAGTTCGCGGTGGAGGTAAAAAACCATGGAAACAAAAGGGTACAGGACGTGCACGTCACGGATCTATTCGTTCTCCAATCTGGAAGGGTGGTGGTGTGGTGTTCGGTCCTCGCAATACACGTAACTTTGTGCTTGCCATGAACCGTAAGGCTCGCATCAAAGCGCTCTACATGACACTTTCCGATAAAGCTGCCAATGAACAGTTGCTTCTTATTGATGGCATGCCAAAGGATTTGAAGACATCCGCAGCACATACACTTCTTTCAAAGCTTCCGCTCAAGGGCAACAAGAAAATCTTGCTCGCGTTGGGTGTTGCTCAGAAAGATGCCCGCCGATCATTGCGTAACATCGCATCAACA
Organism: uncultured Gammaproteobacteria bacterium; assembly: GCA_964532925.1. Taxonomy (GTDB): domain Bacteria; phylum Patescibacteriota; class Patescibacteriia; order GWA2-47-26; family GWA2-47-26; genus CAZHIP01. The sequence goes on from CAZHIP010000012.1 coordinate 4,117, forward strand.
GAAACGATGGGTGCTGCACACTTGAACGTGTATGATATCTTGCGTTTTCCGAATTTGGTCATGACGACAGAAGGACTTGCTGATTTCTTGAAACTTCGTCAGACAGCGGCAAGTAAATAACTACTATGAATACGTTCTGGGACAAAGTTAAATTCTCAAAAAAGCCTTTCAAAAAAGGTGAAGTTGAGACAACTGTTGAAGGAGCTGCTGTAAAACCAGTTGCCAAAGTTTCTGCGGCCAAAAAAACAAAAACAACCAAAGCTCTTTCCGAAAAGAAGGAGAGTGGTCGACCTGCAACTCGGTATTCACATGTATTGGTCCGTCCACACATGTCTGAAAAGGCTGTGTCTATGGCAGAAAAAGGCACCTATGTGTTTGAAGTCCGCACTGATGCAACTGGCCCAGAAGTCAGAAATGCAGTCAAAGCTATCTATGGCATTGTTCCGGTGCAAGTACGCATGATCAATATTCGCTCACGCGAAGTTCGTTTTGGTCGCGTTACCGGCAAGACACGCTCATGGAAAAAAGCATTGATTACATTACCGGTCGGCAAGAAACTTGATATCTACGGATAATCCACGCGTATGCCAATTAAAGTATACAAACCAACATCAGCCGGTCGTCGCAACTCAAGCGTCGATACCTTTGCTGATGTCACCACCTCAACCCCACACAAGCCACTCTTGGTCATGTTGAAGCGCCATGCTGGCCGCAACTCCCAGGGTCGCATTACGGTTCGTCATCGTGGCGGTGGTGCAAAACGGTATTACCGCATGGTTGATTTTTTGAGCAACAAGTTTGACATGCCTGCGATTGTGCAGACCGTTGAGTATGACCCAAATCGCGGTGCTCGTATTGCGTTGGTTGAATACACCGACAAAGAAAAGCGTTACATTATCGCTCCGGTCGACCTCAAAGTAGGCGATACGGTACTTTCTTCACAAAACCACATTGCGCCAAAACTTGGCCACCGCATGCCGCTCAAGTATATGCCGGTCGGTTCATTTATTTTCAATATCGAACTCAAGGCTGGCCGCGGCGGTGTTATGGTTCGCGGTGCCGGTACAACCGCTCAGCTCATGGCGTTAAACGAAGGCATGGCAGAGATTCATTTGCCATCAGGCGAAACACGCTTGGTGCATGATACCTGCGCTGCCACCATTGGTACGGTTTCAAACCCAGACCGCCGCCTCATTCGTTGGGGTAAGGCTGGACGTATGCGTCATCGCGGTATTCGCCCATCTGTTCGTGGTAAAGCCATGAACCCAGTGGATCACCCACACGGTGGTGGTGAAGGTAAGCACCCGATTGGTTTGACTCATCCGAAAACACCTTGGGGTAAGCATGCATTGGGTGTGAAGACTCGCGATAAGAAGAAGTGGTCAAAAGTCTTTATTACCAAGCGTCGTACCAAGAAATAAAATTATATGTCACGAAGCTTAAAAAAGGGTCCATATATAGACCCAAAACTCATCGCCAAGATCGCCCGCCTCAAGGTCACAGACAAGGTGGTGGTGAAAACGTGGTCACGCGACTGTACTATTGCACCAACAATGGTTGGATTTACGATTGGTGTACACAATGGGAAAGTGCATACCCCGGTTATTGTAACCGAGGAAATGGTTGGTCATAAGCTTGGTGAGTTTGCTTTGACCCGCAAGTTTATCCGTCACGGCGGTAAAATGCAGAAAGATATCGAAAGTTCTGCAGCCGCAGGTGCTAAACCAGCCGCAGCTCCAGCTGCAAAACCTGGTAAGAAATAATCCACGCATATGGCTTCGACACGATCACCACAAATGGAAAGCACTGCTATTGCACGCTTTGTCCGACAGTCGCCCCGCAAGGTGCGCCTCATTGCTGACCTCGTCCGTGGTCTTCCTATTGCTGTTGCACTTGATCAGTTGCGCGTTTCCAAGAAGGAAGCTCGTAAGAGTGTTATGAAGCTGTTGGATTCCGCTGTTGCCAATGCTGCCAACAAAGGCTTGGATAAAACCTCGCTGTTTGTCAAAACAATTATGGTTGATGGTGGTCCGATGTTAAAGCGCTGGCGCGCACGCGCGTTCGGCCGCTCAGCGCCGATCTATCATCGTACCTGCCATATCTCTGTTATTTTGGCTGAACGTGGTGGTTCTGTTGCAAAAACAGCTGCCATTGATGCAATTGCTGCGCAAGCACCGAAAGTTGCAGCAAAAGCACCTGCAAAAAAGCGTACAGTTACCAAAAAAGCAGTAGCCAAGGTTTCCTAATCACAATCCTATGGGACAAAAAGTACATCCAGTAATTTTCCGCATCGGGATGACCAAGACCTGGCCATCGCGCTGGTTCGCAAGCATGCACACATTCGCAGGTGTTTTGCGCGAAGATGTTATGTTGCGCCAAAAACTGGCCAAAGAATTGCGCGAAGCCTTTGTTGACCATATCGAGATCGAGCGTCCTCGTGGCGCACTGATCCTCACCATCTTCTCAGCTAAGCCCGGTATGATTATCGGTCGTGGCGGACAGGGGATTGAGGATTTGAAGCGTAAGGTCAAATCATGGCTCAAAACTGCAGGTAATGTCACGATCAACGTGAATGAGGTGTCCAACCCTTCACTTTCTTCAAACATTGTGCTACAGTCCATGGTCACCGATTTGGAAAAGCGTATGCCATTCCGCCGCGTGCTGAAGCAGGCGCTTGAAAAAACAAAAAAGGGTGGCGCACTGGGTGCGAAGGTTCGAGTCGGAGGTCGTCTTGATGGTGGTGAAATTGCACGTACAGAAACACTGTCATACGGCACTATTCCATTGCATACCTTGCGTGCTGATATTGACTACGGCTTTGGTGAAGCGCTTACCATTTATGGCAAGCTCGGCGTCAAAGTGTGGATTTATCGCGGTCAGGTGTTCGTTCCAAAAGAGCAAGCAGTAAAGAAAATAGAACAAGCATAATTGTATGATGTTTCCAAAAAAGGTTAAACACCGCAAGTGGCATAAAGGACGCCGTCGCAATACGGGCGTTGCTACTCGTCGCACCAATTTGGATTTCGGTACCATGGGCTTAAAGTCTATGGAGATTGGCTGGATTACATCCCGTCAGATCGAAGCCGCACGTCGTACGATTACTCGTACCATGAAAAAGGGTGGCAAACTCTGGATTCGTATCTTCCCGGATCGTCCAGTAACGACTCACGGTAATGAAAACACCATGGGTGGCGGTAAGGGTTCTGTCGATCATTATGTTGCGCCAATCAAATCGGGTGTCATCATGTTTGAACTCGACGGAGTAACCGAAGCAGTTGCGCGCGAAGCATTTGTTTTGGCATCTCACAAGTTGCCGGTCAAAACAAAGTTCATCATGAAAGGTAATGAAATGCTCTAACTTACGAATATGACCATGCACGAATTGCGCGACAAAACTCAGACGGAGCTTACGAAGTTGCTTCTGGAAACCCAGGAGAAACTTCGAGATCTTCGATTCCGTGTTTCGCGCCGTGAGTTGAAAGCTGTGCACGAGATTGCAGAGTCACGCAAACTCGCTGCCCAAATTACAACCGCGTTGGCCGCAAAAACGGATCGCGCATAACCCCGAAGATTATTTCGCTTATGAAAGAAACAACTCAAAAATCAGCACAACGTCGCCGACTCGAAGGAGTTGTGATTTCAGCGAACATGCTGAAGACGGTGGTCGTACGCGTTGATCGCATGAAGTTGCATCCGAAATATCGCAAGCGATTTATCGTGAGCAAAAAGTTTCATGTGCATGACGAAAACGGGACTGCAAAAGTCGGGCAAACAGTTGTATTCGAAGAAACCCGACAACTTTCTGCAACAAAGTGTTGGCGCCTTGTCGCTTCAAAGAGCTAACGGCATTATATGATTCAGCATCGATCAATGCTCGCATCGGCGGATAATACTGGGGCAAAAAAACTCCAATGTATTCGCGTTACCGGTGGATACCAAAAACGGTATGCACATATTGGTGATATCATCACGTGCGTCATCAAAGAAGCCGCACCGCACTCGATGGTCAAAAAGAGTGAGATTGTGCACGTCGTTATTGTCCGTACCCGCAAGGAAGTACGTCGCAAAGACGGTAGCTATATCCGTTTTGATGACAACGCTGGCGTGATTGTGGATAAGAAGTCTTTGAACCCAAAAGGTACCCGTATGTTCGGACCTATTGCGCGTGAACTCAAAGCAAAAGGATTCTCGAAGATTATTTCTTTGGCGCCTGAAGTTCTGTAAACTCCTATGAAAGTCAAAAAAGGCGATACAATTCAAATGCTCGCAGGCAAAGACCGCGGCAAAAACGGCAAGATCATTGAGGTCCAGCCGGTAACTGCTCGCGTTGTTGTCGAGGGCTTGAATTTGCTTACCAAACACCAGAAAGCAAAGAAGCAAGGAGAAAAAGGCCAGAAAATTCAGATTCCTCGTGCTGTCACTGTTTCGAACGTTGCGCTTGTCTGCCCAAAGTGCAACAAGCCAACGCGCGTGGGGTATTCGGTAAAGGGAGACAAAAAACTGCGCATGTGCAAACAGTGCCAGGCTACATTCTAGAATTATATGAACGCATTACTTGATCTCTATCAGAAAAAAGTAGCACCGGCTCTCAAAGAGCAATTTGGCTACAAGAATGTAAATGCCGTACCTCGTTTGAAGTACGTAGTGTTGAACGTGGGTATTTCTGCGTCTAAAAAAGATGCAAAGACCGAAGAAATTGTGAAAGAAACATTGCGTCGTATTTCTGGTCAACAGCCAGTACCAACGCTTGCAAAGATTTCTATTTCAAACTTCAAAATTCGCCAAGGTATGACCGTGGGTATGCGCGTAACATTGCGCGGTGCTCGCATGTATGACTTTATTGAAAAATTGGTGAATGTTACCTTGCCGCGCGTTCGTGATTTCCGTGGAATCAAGCCATCCATTATGGATGCTCGAGGTAATGCCTCTATTGGGTTCCGTGACTCTGGAGCATTTCCAGAGGTACGCTCCGAAGAGATAGAACGCTTGCATGGTCTTGAGGTTACGGTTGGTACGAGCGCAAAATCTAAAGCAGAAGGTTTGGCCTTGCTTACGATGTTGGGCTTCCCTTTTCAGGAAAAATAATTGCTGATTCTTTTGTATGGCAACAACGGCTCAAAAAGTTAAATCGTCAAGCAAGCCCAAGTTTACAACTCGGATAGTTCGTCGCTGCTTCCGCTGCGGTCGTCGCCGTGGATACTTGAGGGATTTTAACTTGTGTCGTATCTGTTTCCGCGAGTTGGCAAACCGTGGGGAGATCCCAGGTATTAAGAAGAGTAGTTGGTAAACTCCTATGAACGATCCAATTGCAGACTTGTTGACGCGTCTCCGGAATGCCGGTATGGTAAGCCACCAAACCGTTACTGTTCCGTTTTCTCGCATTAAAATGGCCGTCGCGCAAATTCTTGAGCGCGAAGGGTATTTAGTGAACGTCAAAGCAGAAGGTGAAGGCGTAGAGAAAATTATCAGCATGGGTTTGAAATATCTTGAGAACGGGAAGATCGCCCAGATTCGGGGGTTGCGCCGTATTTCAAAGCCTGGTCGTCGCATGTATGTGCGCGCCGATGGTATTCCTCGCGTAAACTCTGGTACTGGTATCGCAATTCTTTCTACTTCGCGCGGCATTTTGTCCGATAAAGAAGCTCGCACCCAAAAGGTTGGTGGCGAGATCTTGTGCGAAATTTTCTAATCATATGTCACGTGTAGGCAAAAAACCAATTACTATCCCATCAGGCGTTACCGCAACGCTCGCTGACACAACTCTTACGGTCAAAGGACCAAAGGGTGAGTTGTCATTGCAAGCACCAAAAGCCGTACAGTTTACACTGAATGGCGCTGAGCTCACGGTGGCGGTTTTGAATCCAGAAGTAAAGATAGAGCGATCATTGTGGGGTACGTACCGCAAATTGGCTGCCAACATGATCGAAGGTGTGTCCAAAGGTTTTGAAACAAAAATGGAAATGGTTGGTGTTGGGTATAAGGCATCAGTAGCAGGTGATACACTGACCTTAGAAGTCGGTTTTTCTCACCCAGTCATCATCAACTTGCCAGTAGGCATTAAAGCAGTGGTTGAAAAAACGATCATGACGCTTACCGGTATCGACAAGCAAATGCTTGGTCAGGTTGTTGCAAATATTCGCAAAACTCGCCCACCAGAACCGTATAAAGGTAAGGGTATTAAGTTCGTCGGCGAGCTTATCCGCCGCAAGGCCGGTAAAGCAGCTAAGGCTGGCGCCAAATAAGTATGAAAAAGATTCTACTCTCGAAAAAAGATCAGCGTGCACGTCGCACCCGCGCAAAGGTTCGCGGCACCACCGAACGACCACGTCTTTCGGTATTCCGTTCGAATATGCATTTTTATGCCCAACTTATTGATGATACTCGTGGGATAACTATTGCAGCGGTTTCTGACAAAGAACTTGGCGTCAAGGTAGCCCACATTACGGTTCCTATGGCAAAAGATTTGGGTGTGCGCATGGCCAAGGTTGCAAAGGAAAAGGGTGTGACTGCGGTGGTGTTTGACCGTGGCTCATATCGGTATCATGGCCGTGTTGAGGCATTTGCGGCAGGAGCTCGCGAAGGCGGTTTGGATTTCTAAAACGCCACATTTTTTACGCATATGATGAACGA
>CAZHIP010000013.1:0-8565 GCA_964532925.1 uncultured Gammaproteobacteria bacterium
GCAGAGATGATTTCAAAATCAAGAAGTGGTCCGATGGCAGTGGCTCCCGCCATAACTGTTTTGGTAATATCTCCGGCAATCGGGTCGGCGTACGTGCCGCCAGTGACCGTGATGATGTGCGTGCTATATGCATCTTGGCCATCCGTTTGCAGAGCGCCACCACTCAAGAATTTGAATGAGACATTATCCATGAACCAGCCGTTGGTGAGCGTATATTCGGTTGGCGTTTGAGCTGATATCGGCACCGTGTCGTCGATAGTAGACACATCGTCAAAATAATCCATCAGCCAGGTATACAGTTCATTGACGGTATAAACGACTGCATCGGCGGTGTGTTTGATGGTCTTCGTGGCGGTGTTGACGGTAAAGTCGCCGGCAATTGTTGCGTTCACGCTGGCACCCACAATCGTATCCTCAAGCTGGCCGATATAGACACTCACGCCGGTTGAGGTAACCGTTGCTTGGGTTTCGAGAGGAATATATTTTGTTGCGGCTGTGGCTTTTCTTACGCGAACCGTAATACCAAAGTCAGTAACATAAGCAACATTGGTAATGGTAACCGTTGCGCCACTCGCGGTTCCTGAACCCAACAGCGTTGAGTCCGATGTTTTGAATACATAATACGTACTTCCGGTCACGACATTGGTAAGTACGATGTCTACGATTCGTCCTGGATAATCACCTGGACCAACAGTGTTGGTAAAAATTTGCAAACCATCAATATAACTGTTGAATGAGGGGAACAAGGCGAACTGCGTGTTGGTCACCACGTTGGTGGCGCGAGTTTGGTTGTCTGAATTTCTTCTGACGAGTTCAGCAGGTAGGAATGTTCCGGTCACTGAGGATAAGACAATACAGCCAGAGGTGGTCGTAAGATTATATACTTCATCAACGGTAGCGGTAGCGCCGGAGGTGGTTCCTTCTATTTCTTCTCCAACCACAAACGCGTTAGTTTGAGTTGAGAACAACATACCAGGGCGAGCGGTGATTTTGATCTTCAGAAGGAACCCGGTGGTGGTGTCGACTGCGGTAGCCGCCAGGTTCGCTGGAGTCGCTGTCTGGTATGCGCCATACCCTGATCCCGTGTCGACCTTAAACTCGATCAATAACGATTGTAATACATCAACGCTTGATCCCAAGTCCAAGCCATTTTTCTTCAAGATAATGTCTCGGAAACTGGAGACCGTGTAGATCCGGTGCGGCCAAGTGTACTCAATACTGTCGCCGGCAGTACGCAGATAGAGACGACCATTGTTTCCGAATGCAGGTGTTCCTGAAACGATGGTATACGGGGGAGTATCGCTAGAGCTCGCGTTAAACAACATGTGCAGTGCACCGGTTGTGGGTGAGTGGAATAATTCATAAAAAATGTTGTCATACACCGCCTGATAGGCAATTGCCATACCATCAGTAGCAAATGGCGCAGTACCAAAAAGGTATGTGGTGGCGTTGGTGGCGGCAAACGCATTTGCACCGGTTACACCCTTAAGAACGGTATTCAAAGATTGCAGTGCATATGGGATATCATTGGCTTGTTCAATCGTAATATTTTGAAGCGTCAGACCACTGCTGTCGTTGTAAGATGTAAATGGTGTTAGGTTATAGTTTCTAAAGTTTTTGACCGTAAAATCATCAAAAACATTATCATTGGATAGGTTGATAATATCGCCGATTATGGGTACTGCTGAATAGTTAAAATCCAACGACCAATCTAAAAATTTATTATTTCCCGATCCTTTTAGTACGACTCTACCAGATGGGACTGTGGCACTCACAAAACCTTGATAACCCCCATATCCTTCCTGAACAAGAGTATTGAACAAATTATCATTCGAGTTCAATAGATAAAAAGAGGCTGATATTCCCAGTAGGTTTAAGGTGTACGCGACGCGATTGACTGATGAAGGGGCAAATCCTGAGCTGGTGCCAATGTATAGTTCTGTCCAAAATGACCCCGCTGGCAATGCGGCCAAGGCTACTTCAATGCCTTGATTTGCGGTGTTTCCGCCGGTTGCGCGACACCAGGCATAGGCACCGCTGAGTTCCTGTGCGGCTGAAGCGAGCACTGAACCAACGATGGATCCCGTAGTTTGGGCACCGCCACCGTTTACGAAGGGTTGAGCTGCGACGACCGTTATAACCGTGGCGGTGATAGCAGTAGAAGATATCACATACGTGCCGTCATTATCGGAGGTGCTCTGAACAATAATACTATCTCCAATCACAAATCCGTCTGTTATGAATGACCCCGTAGAACCAGTAATGGTGTTGACACCGTCGATAGCAGAAGCAAAGGTGAACGTTCGGCCACCACTCGCTACGGCACTTTTGACCGTGGTGGTGGTTACTGGCACGAGCGCAGATGAGCCTTGGTTTACCTGGGCATTCGAGGCATAAATATAACTACCTTCAGTCGTCATCTGAATTGTAAATGTATGCGTGACTGCGGTAGCCGTGAATGTGGCGGATATTCGCTGCCACGCACCAGTGGCTGTAAATGCTTCAGTAGTGGCTACCGTTGTATTAATAGAAAGTTCACCGGTCACTGTTTGAGAATAATGATGAGCATCTGTTCTCATGAAGACAGAGAAGGTGTAGGTTGCACCGATTTCCAAGTATGACGTGATGGTTTGGACTGCTTTGGCAGCAGGGCCTGTTGATGCAAGACGGTCTGCGGTTGGTGCGGCGGCGATACCAAAACCGATATCGTTTGGTCCGCTGACCTGGTTTGCTGTTGCGGTGAGGTTTGTCTTGACCCAGTTGGCATGAGTAAAGTCGTTTGATTGTGTGAGGAAGTTAAACGCTGCGGTAGTTGGCCCGCTCGGAGTGACCTCGACTTCTGAGCTGTCGGTACCGTATTCAAAGAAGATCGCCTGAGCTGCAAAGGTTGCAATAAAAGCAGTATCCACGACAATGGTTGTCGAGTTGGTAACCGAAGAAACTCTGGTTGGTCGGGCAATACCTGGTCCAACAACATAGATATTGCTATTTGGTGCAGCACCAGTGGCAAGACCAAGTGTGGCCGTTGTCCCAACAAAGGTAGAAGAGTTGGCGACATCAACGGTTATTTGCCATGGGGTATCAAGGCTGACCACTTTTGCCCCTGAGCCAATGCCGGTTCCGGCGAGCGTTAAACCAGGGAAGACGTTACCTGCCAAAAAGTTGGTGGTAGAGCCGACGGGAATGCGGATCTTGAATTGACCGCTGATTCCCTCGAGGTTAATGATTGAACCAAGACCGGTGTTAAAGTTTCCCGCAGTCGTAAGAGAGGTGAGCGCTACTGTTCCTGAAGCACTCGTAATACCGGAGAGTATTGCGTCATATTTACGGAGTTTGTAATAGTAGGATGTTCCATTGACCGGTGGTTGACCGTTCAGTGTTGCGCCATTGGGTGCTGTTTCGTTGACGAGGTTTGTGTGATTGGTAGTGAGTGTTATGACTGTAGCGGTGAATGACAAAATAGTGTAGGTACCATCATTCGAGACAGTTCCAGCAACTACTACGTTTCCTCCAGCCACATATCCTGCAGTGGTAAAGCTGCCCGCACCTGCTCCGCCCAAGGTGATTGTTCTACCTGCGGCGGCAAACGTGATAGTTCTTGCAGGGGATGCGGTAGCAGTAATGGTGGCGATGAAGCCATTCAGATACGAAACGGTTGCTACTGTTAACGTATCAAAAATTCTATTGGTTGAGTCAGGGGTAAAGCTGGCAGAGGTATCTCTAAAAATTTGATACGTGGTGGTACCAGCGGCGCCGCTCGATGTCGGATCACGCCTGATCCAGGTGAGCGTTACCGCGCGCGTGGCGTTGTTGTAGGCTCCGAAATAAGCTGGAAAGAATTGACTCCCGATAAAGGGGGTTGCTGATACGGTTCTTCCTTCGGCAAAAACTGACCGATCATTCCAGTCGTAAAAGGTTCGGGTCTTGAGGTAATACTTGGTGTTATCTATGAGTCTGGCGGAAGCGTTGGGGTCATTTCCGATACGGGCACCGGCTGTTGGGAAGCTACGATACCCATTGAACATGTCCTCGGCAATGCGGATATCATTGAACGTGTTTCCGTTGGATACCTGAATAATCATTGGCGCTACCCCATAGACCTCCAAATGCTCCATGGTGTTGTTGTTGAAGTTTGAAAGGAGGTTGAATGCATCCTGGTATGAAGCAACGCAGTTGAGAGCATAGAAACGAACATAGCTCCACGTTGAGTTCTGGGTGTATGACAAGACAAGCATGGCCGCAGGGGCAGCGGCTGTTGAAACTGCTACCTGAAGCGCTTTTGGTGAACCGACACAGTAGTTAAAATCAGTAATACTTGCACCGGTTAGATACGTCCAGGTAACCGTGGCTGCGTAGCGCGCATCACGAGTGAACCAGCCGTCAGCTCCGAGCGTTGCTGAATAAGTGTAATATCTCCTGACTGGTGCAAGTGCAAAACCCACGCTATTGAACGTGAGGTTATAGCACTCGTTGATGTTTGGAGGAATCGAAAATCCGCAATTCGTAAGCGATACTATTTCAGCCTGAGTAAACGTGCTGTATGACTCATCAAAAAGACAAATGTTGGCCGTCAGGGATCCACCAGCGGTCATGACCATGTTCGCGCCGACGAGGCTCGACGAGGTCTGGATGTTCACTGGCACTGCTGATGTAAACATGATATTTGGACATCTGACCTTGGCGCCGGAAGGAACTTTGTTGCCATTGATATTGTCTCCAAATTGCACGGTATTGCTGAGCTGGGAGACGTATGGGTTGTAGCAGGTGAGCGAAACATCCATGGGGGTACCAGTCTGGAGTGTCCAGTTGGCACCTGAGTCAGTTGAGGTCAGGGCAGCACTTCTCAGTAACGAAGAGCTTGAGACAGCGCAGAGTGTTGTTCCGTTGGCGCAAATCGCAGTCCAGTTATTCGCATTAGCTGCGGCCATGGTGGTGTTCGTGAGGGTGGCCGTAGTTCCAGCAGGGGTTCTGGATGTATTGACTGAGTTGGTGGTTGAAACAATTACGAAGTTGGTGCCGTCCCAGGCAACACCACGGCTGGTTGAGTTGTTGAGCACAGCGCCCGTCGTCCATGCGGTCGCATCTGTTGACCACATAGACACCGTGCTGGATCCAGAAACTGCGTAAAACCGCGTGCCATTCCAAGCAATACTGAGATAGTTCGCGGAAGTCATGGCGCCGCCGTTGGTCCAGGTGCCAGTTCCGTCCGCATCCCAGTTGGAAACAGTGGTACTGGAAACAGCAACATATCTGTTTGCGGCCCCAGCTCCGTAGGTCACTGATCGCCAGATTGCGGAGGTCATGGTGCTGGCTGACCAGGTAATACCATCAGCAGAGTATGCACCGACCGTGGTGGCTGTTCCGTCAGCAAGAGATCCAACCGCGACGAAGCTAGTGCCATTGGTCGCAACGCAGTTCCAGTTTTGAGCCAAGTTGCTCGTGATGGACATTGCGCGTCTGGTCCAGGTGATGCCATCGGGGGAGGTAGCGCAAAACCTCGAACCGATTGCGGTTCCTCCCGTTGTTGTTACGTCCGAACAAACCGCGACAAAGAGGGCGCTGGTTGCGCCATAGCAAACGGAAGTCCAGTTGGCGACAAAGGGTAATGTTCGCTTAGTCCAGGTTATGCCATCAGAGCTGGTTGCGGCAATGTTTGAGCTCGTACCTGATACGGCCACATAGACACTGTTACCAAAGGCAACAGATGTCCAGTCAGGGGAGAGCTCAGTGGTAGAAATGGCATTTGTTTCTAAAAGAGTGGAGGAGATTACGCGATTGACCACTGTGTTGGCGGGGATTCCAGGGCCAAGAATGGCGGCGCCAGCGTGCAGTCCAGTGGTTGAGGTGACAGTAATTAGTCGTTGGGCAAGACTGCCGTCAGTGCCATTGAGAATTGTCGGCCCGTAGGGGGCGGCATTTGCTTGTTGAATGAAAAATTTACCTCTTTTCCCTGATCCTATCGCGGCAAACCCTTCAAGTAAGATCGGCGAGGCATCACCATATGAACCAGTGGCATTTAACCATTGTTCATACACGCCGGTTCCTGAACCAGTTTCGACCCACAGCGCCGCGATGTAGTCGGAGAATGGAGCGGTCATGGTTTGACCTGAGGTGGTATCTCCGGTTCCCAGTTCAATCCAGTTACCAGTGATTTCAATATCTCCAATACCAGATCCAGGAGTGATGCTTGCGGCCGCGGCTCCCGAGACACGTCCCATGGTAAACCTGATCCCGGTCGAAGTTGAAGTATTGGTAATTGCCAGCTTTCCATTCGTTAGCGTGACAGCATTCCAGAATTTTTTTTGATCGGTGTTGACGGTGACAGTTGAGTTGTTCGTGATTGCGAGGGTGTCGTTTGAGTTCCAGGTGGTTGGCGTGTAGCACATGCAATTTACTGCCTGCGAAAGAGTTGTGCTTGCTTGCCAGTTTATGCCGTCATAGCTATAGGCGCCTCCTGAAGTAGAGGAGCTCGCTATGGCGCAAAAAAGATTGTTGCCAAATGCAACAGTTACCCACGTTCTGGAGTTAGGAAGAGTTGATGGATTCCAAGTAATTCCGTCGGCCGAGTATGCGGCGATGGTGCCAGAGGTATTACTGACTGCCACAAAAATACCGTTGCCATAAGTAACGGATCTCCAGTTGGAGGAACTGGGCATGGTCATTTCGTCCCATGTGACACCTCCATCAGTCGAGTAGGCACCTTTGTCGGTTCCGGAAGCAATTGCTACGAAGGTACTTTCGCCATAGGCAATATCTGTCCAGCTACGGGCCGCAGGAAGAGCGCCACCGGCGGTCCAAGAAGTACCGTTGGTAGAATACGCTGAGTCAGTGCTGCCGTAGGAGACAGCTACGAAACGGCTATTTCCAAATTCCAATGCTCGCCAATCACCACTTGCTGGCAGAGCGCCAGTGGATGTCCATTTCGCGCCATCTGCGGAATAAGCTCCGGCAGTTGAGCCTCCTCCTGCGGTAGCGACAAATTTATCAAGACCATATTTCACTGCATACCATGAGGCTGTTGCCGGCATAGTTCGCAGTGTCCATGTAGCAGAAACTCCAGCAGGGGATGAAGCTGCAATCGTTCCTGATGTTGAGCTCACTGCTACTACTAAGTTGTTGCCATAACAAATTGCTTGCCAGGCAGAAGAGGAAACCATGGTTGCCGTTACCCATGTTGCAATGCCGGTTGCTTGGGTTTGATAGGTTGCAGAACCCGTAGGGAGAGAAACAAAAGAAATACCACCAGACATTGCAAATGCATCGTCTGCGTTTATGCTCCTATCTACGGTAATCGTTGCCATACGCTATGTACAATCTTTCACACCGCTATCCTTTTAGTCAACTCGAGTGATAACCAAGGTTTTTACCCCATCTGTTTCATCGAGCATGACTGTTTTTATGTCCTTGCCGTCTATTTTTACATCGGCTTCACCAGCTCCACTTGCGAGTGTGTTTGAGAGTTTATTGACGAGTTCTTGCAGTTTCATCGCAGTAAAGTTAGGAAAGATCTTAATCTATTTCGGATGCATGTCTAGCTATTCTTCCAGATCTTGAAGGATCCTTTTTGGCTTTGAATAGTTATTTTTTTCTCGAGAGGTGCTACTTCGGGAGGTTTTTCTTCGGTGATTGTTTCTTCCCGCGTATCCGCGAGGCTCGCATCGGCGGCCCGATCTTCAGAGCGAGGCTCGTCAATGGCGGCAACAGCACCATATTCTGCATGACAAAACGGGCATGTTTTATTTTCTAGTGTGTGCATGAAGTGTAGCCCGCATTTGTCGTTGTTGCATTTTACTACTCTGTCCATAGTATTCTGTGCTCAGAAATTACGCACCAAAATTATGCATCTGACGTTCTAATAGCGGTTGTGGAACCTCCTGAAATACCGAGCGTACCGGTCGTTTCGAAGGTTTTAATCGGGATCATGTCGCCAGCGGTACCAGCATCACGCACGCGGATAAAGAGGGTTCTGTCTGCGGCGTAGACTCCGGTAAATGCAGCAGTTGCCGCGTCGGCTAGCTTGTCTACATAGCTCAAGAAGACATTTGCGGTGTTTACTGCGTTGTTTGAGGAGAAGTCTGTTGAACCAATCGTAAATGTTGATGTGGCCCATGCGCTATAGGCGTGGCGAGTGTACTGACCGTCTGCTCGTTCGATACGGATGGTTCCGGTGCTCGGTGTATCGAGCGGAATAGTGCCGTTTACCACAACCGCGGTGACTGCGGCGCCATTTAATAAACCATTGAGGTTCATCTGCCTCAGGTCAATATCGTTTGACACTGCGCCGTTTACCGTAGCGGTTGCGGAGGATGCACCGCCGGTCATAGTTGTATTATCAGTCGGGACAGTGCCCGTCAACATTTCACCGATGTACATAAACCCTGTGGTGCCGTTGTCATAGAGTTCTGCGAGACGCGCCGTACCTGCTGGGGTGACAAAGGTAAGAGTTTCCCCAATAGTGAACGGTCCTCCAGCCTCAGAATCGTATTGGAAGCGATATCCACGGGGTGCGACAAGCACTCGATCTTCGCCCGAGACGATACCAGAGACGGTGAAGGTAACGAAGTT
>CAZHIP010000014.1:0-6212 GCA_964532925.1 uncultured Gammaproteobacteria bacterium
CGTCTTCGTCGCCGCCGAAGGTCGCGTTGGCGGTCTGGTCGAACCCAACCGCGATACGCATGGCACGCGGACTGCCGGCCAACAGCGCGAAGCCCATCCACACCAGGCTGACCACGGCAGCGGCAACGCAGAGCAGGTAGAGGCCGAGGGGCTTCATTTAATGATGCCCTTGCTTTGCAGCCAGAAATACAACCCGACGACAATCACCCCGACCAACCATGTTAGTTTCGCCACGACCCCCTTGCCGATGTCCTGGTAGAGATTTGCCGTCATCTTCGCCACGGCTTTCTCGGCGGCTTTGTCGGCAATTTCCTCGATGGTGTTTTCGTCGTACATCAAGCACATGTCTTTATGCCGCCTTGAGCATTCCCGCCGTTCGTCGGTTGTAATACTCACTTGGCCACCCCCCGAACTTTTTCCCAACTACGGCCAAGCACGTACCCGGTCATGACCGTTCCAAACAGCGTTAGGATCGAGTCCGGAATAGCTGTCATCCAATCCTTGAATCCGATCGTAAATGCAACAGCGGCTTCCGGACGGAATACGGAGAGAACCCCCATTGGAATAGACCAGAGAAGTAACACATAAACAACATACAAAAACGACGGCCTCGCCCGACTAGTCCACGGGTCTGCGCTCTGCGCCTCGGCCAGAATCGCAGAGAGTTGAACCTTGATTTGATCAAGTTCGCCGTCCTGTTGCATCTTCAGCAACTCAAGCTGCGCCTTGGCTTTCTGTTCGGGGTCCGGAAACAACTTGTCGATCAGTTTTCCGCCAATCGAAAAGATGCCGCCAATCGTCATCGGATCCATCAAGTCACCTCCAACCAGCAACGCTCGCCGCGACGTTCAGCCATTTCCAACCGCCGCCGCAGAATTCCATTCACAGACGCACAATCTGAAATATTGCCGTCTTCTAGATTTACACCAAGCAACGGACATCCCTCCGTATCCTCGGTCGTGTTACCGCCGTGAATACGCACCCCCGTAAAGCCCGGCACGTTCAGTACCTCCGGCATAACTTTCTGAAACCGGTTCGAGAATGACAGTATGACCTCGTACTTGCCCCGTGGGATAGCTGTCTTGCCCTTAACCTTAGCTTCAACACCGAACTCTTCAATCTTCCGATCTTTATCTTCCAACGTGTATCCGAGGAATAGCCCGTCGAGATACAGACTCCCGCCGGTATACTCGTCGTCGATGTCGTTACGGCTCAGAACCAGATTCATCTTGAGTTTCCCAGAAAGACGACACCATAACCACGAACCCGATCACCCAGAACTTGGAAACGGTGATGAGAACCCCCATCGGATCAACGTAGAGTTGCCTGCGCTGAAAAGGCAGAACCTTACCCATGCGACAATTGCTTACGCGCGCCAACTGGACGCCCGGTTTCATCGCGGATGATCGAAATATCCGTCGGGGCGGCCATAACCTGCATCAAAGCATTCAAGCTCTGCATCATAGAATCAAGCGACTCGCTAGTGCGGCTTTCCTTGACTTGCCCCAGCATATCGGACATCTGTTTGATATGCGGTGTGAAGTCGGGCCTTTCGACACGCATCGCTTCGGCGAGTTTCTCAGCGTGATCTTTATCCCGCTTTTCAATCTCCGCTTGTAGCGTCATCAACTTGATTAGGAAGTCGTCGTTGTTTTTCTTGATAGTGGCCTGCAACGCCTCCTGCGCCTGTTGCATACCCCTTGTAAATTCCTGAACCTCTTTCTGGAACTCCGCTTGCGACTGCTGCGCCTGACGCTGCATTTCCTGAACTACTTGCTGCTGCTCAAACTGTTGGGATTGTTGCTTCAAGCCGAACTCGGCCTTGCTAATCACGGCATCCTGTTGATCGGCCTGCGCCTTGCGGTTAATTTCCGCCATTGCTGCTTCGTACGTTTTCTGAACAGCGGGGTCAACAGGGGGTTGCGGAGATTTAGCCGCCGCGACCTTACTGGCCATTGCCCACAGCTGCGCCAAAGGTTGAATCTGCTGGTTCAGCGTCTGCACAGCCATCTGCGCGGCGGACGCGATCATATTATCAGGCAACCTTACACCGGGGTCTTGAAATTCTTCTTTCATTGCAACCCCTCCGCGTTAATACTCATCTCGCCCAACTCCCCCTGAGACAACTCAAACGCAGCTTGCTGAGGATCAAACGCTTGTTGTTGCGGCGGGTTCAAAATCACGTTCACCCCCTGCCCCACTGCTTGCTGATAGAGATAAACCAGATGGTCTTTGCAGTGGGCCAAAATGGCGCCCAGCGACGGATCGGGAGACATGTCCAATTGGTTGATCGGAGACACAATATAGTTCAGATGCACGTGAAGGTGGGCCAGATGGTCCTGAGTTAAGTGCACCTTCAACGACTTCCCCTTATATGCAGCAAAGTTTTCAGTAACCGGGTCATCCGTTACCATCTCTTCGCGAGGGGGGAGAATTTCGTCGATTCCGTCTATGCGGAGCATCTCCAGCATGCGACGGCGAATTGCTAGTTTATCCCACGGAATCGACGGGTCGCCTGCGTCTATTGCCGAGAGCTGCTGAACTGCCTGCATTTGCGCAAAACGCTGCGACTCGCTGAAAATCTGCGGATCGGAAACCGGCTCGACGTCATCGTTGTCTTCGAAGTCCTCAACCGTCAGCCCGAAGCGCTGAAGATCATCGGCAACCCATTCCGGGTAGTCATAGATAAGCCGGCAAATAATCTTCAGCGCGCGACGTTGCGACTCATGCAAGCGCGAATGAATAGAGCTAAATACCTGAGAACCTTGCTCGATCAACGCCAGAGCCGTTCCCACCGGCATGTTGTTGCCCGCGTCGGCGATGCGCTCCTCGGCAGTTGCCACAACACCCTTCGCCTGATTAGTCAACCAGTCCATCAGCTGAAACAGCACCGATGATGGAGGATTGAACGGCAGGGGCATAATAATCTTGCGGACGTCATCAGTGCCCGCCGGAGCTTCCATCTCCGTGATGGCCGTAAGGTCAAGCGAGATGTTCTGCCCGCTAACCCGCCCGCCCTTTAGCTTCACTGCGGTGGGTGCGTTGTTTATATGCGCCGAATCAAGTAGCGCCCGCAATGCCCCTGTCAGGGCTGCAGACATCCCCCCAATAAGATGTGGCAACCCGATCCCATACACGCCACGCCACGGTATGAATTTGTTTTCAACCCACCATTGAAGGGGTTCGCGGGTTTCGTCGGTCTCGCTCCAATTGCGATAAATCGCGGCGATCTTGCCCGTCGGTTCGTCAATGTGGATGACATACGGCGCAGCCCCGTCGCCCTCCACGTCGTATTGACAGGTAACTTCGTAGATGACGCGCATTCCATCGGCGTTATAACCGGTGTCTTCTTTTCCCTCAATCTTGTTAGACGCCTTTTGAGATTCCGACTCGGATATCTCCTCAACGGTCAAACCAAACACATCCTTATAGAACCCGCCAGAGACATAAGCGCTGATACGCGCCTCTGACCGTTCGAGTTCGTGGGTGATGCGCGGGGAGTCGTAAAACGAGGAAGCCGAGTACGGAAGAAAGACTTTATCAATCGGCACGAATTCCATGCAGACGCGCTTTTTGCCTGCATCCGGCCAGTACTTTTCATACTGACTGCCCCCCAACGGTAGTTGGGTAAGTAGGATTTCCTTCTCGCTTCGATACTCCGGCATTCTAACCGTCGTATAAAAGTTCAAGAAGTTGCGCTTGCGCTTGGCCTTTTCCAACGTAGCCGTGTTTTGTTCGCCGTATATCTTGGTTTTCACCGGCCCGTTGGCCGGGAACAGTTCCTTGATAGCGCGGGCAGAAAAATCTACGCATCCCTCGGCAAGCAACGGATGAACAACCCTCGACGCTCCATCAAATGACGCGCCGCCGGGAGCGTCATCGCCGAGCCCTGTACGGCGGATACCTTCTTCCTGCTGATCGTCGCGCTTTTCGCGGGCCTTCTTGTCCTTCTCAATCAATTCGAGAAGGTCGGAAGCGATAGTGTTTAGCTTGAACTGGTCGAGCGTTTCGGCGAGGTTTTCCGAAAAAGACGCCGAACCCTCTACCGACGGAGGCTCCTCAACGACGATCAACGCTGACCCGTCCGCCTGCTCTTCCACCAACATTTCAGGTCCGTCAAGCATTGCGCCCCGCCTCCAGTGACGAAATTATAGCATGAAGATCGCTCGGAGTAAAGTGGGTACGAACCCTGCCGCCTTTGGCGAAGTTTCCCGGACTATTTACCGATCCACCTTTGGCGAAGTTTCCCGCTTCCCAATCAGTCAAGAAGGCTTTATCGGTGTCGGACAACATATCTGGATCATACCTTCTAATCCTATTTGCGTATTGCCAAGGATTTTCAATGTCATCAGGCCTATTACCCATCTTGACATCGCCAAAATGTCGTTGGACCATAGCTGTGGCTTCGGCGTCGGATATATATTTCCCGCTTGAGTGTCTTGTCAACCCCGTATTCTGCAAATCACCAACATCCGACCACTTGCCGGACTTCACGAAGTCTTGAACGAATGGTAGGTATTCCTCGTTGGGGGCGCGGTTCTGCTTACCTTTGATTTGGACAATAGCCGGTAGTTTATATTTTGGCAACATCGCTTCAGCTTGCGGATACAACTCTTGTATCATATCGCGAACATTACTAGGTATATCATCAACGTACCCCATAGCTTCTGCTTCTACGTGAGCTGCCGCATTTTCTACACCTCTTTCTTCTAACAACTGCTCTAAGTTTCTATACAGTTGATCACTCTCCGCTGATTCGTCGCCTGTAACTTCTGCCAATTCATTTTTTGGTTTCCCAACTTCAATCGTCACGTGAGGCTGACCCTTAGCATCGCGCAGGGAGTAGATCTTGGTATACCCAGAGGCTACGTCATCGCAATAGCCGCCAACGCAGTGACCCATCGTGTCGCCTTCGTATTTGAGGGCGTCGGCGAGGGTTGACTTAGAGTAGCGTCCTAGGTCACCCAGCGCTTCTCGGTCAGCCCCCTCGGGCCAAGCGTCAGGCGCTTTCAACTCCACCCACTTGAATCCTTTGTCCGGGTACTCCTTGTGCAACACGGTAGCCGCGTTGTTAGCACGGAGCATGTCCGCTTCAGCCTTCTGCGCCGTACGCCAAGCGTTGATCTGGGACACACGCTCCACGGCTTGGGGTACGGAGACGCGATCCATGCTCTTGGGGTCGAGGAGCAGGTGACGTGGTAAGCCGCTTTCTGGATTCAAGGCGTTGGCTAGTTCGTCGGTGAGGTGGTCGAAGCCGAGGTGCGAAGGGCGAGCATTGGCGCTCAGATCGTGAACTACAGCATCATTCGGTAGTTTCTCGAGCCACGGATTGCGCGACATTGTGGTCGTACCGTCTTGCCCGCGAGTAACCTTGAAGCGTCCAGCGGTTTCAGGCTCGATGAAGGTGTCTGCTAGCCCTTCCCAACTTTGTGCAGTCGACAACTCGCCCATGCCCATGCGGGGGAAGCCTAAATTCTCACGCTTGCCAATTAGTCTGCTATCGAACCCAGCTTGCGGCTCAAAGTGCAACACCCCACGCTCCGCCAACGCACGGATAGGGTCTTCCGGCGTCGCCATCTCATTCTTGACGTAGCGGGTGAGCTGTTTGTCGATGAATGAATTTAGAGCGTTGTTCCTATTGCTCAGCGCTTGATATTCGGAATCAAGATCCAGCATTTGCTCCGGGGTTGCCCCAGGTTTCTTCAACCCGCGTAGCGAATCCTCCACGCTGCCCGTGAGCCAGTTGCCGCCTTTATTTTTGATTACCCCCAGCTGACCGGGGAGAGTTTCTGCGAGGTTTTCTACCTCATCGCGGGCAAAGCGAGACCCATATTTCTGCAAAGCTTTCGTAAGCAACCCCGCTTTCGCATCGGGGGAATACCCAAGCACTTGCCCCGCAATGGAGGGAACGGGCGCAGCTACATCAGCAGCGTTAATTGCGGCATTGGTCAACGCGCCGGCAACTGTTGGGTTGTCTTCCAACAGCTCAGTGCCCGCCCCGATAGCCGCGCCTGCGCCCAACGCAGCAGGGTTCCGCGTGCCCTCTACCAGCATCTTGGCGAGTTTCGCGATACCCGCACGCCCAACACTCGACGCGGGGGACGTGGACAACGCGCCGATAATGGGCGCTCCGATGATGGCCTTTTCGAACCCGCTGAAATCCCGTTTGAGCGGAGCGCCCGCCGACATCGAGGGCGAATTGCGCTGCGACT
>CAZHIP010000015.1:0-1321 GCA_964532925.1 uncultured Gammaproteobacteria bacterium
GCGAGAGATAATTTGGCAAAGTCTTTTTTCTTCATAGGAAGATATTGTAGTCCTCCGTTGACATTTTTCAAAATCAGGCGTATAGTTTTGCAGTTCCGTCCACCAACAACTGGAGGGGTTCATGCCCGAGCGTCAAAACAATGACTGGCCGATTGCCGAGTTCCCGACCTCGCACTGCAAGTACCAATCTTCGTTCTCCGGGACGCCACCAGTCTCCGATCCGAGAATCAAAACACCTCGTCGCGTCGAGCCGCCCATCGAGCTCGTGAGCGTCGATCAACTGATCTTCGAGGTCTACGAGACCGGCGAACTCAATCGCCTGATCGATCGCTCCTAGCCATCGCACCTTCTTCACTGCTCCTTGTTTCTCTCCCCTTGCCCGGCCCGCACTCTGCGAGCCGGCTTTTTTATATAAAAAAACACTCCCCGGTTAGAGGAGTGCGAGGTCGATCGTGTCGTTCAATCGTATCTGCGAGACAAAGTCAGGAATGTGACTGACGAGTAACATAGCGCCTTCATATTCGTCGAGCGCTTTGGCAATAATCGGCAAATGGCGAAAATTGATGTGGTTGGTTGGCTCGTCGAGAATAAGAAGTCCTGGCTTCATGAGCACGAGCTGCGCAAATGCAAGTAAGCCTTTTTGACCCTCAGACAAACTTTTAATTTTATTGCCCAACGCTTTTCCGTCGAGCAAAAAACCTGCGCCCGTCGAGCGAACACTTTGCTCATCTGGTTTTTCCATTGCCTCCCACAAGGTGTCATAGGCAGTCTTTTCGAAGTCGAGTGTTGAAAAATCTTGGCGATAATACCCAACGCGCACGCCTTCGCCAATTTTTGCACCCGGCGCCTGGTGCGTCGCAATCTTTTCGAGTAGCGTGGTCTTGCCAATGCCATTCGGACCTTTGAGCAAAATATGAGTTCCGCGACGAAGCGTCATGTACACGGTTTTTGAAATAGGCTCCCCTGCTTTGATAATGCCGACTTCGGAAATATCCACGACTTTGCCGTTAAACGTACGGTCAAACGTTTGTGCAGGAATCGTAAATGGTCGGATGGTTTTATCTTCGCGGCGCACATCGACCATGCTCTCTTCGGCTTCTTCTGCGGCAGTACGCATGCGTTTTGCCACGGCACGGAGTTTACCGCCTTTGTGGGCAAAGACTTCGGCCTGAGCCATTTTCTTTTTGATTTCGATTTCAGCGCGGGCGTTTAATTGCTGTTCACGCTCAATGCGTTTTGCAATCTCGTCGACCACGTTCATATAGTTGCCAGAATACTGCTCGATCGTGTGCTTAAACACGTCGAGGTAGAGCACGCCATC
>CAZHIP010000015.1:1421-6201 GCA_964532925.1 uncultured Gammaproteobacteria bacterium
TCTTGCGGAATCACTTGTTTTGCAATACCAACGGTCGCATCGTTTGGGGTAAGGAAAATACCGCCTTCTTTTTGCTTTAATTCGCCCAAGATCATCTTGAACAGTGTGGATTTACCCGCACCATTTTGGCCCATGAGTGCGATTTTCGAGCCATTACGCACGGAAAAAGACGCCTCTTCCAAAATAGGCTTGGTGTCACCAAATTCAAAGGTGACGTCGCTAAATCGTAAAACAACCTGATCATTTGCCATAGTGCGCACAGTTTAGCGTATTTTTTCCAATCAAGCAATGGTTATGCCATATCCCCACAAAATACTCTTGCCAAAAACCTCCACGACCCCTATACTAGCTCGGCCATTGGTGCCAATAACAGAGGAGGGATACCAATGAACACGCCACCCGCGAACCCGGACCAAAGTCTCGCGCCGCTCGAGACAGAAACCCAAGAAACGTCCCCGAAGGAAGAAACCCCGCCGCGGCGACATGCGAACCCCGATGGAGCCAACGACTACGAGGACGTTGGTTTCGGTGACTAGCTCGCATACAGCCTAGTCACACCGCTCTTTTTGAGTCGACTGATCACCCGCACCCCGGACGGCCCTTTGCGCGTCCGGGCTTTTTTTATATACAAAACACCCGCTGGTTCGACCAGCGGGTGTTTCTCTTTTTTGATCAAAAAACTATTTTGTTGCTTCACTCACCGTTACTTTTGTCATTTTCACTTCCGTAAGCGGTTTGTCAGATGAATTTTTTGGTGTTGTCGCGATTGCATCAACCACATCCATGCCTTCGACTACACGACCAAAAATAGTGTAGCTGTGTGGAAGCGCATAATCTGCGTGCATAATGAAAAACTGAGAACCGTTGGTGTTCGGGCCAGCGTTTGCCATCGCAACCGTGCCGCGAACATAGCCACGCTTGTAACTCTCTGTCGATGCATACAACTCATCCGCAAACTGGTACCCCGGACCACCCATGCCAGTTCCCGTTGGGTCGCCACCTTGGATCATGAATCCGGAGATGACACGGTGAAAGATCACACCGTCATAAAACTTCTTTTTCGCGAGGGTCAAAAAGTTCTCAACCGTCTTTGGTGCGTCAGCTGGGAAGAACTCAATAACAATTTTGCCTTTTGTTGTCTCGATTGTTGCAGTAGTCATAGTTTTTTTCGTTTCAGTTGGTTTTGTATCTTTTACAACTTCTGGAGTTACTGGTGTTGTCACGACCGATGTTTCGACCACTGGTACTGTTTCGGTTATTACGGGTACTGCTTCGGTAGTTTCAACGGCGGTCGTTGATGATTCTGGCGCCTGTGCGGTGTTTGGTTTAATAAAGTACACGAGAATACCAACAAAGACGACTGCGGCGATAATGATGAGAATTTTCTTGGACATATATTACATTCCATTTCCGTAACGCTTAACCTCTTCGACTTTTTCAGGAGACATACCCAGCACAGGTTTCTCACCAGCATCGACGGGTTTCTTCTTCGACACAACTCTTTCTGGTGAATGTTCAACCACAAATAGTTCGCCTGGTGATAACATGGATACTGCTATAGGTTCAACCATCTTTCCCGGAACTACTGGGTTTTCTGCCCTCATGGGTTCTAACTGCTCACGTTCAATAAAAGGACGAGTCAGAGCCTCAGGCTGACCATCTTCTGGGGTTACTTCCGTCAACTCAATCGCGTCATCGTCATTGCTAGGATGCTCTGGATTCATCATAGTAGATACGTTAATTTCTATAATGTGAGTATACCGAGCTGTTCTCTGTCGGTAAATAGAGTGGTTTTTTGATGGTGGACGCACCTGGGTTCGAACCAGGGACCTTTGCAATGTGAATGCAACGCTCTACCAACTGAGCTATGCGTCCGAGATGCGAATGTCATACTCTTTCCATTTCCGCGCAATCATGCTATCATTGAGACCCATTTGCGTCAAAGAAATAGCGCACAACCTGCCCACACTTTTCGCGCGAGGCAGACTGCTCTATAATAGAAGGGCTATGGAAATGAATTTATTAGAAAATCAACCGCCGGAAATCCGAGAGGAAATACCAGCGGCACGTGAGCCGCGCCGATCGCGGCTTCCTTTTATTATCTGTGGAGCCCTATTGCTCATCGGCGGCTTCTTTGTACTAGCAGAAATCACTCCTGCCCTCGCGTTTGCCCGCCCAACAAATATTTGGCATCAGGTCACCAATCTTTCGGTTGCCCCAGAACGTAAACTCGCCGGTGAAGCCGATGATCGCATTAACCTGCTTCTGTTAGGTGTTGGCGGCGAAGGGCACGATGGCGCAAATCTCTCCGATACCATCATCATTGCAAGCCTCAAGCCATCAACCAAACAGGTTGCCATGATTTCTGTTCCCCGCGATCTCACCATCAACCTTCCTGGGTATGGATGGCGTCGCGTCAACAACATCAATGCATTTGCTGAAGAAAAAGAAAAAGGAAGTGGCGCAACTGTTACCGCAGAACAAATCGGAAAGATATTCGATACCCCCATCCATTATGTCTTTCGCATCGACTTCGAAGGATTCTCTGAACTGATCGACGAAGTTGGTGGTGTTCGCGTCTATGTAGATAAAGCGTTCACCGACGTAAGCTACCCAACCGACGACTTCAAATATCAAACGATTAGCTTTAAGCAAGGTTGGCAAACAATGGATGGTGAAACGTCGCTGAAATATGCGCGCTCCCGCCATGGCTCAAACGGTGAAGCATCAGACTTTGCGCGTTCCCGTCGTCAGCAAAAAATTATTGCCGCTATGGGTGACAAATTATTCTCGTTTGAAACACTACTCCGCCCAAGTCGCATTCGCGCAATGCAAAACCTGCTCGCAACCCATTTCACCACCAATATGGATCTCTGGGAGGCGGTACGCTTAGCTCGCATTGCAGGTGGTACCGACACGAGTACTATCACCATGCACTCCATGGATTCTGCTCCAGGTGGATTACTCACACAAACCCGTATTGGCGAAGCCTTTGCACTCCTCCCCCACAATAACGATTGGCAAAGTCTGGTAGATGCAGTACACAATCTGATCCCTAGCTCTTCTGCCACCACGACTGCTACTGAGAAAAAAGTAAAAATACAAGCGGTTGCAACTCCCGTCCGCGTTGAAGTGCAAAACGGCACGATGGTGTCTGGTCTCGCCGCAGAAACAGCAAAAAAGCTTACTCATCTTGGTTTTATCGTCGAACGATTTGGTAATGCGCCTATTCGCACCTACGAAAAAACTCTGGTAGTTGATCTCACCAGCGGCACAAACCTCGAAGCACTCCGCTCGCTACAAGAAACACTCGGCGCCGATGTTGCCTCAAATATTCCGGAAGGTTTTGCACCTGCCCCCAACACCAATCCACAATTTCTGATTATTCTTGGTAAAACTCCCACGATAGCTCATGGGAACCCAACCACGCCGTAACTCCCTATTCCTATGTCCCGCCCCAAACTCCCGCGCATTGTCCTTGTTGGACGACGCAATGTCGGTAAATCAGCGCTTTTTAATCGCATTCTCGAAGAAGAACATGCGATTGTTTCTGATATCGCCGGCACCACACGCGATCGCACCGAAGCAACAGCCCAATGGCGCGATTCTGTGTTTACCATTACCGACACCGGCGGTCTCGACGTTGGCGATGACGACGTGATCGACGCCGAGGTAAAAAAGCAAGCTGAGTATGCCATCAAAGTCGCTGATGTCATTATTTTCTTGGCGGATGTCACCACAGGTCTTGGGCCTGCTGAGCGCGACATTGTTCGCCGTTTTCTTCCCCATCGCAACAAAGTAGTATTTGCCGTAAATAAATGCGACTCTCCTGCCCAACACATCGAAGCAGAAAATCCGAAATGGAAAAACTTAGGACTTGGGCAACCACAAGCAGTCTCCGCAGCCAACGGCACCGGTGTTGGTGACATGCTCGACAAAGTGTACGCCCACATCAAAGGTAAAAATTCCAAAACCATCAAGCCACTGTTTACACTGGCAATTGTCGGAAAACCAAACGTTGGAAAGTCATCCCTCTTAAACGCTTTGGCCCGCGAAGAGCGCGCCATTGTCTCGCCGATTGCCCACACCACTCGCGAACCACAAGATACTCTTATGGAGTGGGACGGCGTGCCGATCAAACTCGTTGACACCGCCGGTATTCGTAAGCGTGCAAAGACTTCGCCTGGTATCGAAAAAATGGGCGTCATTCGATCGATTGCGGCCATCAAAGAAGCTGACGTAGTTATTTTCGTTGTTGACCCAACCGAAGGACTCAATGTGCAAGATAAAAATATTGCACGCGCCATTTTAGAATCGCGCGCCAGTGTTATCATTGCTCCAAACAAAAATGATCTCCTGGAAACAACCGAAAGCTCCGTGCGCCGCATGTTCCCGCAACTCAATTTTGCCCGCGTAGTGCCCATCTCCGCGCTCAAGCGCCGCGGTCTTGCTGCTCTTATGCGTGGATCGGTGCAAGCTGCCGCAAACCGCAAACGCCGCATTCCTGATGAGGAGTTGGTGCCATTCATGACCATGATCAAACCAAAGGAAGGCAAATCAAAAACGGGTATTACACCATTCAAATTGCATATCAAACAAGTTTTCCAAGACTCTATTGACCCACCTGGCTTTGCGGTTTCGATTGGCAAAAACCAACGTATTCCCCAACCGCTTCTCGATCGCTTGGTAAAATTCATCCGCGAAAAATACGACTTCGAAGGCACGCCAATCACGGTTGGTGCTCGCCACGACCGTTAATGCTATGCGACTTATTGTCGGG
>CAZHIP010000016.1:0-5704 GCA_964532925.1 uncultured Gammaproteobacteria bacterium
CTGCAACGCACCCGAATCAGGACGGATGGTATTCCAATGCGAACCCTTCGTTTAACTGGTCAAATGGTATCGACACAACAGCAGTAAACGTCTTAGCTGACCGGAAGCCGCTCACTAACCCCGGCACCAATCCGGATGGATTATTTAGTACGTATCGTTACGATTCCGTTGACGAGGGTACGTGGTACTTCCATGTGCGCTTAAAGAACGATAAGGGCTGGGGAGACGTGAGCCATTTCCGCTTCCAGATTGATACCGAAAAACCAGATCGTTTTGCCATTACACAGCTCGATAACGACAACAGTGGTACGTTGAAGTTCTTGTTTGATGCTTCAGATAAAACATCAGGCATTGATCATTTCGAGATTGCGCTTGATGATGGTAAGCCAGAGTCCTGGCGTCAATCAAATGCTGGTGCGCCCTTTGAGCTGACACCGCCAGCCGCAGGCAAGCACACACTGGTTGTGCGCGCAGTTGATAAAGCTGGTAACAACATCAGTAAGTCTATCGACTTTACCATAGACGCCTCGGTTACCGCACCCGTGATTACGCAATATCCGAAACAGATTGCGGTGGGCATTCCGCCAGTAATTGAAGGTACTGATGCTGCGAATCGTCAGGTGATTATCTGGCTTCAGAAGAAGGGGGATCAAGAAGCTCCGTACATGACAAAGACGACTGAAGGTGGTGTATTTAGTCGCCGCATCGAAGAACCTCTCGCTGCGGGCAAATATAAAATTTGGGCGCAGGCAGTGGGCGATAATGGTCTAAAGAGTCCGTTATCCGAGAAGGTAACTATGGTGGTTGGTGATGGGGTTTCGTTGTCTGGAAACGTGTTGATTTGGGGTTTCGCCGGTCTTTCGACCATCATGCTCGCACTCATCATCTTCCTCATTATCTGGGTTAGCCGTCTGCAGCGCGAGGTTAATCTCCTTAAGCGCTCAGTCTACGGTGTAGGGTCAATCAAAAACGCGGTACGTTCTGCCGCAATGCTCGTGAGGCGACGAACAACCGCCCCAGTAGTACGTAAAAAAATAGTCAGACCGACCATACGAAAAGATGATCTCTAAAGCAAAAACCCTCCGATAAACATCGGGGGGTTTTCTCTAAGGTGCGGTAATGCTTAGTCTTGGTCTATCTTGAGGTTGCGATAGATATCTTGGCCGACGATTGGCCCTAAGCTGTGAATTTTTTTGATGATCACTTCGAGCTGTTGTCTTTCCTTGCGCGTCTTCGCCGAGCAGGTGAGTGTCCATGCGGTGCGACTGAAGATGATTTGTAGGGCCGCGAGTACGGCAAAGAACTCTCTGTCCTTATTGAGCATTCGCTTGCCAAGCTGTGTATTGAGGATCGGATCGTTTACGGGAAACGAGTTGGCGAGGCGCTTGAGAAGAAGCTTGATTCCTTGGATGTCCAAGTTGGTCAGATGTTCTTGGTTCCCTCCGCTCGATTGCGTCGCCGCAGAGGTGGCCTCAAGGAGAAGTTGGTGCACTGTTTCGAGAATGCGTTTTGAGGATTCGTCTGCAAATGGGTCAAGGAACGTGGTGGGCTGATCGGGTTTGTTTCGATGTGGCGCCATGAGTACCTCCGCACACAGAGTATTTTTGAGGGTAATTCCCTCATATCAACGTACCACGCCAATGGCTGCAGTCAATTGATTGTGGTGCTCTATTGGCAAACAAAAAATTTCCATTGCTGGAAGTTTTTTGGTGGGCGCATTGCGCATGAAAGTACAAAGGTGGTTGTGTGGTAGGTGAAGTAGCTTGGCTAGCGTGAAGAGGGGGTAAAAGTTACATCGGCGGTGTAGTATTCACCGTTACAGGAGGGAAAAAAGAAGGTCATGTGGTTTTGTTTTTTGTGTACATCCATCATTACCACGATGGTATTTGCACTACGGTCAACGCGTACTTCTCGTAGCTCAAGAGGGATTACATCATCCTCTTTTGCGCTCGCAAAGACAAGAAATGGGAGGAGTATTTCGGGGTCATGGGGATCCTGCGGAGGCTGAAAGACAAGATAGCAACCACTGGCATCGCAACCACCATTTAAAAATACCACCGTATGCTCGCTGCTTTTTGAGAATGCTTCGCCGTGAGTAAGATCCCAAAAGACTTGAACGGGGTGCTTTTTCTTGGCGTCAGTAACAGAGGAGATGAGGTTGTCTAAGTTGTTGTGAATTTCTTTTTCTGTCGTGAGTTGTGTTGCGCGGCAAGTAGCAGTGAGTGCTAGTAGCGTTTTCTTTTGCTCGTAATACATGCCTGCGAGGTTGGTTAGTGGATCTAATCGTCGCCCTTTTGATATCTCGACTGCTTTTTTGTAATACTGTATCGCTTCATTTTTATTGCCGCGCTTGCGTTCAATTTCCCCAAGGTTATTGTAGGCCTTATAAATGTCTGACCAATCGGGATTGTTCGCAATAACTGTTTTGAATTCACGCTCAGCAAAGTCGGTGTTTCCCATGTGGAGGTTGTCGTTTGCGCGATTAAATCGAATACCGGCGGCTTGTGGGTTTTTGGTTAAAGTATCTTCGTATAATGTTTCATTATTTACCCATTGTCTGTTACGAATTTGAATTGCATGCCACGATAACCCGACTGCGACAGTGAGGAGAGTGAGGGAGATATTGCGTACGAG
Organism: uncultured Gammaproteobacteria bacterium; assembly: GCA_964532925.1. Lineage (GTDB taxonomy): Bacteria > Patescibacteriota > Patescibacteriia > GWA2-47-26 > GWA2-47-26 > CAZHIP01. The sequence continues at coordinate 2,635 of CAZHIP010000016.1, forward strand.
TTTTTTGTCCCACCAGGTAGTGACAAGTGATGCAAGGACGAGCGCAAATCCGATCGAGGGGATAAACAAATATCGCTCAGTAAAAACGTTTTCGCCGATTTTATCTGCAAAGAGGAGTACGGGAGCAAGGTATATGCCAATCCAGAGGATACCAAGGGCAGGTAGGTATTTTTTGCGATACAAGAGTGCGCCAATGATGAGCATGATCACGACTAGAGCGCTAACACCAAACAGAAACAAAGGGCTTTGTAATGATGCGCTTTTTTCAAACGGATAGTAGAAGAGGCTTGGAAGTGGATAGAAGATTTTTTGGATATAACGAGCAAAGAGGGTAAAGAACGCGTTGAGGTGTTCTTGTGTGGTGAAGATGCCGTGATAGCCAACAGTGCCTGCGTTGACCCCAAAGCCACCGAGCACTAGGGTGCGAGCAAAAAAGTAGATCGTGAGCGCAATAGCATAGAGATAATAGGGGAGACCGTCGATTGCCCAAAAGAGTTGACGGATGCGTTTGCGAAACCAGGTAAGGTCTATGGCGGCCAATAGGAGCGGAGTGAGCGCGGCGGGTTCTTTGCTGCAGAGTCCCATTGCGTAAAAGAGCAGCGAACGAACGAGGTATTTTTCATTATCCGTCACGCGGTATTGTACAAAAGAAAAGATGGTTAGCGGGATAAAAATCGCCATGAGAAGCTCTGGTACCGAGGCGATCCAGTTTACGGATTCAGAGTTTATGGGGTGTGCGATAAAGAGTATGGCGGTGAGAAGGGCAAGTTTCTGGTTGCTGCTTATGAGGCGAATAAGGGAAAAAATAGCGAATGAGGCAATCGCGAGATATACCAGGTTGATGAAGTGGAAAAACCCGGCCGAAGACGAAATGGTCCACGTGAGAATATAGGAGATATTTTGCAGTGGGCGATAGTAGGAGGAGCCTTGGCAGGTGCCATTTTCTGTGGCCCAGATACAGCTCGTAAAAGCTTTGGGAATACCTTTGATTGATTGTACGGTGGGGTTCGAGAGGAGTTGACCATAGTCGTCATGGATAAAGCCATTTTTGAGTGTGCTGCCATAAAACAGGGCGACCAAAGCAACGAGAATCAGGAATACTTTGCTGTCTTTTTTGAAATCAAAGATGCGGTCGGTAAATGCAATACTAGAAGTCGGTGTGTTGAGCTTGCGAAATTCGGCGCGTAGTCGAATAATCCGGCGAAGATAGTCGAGGGAAACGCGGATCACTTGTACGCGGGAGACGCGGGTGCGAATGTCGTGCCAGGTTATAGGGATCTCGTGAATAGTCATGCCTGCTTTTTCTGCGCGTAAGACTAACTCTGAATCAAAGAACCAGCTATTGTCTTTTACGGTTGGCATGATGCGCTCGATGACCTCGCGAGATACCGCCTTAAATCCGCACGGAATATCATGAATGCGGGTGCCGAGAAGTATGCGTGTGAGCACTCTGTAACCAAACGAAAAGAATCGACGTAATCTAGTTCGATGTATCTGGGAGTGTGTGTGATTACGTGAGCCGATGGCGATAGGTGCGGAGCCTTGGGCAACAGTATCAATAAGTGCGGGGAGCGCATCGAGACTGGTGGCAAGGTCGGCATCCATGAAGACATAGACATCAGCTTCTTGTGATTGCCACGCGCGACGGATTGCAATACCTTTGCCGCGTTCTGGTGTGTGGAGATAGTGGACGCCAGGAAGTTCTGTGGCAAGCTGTCTGCCGATCCGCGAGGTTTTGTCAGTTGAGGCATTGTCGGCAATAACAATGGAGGTGTTGTGATGGGGGATGCTTTTAGTTACAAAGTCAGCCACCGTACGGACGGTTTCCGCGAGTATTTTTTCCTCATTATAGGCTGGAATGGCGATAACAACGCGCATATGTAGTGCGGGCATTTTAGCACTGGGTACCAGCATACGCAAAACAAAAAACTTCCATTGCTGGAAGTTTTTTGGTGGGCGCGCGAGATTTGTTAGAGACCAAGTGTTAGTGGTGCGTAGGCGATTGTATAGAGGGTGTTTAGTTCTCGGAGTAGATAGATAAATACTAAGCCTAATAGCACGATTAGAATTCGACGCCATGCCGTTGGTATATGGGATCGGCTAAGAATACGATTGCTGGCTGCAAATGAAAACCCCGCAAAGAAAACATAGTTTCCCATAATCATCAACCAGCGGGTCAATCGTTTGGTGCTTGGTTGAAGATAGACAGCCAGGAGTTGTGTTATCCAGAATGGTAGCAGGACAAAGAAAGTAATAAGCATGAGCTGTAACCCGAAAAGATTAGCCGGACTCGCGCCGTTTTTTAATGTTGTTTCCAGGAGTGGTTTGAGTAGATATGTTGCTGAAATATAGACAACTATTGCCTGAAGTACCCAGGGTATCCAGAATGATTTTTCTCGAGGAAGATGAAGTTGATTCATATGGGGCATTATAGAAGAAGTCAGGTGATAAAACAAAAAACTTCCATTGCTGGAAGTTTTTTGGTGGGCGCGGATAGGATTGAACTATCGACCCCGTCATTATCAGTGACGTGCTCTACCACTGAGCTACGCGCCCAAATGCCCCAATACTCTAACCTATATTAGAAAAAGTTTCAAGGTGCTTACTGGTGGGGGAATTAAGTATCAAAAAAGCGCACCCGTGGGTGTGCTTTTTAGTGTTGCCGGAAAAAAGATTGATCTCTCTTTCTCTAGTTGCAAGAACAGTCTTGTGGATTGCACCGTCATCGTCCTGCCGACTCTAGCAGGTAATTTCGTTCGAACATCAATTGTTCGTAATTGGCTACCCATGTCCCGTAGAACACAGGTTCGACCTGAATGTAACAGTATTGTCCGAAGACATATACACATTCGAGTTAACTCCGTAGAAAGGAGGTGATCCATCCCCAGCTTCCGCTAGGGATGCCTTGTTACGACTTAGCCCCTCTTACTAGATTCACCTTGGCTCCGCTTACGCGAATCTTTAGGTGCCCCCAGCTCGCTTGGCTTGACGGGCGGTGAGTACAAGACCCGAGAACGTATTCAATGCGCCGAGGCTGATGCGCATTTACTAGTAAATCCGGCTTCATGAG
>CAZHIP010000017.1:0-5661 GCA_964532925.1 uncultured Gammaproteobacteria bacterium
CGGAGGCTAATGGCTTCTGTTACAGTGGCTACCCGGCCGATCCGGAGCCGAAGAGCGGCGAGGTGGAAGTGGTTCATGAGGGCATGCAGTCGAGTTGCAGCCTATCGGTCAGCAACAACCACATCGCCTGGACGGAATCCACTCAAGGCGACTCGGCACTTCACTGTCTCGAGTACGGCGGACCCATCTATCGAATGGATGTTACTCCTGGCTCCTCACGGACTCCGTGGATGGTTGGGGAAGGTATTAGTCCTTCGGTTAATGAGGTTGGTCGCGTCGGACACATCGAGATTGATCTCGTCAACCGATGCGCTCGCGTCAAGATTGATGATAGACCAATTGTCGACAACTGTGATTCGGGCAGTAGCATGCCACAGCTCGCATCGACATCATTCTCGGGTGATAGCTTCGCGTTCACGCTCTTGAAAAGTTCGACCGAGTCACGACTGTACAAGTACGACGCGCGCACGCAAGATGTGCGTGCGTACGATCGAAATGCCTTCATGGTCGAGGTTAGGGGCAGCGAACTCGGTTTCATTGAAACAGTGCGTGATGATGGTGGAGATCCGTATCAGCGCGGAAGGATCGTTAACTCGGATCAGTATCCGATGCTTAACTTCGGATACAGTGCCGGCTCGTTCAGTTTCAGTGCGCAGTGGGTAATTTACGCGGCGTGGGAGAATGACGGAACGGGTGCTTTTCGCGGCAATGCTTATCTAATGAATCGCGTAAACTTCTCTGGATACCAGATCGGCCCCAGTGGTCGGGTGGCGATGCACAAAGAAGGGACGCACTTCGCATGGGAAAGCAATCAGGGACTTCGGTATTCACGAATTGGTGTTGGTGCCGTGGCGTCAGGGCCTATCATTGGCGGCCGGACTCCGGTCTTTGATGGTAAGTGGCTCTACTACATCGCGCCAAGCCCGACGGGTGAAGCCCTCTACCGCTTGTTCCTCTAAGTCCACACTTCCTGCCTTCGTTATAACTACGAAGAACAGGCATGTGGCAGGAGTTTTGGGGGTCTCCTTATAAAAAAACCTCCAGCGGTTGGATTTACTTCAACCGCCTGCTTTCAGAAAAGATAAAGGAATTTGTCTTTTGCGAAAGCTGCAAGTTAGCAGTGTGTTCTTACAACTTCGTGGCCCTCGGGTCACACAACGAAAGGTTTTTCAGATGCAGAAGTTTATGTTCGTGATCATCCTTGTTCTCGCAGTTCTCTTTTCTGCCTGCGGGCACGCCGACCTCATTCGAGAGAGAGACAGCCTTATGACAGCCCTGATCATCACCCAAAGGTGGGAAAAGGATCGCAGAAAAGACCTGGACTTCTGTAAGGAAAGAGTCCGGGCGATCTGCGCCCTGCATGAAAACCACATCTTCTCTCCTGCGGCTATTCGGAAACCCGAATGGGACCGCAAAAAGTGGCGTCAGGAGTACAAAGACTACTGTTTTCGCGGGCGAGGCTTTCGTACCCAGGAAGGAGGGAAGTAGTGAAAGAGCGGACTAAGCCGGAGGACTATCAGCCCGGCGAGATCTGTGTCTATCATGAAGGCGGACTCGTCGTCGTGGTAAAGATTCTTTCTGTCGCTGAGGTGTCGCGCTATGTCTCGTTCGAATTGGAAACAATTTGGATGGTCTGGCGACCCACTACCGTGCCAGCGAAGAGTCCTGGCGATCGGTTCACGGTATCGCTTCACCGCGATGTGCCGTCCGCGAGCGGATGGTACTTCCGTGAACACACGGAAGCTTACACTCAGCAGTAGCGACTCAGTCGGTTGAGTCTCTGGAAAACCGACACACGGTGGAGTCTTCGAGATTCCACCAGCTTTTAAAGGAGATACATGCTTGTCTCTTCTAAAAGCTGAAATTGTTCCGGAGCGTCTCGCTCCTAGTTCATTCAACTCATACCCAAGCGCGTGCTTAGAACACGTTGAAAGGCGCGCTTCGGTCGTTCGGAAATATGTATCGACACTGTTCACACAAGTATTTTCACATGAGCCGTCAGCTACAGATCCTTCTCCTTCAACTGCGCTTGTCGCTTCGTTCAGGATCAGGACGACGCAGAACATTGCGTCGGTTTACATATCCCGCGAAATATTCGTCGGGTGCTCTCGTATTCAATTTTTGGATCCGCTTATGGCGAGATGCCAAGCACGAGCACCTTACGCACATATTCGCGGGAGTTGTCGTTTTATTGGTATAATCTTACTATCATGATTGAACTTGGCTTTATTACACTCGACTTCTCTCCATTTTTTGATGCCATGGCGGTAAACCCGTTGTATGGCATGTTCTATTTGATTGCACATGGTGGCTGGATTCCCATGTTGTTTGTCATGGTTGATGGATTCTTTCACATGTATTTGCATCATATACAAGATCATTATGCGAGCAAATGGCAGTATGTGCTGTTATCTATTGAAGTGCCAAAAGATAATGAACAGTCACCAAAGGCCGTAGAAAGCATGTTTGCTCAGCTTGCTGGTGCACACTCAAACCCCAACTTTGTTGAGAAATATCGCGATGGCAAGATACAAGAATCCTTTAGTTTTGAACTTGCCTCACACGAAGGAGTGGTTCGTTTTTATGCACGTACGACCGCGCAATTCCGCGATCTCACCGAAGCAGCTATTTTTGCTCAATATCCCGACGCACAGATTACAGAGGTAGAAGATTACACGAGCGTTGTTCCCGATGATTACCCCAACGACGAGTGGGATATGTTTGGTATGGAGCTTGAATTGTATGCGAACCAAGTGTTTCCTATTCGTACGTATCCTGCGTTTGAACACATGCTCTCCGGTGAGTTTAAGGATCCTATGGCGGCACTCCTCGAAATGTTTGCAAAGATGGGGCCAGGTGAACATGCATGGATGCAACTTATTGTGGTGCCAACCGGTGATGATTGGAAGAAGGGTGGTGCGGCGCTCGCAAAAAAACTTGCGGGGCAAAAAGAAGCAAAAAAATCAACGATGGTTGATAAAGCTATTGGGTTGCCGACTGATATTTTGGGAGAGTTCATCCCCATGTTTAAGGTTGATCCTGCGGCCAAAAAAGATGACGGGAAGTTTTCAATCATGCAGTTGTTGCCCAATGAGCAACGGCCGATTGAGGCTATTGGATACAAGATTGCGAAGATTGGTTTTCTCACCAAGTTCCGCATTATTTATGCAGGTAAGAAAGGAGTGTTTCATAAGGGGCGAGGTGTTTCTACTTTTGTTGGTGCCATTAAGCAGTTTAATACTCAGGACATGAATGGCTTTAAGCCGAACAAGCTGACCATTACAAAAGTTGATTATTTCCGCTCAAAGCCACGAGCCGCTGCGCGAAAACGACGCATGATCGCCAACTACAAAGCACGATCGGCATGGAATGGATCTTCGCCATATATTTTGAATATCGAAGAACTTGCAACGTTATGGCACTTTCCCGTTATTGGTGTACGTGCACCAATGGTAGCAAAAACAGAAAGCAAGCGCCGTGAACCGCCAGCCAGTTTGCCGACAGAAGCGAGTTTCCGTTTGCGTCCGGTTATGCCACCGTCAACAGCCGCAACGGGTGCGCCACCAATGGGTTTACCAGTCGAAGAAGAACCTTTTATGCAGCCAACCTCAGAGGCAATGGGTGCTCGCTCCGATAGCGACCATGGTGCGCCGCCGTCGAATTTACCCGTCGGATAATTTCAGTATTGTATGCCTACTCCGTACGATCACGAACACGAGCAAGACGAGATTATTTATTTCGGGCTGACCAACTTTCGCAACCAGCGCCGCAAATTCGGTATCAAGACCGATGACCGACGTCGTCATATGTACCTTCTGGGTAAAACCGGTATGGGTAAGACGACGCTTTTGGAAAACATGATCGTTGCCGACATTCGCGCTGGCCATGGTGTTGCCTATGTTGACCCGCACGGTGACACAGCGGAGAAAATTTTGGATTTTATTCCACCGCACCGCATCAACGATGTTATTTACTTTAACCCATCGGATATGGAATTTCCGATTGGGTTTAATCCGCTCGAATCAGTCGACGAAGAACACAAGCATTTAGTTGCGTCTGGTCTCATGGGCGTGTTTAAAAAGATTTGGCCAGATGTGTGGAGTGCGCGTATGGAATATATTTTGAACAATTCCATTTTGGCGCTCTTGGATTATCCCGGCTCAACGCTGTTGGGTATTAATCGATTATTGGCCGACAAGATCTATCGCAAGCGGGTTATTTCGAAGATCAAAGACCCATTGGTTAAATCGTTTTGGGCAAATGAGTTTGCGCGGTATACAGAAAAGTTTGCACAAGAAGCCATTGCGCCGCTTCAAAATAAGGTCGGGCAATTTTTATCGTCCGTGTTGATTCGTAATATTGTTGCGCAGGTGCAGTCGCGCATTAATATTCGCGAAATCATGGACGAACGCAAAATCCTCATCATGAACCTGGCAAAGGGTAAGATTGGTGAAGACAACTCCCGTTTGCTCGGTGGCATGTTGATTACCAAGTTGCAGATGGCGGCCATGGAACGCGTGGATATTCCGAACGAAAAAGATCGCCAAGATTTCTATCTCTATGTTGATGAATTTCAGAACTTTGCTACAGAAAGTTTTGCGAATATTTTGTCTGAAGCGCGTAAGTATCGTCTCAATTTGATTATTGCGCATCAATACATCGAACAGCTCGACGAGAAAGTCTGCGCCGCGGTGTTTGGTAACGTCGGTACGATTGTTACATTCCGTATTGGCGCGATGGACGCAGAGATGATCGCCAAAGAATTTGCGCCGCATTTTACCGAAGAAGATGTAGTGAACTTGGCAAAGTTCGAAATCTATCTAAAACTCATGATCGATGGTGTTGCCTCAAGTCCGTTTTCCGCAGCTACTATGCCGCCAATCTTCGAGTCATACGGTGTGCACGATAAAGTGGTTAAGGTTTCTCGTGAACGATATGCAGAACCACGCGCGCACATCGAAGAAAAAGTTGCGCGATGGACTGGTCTTGAAGGCAACGATGAAGATGATATGGATACAACGGAGGCTAAATCATCTACGCCACGCGTGCAAGTCGCCCCCAGTGTTACTGGTGCACCACATGCGCCACCACCACGTATTCGTTTGGCGGAAGAAGTACGTAAACCGGAATCCGTAACCAATAGTCAGAAACAGCAGCCAGCACCATCACCAAATCCTCAGTCGACAACCCCGCAGCCTCAATCGGTGAAACCGGCACAGATCAAAATTTCTGATACCGTACCGTCTGCAAAATCAGAGACTGAAGGTAAGGGTATTTCGTTGTCCGACGCACTCAAGCAAAAACCCATGGTGATTAAAGGAAATGCGCCGTCGCATCCGCCGCGGCAACAAGGAAGTGGAAACAGGCCACCGCACCGACAAAACAATAATGGCCCACGGCCACCACAGGTTAACCGACCAACATTTGTAAAATCGTTTGACGATAAGCCTCCGCGTTTTGCTGAGAATCGCCCATCCTTCGCGAAGGCTTCGGACGGCAAGCCTCAACAACCACGACCGCAACCGCCAGCGCCACCAAAGCCTCCGGAACCAGTCGTTCCACCACCAGTAGTGCCAACTGCTCCACCGGTTGAAGCAAAACCCATAGAATAAAATAAATCGAGGCCGCATGGTAAGTACCGTGCGGCCTCTTTTGTTGTTG
>CAZHIP010000018.1:0-5214 GCA_964532925.1 uncultured Gammaproteobacteria bacterium
GATGCGCTACTTGTGCCTCCAAGCACGCATACATAGTTTGTGCCGATGTGGTAGTACTTGGCGGTATAGGCACCACCGCCCGCCGCTGGCGGGTACGAATTCGAGTTGTTGCCGAACACGCGCAGACCGGGGACTGCGGCGATCGACGCGGCGTACCCAGCGCTGTACGCCAGCAAGGCACCTGAGCGCAGGAACTCCTGCCCATTGGACGAGTACCATGCCGGCGCGCCAGGCATCGGAATGTGTGCGCCAATTGGCAGAGAACCGCCACCAAGCGCGCCCCCCGAAGACGAAGACGAAGACGCCCCAGGGCTAGGAAAAATAGCCATATCAGTAGTCTCCGCCGACCACGACCGGGGTGATGGCGCAGTTCGTGCCGCCTGCCGCCACCGTTAGACCAGCGTAGATCTTGTAACCCGCCGGAATAGCGGGTAATGCCGTCGATGGCAAATTGTATTCCGTCAGTGCGGCCGTAGCCAAAGCTGTTACGGCCGTCGCGGGGACAGCCATTTCGTACCAGAGGTAATTGTTCGTAGCTGTAGTATTTGCGCTACCGTTGTTGAGCCAGAAGCGGACAACGGTAGCATTTGTCGTGCCGGATGCGGTTGCACCAGCCGTTGAAGTCAGTTTCAATCGGATCTGGTCGATGCGACTTCCGTTAGCACCCGCCGTATAGCACAGCACCATCGCTGTTCCGGCGGCTTCTGTGCCGTCGAACGCTTTAGTGTTAGTCATCGCGGTACTCAAAAGTGCACCAGCAACCCCAAGGTTAGGGGTTAGGGGAAAAATCGGGTTGGTATTGGCGGGCATTTAGAAGCCTCCTGCGTTGTTGTACAGATAAAGGGTTGAACCTACCGGCGACTGAATTGTAAGCGTCCCGCCTGACAAGGTGGCACCAGAAATCGAAATTTCTTCAACAGCGCCAGAACCGGCAGTTGAACGTCCAAGAATTTTGGCGGTGTTCATTGTCAAATCCGTTGCTGCAGCGGTTTGACTCCACACCCCGCCGGTTACTTTCGGGACGCCAGTCCAAGCTGACGAGTCCTGCCCGGTTCCGCCATTCGCCGGGGCCAGGATGCCCACCGCCGCCGAGACATTCACAGGTACCGTGGCAGTTTGCGCCATCACGGTGTTGACGCCGTCGCACAAAATGATAGCGTAATCATTCTGATTCAACACGACCGAAGTTCCGGTCGCCGTCTTCATCGTGATTGTGTATGCGTTTGACGTTAATACCTGAACGTAATAAACAGCAACGACGGAGGGGATCGTGATCGTAGTCGCCGCTGACGGAGCGCCAACAAACTGAATTAATTTGTTCGCGGCGTCCGTAGAACTCATCGTGTATGCCGCAATGCCTGTCAAATCTTTCACGAATGATGTGAATTGGAATTGCGTACTCCGTCCGTGACCGATTGTGTACCAGTTGCTGCCGTTCGTATAACAAATCAACGATTCGGTCGGCGAAAGAGTTTTCGATGCCCCGCCGTCGATATTGGCACCGCCCGCCGGGGAGATGGTAGTGGTTCCAGTCCCCTCATTGCGAATACCTACAAAGTAACCGTTGCCGACCGTCACAACAGACGGCAGCGTCGCCGTCGCAGAGCCACCAGTGAAGGCGATCACGCGGGCGCGATCCCCCGAGGTCAACGTATAGTTGCCGACCGACAGGGTAACAAGTTCGTTGGCTACGATAAGCCCACCAAGCGGGGCCAGTCCAGCTCCGGCCAGCGATGTCGAAGCAGAAGCAGCGGTCCCGGCACCATATGTGAATGTACGCCAAGTTCCGTTTGCCGTCGAGTTATCGATCAGGTAAATGTATACCGCGATACCCGCATCGAGTGTGAAGAGAACATTACCGCCGGTGTCCGTGATGGTGAACGTGGTCGCGCCCACATTGTAGATAACGCAATCGCGGCCCGTGCTGACCTGATTAGCGGCAGGCAATCTAAGCGAATACGCGCCGCTGGCCGATACATCGAGAATGCTGGTTAGAATGTCTGCGCTGCCCGGCATCTCCGGCCAATAGAATTGGGTGTTGGCCGATAGCGTCGCGGAGGCATACGCCTGCCCAGACGGTGGAATTGTATCGTTGCCGAATACATCAGTGAACGTCGTCATTCTTTGTCCCTCTTCGTGGAGGTTCTATCGCCGCTCTTTCGCTCCATGCTCGTTCCGATCAGCGACTGCAGCGAACGATCGTACTGCGCAGCCCACATTTGCAGCAATTCAGGGCGCTTTAGAAAAGTCTGAGCTTCCAACATACACGCATTGAAGAGTACGTCAGGCGCGTATTGGGTATACCAGTTCGTTTCGTTTTCCGGACCCAGTGGATCGGGGCGCTCATAATATATGAGATGGAAATCGTATCCTGTCGCGGGCGTAGGTGCCACCAAGAAATGCTCGTAACCGTAGTCGGCGTAGAACACCGGTTCGCCCGTGGCGGCAGGGTCCGGCCAATAAACGCGCAAATACTCAAAGGTGCGATACTTGAGGTATCGAATTCCGTCTGCACCTACGATACTGAACGATAGCGTTTCGTTCCACCGCTCAGGCTTCGCCATCGTATTTGAATTCAACGCACCCGTCACGTTACGTTGCGCGCCAAGTTGCTTTGCTTCGCGGGCGATGCGGTTTTCGGCCAGCATGATTATGCGCGGCACTTGCCCCGTGAAGGGGGCGTCATTCCGCTCGGCGTACAACGGAATGTCCGAAATCAGCGACGTGTAAGTGAGCGATTCAGCCATCAACTCAACTCCGTGTCAGGGCGCGGGTGATTCAACGAAATATCCTCGGTCCGTCTAGCCGGTAACCGCCAAGGGTCGTAAATATCAACACATTGCGGGCAGTAATACGCGCCGTTATTGGGATCTTTGACCAGATCGCCATAATAGACCTTCTTCGCGCATCGCTGACAGACCGCGATGGCGTAGGAACCCTTTAAGTTTTTGACCGCCAAAAACTTGCCCATTATTGATACCCCCGTATGCTTGGGGTAAGGTAAATGGGGGCGCCGTCTGTTTCGCCGAGTTCAGCCTCAAATTCGTATTTGTCAGCCATCCCCTCAACAAATTGCAGGATTTCAGGGTTGTCCGACATCTCCGACGCAAGCCTCAAAGCGAGTTGCCAGATGATGCCCTCTAACCAACGCTGCGGCACTTCAATCTGCTGTGTAAGCGCCCCAACATCCTGCACCTGCCGGTGCCAGTAGACGGTCAAATAACTTGTATTTGCGTTAGGCACCGGCCAAACCGTCACCAACGGCGGGATTTTCTTTTCAAAAAAATAGTTCGTAACCGGATGGGACTGGCGATCCTTGCTATTCATCACCGCCCATGTATCACGATTCCACTGGGTGGCGGGCAGATCATACGTTGCCGTGATGATGCGAATATCTCCGACAGGGGCCGCCGCACCAGTCACTGAAAAATACAGGTTACTCGTAGCGACGGGGAGGTCGAAATAGTACCACGTACCTGCGATGTAGGTCGCGCTATTGACCGTGGTCAGCGCTGTGTACGTCACCCCATCTGCGGATTGACTCAGCGTTAGCCCGCCGGTGTAGGTTGCGCTGAAGTACGCCCCCATCCTGACTGCGGTCACTGCCGTTGTGAGTTGCGCGGAACCTCCGTTGACTATAGCAGAGAACGTCGATATGGCGATGGACGGGGTGGAATGAACCACATTCAGCACGTCGAGCGTGCCATCCGGCATTTGATAGGTAGCCTGCCCCGTCGTCAGGCCAACGTACCCCTTATCGACACACCAAAGGTTCAACCCGCGATTCGACAGGTTCAACAACAGGAAATACAGGTTTTCCTGCGCCTTCTCTATCACCTCAGGTGTTTGCACACTCAGCGGGATTCTAGCGCGCAACAACGCGTGCTCAATCACCGTAGCGGTATTGATCGTCGTCGTAGCTACTGTACCACTAGTTGCCACGGGTCACACCCCCATAATCAACGATACTACAGTATTCGCGCCGGTCAGCGAGTTTTGCGCCACGTGCCCGCGAACGTATTTCCAAGTGGCGTCGGAGGCAAAGCCGTCAGTGACAGGAACGGTCGTAGTCGCGGTTCCGTTCAGCGTGATTGTACCCAGGGTAATCCACCCCGCGTCACTGGCGGTTGCCGGAGTTTCCGCCAGCGGGTCATTAGACGCTTGAACGGTAATCGTACACGTTGCGGCCACAGAACCAGAAGTGGTGCGAATCAACCCTTGAAAGGTGCGTTTTGCATACTGCGCACCGGCCCCAGGCGGCGACATAACCTTTATCGCAGTGCCGGAGACGTTCCCGGCTGTTACCGTAGCAATCGGAATTTCGTGCAGTAGAAACATGACCCGCCCCTAATTAGTCGGGTATCCGTATAACGGTCGCCCGATGTTTTGATCCAGCAAACTCGAAGAATTCGCTACCGATATTTTAATGCCTTTCGCCACCGCCACGCCTAACCAAAATTCGGCGCACGCTCTTCCGGCTTCCGCCGCGTGATTATCGGGATAGGTGAAATCGCAACCAAATAGCTGAATCTCTTCGAATTCCTTGTAAATAGCCAACGCGATAGCATACGCCACCGTCGTATTGAAATACTTAAACCCACCGAAATACTCAGTCACTTCAGCCAGCGGGTACTCCTCGACGTTGTACCCAGGAACTTTTTTGCAACTAATAACTGGGATCTGACTTTTTTTAAGATACTCTAGATGTCCGGCGGGATACCCGATTTCAGGGTCATCCGCGCCGGGGAAATCTAAAGGATCCATGGCGATCATTTTGTCGCAGCGGATCGTCGCCGCCATAAAATTAACCGCCCAAACTTCGCTTTCCGCGATAGCTTTAGAAGCGCTATTGATAAGTCGCCCGGCAATAAAGTCATTCCGACTTTGACCCATGGCGACTATCGTTACCCGTTTCATTAATACTACGCAGGATCGACGCCGTACAGCGACGTCTTGGTCGAGGGATTTACCAACATCTGGACTGTGTACAGCTTGGTACCGTCGGCAGCGGTGGCGGTAAAGGTGCCGGTAACATCCGCCGTGGTTGCCGTGCTAACGCCAGTCGTCGTGAATCCTGCGACAACCGTAGGAGCAACTTCAGCGCCGTCGACACGCATACCAAGAAACTTACCTTTGTCACCCAGGCGATATGGAAACGCGATTACAGCAGCCGTGCCGACAGCAATCGTGCCCGTTACCGCCGCAGTTGCAGTG
>CAZHIP010000019.1:0-4878 GCA_964532925.1 uncultured Gammaproteobacteria bacterium
GCAAGAGCGACCACGTTGATACCACGGGTGGTTCCGTTCACCTTAAATTCTAGATAGGTTCTACCCCACTCACGCGTTGTTGCGATAAGACGACGACCATCGGTGTCGGCACCACCGGTACGCACCTTCATCATGAAGTTATGCGAAATACCGTTTGCAGAGTCACTATTGAGCCCATCTACAATGAAATACGCATCCGAAACATCCCAGTCGTTGTCGGTTCCGCCTTGGAGGACTCCGGTGATGGTTGTTGCGGTGTTGGCAGTAATAGTGGTGAAAGAACCATCGGTAGTGTTTCTGATGCGGTACCCAACCCATTCGTTTACGGTCCATGATTTTGTCGTGTCAGTGAGAACTGCGGCGTTTGCAGCGCCGTCGTGCACTCCTCCTTCTGAGTAGTTCCACCAGTCATCTGAAACAACTGCACCGTTTTGTATAAATTGTACGGCAGTACCGACAGGAGCGAGGATCTTTAGACCGTCATAAATAACTGCTCCACCTGTTTGAATAATAGAACCGTCATAAATATGTTCTGCCGCCGTGTCGTCAATGTTCCATCCATTGATAAGCGTAACGATGTTATCCGTTGAACGTTCGGATGGTGTGGTGTCGGTGATGTCCAGCTCATCGTTTCCTGCATATCCGGCATCGTCAGCAAAGTCTTGGATGGCTCGATGGAATTCGATTACGGTGGCGTATGACGGTGTCGCGCCCGTGTGGTCGTTTCCAATATATCTTATATTTCCTGTTTGCCGATCGAGCGACCAGTCTGCTGCTACGAATGCCATAGAATATTTTTATAGTTTAAAAACGGCTCATGTTTCTCATAAAAAACGTTTCTTAATTTTCTCCATACGGTCTTACCTCTTATTATACACAATAATTTGCAATGTAGCGTGTGGTGATGTTGATAACTTCACAATGCTCGATTATGAATAACTTAAAGAGGCGTAATTATCCCAAACTTGATTAAAGACCCCCGTACCAGCCCAGGTGATAACAATACCAGTAGTACTATCAACTTTTTTTATACGCCATGACGCGGCAGAAGTTGCGGTGCCAATTGCCGCTTCACCAACATAGTCCACAGAACCAACAGTGGCAAGACGGAGCGCAAATTTAAAACCACCAAACGCAATCGTCTGCAAGGTGGTTTCTGTGGAAGCGGATGACGGTAGAGCAGAACTCAAGACATCAACCTGTACATGGCGATCAGCGTCTACTAAGGCCTTTTTGACTACATTTCCAGAATCACTGAAACTATCGCCGGAGCTGCTAGGTAGGGATGTAACTTTGACATTCAACGCTCCGCTGTCAAAACTGAGGTCTGTGGGCTTGAGGAGGGTTGCAACCGTTTCTTCGGTAGCGGGATTGATTCGTGCGTTGGCGACATTTTTGACACCAACTACTCCGGTGGTAGGTGAGCTACCGAGCACAAAGGCATCTGCTTTTTTAGGTAATAACAGGGCGCCGACAATGCTCGCGCCCGCAATACCAGCCATTTTCAAAAAAGCTCTCTTGTTTGTGTCGCGGATGGTTGGCTCATCAGAATCTGGCGGGTCTGACGAGGGAGGTGGTGGCGGTGTGCTTGGTGCAGATTCTTGGATGTTGTCTTGAATAACCGGGTGTATGGTTACCGGTGTTTGCGGTAAATCAGAATATGAACTTGCTACAACTGCGGGTTTTTCTTCGTTTGCCCAGTTTTTTTTCTTCCTAACAAAAAAAGATGTGAGTTTGGTAAAACTGCGGGTTTTTCTTCGTTTGCCCAGTTTTTTTCTTACCAACACAACAGAAGGAGAACTCGCTAAAAATACTTGTTTTTCTTGGAGTGCCCAGTTTGTTTTCTTGCCAACAAAAAAGGATGCGCGTTTTTTTAAACCGTACGTTTTCCCTAATCTGCTAATTTTTTGTTTTGCCAACAAGAAAAAATGCGACGTTCGTGAAAACATATTTTCAATTTTATTATAGCACAATGGTGTGATATAATTTTAACAATTCACCTATGAACAAGTTTTCTCTTAAAGGTTTTTGCTGGTCAGTCATCTTGTCTTTGGTTTTTGCGTTGTTACCTGCTGATGGTGTCTATGCGGTGTATCAAAAAGTTGCTCCGGGTACGACGATCACGTTGGGTGAATTTGTTTTTACCGACGATTTGGTTCCCACGATGACACCATGCACGATTAGCGTTTCCAATCCTGCAAACACAGAAGTCGTCGCTTCAGCAGCAATGACCGCGAATGCCAACGGTTGGCATTATTACGATTATGCGATTCCCGGAAATGCTGCTTCTGGTCTTTGGCCTGCGGTTATGACCTGCGGTAGCGCGCTCAATGGTGATTTGGTTAAAGGAGATAAGAGTTTTATTGTAGATTCAACGCTGGTTACTCAATCTAGCATTACTACGGCTGTTTCAACCTTGACTGCAGAGCTCGCTAAAGGTTTTACGGTAACGTTGTCTGATTTTGGGGAAACCACTATTAATACCGCGTACAAAGCAAAGTTGCAGGTTTTAAATTATGCGACCGTACCGACCGATGCCGCTTCTTTGCCCACGGTGACTATTACTGACCCCGCCGGAACAACGCAGGTATCGGGTGCGGCTATGACTAAGGCCTCAAACGGAACGTACAATTACAGCTATAGCATTAATGGAAGCGCGGTTGGCGGTGTTTGGGAAACAGTTGTTTCTGTGGTGATCAACGGTGAAACCGTCCGCGTGAATGATTTCTGGTCTCTTGCGAGCTCGCCTGCTGACATTCAAATAACATCTATACCCGACAAAGTCATACCAAGCATCACTGCCAGTGTGAGAATTGATAACATGGGGACTTCGGCGAGCGACTTTTATTATGTATACTGTATTGTAAGCAGTGCAGATAATTTATGTGGGGGAAGCGATGACATCGATTCTGCATCAGCGACGGTATTTATTAATCCGGGAAGTTTTGTAAATCTGTCATTGACGCTCAATGATGTGCCGGCGGCGGGAACATATTGGTTCAAAGTTAAAACACGTGCGTTAGCCGAAACCCTCTGGGCAGCATCATCAGAACAGTTTGCGGCTGAATCAGCGGCAGTGATCACTCCTCCTGGAGGAGGCGGCGGGGGTGGAGGAGGTGACATAGCCCCACCGACAATACCTGTAAGTTCTTGCAATGGGGCTGACTTTAACCGTGACAGCAAAGTGAACTCTATAGATTTCTCTATTTTGCTCGCATTCTGGCAAAAAATAGCACCGTTTAACAATCCGTGTGTTGATATAAATAAAGACAGTAAGGTCAACTCAGTGGACTTTTCAATCCTGTTATATCAATGGAAGAAGTAGTTATGAAAGCATTGTTTTATAAAAAAATATATATTACTTTCGCGCTCGCTGCAGTATTTTTGCCGCGTTCAGTCTTTGCTTCTACTGTATATATAAGCACCGATCGCTCAGATTTTTACGTTGGCGATAGTATAATTTTCACTCTCCGTGTTGACTCTGAAAATAAAAAAATAAATTCGATTGACGGTGGTGTAGTGCTTGATTACCCAACCGAGTCAGTTTCTCTGGTCGATATCAACACCGCCGGTTCGGGGTTTTCTCTGTGGCCCACGAAACCACTGCCTTCACTCAACAATACGAGTATTTCTTTTGCTGGTGGATACCCTGGCGGGTTCACCTCCAAAGATGCGATCGTTTTTAATGCAGTTTTGAAGCTGCAGAAGACTGGCACCGTCACGCTGTCACCCAACAATATTGGCGTGTATTTACATGATGGCAAAGGCACCAAAGACGGCGTAAACATTAAAAATTTGGCTATAAACGTGTTGCCTAAGACATCAGATGCGGAGCCGACGAATGATTGGAGTACGGTAATTGCAAGTGATAAGACAGCTCCTCAATCGTTTGAAGTTACCCGCGGAAAAGATCCTTTTATTTTTGGTAACCAACATTTCATTAGTTTTTTTACTACTGATCTTGCATCAGGAGTTGCGTATTATGAAGCTCAAGAAGGCGATAGAGGTTTTACTAGAGCGGAAAGCCCATATCTGTTGCAAGACCAATCGTTAGCAAGCATCATACAAGTGAAAGCAGTTGATAAGGCTGGTAACGAAAAAATAGAGAAATTAATGCCACCACTCGCTGCACTGTTTAATAAAAATATCTTGTTTTGGATTTTCATACTGCTCGTAGTCGTAGCTCTAGTATATGTGTTGTGGAGAAAGTTTAAGCGAAAGCTCAAAGCATAATATGAAGCTTTTTCTTAGGTATAAGTTTTTCCCGGTGGTGCTTCTTGTGTTGTCTGTGATTTTGAGTGCCGCTCAAGTGAACGCTGCATCTCTTTATTTCGCTCCGTCCTCGGGAAGTTTTTCTGTCGGAAATATTTTAACCACGAGCATTTTTGTTAATACCCAAGGAGAAGGGATTAACAACACGGATGTAGTAATTAATTTCCCGACCGATCTCCTCGAGGTTGTTTCGGTGAATAAGTCCGGCTCAATTTTCTCTTTGTGGGTTGAAGAGCCGAATTTTTCCAACAGCGCTGGGACAGTTACGTTTAACGGTGGATTACCAACGCCGGGTTTTAATGGTAGCGTGGGGAAAATTGCAAGCATTGTATTCAGAGTGAAGAGTGCCGGTATTGCTTCTCTGTTTTTTTCTTCCGCTGCCGTACGTGCAAATGACGGTTTGGGCACTGATGTTTTGCAGTCTCGCGCCCAAGCTCAGTTTACGTTAGGAGTGGTAAAAACCACCCCAGAAACGCCTCCCGTAAAAACTCCTCCGCCGGCAGAAGAACCACCACCCGCAAGCCGTACACCACGTGCACCGGCAATTGCTTCTGCAACGCACCCGAATCAGGACGGATGGTATTCCAATGCGAACCCTTCGTTTAA
>CAZHIP010000020.1:0-4175 GCA_964532925.1 uncultured Gammaproteobacteria bacterium
AGCGGGCTGGGTGCGGTGGGCCAACTGTATAAATCTTGGAATTCTTGAAAGGGCACGATATGCTAGACCTGGTCTCTAACAATCTAGTGCCTACCCCCGGCGCCGACGAAAACTCGTCGCTTGGGGCTCTTTCGGCCCTGCAGCGCAAACTTACGGGGAAGTTCTCCGAGGAGTATGACGCGGCGGTAGGTGACCGCACTTCGGCGCGGGAAAGCCTCGACGAGTATTACCGCACTGCGATGGACGAGCTAAAAAAGCCGACGCAAGACAACAGTTGGTTACGTGTCGCTATCGAGGCCGGGAAACCGTCGTTGCCTTGGGAACGACCGCTGTTGAACGCGGCCCAAGCTGCAATGGATGAGCAAAATCGCGTGGCAAAAATGGATACCACTAATCGACTCGCCGCGTCGAAACTCGGCGCTGAGTGGCAATCTTCGAGGGTGGAGGACGCTTCGAAGAATGTTGAAAATTTACGCAAGGCGCTTGCTAGGGGTTCGGGCGTCGGGGGCGGTGCGACGGGTAAGTGGGTTTCGAGCAAAGACGATCAGGGCAATCTGTACTGGACAAATAACGTAACGGGCGAACAGAAAGTTGTGCAAGCGTCGAAGCTGCCATTATGGAAAGCCGCGCAACAAAAAGGCTACGAAATTGCCGTTGCGCAGCAAATGGAAGACCCCGAGGGGTATTCTGTGAACTACGCAAATTCAATGGTCACTAGCTCCCCACAAGGCGTAGTGCCGCAGGCAGCTAACCAGCTCCCGACTGCACCCCTTGGGGTTGGTGCATCGCAAACCGCCCCACAAACCACCTCGCCAAGCGGGCGCGTCGGAGTACTCCCGGCAAATCTGCCGCCGGAAGTTCAGGAAGAGCTTGAACGACAAATTTTACGCTTGCAAGCTAATCCTGAAAACGCGAAGCTGCGCGAAAACGTCCTCCGCAGATTAAAGGAATTGGCGGCAGCGTACCCGAATGCGAACGCATACGCTTCTCAACCTGACGGCTCGCCGCCCCAAGCGGGAGCATCCGCGACGACCGGGCTAAAGTACCGCGACAAACCTGTAGCTGCAATGGAAGAAGAGACCGCCAAGGAAACGGGCAAATCCCTCGGTAAGATGTTCGAGGAATACCAAACCGCATCGCATAATTCATCTAGCTTCAAATTGTACTTGGACGAGATGAAAAATCTGTTCTCTAATCCGAATCTTCCTGAGGGCAAATTTGGAGAGACCCTTCAGGATGTTCGTTCCGGGATGGTTTCTCTTGGTTTGTTTGATAAGGACGAGGCCAAAAACGTCGCGGACGGCGACATGCTTATGGCTCTCGGCGGTAAGTTGTCCCTTCTCACTCGGACGGCGGAGGGCGGTAACCTCATGCCTGGCGCTATGTCAGACTTCGAGCAGAAAATCCTGCGTTCACTCTCACCTGGATTGAATCAGACGCAAGAAGGCCGGCTCAAGCTGATTGACTTTTTGAATGATATGGCCAATACCCGCATACGAATCGCGAAGGAAGCATCTGCAGCTGCAGGCGAGCGAGGCATTCTTCCGCCGTCGTGGTTCGCGCGACGAGACCGCGTGCTGAAAGAAGAACAGGCACGACTGGCGTTTAAGGCTGCGAAATTGAGGAGTGTGCAATGACGATGACCACTGATAAGGAATTCGATGACTTTCTTCTGTCTAACCCGACCGAGGAAGAACTCGACGAATTTATTGCTAATGCTGGGACTAAAATTGGTGCCACTGCGAGGCCCGCCGGCACTGACCCAGTGACTGGTAAACCCTTGACCGCTGGCGATGCGATTCGCTCTATGTTTGGCGCAGACAAGCCGCAGGACACGTCATTGGGGTATGGACCGGTTGACTTGGCGCGGGCAGGTGCTGGGTCGGAGCTGAATCGTATGTATCAGGGAGCCAAACACGGCATGCAAATGTTGTTCGCCCCCGACAACCCCGAGGCCAAAAAGGCGATGCTGGCGCGCATTGCGAAAGAACGTGGCGAAACAGCCACAATCGATAAAATGTTGATGGAAAACCCGTCGGCGAAACTCGGCTCGTTTCTCGGCAACGCCGCAGTGTACGCTGCCGCACCTGCGCGTATTCCGGCGCAAATGGCGCTGGCCGGTGCGCAAGGCTTCTTGAACGATCCGCAAGGCGAAACAGAAGGGTTGGCCAACGACATTGCGGTGCGTGGATCGAATGCGGCTCTACAATCTGCGCTCACGGGCGTGGTTGGTAAGGGCGTTCAAGTCGTAGGAAAAACACTAGGGGCCGCTGCCGGAAAATTTACTGACGCCGGTAAAGAGGCGATGGCGTTGCGCGACGCTGCAAAACGGGAGCTAGGGATTGATTTGGGTTTGCCGGAGCTAGACAAACACACGTGGCTGAGTGCCTTTGCGCGTCGCGCTCCGGGGTATGAAAAGTCTCTACAGGAATCCGCCGGAAAACTCGCTGAATCCATGCAACGGGTAAAACAAGTGCCGTCGTTGAGTGGGCGCAGCACTTCCGACCGGATGATGCCGGGCGAAGATTTGCGTATAGCGTTAGCCGACTCCGCGAAGCGAATCGAAGCTGGCGGGCGCGCTCGTTGGGAGGCGCTAGACGATTACCTGCTTCAAAACAACGTCCCACAAGTCAAGCCGGACAACTTCCTGCCGACCGTTGAAAACATCGGCAAAACTTTCACCTCTGTAAAAAACACACGAAGTGGTCCCGTGTATAAGGGTAACGAGGTATTTGACCGCGTCGCGGATTATAACGATCAAGCAGCCTCTTGGCTTAAAATGATGGCGGGAACTCCGACGGGGCAACAAGGTTCGGTGCCGTTTTCAGCGCTGAACGACATCCGCATGGCTGTTGGAAAAGCGTTGTCCCGAGCTGAACGCGATATGGCGGCGCCTAACCCTGTACAAGCCACCCGCGAAGCGCGCAACGAACTCCGGAAACTTTACGCCACACTCAACACCGACTTGGAATCTTGGGCTAAGACCAACGCCAAGACCGGTGAGACGAAACAATTGTTCGACGAGGCCAATGCTTACTGGCGGGAACGAATGATCCCGGACGTGGTTCAAAATCGGTTAGCCAGAAAAGTCATGCAGGGTGAGATCGGCGCCAAACCGCGATCGTTTGAATCGGCTGAACAAATGTATGGCGACATTCTTGGTAAAGGTGGCGAGGAGCGAGTTGCTCGCCTGGCTGAGACACTGTCACCGCGCGCAAAGACGCAGATCGACGTGCTCAGGACTCTTGACGCGGCGGCACCCCGGCAGCCCGACGGAGGGCTTGCTGGACTTGCTCTACTTCGTGCGGCGCAAGTCCATCCCCTTTCTTCAGCCGGTATGGGCACTGTCCTGCCGCATGCACCAGGCATTCGATGGGCGTCTCGTTCTCGTCCAATACAAGCCCTACATTTCGCGGAGGACGTTCTGCGAGAAACTCCAAAAGGTCGAATGGCTTTTGGGGCGGCGCAATATCCTGAGGATGCGGTCGAGACACGCACGCGTCGAGTGATTCGCGGGGAGTGAGGACTGATTTCACGTAAGTCTTGATTGCTTCAAACATGGTACTACCTCTTGTCAAATGCTGACACTATCAGCTTATTTCTCCGATCGCGTATTTCCGTAACTGCTCAGCTAACCATAATGCGTCCTTGCGATCCATTCGCGAAGACCGCACTATTAGCTCCCCGTCGCCGTCGTAGCCGACCACAAGAACGTCCTGCATGTTGTCGTTTTTGGCGAACTCAATCGCCGACAGCAGCGCCTGTTCGGGTGTCATCGTGTCAGTCGCCGGGAATGCAATCACGTTCTTCATTTAGCCTCCTGTGGCCTAACCCGGCAGTCCACGCGGACTCGCCGATAAGTCCGGCGAGTCGGTGACTTCTACGTTAGAGAACATGGGGGAGAGGGCGGTGGTTGGCTTTTGCTAGGTCATCCGGTTGGCTTCCGGGCCGCCAGCATGGACTGCGCGTGCGCGGCTGACTGCCAGTGTTGTAGCGGTGCCACCCGCATCACTCGTCCGCGTTGCCTGTGCGTTGCCGTGGTTCCCGAACCCCATCACCCTCTCGCTCATGTTCTCTAACCCTACATTCAACCCGGACGCCTATCGGCGCCGGTTAATTCCACGTTCGGCGTCAGGGCCGCGTTGTGTTCGTCGCAGATTTTCTCCGCGTTCTCC
>CAZHIP010000021.1:0-2497 GCA_964532925.1 uncultured Gammaproteobacteria bacterium
GAGCCGGCCTTCGTCAAAAAGCTGGCGGTGTCGTCACCGACCAGGTTGGCGAGTTTCCAACCCATGTCGGATACGGGTTTATTTGTGATGACTTTTGTAACCGCGTTCGTCACCGGCGCATAGTTCCCTGCGGCGGTGAGCGCCCCGGTAATAGCTTCGTCAGTCGCGAGTTTGGTTGCCAGATCAGTGCCCAAGGTATTCGCGAGTTGTTCTCCACCCGCCAGATAGTTACCGACACCCGACTCTATTAACCCGCGACTGGCTTCTTCAGTCGCCAAACTAGAAAGCCCCCCAGCGCCACCTGCCGTTTCTCCTGTGGTCACGGCGGTCGTAACCGCGTCGGCTACGGGCGCAGCGGCTTGTTCGGCGAGTATGCCGCCCGCAGCCTCACCCAACCCCTCTACACCGGGAACGTACCCGTACCCGAGCAACCCTGCTCCGAGCATGCCGCCAGCGGTTAACATCGCCAGCGTATCAATCCCTTTGTCCCAGCCTGAAGGTTTGGCTTCGTAGCTGTTGATGTCGCCGAGCGATAGACGAAGGTCGGACGCACCCTTCCAGAACTCAGGGTTATCCCCCACCGCGTAGGACTGATTTCTAAGCCCATAATCGCTCCAAGAATCTTTGTTGCGATCGCTCAGCGTCGCCAAGCCCGCGATGTGAAACGCTGGATCGACCAACCCTAATTCTTCCCCGCTGACGCTTTGTGTGGGGGTTTTCTCGTACATGGGGCGACTTGTCCCCCAGTTACCACTGACAGCGGGGTAATAATCGAACTCCTTTGTGTCACTGTTATATTCCCACTTGCCCCCGGTGTTAACGCCGCCTTGGTACCCGTCGGTGCCAAAATTCGCGTCTGGTGTAAATGTCGTGGCGTCGATATAAAATGGTGACTTCGTTCCGCCCTTGGAGCGCATAAGCTGCGCGTTATCTCCAAACGCTTCGGTAAATGTCTTCGTCATAGCGTCAATTCCTTACATCGCCAAGTTCGGTGTGAACAATTATACGCCCAGCTTCGTAATACCCGCCGGTTTCGTTGCTTTCCCATTTCAACTGAATGTGTCGAGCCTGTACGCGCATATCTAGTCGTTCGTCAGTGTCGGAAAAACTTTGAGTGTGTGCGACGACGACTGAGCTTCTAGCAAATTCTTGACTCAATACAGAGAGGTTCAGCGCGCCGGTTTGCAGAAAGTCGGGTTCCACGCGAATTAAGCGTGTCCAATTCGTAGCGCCTTGCACAGCGGTCCCCACACCGCCTGTAGGAAAACCAAAATTCTGAGTAGTGAAATAGCTGGAGATCGGCAACACTGCGTCACCGACGGCGGCATCGTTGCCGTACTCGTGTTGATAGAGTTCGCCCGCCGTTGCCATTACAGGGTAGCGCAAGAGTGCGGAGTACACGCCGGCCGCGCGGGTCAAAGCGCAGTCATACCAAGTCTTTTCTCGAACATTGAAAATAATGGCGTGATTACACTCGGTAGAGTCGCCGCGCGGGAAAAACCACCAAATCTCACCAAACTTGGTGTTTTTCATCGCCCACACTTTCTGGCGGTATTGGTAATTCAGGTTGTCGAAGAACCAATTCAGGTTCATCTGATTCGGAAGTTCATTCACCGTCGAATCGAAATATAGGAACCGGTCCATGCCGATCCAGAAAAACATATTATCGTATTCAATGACGCTGTTTTGGCTAAGTATCGATGACTTGGTGGTGATCGTCGAGAACGAGAATATTTGTGCGCCACCAACGTAATCCATGCGGATCACAGAGTCTAGCGACCACAGAACTGCCGCCAAGCGTCCGGCTTGCAGCGGAAATCCTTTAACAAGCTTCGCACCTGTGATTCGGTCGCTACCAGCGTCGCCCGGAGTAGTTGAGCCGGACCACACTTGCGGTTGGTTTGCGTCCGACCAATGAAATTCACCATTCGTTCCCAACAGGCACGTGTAAGGCGGGAGGCAGAACACGCCGCCGGAGACCGGCGGGGCATCCGTGATCGTTTGGAAAAGCGTCGAACCATCGGCCAGCGCCCAATAAGGTTGCGAGGCGGTTGTGTCGTCGATGTTGCTCAGCGATTGAGAACAGTGCGCGACGACGATTGTATTTTGCGAACCAACCGCGTCATCGTATTGCGTGTCGGCACTCCAGAGGTTATTGTCATTCGCGGTGAATCCCGATGGAGTTCTGTCAAAGACAGCGGAACCTACTAGATCACTGTTCACCTGAACAGTCTCTATCTTCGACGAACTCATATTGAAGATAGAGATAAGTCCGAGGTTCGCCCACGTCAAGACCTTCGTCACGCCGGTAGTAAGCCCGTCAGTAATGCGACGATACCCGCCGATTTTCTTCGCGCGCCCACGTTGAAACCTGACCCACTGCCCATCGGAACAGTTGTCGCTATCCAGGCCCGTACCGTCCCGCTTAATGCCGGGTTCTGGGAGCAGAGTGAAAATGGTTTCTTGACTCATCTTAGGCGAAAAACTCTTCCCATCG
>CAZHIP010000021.1:2597-3952 GCA_964532925.1 uncultured Gammaproteobacteria bacterium
CACCTTGTTTGTCTTGCTCTGATACGTCGATTTATTGCGAATTGCCATAATCAGCGTTTCAACACCCGCGCCCAGCGCGACTGACGAAGACGATGCAAACACGCGATGGCCTGCGTGGCTATGAACCATTTCGAGCCCACCGGCAGACACACAACCGATTGCGAGCGTGATCGCCCCAGCGCCTGATGTGCGCTCAACTTCCCACCTGACTTTTGAATTCGGAGAATTTACGATTGGGACAGATATCAGGTTTGTATAATCAATAACATGACATACCACCCAGCCCAACGCCTCGCCGCCATACACCGAGAAAGTCGCAGGGGCTATGCCCAGCCACCCATATGATATCCGGTACTGATTGTTCTTGGTTTTATCCAGCGTAAAGCCGCTTGAGCCGGTTCCGTCGCACTTATCTTTGTTCCAAGATGACTGTGCGATAAATGTATCCGCAGCAGCCTTGCGCACAGCTACGCCAAATGTAGCGCCACTGAACCCGAAATAGAACCCGTCGTTGTCGTCAAACGGCCCCCAACGCTGGGTCGTGTTCGCGGCACCGCTAGTGAACACGAGGCTGCCGTATGCGTACATCTCATGGGCGGGTTTGTACGAGATTATGTTTACAGTATCGAACGTACATTTGCCGATGCCCGCGCCGGTCGAAGCAACCGCCTGACTATTCGAGTTCGATGACGCGCCGGTACCGGTGGTTACAACAGAGACATCGACCGATGAGTTACTATACTCAAACCGACAAAGTATATCGTCTTTTCGGGCACCAACTATTACTTGTCCATAACGGGAAATTTCGGCTAGCGCTCCATTATCGCCGCGCAACCGAACACGATTTGGTGTGAAGCTCATATGGCCACCCACCCGCCGTCGATCGCCTTCAAACGAATCGCGGTGCCTTTTTCTTCAAGCAGTATAGACGTTTCTCCGTGAATCGCATCACCGGAATAAAGGTCTATTGTTACTGAAGTGTCCGTAGTCATGACAAACTCTATCACCCTGCCGTTTTTTGCTTTCGGGAGTTGGTACGGCCCGGCGTTATCAGCCAGTATAAAGTCGTCGGTTGCTGCAACAGAATACGCGCCCGTCGGCGGGGTTGAGACGTTGGCCAGCTTTTGTAAAGCTGCGATGTCGTCGTGAACCCTAATCCGGTCGGTTGAATGAAAGTGATCGTGGCTATCCCCCCCTCCTACTAACCGACGCTCTTGATCAGGGGACAACATATTAGCTCCATTCGTTGATTAAATTATAACCCTGCTTTTACTTCCGCACAATTGGTGCCCGGCTTTATGCGCCACCGCCGGGCGGGTGGTCGAAAAGGCGTAAGGAGGGACGCCCTCGCATTA
>CAZHIP010000022.1:0-3168 GCA_964532925.1 uncultured Gammaproteobacteria bacterium
GCGTTTTTGTTGAAATCCTGCGTGTCGTTCGCCAATAAAATACTGCCGACCTTTTTCTTCACCAATTGGAGCTGGACCAGAATTTTGTTCCCGCAGGGCTCGCGCCCCGGATCAACTTCGGGGAAATGCGTTTTGATGAAATCTTCTTTATTCAAGATTTGAGTTCCTTTTCATAGGTTTCGCTGATAATAGCGTCCAGAATATCTAGGGATTTATCCATCCCCTGATACACCCCGGACATCTCACCCGCCTCGAATAACTCTCGTTTCGGGTAACGCATGGCGGCTTCAGCGTGCTCCGTCATTTGTTTTTTCATCTCGGAAATGAACCGAGATATGAGTGGGTCGCTCATTTACCCTTCTTCATCTTCTTAACAGACCCCCCGCACTTTTTGCCCGCCTTTTCTTCGCGAAGCATACGACGAATAAGGGTGCGGTCTTCCGCTTCATCTTCATGAACCGCGCCGCCCTTTTTGAACAGCTTGAACCCGGTCTGACTTTGTCCGCCGAGAACCTTTGCTAGTTTGCTCATTTTGAACCCTTTTTAACATCGCCGCCGCGTTTAAACCCCGGAACCCCGTTAGCCATTTTCATCTTGGTGATGGGGTTCATAGGGAGTCCCTTGGGGCGGCGGGAAACCCCAGGGACAATTTTCTTTATTACCGTTTTTACGCCGATTTTGGCCATACCAAACCCCCGTTAAGCGAGTTGCCCTGATGTCTTGTGCCAAATACGCGGCCGACCAATAGATACAGTGGCCGACCCAGTCCCGTTAAAGATCATATCAACGAACGGAATCACATAAACCGACGAAGTACTGATGTTTTCCGGAATTCGAACGATACCAGTCCGCAATACAGCCCGGTACCCTTCATCCATCGCCTTCGCTGACGAACTGGAGTCCCCCGCTGTCCCAGCCTTGTACCTGATGTAGGTTGTTCCAGAATACGCTTGGTCCGCCGGCGACGTGCCGACGGTGAATGTGCCCTCCACACCGACCGACACTTCTTGCAAATTGACGGGGGAAGAAACCACCACCTCGAACTCGACAAAGAACTCTGAACCGCCGAAACACCCGTCTTGGAGATTACCACCCTGATTAAGATCAGTCGAAGCCGGGAGCCGCAAACGGGGGTTGTCGCTAGCCGCTGCTGCTGTTACGTTGAATACTTGCCAATATGCATCGGGTGAAATGGGCTGGGCCGCCCACGAGCCAATGAATGCCGCGTTGGCCGTATAACTTTGCGTGGCGTCGACAGTGAATGTCGCGGTCCCGGCGTTTTGCAAACACCGCCAACCGTCGGCGATAGTTCCAGAACCTGCCGAGATTGTCCCAGCAGTTCCGCCAGTGCTGCGTCGAAATTCACTGTATAGCGGGCGACAAAATTGAAACCCCTGATACAAATTTACGTTGGGTGAAGAATAAGCATACGCCTGCGCGGCTGCGGTCATCGTAGCTTTGCCAGCGTAATACGCCCCTAAATTGGTGGGGTGAATCCCGTCGGCATTCAAGTAATTGGTTTTAGCCAGCCGGACGGTCGCTTGCGTACTGTCCCACATGGCTGTGAATACATCCGAAATAAAAACATTCGCGGAGGCTAGTGTGGCGATATACGCGTTTAGCCTGTCGAGCAGTTGAATCCGTGAATCCGTGTTCGGTGTAAGTGCGTTATTCGGCGGTATTGTGCACAATACGACTTTCTTACCGGCTGCGGTCAGCGCGGAAATGCCCGATGCTATCTGACCAGATACCGTTGTAAAGGTAGAGTCTATTGTCGCCTGATTTGCTGCCGCGCTCATGCTGTTTACATCATTCGTACCCGTCATTACAAACACACATTGAATGCTCGGGTGAACAGCACTTACGCGACTCATAACCCCCTTCGTGATGTCACCGGATACCGCCAAATTTTGGGCAAATACAAAAGGCGCACCGAGCAACCAGTTTGCCCAGTTGAAAGGAGCGATTGCCGACACGCTATTTGCCGGAGGAGTCCCTGAACCAAGAGTGGCGCGGACGGTAATTGAGTCGCCAAGAAGCGCAACCATAGTATGGGTCATGCCAATCCCGCCCATGGCGGAATGCTCCTGAGCGTGTGAAAATATGTCTGAGGGGTATGCCACACCGGCAACTGTAGTTGTAGTCATAGTGAGTCTCCAATGAAATTATAGCGCCATTGCCATCAATAAAAATTCTTCGTCTTCACTTTCACAATACCCTTCGCACCTGCCCGCGTTCGCGTCCACTTCGACCAAGGTGATTTCACTTATCGCCACATTTACACCCAACCGCGCCCACAAATTCCGCAATATATCGCGGGTGTCCGTGACGCCAAAAATAAGCGGTTCGAATAACACTACGGATGGTGATTGACGATAAATTGGCTTCTGAAGGACATTCAATACATCCTTCGCAATTTCCTCTTCCGGCGAAGTATTTACGGAGGCGCGGGATGGCTTCTTAGGCGCTGTGTCAGGTGACGCCTCTGCGTTAAAAGGCACCACGGTTGAAGTTAATCCAGGCGCTTCATTAAGCTGCGGCGTGACTACATTTTCATTAGCGGCTTCTTGAAGCTGCGCGATTATTAACCGTCTCCAACCAGATTGAGCTTTGGCCTCATCCCCACCGCTCAAGTACTGAGCGTTGAAATATTGGGGCTTCAAGAATCCTGCGGAGAAGAAGTTACTCATGATGCGTCAAGCGTAATAGATGTGCGGTTACCCTGAGCGTCTACAGTCGCAGTAATTCGGGCTTTCGTATCTCCGACATCACGGAATATTTCAGTGCCTGTTTGCGCCCCGGAAACCTTGCCCGCTGCCATTGCGGCAATAAGACGCAGTAAATCGCCCGATGAGAACGGGGTATCAAGCACTGACGCCCACGTAGCAGTCACAATGTCCGGTATCCGCGCAAGAATCAGTGCGTCAATCGCTGCCAAGTCCGCGACCGTTAAAGTCGTGGGGGACAACCCGACCGGATAACCAACCGCATCAGCAGTGCCCAACGAGCAATTGATCGAAGTGCTGCCGCCGACGAACGCCAGATAGCCTGTCGCAGAAGCATTCCCCTGCGAACACGCGATAGCCGTGTTCTGAACAACTTGCGCCTGATAGCCGACGCCGGAGGCGGTGCCAATCGAGCAGCCGACAACCGATCCCTGCGCGACCT
>CAZHIP010000023.1:0-3019 GCA_964532925.1 uncultured Gammaproteobacteria bacterium
TTATGGCGGGAGCCACTGCCATCGGACCACTTCTTGATTTTGAAATCATCTCTGCGGGAGTCAGTTCAAAATGGTATGTGCGTGACACTCGAGTTACACCAGCCCAGATTGCCAGTGCAACCGCCATGACCATTACCACCGGAACTGGGTCGGGCAACAACTCCGCTAACTCCCTAACCGGAGAAAATATTTGGTCCAACGTCTTTTCTTTGGGCACCATTGTGAGCGGCACTACCCTTGACGTGTACCAAAACGATACCCAGATCACCCCATGGTGGTCTACCGGACAAATTGATGTTTTAGTAAAAGTGAAAGAAGCAGGCACCGAAATTGACTCGGGCAATTTGACCGTCTTGGCTCGTAAATACTCGACTCTGTACGATCATTACGTTGTTGATGCCTCGACCGGAAGAAACCCTGTCCCGCTCGCCGCCTTTACCGACACAAACAACCAGGTTATTGAGGCAACCGTTGGCGCATATGCCGGTATTACTTTTACGTTTGGTGTCGCTTCCAAAGATTTAGGCAATGGCAATGGCGCCCAACCCTATGACTGTGTTATTGACTGTAACAGCCACACGATTCAGGAAGTGTATGAATATTTAAAGTATGTAACTCGCACCGCGTCTGTCACCACCTTAAACGGCGTGAACGGCGAATACTATCAGGCCGTTGGAGATATCCGCCTGAACTATACCGGCGAAGCAAGCGGACCTTTTGTTGAAGGAAATGCCATCACCTCAAGTGCTGGTGGATCTGGCTATATTGTTTCTTTGATCGACAGTGGTGCAACTGGAACACTAGTCATTCGGAATGTTCATGGCACGTTTGCTGACACCAACACACTAACGAGCAGTGGAACCACTGCAACGATAAATGGCACACCTACTGCGATCGTCCAATCAAAGCAAGCGCCGTTTGGTACTTTTTCCGGCGGTACATTTTTCGGTGCCCGTGGAGTATGGATAGAGAATGTAGCCGTGGCTGACTCTATCAACTACCAGCTCATTGATTCGCTAGGAGCTACTCAATCACCACCTATTTCAGTGGTAGTAACGGTCAAAGATACGGATACGCTCGCGGCCATTGCGTCAGCACGTGTGCTTATGGAAGCGACGGCGGGCGGCGATTTGCCAGCGGGTGCATCCTGTACCATCACTCGCTCAGGTGCGACTGCTACTGTTACACACACGGCGCACAACATGGCCACAGGTATGTCGGTGATTATTCGCGGAGCAGTACAAGACGAATACAATGGCATATTCACTATTACGGTAACAGGCTTAGATGATTACACGTATACCGTAACTGGGACACCAGCAACACCAGCAACCGGTACCATCACCGCAACGTGTGCAATACTAAATGGAGTTACCGATGGTTCAGGTATCTTGCTCACAGCGACGTTTAATTACACATCGGATCAGCCTATTACGGGCAAAGTGCGTAGGGCCACCACGGGAACGAAGTACAAAACAGGAACAATTACGGGGACAATTACCTCAACAGGACTCAACACAACAGTGCTCTTAATTGTAGATGAGTAATACTGGAAGTTCTCTTGGTTCGTTGACTTGTGCTAAAGTATATAAACAGTTCGGTGGATTCTGAAACAGATCTGGAGCGAACGTGTTTTTGATTACAGAAGAGTAATATGGCGATTTCAGTAGACTGGCCGACAAAAGTCATTACCGTGCCAAAAGCGTATATGACGCTTGTTCAGTCTACCCCTTTTGAAATCAGAGAGTTGAACATCAACACCTTCCGCCTTGATTTAAAGGATTTAGAGGATGATGCAGAGGGGCAAGTCTGGCCGACAACACACAACCACAACACCACGGTGACCGTCGGAGGTGTAACCCTGGCACGCGTGTTTGAGATCATCAATGGCTACACCGTCACGTTTGAGGATGGCTCGTACGCCGTGAACCTGGTGGCGGCGAACTCGAATGTGGCAGATGTAACCAACCTAAACGCCGTATCCGTTCGTGCGGCCAATAGTGCAGGTCTTACCGATTCCAACTTGGCGGCGGTAGTATGGAATGCGCTGGTTGCAAACCACTTAACCGCAGGCACCACCGGAAAAGCCCTATCTGATGCAGGAGGCGCGGGTAACCCTTGGGGTACTCCCCTGACAGGAAATATGGACGCGGGCACATTCGGTGAGCTTGTCGGAAAGAAGCTTTTGACAGTCGCTAAGTTTTTGGGGTTGAAATAAATGAGCGTGGTATAATTTTATTATGAAAATAGAAGATCTTGTCGTATTGCTCAACAACAGGCTCAGAGAATTTCAGCTTTCCAGAGATTACGCCCGAATGAATGGCGATTTGGAAAAAATGAATACTGTTGAGAAAGAAGTTACTGAATTGGAAGATACCTTATTTAAACTAGGCTTATTGGTTGACACCTCTAAGTCTGCAGCTGTTAAAGAAATTCCTCTTACAGAGGCTATCACGGATGGTTCATCCACTGTGTTAGGAGAATACGACATTACTCCGTATGCAACCGATCCTTTGCATGAAGAAAAAATAAAGAATATTTTGAGCAACATGGGGGCGATGAGCACCGTAGAAAGCATTGATACGTACATACAGAGTAAATACCCAGATAGCCCGGTGACCGGAGAAATGGTTACAAACGCCGCTTCTGCTTCTCTGGTAGACGTTCGGCTCATAATGGCCATGATGGAACAAGATTCAAGTTTTGGTACTCTCGGCAAAGCGGTCAGGACCCTCAATCCAGGCAATGTCGGTAACGACGACAGCGGCAATCTTCGTACGTACCCATCTTGGCAGGCAGGGGTGACCGCAGTGGCAGAGTGGCTTCACAGACATCGTGTATCAAAAACGGAGCCTACGCCAGAACCCACGCCAACTCCTACGCCCGAGCCTACGCCTGAACCTTCACCAACTCCAGAACCGACTCCTGAGCCCACCCCCACCCCCACCCCAACTCCCGAGCCAACACCTTCTCCGAGCCCTGAGCCCACGCCGGAGCCAACCCCGACGCCCGAGCCCCC
>CAZHIP010000024.1:0-2947 GCA_964532925.1 uncultured Gammaproteobacteria bacterium
CACCTGCCGTGAAGGCGAGAGCGCCGGTATGGGCGTTGGAACACAGGATAACGCCATCGCCGCCAGTGTAGCCGGCGGTGAAGGCGCGGTTAAGATGGTTTGCGCCAACGGTTTCCATCGTTTCCGTCATCGATTGGGCAAGGTGTTTCGAGAACGTCGAACCGATGCGGATATGATCGCCATCTTCAACCAGTACACGGGTTAGCGCAAACGCCAGACCGTACTGATCGTAGACATACCGCTTGACGAACAGCTGACCGCCCGAATCGTATGTTACCGGGTTGCCATCCGGCATTTGCGGCGCGGAGCCCATGCCATAAAGCATCGGTTCTTCATGGTAGGCGCGAGCGATGCCCGTTTCTTCCGCGAAGATTTGCTTGTACTCATCAGCCCGTTGGTCATAGACGCCGTCGAACGCCTGATTGAGAATCGGTTCGACAATGGAACGAAAATCAGAACTGCGCATAGGAGTAGCCATGATTTAGCTCCCTTAGATAGAATTGACTTCAGTCAGAACTTGATTCTTGGCGATCTGCACGCGCAGAATCGGATAGGAATCAGACCAACTGTTATCAGTTTGAGGAGCAAGACCCGTGATACGGAAATTACCAACGGCTGCCGCGCCCTTGAGCGTCGCGTTCAGATACGAACCCGACACGCCGGTATTGGCACTGCCCGCAGCAATCACGATATCAGCGGAGTCGCCGATAGCCGTAACGGCCCAAGAACCGGAGCCGCCTTGAATCTCGCACTCCATACCGGGGTCGAACGGGGTGTAGTACCATTCAATGCTGGTAACACCTGACAGCGAGGCGGGCCAGTAAGGCGAATAAATCGGCTTGCCGGTCGCATCAGTATAACGACAACCCTCGAAAATGCCAATCGAGGCGTCGTTGGCGGTGATGATGGCGGCGATAGCGCCGTCACCCGTCAGCTTGATAAGATCGCCCTTATAAACAGCGGCGGAGGGGATACTAGTGAAGCCCGTCATCACCTTCTGGCGAACAGTACCAGAAGGGTGAGAGACCGCACGAACCCCAAACGGAGCAGCGGAAGCAGTCATGATATGTATTCCTTAAGAAATGAATGAGGTTGGTTGAGCCCTTGCACGGCCCAACGATCCGAAATTCCCCTCGACTTCACCCAACTTGCGCCCGTTGCTATCGTATTCCTGTTTGCCCTCTACCGCCTCGCGAATAGATGCCTCTTGCTCCAAAGGCATATCGTTGTGGTAGATCATCATGAGGTCTTGGTAGACCTCCTCAGGAACCTTGAAAAGCAGCATTTCATTGCAAGCTACGCATCCGTCGAACTCACCCCCGGTCGCGGTAAACTGCGCCCCGAACCCCGGAACCTCTGACGCCTTGACCGGCACGTACCCGCGTTGAACCCGTTTATAGATCGGGTCGGTGCTATTGGTAGTGCTGAGCCAGCAACAGTGGTAGCCGCTGATTTTTGGAGGAGTGGGGAGTACTTCTTGAATCCACTCTTGGCGCAGAAGCCGTCGGCGTTCTGCCGCGTTGAGCGATCCACCGTCTTCTTGAACGCGAGACACATCCGCGTTTTCGCGGGAGCCACGAACTTCGGCGCCAGCGTTCCTTTTCAGGCGCTCGTCGCCAAATTGGTCTTTAGTGTTGTTAGCCATTTCGTAACTCCTTACGCGTTTTCTTTGTCGTACTGTTGAAAGCGTTTGATTGCCTCTGCACGCTTTTTGGGATCATCCCACAGCCCCGCGTCTTTAAGCGCGGATACGCGCTCTTGCGAAAGGGTGTAAGAGGAGGAAGAGGTATTGGAACTTTCCCTGCCGCCCCCCGACACTGGGGAATGACTTTTATTACCCTTGGGAGAATTATAACTCGTTGAGACCCTGTGCGGCAGGTATTTCTTAAGCCGTGAATCGAGTTCCGCCCAGTATTCAGATGTAACGGGGTTCCAACCCTCCGACGCCATTTGCCGATCGATCGTTAGCGCGATTTTACTATCGGTGTCGCCGCCAGAAGCATCAAACCATTTATTTTTCACGGCCCACGCCTCCGCATGGTTTTTCAGGCGTGGATCGATAGCCTGCGGCTGAGAGGTTTGACGCGTCATACCCTTCTTGATTTCAGCGAGTTGCGCGTACCTGGTGCGAAGGGCGAACATACGTTCTTGCGCCGCCACAGCCACGTCGCCATTCGCCTGCTCGATCGCCTGCTTGTTGATATCCCGCAGCTCTTCGAGTTGTTGCTCCACGCTTTGGATTGCACCGTCAAGCTGGGCCATCTGCGCACCGGTCGATGTTCGTTCGACCGACTCAACACGGCTAGAAAGGTCGCTGATGATAGCGTCCCGAGCCGACAACTCCCGTTTCAAAGATTCAACATATTCTTTTCGCCGACTTTTGTTTTCGGCCCGCCGTTCGCGATTGCGTTGCCGACGGGCCTCGGCCTCTTCGGCAGTCTCGCCATCCACCGCACCTTCGTCTTCGGCGGGGGATTCGTTTTTATTGACCAGCGTGTCGTCTTCTGCGTCTTCGTCTTCCGGCGCAGGGTCGCTTGTCTTTTCGGTGTCTTTCGGTTCTTCGCCGATGATATAAGACCCGTCCTTCTGTTCTCGCAGTTTTAGTTCTTCAACTTGTTGCTCGCTCATATCTGTTTCCTTTACAGAAGTTTGGTGTAGTGTTCAAAGCGACCGGTAACCTTGTCAATGACGTCATAATCATTGTAGGTTGCAAAAATCACCATTTCATCTTCGGCACCGTCGATCGGAATCTCGACGCGATTCATACCGCCGTATCGCGGCATGAGCACGACGTCACCGACGTTGGCCCACGCGCCTTCTTTCCATATACTGCCGTTGCTACGGTCGCGAAATGCGATAGGGCCGATACGAATGATACGGCAGACAACTGTAGCGTTTTTGTTGAAATCCTGCGTGTCGTTCGCCAATAAAATACTGCCGACCTTTT
>CAZHIP010000025.1:0-2832 GCA_964532925.1 uncultured Gammaproteobacteria bacterium
GAACCTATATCAAGGCCTTAGAAGAGCCCTGCTCTATCCATTGAGCTACAGGAGCTTATAGGAAACAAAATAACTATACCTTTTCATTAGCCGGCGTCAAAGTATTTGACGCGCTTCTTCTTGCTCCTGCCGAAAGTGCCCAGCAGGCAAGAACGATGTGGAGGGTCATATCTTCAATGAAATCAGGCGTTTGGGCGATGTAGTGGGATACGGCCATCGCCGCTATAAGAACAATAGTTGCGCCACCGATTACCAGCGTCCATGTGCGTTGCGATTTTGCGCTCAAAGTAAGTCCTCCAATAAACATAAACAAACCCAAGGAGAGGCGTAGATAACTGTCGATGGTGCTCATCTCCCACTTTGTCTGAGTCAAACCCGACAATCCTACTATGCCAAGAATAAACAGCAGCACTCCGCCTAACTTCAAGAAGGTATTGGGCGTGTTTTTGAATTTCATAAATTACAAGAAAACTGCCAGAGTTACTTTTATCAGTCCCGTCCGCCGCAAAGGTGTTTGTCGGAGAGCCGAGAATCGGACTCGGACCTCATCCTCCCAAAGGACGCATACTACCATTATACTACTCTCCGTTTTTGCTTTGCGGGAGCAGACAGGACTTATCTATTATACGCTATTTAATGCCGTAGCGCTTGTCTAGTTGGTTCAACGCATCATTGAACTCTTCGCTGAGTCCATTAATGGCGCGGGCATCATTGTTGAGGTTGGTGGACAGCGTATTCAAGTTAAGGGCACCTGGGTCTATTCCGTCCGCTTTTTGTGAAAGGGCACCGAAAAGTCTCTCAAGGTTGTTGCTGTAGCTAACCATGCGGGAAACCATAGAGATACCACTCGTAATCGCCTCTACCGCCTCGCTGCGGGCGCCGCCGGAGGTGATTTGAGTCGCAGATCTTGCCATCTGCTCTAAGTTGCTTGCAAGCAAAACGGCTGCGTTCTGTCTTTCTGTGCGCTGGGCAAACTCAAAATCAATAAGAGCTTTCGCTTCTACGTCGTTCCCGTTTTTGATGTAGTTGCTTACCTTCTCCAGGTTGCTTAGAGAGTTGTTCATCAACTGGGCTAGGTTATTCACTGCGCCAATTGTTTGTATCCGCGTTTCTAAAAACTCCTTAGGAGGGATGGCCGGGGTCTGCATAAGCATGTAAATCACAACTCCCGCTACTATTGCGGCACCTCCAATCATTACTTTCGATTTCGTTCGGGCGTTTTTGCTCATATTTGATATAAAAGGCCTCTATAAAGAGGCACTTTCAAGTAGAAGTATACTAGCGGAAAGAGGTGCCAATTGCAAGAAGCGCGCCTATCTGCATTTTACCGAACCGATGACTATTGTATGGTATACTGAGCTAATGAATAAGCTTAAATCTGAGGCTATAAAAATGCGTGAGGCTGGATATTCGTACGGCATGATCAATGAGAAGATTGGAGTACCTAAAGGTACGCTCAGTGAGTGGTTCAAGGACAAACCATTCGTGCCCAACAAAGAAGTTCTTAAAAGGATTCAATACGGACCTATTTTGAATGGTCAGCGCAGACATGATAAAAAAGTTGAAGAGGTTTTGCGCATGAGAAGTGTCGGACGCGAAGAAATAGGTCAACTCTCAAAGAGAGATTTTATGATGTTCGGCCTAGGCCTTTACGTAGGTGAGGGGTCAAAGGCTTTTGAGGATATTCAAATTGCGAATGCCAATCCGGCGGTCATCAAAGTAATGACGAGATGGTTTGTGGAGGTCTTAAATATGGACCTAAGCAATATAACTTTGACGATGCATTTATACCCGGATAATAATGAAAAAGAGGCGAAGGATTTTTGGCAAAAAACCACGGGTTTGCCGGCAGGAAATTTTAGAAAAACCTATATTGATGTTCGCCAAAATAAGTCAAAATTTAGAAAAAACAAGTTGCCTTATGGTACGGCTTATATTAGAATCAAAAGCAACGGTGATCCTGAAAAAGGTGTTCGGTTACATCGAAAGCTTCAGGGTTGGATGCAGGCCGTTTTGCCGGAAATAGAATAGCGGGCGTAGCACAATGGTAGTGCGGCTGCCTTCCAAGCAGCATACACGGGTCCGATTCCCGTCGCCCGCTCACAATCAAAAACGCCCAATTCATTGGGCGTTTTTGACTAGGGACGATAAACCTTCCTGACAAAGGTTTAGATTTTATTGATTCAGCTTACTCAAAATTTCTTTGAAACTAGAGACATCTTGCTTTGAATAGCCCACTTCTTTTCCTAACTTCTCAACGAAAAACTTGCGGTTGGAAAGAAGGGCGCCATCTCTTGGGAGTATGTATCCAAGAGGGAATTTCGTAGCCTCTTCTTGTTTAAGAGGCTTCCCGTCTGTCGGGACTCCGAGAGCCTTTAATGCATCCTCCATTTTTTGCCTGATATCAACCTCCTGCGCAATCATGGCTGCCTGGGCTTCCATTGATGTGATAGATTCAGCCAAAGAAGCAATCCTTTTCTCTATTGAGTTTATTAAGTCTTCCTTTGACATCTCCCGAAAAACATCATTGCCGTTGTCATAAAGAAGCATACCCATCTTCCCGTCTTGATTAAGGACTATGCACTCAGGAGAGAAGCTCTTCATTGAATCCAATCTCATTTCGTCTAAAGCCGAAAGACTTGGACTATCCTGGTGAACTTCTCTGAGTATCGCGTCTCCTCTTTTGATCTCCTCATCACTTGGTTTATAACCTTCGGAGTTCATAAAATAAATTTTAATTTAAAATTAATTATTACTTATGAAATAATGATTGCATGGTAAATAATAAAGAGCAAATAACCATTTCTAGGTTTCTCCCTTCCCGTTCGCATG
>CAZHIP010000026.1:0-2632 GCA_964532925.1 uncultured Gammaproteobacteria bacterium
ATTGCCGTGAGAATGGGCTAGACTTCAATGATAACTGGCAGAATCATTGGTCGGCGCAGGGTCTTGTTGTACAAGAAGAGTCCGAGCTGATCACGAATTATGCCTTTAATGTAATCGTTTTCGGCCTCCTGGCGGACGGCACTTTGGTTTACTTGGTTTACAAGTGTCTTAACCTTTGTGCGCATTTCTCCAATTAGCGTTCCTTGATCCTTAAGGTAGATGAAGCCTCGGCTGATGATGTCCGGGTTCTTTATTAATTTTCCGGTCTGTTTAGTTATCGTTGCGATGACGACGATCATTCCTTCCTGAGCAAGAAGTTTTCTGTCGCGAAGAACAACCGCTTCAACATCGCCCACGCCAAGACCGTCAACCATAACGTAGGTTGAATCAACGTGCTGGTCGGTTGGGATGACTTTGTTTTCGGTCATTTCAACAATTTGTCCGTTATCAACGATGACAACTCTGTCTCTTTCTATGCCAACGGTTTTCATGTTCGCGTAGTTGGCGGCGCGCATATAAATGTGGCCGTGAACCGGAATAATGAATTTTGGTTTACAGAGTTTTGCTACGAGTGCCAAATCGGGACCAGGGCAGTGACCAGAGGAGTGAATGTCTAGGTCGTTGTTGGTGTGCACCTCGGCGCCTTGGCGGACAAGGTTGTCTTTAACAGCCTGCACGGAGCGTTCGTTTCCTGGAATTACGGATGACGAGAAGACGACGGTGTCTCCCGGTTTAATTTTTACTGTTTTGTGTTCGCCGTTAATGATTCGCATTAAGCCGGCGTTTTCTTGTCCTTGAGCACCAGTAGTGATAATGAGCAACTTGTTGTCTGGATATTTTCCGACATCTTCTACTGGGACAAGGGATCCATTTTTGTAGGAGAGGTAGCCGAGTTGTCTGGCAATCTCTAGGTTGTCTTTCATTGAGCGCCCGTTGATTGCAACGTAGCGGCCGATTTTTTCTGCGACTTTAATGATTTCAGCAAGACGCTCGATCATTGAAGCAAAGGTAGAGAGAATAATTCTGCCCTCAGACTTTAAGAAAAGTTTCTCAATGTTTTCAATAACGATTTCTTCTGATACCGTGTGTCCTTCTTCGTGGGCGTTGGTTGAGTCAATCAGAAGAGAATGAACTCCCTGAGTGCCAAGCCATTCGTATTCGCCAAGGTTGAAAGGATTGCCGGCGCGGTCGTATTCAAGTCGGAAGTCGGCGAAGTGGACCATTTTTCCGGCTGGAGTTTCAAGCATCACTCCGGTAGTATCCGGAACGGTGTGCGCTACGCCGAAGAATTCAACGGTGAAGTTTTCGGAGAGTTTTACGCGGTCGTGATTTTTGATTGCCTGAAAACGCATCTTCGGAATGTTCGGCATTTCGTCTAGGCGCTTTTTAAGAACCTCTCGAATTAATGCGGAGCCAAAGATTGGGGGATTGCCAAGGCGCTCTAAAACATAAGGAACGGCACCAAAGTGGTCGTAGTGGGCGTGGGTGATGATTAAGCCCTTGATGTTCTTTTTCTTCTGCTCCAGATAACTGATGTTTGGAATAATCCAGTCAATTCCTGGTGTGTCCTCCTCGGGAAACTGAATGCCCATGTCTATGATGACAATTTCGTCGTTGTATTCAAAGAACGAGCAGTTGCGTCCAACCTCTTCAAGTCCGCCGAGCGGAACCCAGTAAAGTGTGTCGCGTTTAAGTGGAATCTCGCCGGTGAGAGCGCCTTCTTTTTTGATAAATTTGCGCTCGCTAAACATTGAGATCATCTGCTGACGAGGCATTCTGTTTGTCCTGTTTTTTATCGGACGATTAGAAAGCTCGCGTGGAGTTATGCCTCCCTGATTTATCATCGGTCTAGCCGCCTCTTCTACTTTTCTGTGCTCCTGATGCTGTTTCATTTCTGCATCGCTGTAAACTCGTCCACCGTCAATGTGAACTGCTCGGCGTGTTGGTGAAATTTTAAAAACACCGGTTTTTATCTCGCCTGGCTGTTTTATCGCATTTTCTGCCGCGCTTTGAACTATTCCGCCTCGATTCGTTACCGAGTGGGGAAGAGACGGGCGGGCTTGATGATGCCTTGGAGAATTTTGGCCGACTGGACTTCCGCGGTTAAATCCGCCAGTGTGGCGAAAATTTCTCTGACCTTTTCTGTGATTCGGCTGTGATGCCGGCTGTGCTGGTTTCTGTGGGACCATGAATAATTAATTTTTAATTTATAATTTTCTATTTTTAAATAATCAGCTACAACGGATTATTTAGAAATTTTCTGTTACAAATGTTTCGCAGGTGGGGATGAAGGGAGTCGCCGCCCGCACCGCTCCTGCGGTGGGCGAGCCTCGCCTAGCCAGTAGGCTATAGGCGGGAACCCTTATGAGAAGAGTTTTTTCATTGCCCTCCTTCCAGTACCAGATTTCCAGTAAAGCTCGCGTTCTTTCGCATTTTCTAATGTTTCGGTTAATTCAGTAAATAATATTTTGAATGGTATTCGATTCTTTGTTGCGCTCACCTTTCCGCTATTATGTTCTTTTAAGCGATTGTTAACATCAAATGAATATCCGACATATGTTCTGCTATCCTTTAAACTTTTTAGAATATATACAGTATACATACATTGGGTGGGGATGAAGGGAGTCGAACC